>JANLPE010000042.1:0-35641 GCA_031366985.1 Gemmatimonadaceae bacterium
AGATCGCCCTGCTGCGGCGGCATCGGGCGTCGGAGACCGCGAACGACGGCACGCGCGACGATCGCGTCAAACGCGGCATTCATCTGACCATCAACGGGATCGCCGCCGGTTTGCGCAACAGCGGCTGATACGTGCCGCCGCGCCCGAGCTGTCGTTCGATCGCGCAGCGATCGCGTAGTCGGGCGTGGAGATCCTGCAGCAAATCCGTCTGGGGATCTGGCCCGGTGTCTGGCGCTAGTCCATCGCGAATTCGCGGGCATGTGCGACCGCGAAGGAGAAGGTCTTCGCGCGGGTGCGCGTTTCCATCATTTCCGCGACGCGCTCGAGTCGTGCCGGCACGGCGAGAATTTTTTCCTGCGCTTTCTTGCCGAGATCGTTGAGTCCGTCCACCGCGTCGATGGCCCAGAATTTTATGAGGTCTTCGACGATCTTGAGATAGTCGCGCGGTCCGTAGATCCCTGCGCGACGGATGACGTCGGCCATTTCACGGAAGTGCGGCATGTTCAGACCGGGCATATCGATCGACGGCATGATCGCCGCCGCCGACAGCATTGCGCGATTGGGATCGCGCTTGAGGACGCCGGCAAAGATCTCGCGGTAAAACACGTAGTGGCGCGCCTCTTCCTTGGCCACGTTGGACAGCACGGTGCCGATCAACGGCTCGTATTCACTGGCCAGCTTGCCGGTGTTGGCGTGGCTGATCTGCGTGGCCTTTTCCTGCAGCGATGTGTACACGAAGATGCGATAGGGATCCTTGTCCCATTCGGGCTCGAAGCCAGCCTTGAGATACTCGAACTGCATGCGTTCGAGGACCGGATTATCGAGGATCCGGCTATCGTGCGCATAATCGTGCAGAATCGCACCGTGGCGGTCTTCCTCGGCTGTCCAGAGGTTGGTCCACTTCGACCAGAAGGAGTCGCTGCCGAGGTAGACGGCCAGCAGCCGGTGGAAGTGCGGCAGTCCTTCCTCGGTCAGCAGGTTCAGCGCCAACGCCACACGGCCGGGCAAGCTGATGCCGCGCGCCCGATCACGCAGGTCCCTGATGTGTGCGTCCGGATCGGTGTCCGGCGGCGCGGCGAGCACCTCGCTGGGAAACCACAGGATGCGCTTCGCTTCGTGGGCTTCCATCAAGACGCTGACCTCGGGCTCGAGATCAGCGAGCACTTCCATCTTGGCGATGATTTCCGCGTTCGGTATGTGCATGACTGTGGGTGTAAGAGTCGAAATCGCGCCGCGCCAACGGGCGGGAACTGCGGCAGGCAGCACGAGCCGGGAAAGATAGTGACCGCGACGGCACCTTGTGAGCGCGGGCGAATTCCCGACCCTGTCACTGCAAAACGCTCATGCGTTCCGATCACATCCGGGCGCCCGCTCCCGCATGGGCGCCACCGCGCGAAGCGTTCGTGACGAAGTCGATGTAGGTTTGGAGATGGCCTCTCCAACTCCGAAGAAACCCAAGTACGACACCAAGCGCGCATGGGCGGAAGCCCGCGCATTGCTCTGGGATCATCGCCAGTCCGTGGGAATCGGGCTGGCGCTCATGCTTGTCAGCCGCGCGGCCGGCTTCGTGCTGCCGTATTCCACAAAGTTCGTGCTGGACGATGTGCTGCCCAAGCACGACATCCGGATGCTCGGCTATATCGTGCTCGCTGGCCTCGGGGCCACGGTCGTGCAGTCGATCACCGGCTACGCGCTCTCGCAAGTGGTGAGCGTTGCCGCGCAGCAGGCGATCGCGCGGTTGCGCGAGGAAGTGCAGGGACATCTGATCCGCCTGCCGGTGCGCTTCTTCGACAGCACCAAGAGCGGCGTGCTCGTGTCGCGTGTCATGAACGATCCGGAAGGCATTCGCAATCTGATCGGTACGGGGCTTATTCAGTTGACAGGCGGCATTCTGAGCGCCATCGCCGCGCTGGGCGTGCTGTTGTACCTCAACTGGAAGCTGACGCTCGTGACCGTGGTGTTCCTCGGCTTTTTCGGCGCCGGCATGAGCATCGCGTTCAAGCGGCTGCGTCCGATCTTTCGTGAGCGCAGTGTGATCACGGCCGAGGTGACGGGTCGCCTGACGGAAACGATCGGCGGCATTCGGCTGATCAAGGTCTACACCGCTGAAGAGCGCGAAAAGGCGGTCTTCGGGCAGGGCGTGCAGAAGCTTTTCCAGAACATCGCGAAGACGATCACCGGCACGTCATTGACCGGCACGCTTGGCCTCGCGGTCGTCGGTGTGATCGGCCTCATCGCCATGTATGTCGGTGGACGCGATGTGATCGAAGGACGCATGACGGTCGGCAGTCTGATCACGTTCGTCTTCTTTATCGCGATGGTGACGATGCCGCTGGTGCAGATCGCCAGCATCGGCACGCAGATCACCGAAGCGTTTGCCGGTCTGGACCGCATCCGTGAGTTGCGTGACATGGCGACGGAAGATCAGGAAGACGCGTCAAAGCAGAACGTACCGGCCGTCGTCGGCCGGGTGGAATTCGACAACGTCTTCTTTGAGTACGAGCCGGATGTGCCGGTGCTGAAGGGCGTGACATTCATGGCGCCGGCTGGTACGACGACGGCGCTCGTCGGCTCGAGCGGCTCGGGCAAGAGTACGCTGATTTCACTGATCATGGCGTTTGCGCAGCCACAGCAGGGGCGCATTCTCGTCGATGGACAGTCGCTTGGCGATCTCAAGCTGAAGGACTATCGCCGGCACCTCGGCGTCGTCATGCAGGACAACTTCCTGTTCGACGGCACGGTGCGCGAGAATATTGCCTTCACCAAGCCGGGCGCGACGGATGCAGAAGTCGAAGCGGTCGCGAAGATCGCCAACGCGCACGAGTTCATCTCCGGCTTCCCGCAGCAGTACGACACGATCGTCGGTGAACGCGGCGTGAAGCTGTCCGGCGGTCAGCGCCAGCGCGTGGCGATCGCGCGCGCGATTCTGGCCGATCCGCGCGTCCTGATTCTCGACGAAGCGACGTCGTCACTCGACAGTGAAAGCGAACAGGCGATTCAAGAAGGACTGCGTCGTTTGCGCGCCGGGCGTACGACGTTCGTAATCGCCCACCGTCTCTCGACCATCACGAGCGCGAATCAGATCCTCGTGCTCGAAGCCGGTCAGATCGTCGAGCGCGGCACGCATGCCGAACTGCTGGCGATGCATGGCCGCTATCGTGACCTGTACAACCGGCAATATCAGTTCGAGGTCGATCAGTTCGTGAACCCCGGCGAGGAGATCGTCGCGACGGGGTGACGCATCAGCGCCGTCGGTCAGCCATCCATAAGGACGCGACGCCTACGCGATCGTCTTGACCGTCGCGTTCTTGACGATCGTCGTCCGAATGCGCACATCCATCTGCGCATCGGATCGATGGGAAATGAGACCGATGAGAATGTGCGCCGTGCGTTCGCCGACTTCCGTGCCCGAATGGCGGAAGTGCGTCACGTTCGGGTAGATGAGCGCCGGCGCGAGTCCATCGCTGATGGCCAGCAACGACACTTCATCAGGAACCTTCCTGCCGCGCTGCATCAGCACGTAATGCGAGCGCATGAGCAATTCGTCGCTCATCGTGAAGACCGCCGTGGCGTCCGGATGCGCTTCGAGCGCACGCGACAGCGCCTGCTCGACAGGTTCTGCCGAAGACATCCGCACAATCTGCGAGTCGTGCAACTTGATGCCGCGCTCATGATGCATCTGCTGAAAGCCGCGCAGACGCATCGCGCTGATGCGCTGACGCTGATCGCCGAAGACGCCGATGATGCGCGTGTGACCGCGGTCGATGAGGTAGGCGGCGGCATCGCGGCCGACGTCCTGGTCATCGATCGTCACGGTCGAGTATTTCGTCGTGTCGATCGTGTTGTCGAGCAGCACCACCGGGATCTCACAGTCGTGCAGAATATCGAGATGCGCTAGGTCTGTGGTTTCGGCCGACAACGCGAGCAACACACCGTCGACCGACAGATGCGTGCAGTACTCGATCAGACGGCGTTCCTGCACGACCGAATTGTCGGACTGAAAGACGATCAGTGAGTAATCGTTGTCCTGCGCGACCTTGCTGATGCCCGTCATCAGCGACGGGAAGAAGAACATGTTCATCTCCGGCAGGATCAACGCGAGCAGCCGCGAATTCTTGGCGCGCAGATAGCGTGCGCGGAAATTCGGGATGTAGTGCATTGCCTGCGCGGTCTCGCGCACACGGGCCTTGGTGTCCTCACTGATGTCCGGATGATCCGCGAGCGCGCGAGAAACCGTAGGAAGCGAGAGGCCCAGATGCCGGGCAATGTCTTTGAGCGTAACGCGACGGCCAGCCATCAGGGGACGGGGGTGCCTAGGCGGGGAGGGAAGGAGCGCGGGTGGGGTAGGGCCATCAAATCATGGTACTTACTGCACATTTACGGAAGATGTTGCGGAAATGTTGTGCCCTCACTGCCTATTCGGGCCAAAATTGGCGACCTTTCCGGTCTCCCATGCCCCGGATTCGAATCTGAGTACACCCCCGTCGTTCGCCAGCCTCTCGCTGCATCCCAACCTGCAGCGTGGCCTCAAGGAGCTTGGTTTCGCGCGCCCGACGCCGATCCAGGCCGATGCCATCCCGCCGGCACTCGAGGGGAAGGATCTGCTGGCCTGCGCCATGACGGGCAGCGGCAAGACGTACGCGTTCCTGCTGCCAATCCTCCATCAGTTGATGTCCAAGTCGCGGGGCGCCACGCGGGCCCTCGTCCTGACGCCGACCCGCGAACTGGCGGCGCAGATCCATCAGAGCATGAACGACGTGGCGATTCACACGCCGTTGACCGGCGCCGCCGTCTTCGGCGGGGTCGGCATGGGGCCGCAAGAACACGCGTTCCGCAGCGGTGTCGACGTGCTGGTGGCGACCCCGGGCCGCCTGCTGGATCACTTCCGGCAGCCCTATGCCAAGCTCGACCAGCTTGAATTCCTCGTGCTGGACGAGGCCGATCGGATGCTCGATATGGGATTTTTGCCAGAAATTAAGAAAATATTGCGTCATCTGCCTTCCAGAAAACGGCAAACACTCTTCTTCAGTGCCACCATGCCGGGGCCGATTGCCGCCTTGTCACAGGAGATGCTGAACAAGCCGATCACGCTCAATCTTCAGCGCCAGCCCGCGCCAGCGAAGGGCATCACGCAGGCCGTCTATCCGGTGTCGCAGGACCTTAAAAGCTCCCTGCTGGTCGAGCTGCTCAAGCGCGGCGACATGCCGCAGGCCCTCGTCTTCACGCGGACCAAACATCGCGCCAATCGGCTGGCGTCGCAGCTCGTGACCCACGGCATCAAGGCCGAGCGCATTCACGGAAACCGCTCGCAGTCGCAGCGGACGCAGGCCCTCGCCGGGTTCAAGGACGGCGCCTACCAAGTGCTGGTCGCGACGGATATCGCGGCCCGCGGCATCGACGTCGAGGCGCTCGGCCACGTCGTCAACTTCGACGTGCCGGTCGCCCCAGAGGACTACATCCACCGCGTCGGGCGCACGGCGCGTGCTGAGGCGACGGGTGAGGCGTTCACCTTCGTCTCGCCTGAAGAAGAAGGCGAATTGCGGCAGATCGAGCGCGCCATCGGCAAGCAGTTGCCCCGGGTGACGGTCTCTGGCTTTGACTACGCGGCGAAGACGCAGGCGAAGCTCGAAGTCCCGCTTGCCGACCGCATTGCCGAGATTCGCAAGAAGAAGTCCGAGGACCGGGCCCGTGCTGCCGCCAAGTTGGCGCGCCGTCAGGGATCGCCGTCATCGGGCGGGTCCGGCAGCGCGCCAAAGGTTCCGCCGAGTGGAGCGTCGCGTGGTCCCGCGCGGCCGGCGTCGCGCGGTCCGGCGAAGCCGCCCGCCCGTGGGCCTCGCCGTCCGAGTGCCTGACGGCGCTCCGTCCGCTCCGCGGTATCCGATTCCCGCGGGGCGGCATCGCGTCGAACACGTCATCGACCGGAGCCGGTTTCTGTGCACGCTGGGGCCGGTCAGCTCGGTAGACGAGGCGCAGGCCTTCGTCCGCGAGATATCCCGCGAGTTTCCAGACGCGACGCACCACTGCTGGGCGTATGTGGTGGGAGCACCGGGCAGCTCGGATCGCATCGGGCTGAGCGACGATGGTGAGCCGCACGGCACCGCCGGACGCCCCATGTTCACGGTGCTCCAGCACTCCGGCGTTGGCGACCTCGCCGCGGTCGTGACCCGCTACTACGGCGGGGTGAAGCTCGGCACCGGCGGCCTTGTCAAAGCCTATGGTGGAGTGGTTCAGGACGCGCTCGCGGCGATGCCTCGCGTCATGCGCGTCACCCGCTTGGCGCTCTTGGTGACCATCGACTACGCCGCAATAAGTGCCGTAAAGCAGCGTCTTCCTGAATTCGAAGTCGAACTGCTTGACGAGCAGTACGGGGTCGACGTCCGCATGCATCTTCGCTGTCCGGAGGAGCACGCATCGCGCCTGCGGCAGGTGCTGCTGGACGTCACGCGCGGTCAGGCGGTCGTCGAGGAGGCCGCCGACTCCCAGTGAATCCGCGCGGCGCGCCGCTCCCGCGAAGCGTATCCCCGATGCAAGTTGTGTCACGCGTACCGCGATCCGTCATGCCCAGTCACTCGCGGCAGCGCGACACGATTTCCCGACCACCTTGCTCGCCGGATATACGTTGCTGCCTTTCGAGTCCCGTGGAGACACCATCGTTGGTCGCGCGGAAGTCGTCACCGTCGCCGAACAGTTCATCGGCGTGGACAGTCTCACCACGTGGAGCCCGGCCGGCGCGTCGTATGCGACGGCCAACGTGCTCGCGGACTCTGGGAGGGCGGTGCGTCGATGATCATCTCGGTATTTGGAGCCTCAGGGCGCACCGGTCACGCGTTTGTGCGCGTGGCGGCCGACGCGGGACATCTGCAGCGTCTGCACTACCGCAACAAACCGTCCGAGATGACGCCGGACACCGCGACCGTGGTCGTTGGCGCGCTCACCGACCCGACCGCGGTGCGCGAAGTGATGCGTGGTTCCGACGCGGTCGTCGTGTTGCTCGGACCGCGGCCGGATGCGCGCGGACTGTTCACGGCGGCGGCGACCAAGGCGATCATCGCCGGAATGCGCACACAGGAGGTCTCGCGCCTGTTGTGCGTCACCGGCGCGATGATTGGTGCGCGGCCGGGCAACGTCGGTCTCACGATGAAGCTGATGGCGTTCGTGCAGCGCAAGACGGACATGGTCGATATGCTGAAGGATCGCGACGAGCAGGAACGGCTGGTACGCAACAGCAAGTTGCAGTGGACGGTCATCAAGCCGCCGAAGCTGACCGATGGCGACGCCGGCCCGTACGAGGCCGGTGCGTCGGTGTCCGTCGGACTGGGCAGCCATCTCTCGCGTGAGGCGCTGGCGAAGTTTCTGCTCGCCGAAATCAAATCGCCGCAGTATGCCACGTCCGCCGTGTATGTGAAGGACACGTAACGCGCGCGCCGTTCACCATCTCACTCCATCGTCATGTCATCCGTGCGCCATCTCCCGTGGGATTCTGTTCCACTCGAAGAACTCAATCCGCTGATCAGTCGCCGTCTGATCACGTCGGAGAAAATGATGCTCGCGCACGTGTATCTGAAGCAGGGCGCGATCGTGCCGGCGCATGATCATCACAACGAGCAGTTCACGTACATCATCTCCGGCGTCCTGCGCTTCTGGATTGGCGAACAGGCCGATGCCCCGGGCGACGTGTACACGGATGTGCGCGCCGGCGAAGTCCTCGTCATTCCATCGAATGTCCGCCATCGTGCGGAAGCGCTGGAAGACACGCTCGATGTCGACGTCTTCAATCCGCCGCGGCAGGATTGGTTGGACGGCAGCGACGCCTACATTCGCGGCACGCGCTAGGCATGGACTTCGGGATTCGCGGCAAAGTGGCGCTGGTGTGCGGTGCCAGCAAAGGTATCGCGTATGCCACGGCAGAAGCGCTCGCGAACGAAGGATGCTCCCTGGCGATCTGTTCGCGTGACGCAGTGGCGATCGCCGACGCCGCGGCGCGATTAGAAGCGCTTGGTGCACCTGTGCTGCGCGTCGTCGCTGATCTGTCGACGATGGATGGCATCAACACCGTCGTGAACGCGGTGACGCAACACTACGGACACGTGGACATCCTCGTGACGAACACCGGTGGACCGATCACCGGACCGACGATGGGGCATGACTGGGACACGTGGACGCAGGCGACCAATCTGTTGTTGCGCAGTGTGGTGGAACTGACGCGTGCGTTCGTCCCGGGCATGCAGGAGCGCCAGTGGGGGCGTGTCGTCGGCATCACGTCACTGACGGTGAAAGAGCCCGTGACCTCGCTCGTGCTCAGCAACAGCCTGCGTGCGGCCGTCACCGGCTATCTGCGCACGCTGGCGAATGACGTCGCGAAAGACGGCGTGACGGTCAACACGCTGCTGCCCGGATTCACCGCGACCGAACGCTTGGCAAGCCTCGCCGATGCCACGATGCAGCGCACCGGCCTGTCGCGCGAAGAAACGTACGCCGGCTGGATGGCAAAAGCCCCCGCCGGTCGATTGGGTCGCGCCGAAGAACTCGGCGCGACCATCGCGTTTCTCTCGTCTCAACAGGCCAGCTTCATCACCGGCCAAGCCATTCTGGTAGATGGCGGCGCCGTAAACTCGCTGCTCTAATCTCCCTACCCCCTACCCCCTACTCCCTATGGCCGGCATTTCCGCAACCGATTGGATCTGGCGCGATGGCGCGTTCATTCCCTGGGCTGACGCACAGGTGCACGTGCTCAGTCACTCCATGCAGTTCGGATCGGCCGCATTCGAGGGGATTCGCGCCTACAGCACGCCCAAGGGGCCGGCGATCTTCCGTCTGCGCGAGCATCTGACGCGTCTGATCAACTCGGTCAAGATCTACCGGATCGAATCGCCGTACACGGCCGATCAGCTCTTCGAGGCCACGCGCGAAGTGGTGGCCCGTAACAACGTTGAGTCGTGTTACATCCGACCGATGATTCTCCGCGGATATGGCGCGTCGGGGATGGTGCCGTATGAAAGCCCGATCGAGACCTACATCCCATGTTGGCCGTGGGGCGCGTATCTCGGTGATGAAGCCCTCGCGCACGGCGTCGATGCCTGTGTGTCCAGCTGGCATCGCGTGGCGCCGAACACGATTCCCGCGATGGCGAAGATCGCCGGTAATTATCTGAGCGGTCAGCTCATCAAGATGGAAGCGCTGGCGAACGGGTTTGCGGAAGGCATCGCGCTGAGCCCGAGTGGCATGGTGAGCGAGGGCTCCGGCCAGAATGTGTTCCTCGTCGATGACGGCGCGATCGTCACATCACCACTCGATGGGACCATGCTCGGCGGCATTACGCGCGACACGATTCTCAAGATCGCGCAGCGCGACGGCATCGCGGTGCGCGAGCAGCCCATCGCGCGTGAAATGCTGTACACGGCCGATGAGGTGTTCTTTACCGGCACGGCGGCCGAGTTGACCGCGGTGCGCAGCATCGATCACATCAAGATCGGCGCCGGTACGATGGGCCCCCTGACGCGCCAGCTGCAGCAGGCGTATCTCAACATCGCCACGGGGATCGCGGACGATACGTTCGGTTGGCTCACGCATGTGCGGTAAGCACCATCGCGATTTCTTCACGACGTCCCCGTGGCGTTGACGTCAACGATCTACACGTTCGACATCACCGTGTCGAACGTGGATCGCGGGTGCTATGAAACGTTGGCGCTCCGCGTCGCGATGCATCCGTCGGAGTCGCCGGAATACTTCACGGCGCGCGTCTTCGCGTATTGCCTCGAGTATGCGGAAGGGATCGTGTTTTCGCGCGGGATCTCCGACGCCGATGAGCCGACGATTGCGGTGCGTGATCTGACCGGCGCCCTCAAGGTCTGGATCGAGATCGGCGCCCCGGATGCGGCGCGACTGCACAAGGCGTCGAAGGCGGCGCCGAAAGTCGCGGTCTATACGCACCGCGATCCGGCGCAGGTGCAGCGGGTACTCGTGGGTGAACGCATTCATCGCACCGAATCGATTCCGTTGTATGCGTTGGATCGGGCGCTGATCGAGGCGTTCTGCGCGCGTCTCGAGCGGCGCATGCAGTTTTCGTTCGCGGTGACCGATGGCACGATCTATCTCGACCTCAAGGGCGAGACATTGTCGGGCACGATCGAGACGTTGGCGTTGCAGCCCACGTGAGCCGCAGTCTGACCATTTTCCACTGGACCAGCCGATGATCCGTTCCGTTGCTTCCGTGATGAGCCGTGTGGTGGCCGTGTTGTTGCTCACGGGCTGCGCGAGCGCACGTCCGCCCGAGATCGCGTATCTCACACCTTTCGGTCCGCCGGTGAATCCCTTCTCTCCCGCGGTTCGCGTGGGTTCGACGCTGTATCTGGCCGGTCAGCTCGGCACCGACAACACCGGCGCGCTGGTCCAAGGCGGTATCGAGGCGGAAACACGCCAGACGATGCGCAACATCGCGAACGTGCTCGACAAAACCGGCTCCTCGATGGATCGCGTGGTCAAGTGCACGGCGTTTCTCGCGGACATGAAGGAGTGGCCGGCGATGAACACGGTATACGCGACATTCTTCCCGGTCCATAAGCCCGCCCGCAGTGCATTCGGCGCGACGGGTCTCGCGCTCAACGCGCGTGTCGAGATTGAGTGCATCGCGATCGTGAAGCCATAGGTGCCTGCGACCAGAGGGTGCGATGCGATGATGCCGACCACGGTCGTGATGAGCTGGAGCGGGGGCAAGGATAGTGCTATGGCGTTGGAGGCACTACGCCGTGATCCCTCGGTCCACGTCGTCGCCTTGCTGACGAGCGTCACCAGCGAGTACGACCGCATCAGCATTCACGGCGTGCGTCGCGTGCTGCTCGAGGCGCAGGGGCACGCATTGAATCTGCCGATCGTCGAAGTGGGACTCGCGCCAGTCAGCAGCAACGAGGCGTATGAGGCGGCGTTTCTGGCGGCGGTTGCCCGGGCACGCCGGCAGTTTCCGATGCTCGAGGCCATTGCCTTCGGTGATCTTTATCTCGAGGACGTGCGTGCATATCGCGAGCGGTTGGTCGCGCAGACCGGCTTGACATGTCGCTTCCCGATCTGGGGCATTCCGACGAATCAACTTGCTCGGCAATGTCTCGATGATGGGGTGTGCGCCACGCTGGTGTGTGTCGATACCACGCAATTGGGCGAGCGTTTCGTCGGTCGGTCATATGATCAGGCGCTGCTTGACGAATTGCCGGCCGCTGTCGATCCCTGTGGTGAGGGCGGCGAGTTCCATACATTTGTTTCATACGCGCCGGGGTTTCTTACTCCGATCGCGATCGCTCATGGCGAGACGGTACTGCGTGACGCGCGCTTCGCATATTTGGACTTGCTGCCGGCGACACTGTGACGAACACGATCTCCGTGCGTAGATCGCGATTGACCGCGTGGCGGCGTCTCCTGACCTCTCTCAGTCTGAGCACGGGCCTCGCGGCCTGCGCGACCATTCACCGTCCGCCAACGACGATTGCCCAGTTGCGCGCGGACGCGGTCACCGCGACGAACGTCGAACGCGCGACACGCGACAGCGCGATTGCGCGATTGGTTCGGCGGGCGGTCATCCGCGGGGACCGCACGATCGATGTGCTGATGTTGTCCGGCGGCGGCGACGTTGGCGCATACGGTGTCGGATTCCTTCGCGGCTGGCGCGCACGAACGGACAACGCGATGCCGTCCTTCGATCTGATCACCGGAATCAGCACCGGTGCCCTTCAGGCCCCGTATGCGTTGCTCGGCACGCAGGCGGCATTGGACGCACTGACCACCCTGTATCGTGATGCGACGGACCGCTCCGCGCCGACGCTCGACTGGTGGTTCTGGCTGCGTCACACCGGTGGTGTGGTCAATACCACGCGATACGACCAGGCGCTGGCGGCCAGCCTCCGCGGCGCGTTCCGTGACGACTTGCGCCGGGCGTTCGCCGCCGACCGGCAGATACTCATCGGGACGTCGGACTATGATCTGGCGAGCGGTCGCACCTGGTCACTCAATGATGCGCTCGATGCGAGTGACGCCGGACTCCGGCGAACGTCTCAGCTGTTGAAGGCGGCGACAGCGATCCCGGGGATCTTCCCGCCCGTCATCCTCGACGGCCACGTGCATGGGGACGGTGGAGTGATCACCAATGTGCTGCCGCTGCTGTCGTTTGCGGACTATGCGCAATTCGCCACGGGCCTGGCTGCACGTGGCATCACCAACGTCACGATCCGCGTCTACGTGATCATGAATCTCTGGACGCAGCAGGAACCACGGATCATCGCGCCGTCGAGTCGAAAGCAGATCAGTGCACGCGCCAATCTGATGCTCTTCTATACGCATCAACCGCAGACCATCGAGTTGCTGGATGCGCTGGCGCGCGCCGTCAGTGGACAGATCCCGGGCATGAAGGTCGAGTTTCTGGTGTCGACGGTGCCGTCGGATCAGGCCAGACAGCCCGGGGCTGAAAAATTGTTCGATCGTGATTTCATGCATCAACTCGATCTCGTCGGCTTCGCAAAGGCGCAGAGTACAGCGCCCTGGGATGCGTTGCCGTCTGCCTATAGGCACACCCCGCCAGCGCCCAGGTGAAGTGAGTGCTGATGAGTGCTGATGAGTTCTGATCTCGAGGTGATTCGACACGCGCCGTATAACGCGGAAACGCCGGCGCCAGCGCTGCATCACGCGACGACGCCGAGTCGGAACGCGTACGTGCGTACGAATTTCGATGTCCCGATATTGTCGTCGTCGCACGTGATTGACGTGGGTGGCGCCGTGGACCGACCGTTGTCGATTTCGATGGACGCGCTGCAGCGGATGACCCAGCGCACTGTGTCTGCCACGATGGAGTGCGCGGGGAACGATCGACTCGGCATGCATCCGCTCCCCGTCGGAGAGCCTTGGCGTCACGGCGCGGTGTCGACGCTCGAATGGGCGGGCGTACCGCTCGCGGACGTGCTCACGATGGCTGGGGTGCAGGCGAACGCGGTCGCAGTGCTCGTCACGGCCGCCGATGCTGGACCGCGCGACGATGCCGAGGGCAAAATTCAATTTGCCCGTTCGCTGCCGCTCGCCGACGCGCTACGACGTGACACGCTGTTGGCGCTCCGCATGAACGGCGCACCGCTCACCCCGGATCATGGTGCTCCGGTGCGGCTCGCGGTGCCGAGCTGGTACGGGATGGCCAGCGTGAAATGGATCACGCGCATCGATGTGCTGACGGAACCGTTCACCGGATACTTTCAACAGCAGCGCTACGTCTACGACGATTCGTCGGGCATCTCCGCCGTCGATCGCATGCGCGTCAAATCCATCATCACGACACCGGACGATAGTGGCCGCGCCCCGCGCACATTGACCGTGCGCGGATGGGCGTGGTCGGGATTCGGCGCCATCACCGGAGTCGAGCTGGGCATCGACGCCGGCGATCAGTGGCTTGCCACCGAATTGGGGGCGCCCGTATCAGAGCACGCGTGGACGCCGTGGTCCATCTCGATCACGCTGCCGCGCGCCGGGCGATTTGTGCTACGCAGCCGAGCGACCGATTCCACCGGGGCCGAACAGCCCGATGCAATCGTGTGGAACCGGCTTGGTTATGGCAACAACGCCATCCGGCACATTGTCATCGATGTCGAATAGCCGAACGGGGATCACATGACCATCAAAGACATTCCGCCGGCACGACTCGACATTCGACGCGGCATGCCGGCGGACGCGGCGGAGCTCGCCGAATTCGCTGTGCGCGTGTTCGTCAGCACGTTCGCGGCCCAGAACACGCCCGACGACCTCGCGCTGTATGTCACCAACTCGTTTGGCGAGGCGATCCAGCGACGCGAACTTGACGATCCGCGCGTGACGTATCTCCTGCTGGCGGTGGACGGTGCCCTCAGCGCGTTCGCCCTCCTGCGAAACGGTGCAACCGATCCCGTCGTGCATGGTGAGACGCCGATCGAGATCGAACGGTTCTACGTCGCGTCGAATTTTCACGGGCGTGGCATCGCGGCGGCACTAATGAAAGCCGCTATTGAGAGCGCCGAGTCGCAGGGCGGGCGAACGCTGTGGTTGGGTGTCTGGGAGCAGAATCCTCGCGCGATCCGATTCTATGAGAAGTGCGGGTTCGTCGACATTGGCGCGCACGAGTTTCATCTCGGGCGCGACGTGCAGACCGATCGCGTGATGAGTCGGCGAATCGGCCTGCCGAGCGCACCGGAGAAAGTGAATCTGTCCAACGCCTTCGCGACATTCACGGAGCACTGGGATCCCCGCATCGCCGGCACGCTCAATGGCCAGCAGGTGAAACTCGTCAAATTTCAGGGCGAGTTCGTGTGGCATCATCACGACCACGAGGATGAACTGTTTCTGGTGCATCGTGGTCGTTTTGCGATGGAGTTTCGCGATCGTACAGTGACGCTCGAGACGGGCGATTTCTTGATCGTTCCGCGGGGGGTCGAGCATCGCCCTGTCGCTGAACACGAAGTCGAAGTGTTGTTGTTCGAGCCGGCTGGTACGCTCAACACCGGGAACGTGCAGAACGCGCGCACGGTCGCAAATCCCACATCGTTGTGAGCGGCGTCGGTTCCGTGCAGGTATTCACGTATCGATCGGCACAGAGCCGCACGCTGGTCGTCGCGATCACCGGCATCATCCTGATCGAGACCATGGTGCTGCACCTGTGGATTGCAACGCGCTCGCCGTTCGTGGCGTGGGCGTTGAGCATGGCCAGCCTCGCGTCGCTACTGTGGTTCTGGCGTGACGACGCGCGCTATCGCGCCGGCGCGATCCATGTCGATGCGGCCAACATCGGTGTGGCGATGGGCAGGCGTTGGCTCGGTGTTATTCCGCGCGCGTTGGTGGAATCGGTCACTCGGCCGTCGTGGCGCGATCTGCCGACGACGGGTTCGCCCGAGGCCGCAACGTTCGTCAACGTGACGAAGCCGGTCGTCCCGAACGTGCTTGTGCTGCTGCGCGACGAGACGTCGCTGCGGGCGTTTGGCATGGTCACGAAACGCGTCCGGCGCATCGGAATTCACCTCGATGCGCCGGACGATTTCATGCAACGGCTAAACGACTCAGGCGCGCGTTAGCTCAGCCGCGCTGCCGGGTCGGCGGCAGCGGATCCGTGTTCTTGGGCTGCTTCATGGTGTTCGGCATATGTGATGTGCCGCGATGGCACATGACACAGCTCGACTTCGGGTAGTCCTCGTCGAGGTCGGTGTTTTTCTTGAGCGCTTTGTTAATGGATTGCTGCATCGCTTCCATCTTGCGGGCGATGATTTTGTTCTTCGGCTGGTCGCTCGCATAGTCGATGATGATCACGCCGCCGACATTGGTGTTGGCGTGACAGCCGCTGCAGACGTTGCCGAGTCCGCGGCCGTACTGCTCATCCATCATGGTCAGGAACGCCTTCGCCGGCATCTCCTTGTTCAGCTGGACGTTCTTGAAGACCTTCCCCGCCGGCTCATTCTCACGGCCGGCGATGGACTTAAAGACGTCAGCCAGGTTGGCCTGTCGTACCGAGTCCTGCGTCTCCGGTTTCGGTGGTTCGCGACGACGACCGGCGGGTGGTGGCCCTTCGCGCAGCTCCCCGCCCGGCGCGCGATTCCCCTCCGGGCGTGGCGACGGGGAGGGCGTCTCGGTTTTTGCCTGCGCGCAGCCAAGAGTCGTACCGACCAGTATCGCACCCACTACAGTGAACCACGACCGCATGACGCCTCCACAAGTTTGAAAATTGCGACGAGAAGACCGCCGCCCGAGGTAGGTACGCAATTGATGGTCTGAGCGTTTGGTTCTGATCGCGCGCAGTCCTTCGCGTCAGCGCTTTCGCGCCAGGATCGTCCCCCGGCACGTAATCGCCCCGCACTGACAGGGGTAACGCCGTTTGGCCGCTGGCGTGTGCCTCTCGGTCAGGATGTAGGCATAGTCGTAGACCAGCTCCTCATCCGGCTCGATATCCTGGAGCGTCTCGATCCAGATGCGACCCGCATCGATCACGGCATCGCAATTCGGCGCACACGAATGATTGAGAAAGCGCGCGTCATTGCCATCGACCGACGCGTCGATCACGACCTCATCATCGATCGCAAAGAGGTAGGTGTGATGACGCGATTCGACGCCATCGGGATAGCGCCGCTCGGATTCCGCCGGTGCAATACGCTCACCGGCGTACTCGATGAGGCGCACGCCAGCAGGAATGTGACGCGTGGCGAATCCACCGAGCCCCTGGATCGGCGAACGTCGAATTTCGAAGGGCAAGAACGCGTTTGGGGGAGCCATGATAGAAAGATAGAGCATTTTTCGATACCCGACGGGTTCCATTCGGGACATTCAGCGAAGGGAATCCGCTAGATTGCAAAGAATACCAAGGAGGGTTCCATGACCCGTTCGCTGCCTGTTGCCCGCGACGCGTTCATCACCGCGATGAACCGGGACACCGCTGGCTCTGACCGACCCCGATACACGGCCGTACTCGACGCACTCATTGAGTGGAGTCTTGCGCGGCCTGAACAGTTGCAATTTCGCACCGACGAATCCGCTTCGGGCGTCGTAAGCTTTCAGCGTGTTGGATCGAACGCGGTCTTCTGGGCGGCGCGCCCCATGCGCGGCGGCGGACCGAAAATCGAGTTTCTGCCACGGGCGTCAGCATTGCTGACCGCGGAGAAGCGCGCGGCCGCGCGTGAAGCCCTCAACGGATGTACCCGCGAGCTGCTCGACGAAGACGATCGCCTGGCGATCACCTTTGGCGCACTCAAAAACACTACGGCCCGCGAGACAGTATTCTCGCTGATGGACGATCTTCTTCAAACCACCTGACTCTGTGAACGCTCCACTCGAATCGCCTGAGCGCGGTTTCTTGGCGCTTGGGCTCGATGTTCGAGTGACCAACGCGCTGGCGGCCCTCGGCTACGAAGAACCGACCCCGGTGCAACGCGCGGCGATTCCGCCGCTGCTCGCAGGTCGCGATGTGTTGGCCCAAGCGGCCACCGGAACCGGCAAGACCGCCGCGTTTGCATTACCGCTGCTGCATCGGCTAACGCCTGATGCAATCCCCAAAGAGCGCACCGCCGCGCTGATTCTCGTCCCCACGCGCGAGCTGGCGATGCAGGTCAGCGAAGCTGTACACAAGTACGGCAAGACGATGGGCGTGCAAGTGCTCGCGATCTACGGCGGCGCCTCGATGGAGAATCAGATCCGCGCGCTCAAGCGCGGAGTCGATGTGGTTATCGCCACACCGGGACGCGCCCTCGATCACTTGCGTCGCAAGACGCTGCAGTTGGGTTCATTGAAGACGGTCGTCCTCGATGAAGCCGACGAAATGCTGGACATGGGATTCGCTGAAGATCTCGAAGCGATTCTCGAGGCGACACCGAAGTCGCGCCAGACCGCGCTCTTCTCGGCGACGCTACCTCCGCGTATTGCCTCGATCGCGCAGCGGCAGTTACGCGATCCGGTGACAGTCACGATCGATCGCGAGATCGTCCGTGACGGCGAAGCGGCTCGCGTGCGTCAGGTGGCGTACATGGTGCAGCGCGCCCACAAGATGAACGTGCTGGCGCGTGTGCTCGATCTCGAGCAGCCGACGTCGGCGATCGTCTTCTGTCGCACGCGGACGGAAGTCGATGAACTCACCGAGACGTTGAACGCGCGCGGACTGCGCGCCGATTCGTTGCACGGCGGGTTGAGCCAGGATCAGCGCGATCGCGTGATGCAGAAGTTCCGTGGTCGCAAGACGGATCTGTTGATCGCCACGGACGTGGCGGCGCGCGGACTCGATGTGAAGCACGTCTCGCACGTGGTGAACTTCGATGTGCCGGTCGATGCCGAATCGTATGTGCACCGCATCGGCCGTACGGGCCGCGCGGGACGCGAGGGTGTGGCGATCACGCTGGCCGAGCCGCGCGAACATCGCCTGCTCCGCAACATCGAACGGCTGACGGCACAGCGCATAGAAATCGCGACGGTGCCGACGGTGGCCGATCTGCGTTCGCGTCGCTTGGAGTTGGCCAAGGCATCGCTGCGCGAAGCGATCATCGAAGGGCAGTTCGAAGTATATCGCAGCATCGTCGAAGCGCTCTCGGAGGACTACGACGTGATGGACGTTGCGGCAGCTGCGATCAAGCTGCTCGAAGCGCAGAACGAGACGGACGAGACGGAAATTCCGACGGCGTCGCCTCGGCCCGAGCGTCCGGCGCGTGAGGAGCGCGCGCCAGGTCGTGACCGGCCCGCGTCGCGTCCAGGCGCGCGTCCGGATCCACGCGGCGAATCACGCGGCGAAGCACGCGGCGAATCACGGACTGGCACGCGTGAAGGTCCGGCGACGGATCGAAAGGCGAGCAGCAAGAAGCCGGTGAGCAAGTCACGTTCAACGCCCGAGTGGACCGTGGCGACCCTCTGGATCGGCGCGGGTCGCAAGGCGAAGATGCGCCCGGCCGATCTGGTGGGCGCCATCGCGAACGAGGTGGGCATCGATGCGAGTTCGATCGGCGCGATTCAGATCGCCGATGCATTCTCGACCGTTGAAGTGCCCGAGGAGATCGCCGAGGACATCATTCGCGCGCTCAAGGCGACGAAAATCAAAGGCATGAAAGTGCCAGTTCGTCGCGATCGCGCGAAGTAATTTCGGTCAGAGCATCACCGCGATGGCGTCGGCTGCTGGTGCAGTCGGCGCCATTGTTTTTTGCGACGATTCCCACGGCGTGCGCCGTACCAGCAACGCGCGCACGTGATCGCGCTGCAACTGATAGATCCATCCACCGACGGCGGCGGCGCCGAGTGAGAAGGTGACCATTAGCACGCTCGCACCGTACGCCGGATGGAATCCGCGTGCAATCTCGAGTAGGACGACGATGCCACCGCCCCAGCGCATTACGCGCCCGACGAGTTGACGATATCGATCGAGGTCGCGCCCATAAAACTCGGCGACGATGTAGCCCACGAGCGTGAAGGCTGCGATGTGTTCGAGTGCGACGAAGATCGCCGTCGTCGATGATTCGACGGCGGGCAGTAACGCGATCATACTGTGCCACATACCGTCGGCAGCGCCCAACGGCCACAGTGATGACAACGCGAGATAGGCGGCAAAGAGCGGCATGACCAGACGCAGCGTCGGCAATTCAAAGCGGCGGGTGCCGTCTTGCTGGCGATGACGTTCCGTGGCCAGGCTGCGCAGCCACGCCGAGCCGAGCATGATCGCGGCGCCGGCGAACAGGAGATCGGTCTGCCGGATGCGACCGGGAAGCAACGCGACGACATACCAGACGGTCGCGGCGAGCAGCAACCAGCCACGCGAGAGCCGGCGCGTCGGCGCGAGGTACGCCGAGTAGACCGTCCCAAGAATACCGCCGGCGAAGGCCACGATCGGCAGCACCAGCCAGGCGCGTGCGCCATTCTCGCTGGCGAGCCCCGTTAGCCACATCAACGGGACCAGCAGATAGACGAGTCCCATCAGTGGCAGCTCGAGCGCGAGGGTGCGCACGGTGCTTTCGCCCTCGAGGCGACGCAGGGCGACGCCGTAGACCCAGGCGCCGATCACTGCGCCCGCGGTATTCGTGGCGAGGTCCACTAGTGATGTGAACCGTGTCGCCTCGAAAAGCTGTGCCGTTTCGATGCTCCCACTCAACGCGGCGCCTAGCAACGTCACCCGCAGCCAACGCACCCGTGCACCGGCGGGACGCGTCAGCTGATACACGAACCCGATCGGCACGAACATCACGATGTTCATGACGATATCGGGCCAGTCCCACAGCCTCGTCAGCCCGTGTTGCGGCACCGTCGCAAACCGGAACGGCGCCAGCGTGATGATCAGCGTGACCGCGGCAAGGTAGCCGAGGACCGCCCGCCCAAGGCGCATCGCCGTTGCGTCCGATGCGCGTCGAAATTTCGGCGAAGGTTGGGCGGGCGTCTGGTTCATCTCGAGGAGTATCGGCGGCCTGTGAGCGCGAGTGAAATTTGCGATTCCGACGTCGTGCAGGACGGGCGGAAACGGTAGTTTTGGAGACCGCTGTTCGATCCCCGTCCAACTGAGCTCTGGTCCATGCGACGTGCTTTTGCCCTCCGTCCATTTCTCGCGCTGACGCTGTTGACGTCCGTGTCAGCTTCACTGTGCACGTCGGCGTTGTCGGCGCAGGCCAAACCCAAGGCGACGCCTGCTGCCGCATCTGCTGCCGCATCCGCGTCGACCTTCGACTCAACGACCTTCACCGCTATGAACTGGCGGAACGTTGGCCCGTTTCGCGGCGGCCGAGCGAATGCGGCGACGGGGATACCATCGCAGCCGCTGACGTATTTCGCCGGATACACCGGCGGCGGTGTGTGGCGCACCGATGATGCGGGAATCAACTGGCGTAACATCAGCGACGGGTTCTTCAAGTCGAGCTCGATCGGCGCGATTGCTGTCGCGCCGTCTGATCCGAACGTGATCTATGTCGGCAGCGGCGAGTTCGCCGTGCGCGGGCAGTCGTCAACGTATGGCGACGGCATGTACCGCAGCACGGACCAAGGCCGCACGTGGAGCCGCATTGGTTTGACGAACTCAAAACAGATCTCGGCGGTGCGCGTGCATCCGACGAACCCCGACTACGCATACGTTGCGGTACTGGGCGATCGGTGGAAGGGCACGCCAGATCGCGGCATTTATCGGACGATGGATGGCGGCAAGACGTGGACGCAGCTGCTGAAGGGCGAAAACGCGACGAGCGGCGCAGTGGATCTGTCGATGGATCCGACCAACCCGCGCATTCTGTACGCGGCGATGTGGGATTTCGAGCGCAAGCCGTGGTTCGTGCGCAGTGGTGGTGCGGGCAGCGGCATCTGGAAGTCGCTCGATGGCGGCGAGACGTGGAACCGCCTGAGCGAAGGGCTTCCGAAGCTGATGGGCAAGATCGGCGTCACGGTCTCGCCGGCGAACCCCGATCGCCTGTACGCCATTGTCGAGGCCGAGAACGGCGGCTTGTATCGCTCGGATGACGCGGGCAAGAACTGGCGAATGATGACGGGCGATCGGCTGATTCAGACGCGCTCGTGGTACTACATGAACGTGACGGCCGACCCGAAGAACGCCGATGTCGTGTGGGTGATGAATGCCCCCGTGATGCGCAGCATCGACGGTGGCCGCACGTTTCAGACGGTGCAGGCGCAGCATGGCGATAATCACCAGCTGTGGATCAACCCGACGGACCCTCGCTATCTCATCAACGCCAACGACGGTGGCGCGTCGATCTCGCAGGACGGCGGCAAGAGCTGGAGTACGCAGGACAATCAGCCGACGGCGCAGTTCTACCATGTCGCGGTCGACGATGGGTTTCCGTACAAATTGTATGGCGGTCAGCAGGACAACTCGTCGGTGATCATCAAGTCACGTACGGATGGCTTCAGCATCGACGTGCGTGACTGGGACTCGGGACCCGGCTGCGAAAGCGCCAACATGGGCGTCAGCGCGAAGAATCCGCGATATGTATACGGTGGCTGCTATCAGGGCATCATCAACGAGATGGACGCCACGACGCAGCTGCAGCGCGAGATCATGCCATGGCCCGAGCTGAACCTCACCGAGCCGACGGACAAGACGAAGTATCGCTTCAACTGGACGGCGCCGATTGAAGTGTCGCAGCACGATGACAAGGTCGTGTATCACGGCGGCAACGTGCTGTTCAAGACGAGTGATCGCGGCCAACACTGGACGCCGATCTCCGGCGACTTGACGAAGAACGACAAGACGCGACAGGGGTGGGGCGGCGGACCCATCACGAACGAGGGGGCCGGTGGCGAAGTGTACGCGGCGATCGTCGTGATCGAGGAATCGCCGCACGATGCGAAGACGCTGTACGTCGGAACGGACGACGGCGTGATTCAGCGCACGCGTGATGGCGGCGCGACGTGGACGAATATCACGCCGGCAGCGTGGGGCGACGGATTGGTGAACGAGATCGCGGTGTCGCCGCAGGATGCGGGCACGCTGTTCGTCTCGTTCCGCAAGGATCGTCTGGGTGACTACGCGCCGCATATCTACATGTCGGGCGATTACGGAGCGACGTGGACGGAGATCGTGAAGGGGCTGCGCGAGGGCGAGCCGGTGCGCGTCGTGCGCGAAGATCCGACGCGGCGTGGGTTGCTGTATGCGGGCACGGAAACGGGCGTGTACGTGTCGTATGACCGTGGCGGCAACTGGATGCCGTTCACCGGATTCCCAGTGACGCCAGTGACCGATCTCGCAGTGAAACACGATGATCTTATCGCCTCGACAGAGGGTCGCGCGTTCTGGATCATGGATGACCTGTCGGTGCTGCGTCAGCGCGCCGACTCGATTGCGAATGTGGCGGTCCATCTCTATGCGCCGCGTGCCGCGACGCTCGCCGGCGGTGGCTCGGGCCCGACGCGCAATGCGGGTCGGAATCCGCCATACGGGGCGACGGTGTTCTATCGCCTGAAGGCCGCGCCGGACACTGCGATGACGATGACGATGGAATTCCTCGATGCCCGCGGCGCGGTCGTGCGCTCGTTCGCGACACGCGGCGATTCGGTGAACAAACTCACGGCGAAAGAGGGGCTGAACAGTATGTCGTGGAATCTTCGGCGCGCCGCGCCGACCCGACTGGGCAGCGTGCTACTGTTCGGCGCGCCGGGAGACGGTGGCGCGCGGGTGGCGGCGGGCAAGTACTCGGTACGATTGACGATGGGCACCACCGTCAGGACGCAGCCGCTCGAGGTGCTGCAGGATCCGCGCATCAACGAGCCGCCGAGCGTGATCGCCGAGCGTGATTCGATCGCGAATCTGCTGTCACATCGCATCGGCGAAATTCACGAGGCGGTGCTGCGCGTGCGTGATCTGCGCACGCAGGTGCAGGGCTTCGTGACCCGCGCGAAGGAGGTGTCGGCTGCCGACACGATTGCCAAGGCGGGCAACGCGCTGACGACGACACTGTCGGCGCTCGATCCGCGCATGACGACCAAAGCGGCGAACGGGCAGGACATCATCAACTTCGCCAACGGCATCAACGGACAGTACGGATTCCTACTCGGCCAGGTCGAAGGGAACAGCGGCGTAACGCAACCGGTGAAGGATCGACTCGTGCAACTCGAAGCGCTGTGGAAGTCGTTGAGCGCCGAAGTGGAGCAGGTCGAGACGAAGGACATCGCAGCGTTCAACGCGTTGTTGCAGGCGAACAAGGTGCCGGGCGTGATCAATGCGGCGAAGAAACGGACGATTCTACAGTGAGTGCGACCGCGAGTCCTGCCCGCATGATTCTGCGTGCCGCGACATGGGCGGCGCTGATCGGCGCAACCGTCGCACCGGTCAGCGTGTCCGCGCAGGCGAAGAAATCCGTCGTGCCGGCGTTGAGTTCGTACGTCCCGCCGACCGGATCGTGGGAGCGACGCTCGGCGTCTGCCGTTGGCATGGATTCGGCGAAGGTGCAGGAGGCGATCGCGTTCGCGATGGCGAGTGAATCCAAGAATCCGCGAGATCTCGAACTCAATCATTATCAGACGTTCGGGCGCGAGCCATTTGGTGTCGCCATCGGCCCGATCGCGCCGCGGGGCGCGCCGACGGGGATCATCATCCGCCACGGATACGTGGTGGCGGAGTGGGGCGATCCCACCGCGGTCGAGATGACGCACAGCGTGACGAAGAGTTTGCTGTCGTCCGTCGTCGGTGTGGCGGTCGATCGCGGGATCATTCACAGCGTCTTCGATACGATCTCGAAAGCCGTCGGGCCGATTCTGATCGCTGGACCGCCGACTATTGGACTTGGCGCGGATCGTCCGGCCGACGGACGCTGGCTCAAGCCGTTCGACACACCGCACAATCGTCGTCTGACGTGGGATGACATGCTGCGTCAGGTGAGCGACTGGGAAGGCACGTTGTGGGGCAAGCCGGAGTGGGCGGATCGTCCGGATGCGAAGGTCAGCACATGGACGACGCGTCCGCGCGTTGAACCCGGCACGGTGTACGAGTACAACGACACGCGCGTGAACGTGCTCGCGCTCGCGGCGCTGCAGATGTGGCGCAAGCCGTTGCCGGAGGTCTTGCGCGATGAGGTCATGGATCCGATCGGCGCGTCAACGACATGGCGTTGGTATGGGTACGATAACTCGTGGATCATTCTGGATGGACGTGTCGTGCAATCGGTGAGTGGCGGCGGCCACTGGGGTGGTGGCATGTTCATTAATGCGCGCGATATGGCGCGCTTCGGGCTGTTGACACTTCGTCGCGGGAAGTGGGGTACGAAGCAGGTACTTTCCGACGCGTGGGTCACGCAGGCGCTCACGCCGACGAAGGCGCAGCCGACGTACGGCTACATGAACTGGTTCCTGAATACCGATCGCAAATTCGTGGCGAGTGGTCCACCGCAGGCGTTCGTCCACGTGGGGAACGGCAACAACATCATCTATGTCGATCCGGTCAATGATGTCGTGGCGGTGGTGCGGTGGCTCGACAACAGCGCGACGGACGGGTTTGTGCAGCGGTTACTCGCGGCCGTGCCTGGTGCGGCGAAGTAGGACCAAACCCAAATGCGGAGGCGCATGAACACTCATCGGGTTGCATCGGTCGCTGAGGAAATCGCGAACGCCCTCACGCATGGCGTGGGGCTGATCGCGGCGGTCGTGGGGCTGCCGATTCTCATACTGACGGCGCTGCAGAGCGGTGAGCGCGCGACCGTGATCGGCGTCAGTGTATTTGGTGCGACGTTGATTGCACTCTATGCGGCGTCCACGTTCTATCACGCCGTGCCGCATCCGGAGTTGAAGCAGAAACTGCGCGTGGTCGATCACGCCGCGATCTATCTGCTCATTGCCGGCACGTACACGCCGTTCACCCTGGGGGTGCTGCGCGGTACGTGGGGGTGGACGTTGTTTGGCTTCGTGTGGACGTTGGCCGTACTCGGGGTGCTGTTCAAGGTGTGGTTCGGGAGCGGGCGTTTTCACCGAATCAGCACGGTGATCTACGTGCTGATGGGATGGCTGATCGTCATTGCGATCAAACCGCTTGTGCACAACATGGACCACGCTGGCCTCGCGTTGCTCGCAGCCGGCGGACTGCTCTACACTGGTGGCGTCGTGTTCTACATCGACAAGCGGCGCAGCTGGACGCATCCGGTATGGCACCTGTGTGTGCTCGGTGGCAGTGTGTGCCACTATTTCGCGGTGCTGTGGTATTCGTCGCTGCGCGTATGACGCAGCGCTCAGAGCAAGTCGGCGCGACGCGTACCAACACGACCCGCGACGTTATCGGCATCGCCTCGCTCTTCATCACCGCGGGCGTGCTGCATCATGTGATCCCGGCGTGGTTCGACCGCATCGTGCCGGCGTGGATTCCGGACGCGCGCGCGGCGACGCTCTGGAGCGGGGCCGCCGAGATCGTCGGCGGCATCGGGATACTGATTCCCGCGACTCGGCGGTACGCTGGTGTGGGACTGATCGCGCTGTTGATCGCGGTATTCCCCGCGAATATCAACATGCTGCGGACAGCGCACGCGTCGGCGGATTCGTCGACGGCGTATCTGGTGGCGCTGTGGATCCGGTTGCCGCTGCAGCTGCTGATGATCTGGTGGGTGTGGCGGGCGGCGGTGACAAGACCGCCGCGGCCGAATACCTAGTCTGCCACTTACAGCTCGAAGCTGTACGTAATCCCACTGCTCAGGTACGTATCCATCTGCTTGAGCGCGACGCTCTTGCGGATCGGCGGCTGCGCGTTGAACCGCACCACGTAGCCGATCTTGATGCCGAGTGTCTTGAGCAACGGTGCGACGACAGCGCTTTCCGTGTTGAGCAGATACGAGTTCGTATCGCTCAGGTTCGGCAAGTATTCCGCCGACTGCTGGAAGAACGAATGCTCGCCGAACGCGTGCTTGTAGTCGCCCGCCGCGCGTGCGGCAGGGAAATTCCGATTGAAGGTCGACGACGAGCCGGGCGTCAGTGTTTGCTGGAAGGCCGAGCCGCCAAACGCGATATTGAACTTGTCGACCTTCTCATCGACGATTTTGATATCGACGCCGAAGCCTTCTTCAAAGCGCGACGAGATGCCCTGCAGCACGTTGCGATCAAAGCGCGTCGCGAAGAACATGCCGAGTCTCGGCATCAGACGCCGTTCGGCGCGGAGACCGCCGTTCCAGAAGTTCGCGTTGACGCTCTTCTCGGCCTCGCCGTAGAAGAACACCAGATCCTGTCTGATCGCCCAGCCGTCGATCGTGTACTTCAGTTTGTTCGTGACGTTGGTGGCCAGCGCGTTGGCGTTGCCGCTGGTCTGCGAAAATCCGAGCGCGAGCGAGCCTTCAAGCGGATTGGGTTTCTCCGGGGCCGCCTGCGCGCCGATGGTGAATGTAGAGCACGTCAGCAGGGCGAAGGCGCGGCGAATCGACATGTGGACGGGGTTCAGTGCTTGATGAACGTGCCTGCCTGAAGATCGCGCATGGCCTGCTGCAGTTCCGCTTGCGTGTTCATCACGATCGGTCCGTGCCACGCGACCGGCTCCTTGATTGGAGCGCCGGAGACGAGCAGGAAACGGATGCCATTGGGGCCGGCCGTCACCACGACTTCGTCGCCGCTATCGAACAACACCAGCGAGCGGTTGCCACTCATGTCACGCACGAGATCATCGTCGTTGCCTGCGGAGCGTTCCGTCAGAACGCCCATGTTCTCGGATGCGTTTCGGAAGTCGCCGGTTCCTTCGAAGATGTATGCGAATGTACTGCGATACGCATCGACCGGCAGTGCCTTGCGCACGTTCGCGGGGACGGTGACATCGAGGTAAATCGGGTCCGCGGCGATGCCATCAACGGGTCCGCGCTGGCCCCAGAATTCACCGCAGACGACGCGCACTTTGGTGCCGTCATCATCGATGACCTCGGCGATCGCGTTCGACGTGACGTCCTGATAGCGCGGGTTCGTCATCTTGAGCGACGAGGGCAGATTCGCCCACAACTGAAAGCCGTGCATGCGTCCATCGACCGCACCCATCGGCATTTCGTGGTGCACGATGCCGCTGCCGGCCGTCATCCACTGCACATCGCCGGCTCCCAGAATGCCGCGATTGCCGAGGCTATCCGCGTGCTCGACCTGACCGGCGAGAACGTAGGTGATCGTTTCGATGCCGCGATGCGGATGCCACGGGAAGCCGGCTTTGTAAAGGGCCGGAACGTCGTTGCGGAAATCGTCGAAGAGTAGGAAGGGATCGGTTTCGGTGGTATTGCCGAAGCCGAAGGCGCGATGGAGATGAACGCCGGCGCCTTCCATGGTCGGTTGGGCCTGGACGATGCGCTTGACGGGACGGATAGACACGGGGGCTCCGGTGAGAAGATGATTTATCTTATCACTGAGAGACTGTGATAGCAAGAGGGGTGATTTCTAGGGCAAGAGGGGTGGAGGCGGGCAAAAGGCCCGGCTCCACCCCTCTTGCCCGCGAAATCCCCAAACCCGAAGCTACGCGATCGAGAGCCGCTGATTCACCCTCAACTGGCTCCCCATCGCATCCATCAACCAGTGCCCATTCCGAGCCCGCTGGACGTCCGCGACGGCCTTCGTCCCGGTCGCGTCGTCGTCGCCGTCAGCAGCCGAACGCGTCATGAGCTGTTGGAAGCGACTGCGTATGCCGCTCATGCCATGACCCAATTCGTCGGCCGATAGGCCTCCATCGCCATTGCTGTCGAGTTTCGCGAAGATCTCGGCGAGGGCAGGGGCGGTCGCCGCCTTCTTCTTGGCCACGGGGTTGGCGGCTCTATCGAGGAGCGACTTGAACTCATCGACGTTCAGCGACTGATCGCTGTTCGCGTCCGCGATTGAGAAGAGCTGGGCCTTGAGGCCCTGAGCCGACTTGTTCTGTCCAATTGCACTGATATGCATGACGTCTGTCCGTGAACACGGTGGAAATGTTCGACCGGTCTTGGAGGGTCGAGTCCAGCACGCGCTGGCCGTATTCGAATGGGAGCAAGTTTCATTCCGCGACGTTGCTATCACGTATCATGTTGCCATACAATAACTTGCGGTGAACGCGCCCGCACGTACGCGGTCGGCAATTCCGGTGTGCGCTTCCGCGTGAGCGGCAGGAATCGCCGCCCTCAGCCCATTAACAGCAGCGTTGAGTCGTCGCCGCCGGAACGCCGGCTCGGCGGGGCGGCGGGGATCTCGCCAAAGATGTCGGTCGCGAGCGCCTTCGCGCCGATCGCTCCGCCAATAACGCCGCCGGCGGTCCCGCCACCACCGGCGAGTGCGCCGTAGCCGAAAATGTTTGGCGTGAGTCCTTTGCGCAGATCGACCTGCATCGCGACTTCACACCGCTTCGCGTCTCCCGGCAACGCCGACAGAGTCACGCGCACATCGGGGACGTACACTCCGTAGCGCGTCCACGTCCACTTGCGGTTGCCATCGACCATCGCGGGCAAATCGAAGACCAGCACGCCGCCGTCGAGCGGATGTCCGCCGAGTGTGTGGCGCAGCGACAACGAAAATGGCGCGGCTTGAAGTGTGCGACCCAACGCGGCGAGCACCACGCGCGGCGCCTGTCGAAACACACGCGTGACGGAGAGCGTGCGCTGCGATGTGCCAAACATGCGCGTGCTCAGGCGGTCCTTCCACGCCGGTACGGGTTGCACCATGGCGACGGCGTTTGGCGAAGTCGTGAGTTCGGCCAGCGCGAGCGCGACGTAACGCTGCGAGCTGCCTGCCTCTGCAGCGGCCGCTTCGACGTCGCGCAATCGATACGCATCGGTCGGCACGGTGGTCGAGGCATCACCGTGCGATGAGGCCGCGTTCTGCGAGGGTGCGGCCGCGAGGATGGCCTGCGGTGACTGTCCCTCAAATGGCAACCGGCCACTCAACGCAAAGAAGCCCACGCATCCCAACGAATAGATGTCGCTGCGTCCATCGAGTGGTTCGCCGCTCGATTGCTCGGGGCTCATGTAGTGCACCGTGCCGAGCACGTGGCCATCGGCCGTCAGCGACGGATTGAAATCAGCGCGCGCGATACCGAAGTCGGTGACGATGGCGCGACCGGTGCTGCGCTCGAGCAGGATGTTCTCCGGCTTTACATCGCGGTGCACGATGCCGCGCGCGTGCGCGTAGGCGAGTGCCTAGGCGACTTCACGCAGCACCCGAATAACTTCGCCCGCTGGCAGCGACACGCGATCACGAATGCGATCGCCGAGCGTTTCGCCATCGACGTAACCCATCGCGAAGAACGCAAAGCCGCCGATGTCGTCGGCTCGATAGACGGGCACGAAGTTCGGATGCGACAGCTGCGCGGCCATGCGCGCTTCGCGCAGCTGTTGTTCGCGGGTGTCCGACTGCTCGGCGAGCGGGGTCATTGGTCAATGTATCCAACGGAACGGGGGTCATGATGGTTTCGGCGCGGGGGCTGGCCGGCGTCCCGGACGGCCAGCCCCTCGCCCGACCTACTCCTTGGTCGCCAGCATCGACTTGATCTGATCCCGCACATCCTGCAGATGTGCACGTGACACGCGATCGCTCATCGTACCGACCGCGGCGGCGAGTTCACCGTCGAGCGTACGCATTTCGTCCTTGAGCAGCGGACGGAAGTCGCGCGTGCTCTGGTTCGAGATGCCAAAAATCGCCGCGAGCTGCGCGTCGGCGGCGGACGGCGCGGGCGGCTTGATCTTGGCCGCCATGGCTTCGACATAGGTCGCCTGCAGCCGACGACGATACGCATCGATCGGCGTGCCGCTGTAGATCTCCTTCCACAGGCCGCGACGCAGATCGCCCAGCATCTCGCCGAGTGTGTACACGTCGGCCTTGTTCGTTGCGATGGCTTCGAATTCGACCATGCGCTGCAGCTTCGCGTTCTGCACGAGTGACGACAGCGTGCGTGCCTGCGCGCCGGCGATGCGATTGATGTTGCCGTCGGACTCGATCTTGCGAAGGATGTCCGGCTTGATCATCGCGGTCGGCGTCGAGAACACTTCGTCATTCAGGAACTTCACGGCTTCCTTCTGACGCGTGCGCGGTACCATCGTCCACACCGGGCCACTCTGGCTGACCGCCTTTTCCTGCTTATTCAGGCCACCAACCACTCGCGCGACGTGCTGCGCTTCGGTCGCCCACTGGCCGAGCACACCGGAGTACGTCTCGCGGAGCAGCGAGTAGTCGGCCGTCTTGTCGGTCGTCGAGGCGGGCACAACGAGATCGACGATGCGACGGAGGTTCTTAAAGCCCATGCGCGTCGACTTGACGGCATCGGCATCGCCGATCGCTTCGGACTGTTCGCCCGGATCGACCGCGCCGCCGCCGTAGCGATACCACGGAATGCTGTCCTGCATGCGCGCCCATTCGTCGAGCTGCTTCTTTTCGTCTTCCGGCTTCTTCGCGCCGGGAATCGGCGAGTAGCCCCACTTCACGGCGAACATGTCGTACGGTCCGACCCTGGGAATGAGATCGCTCAACGCGATCCCATCTTCCGGCTGCGCGACGTAGTTGAAGCGCGCGTAGTCCATGATCGACGGCGAGTGGCCCATCTTCGCGACCCACGTCTTCGAACGCACGGAGTCGGCGGGATACATCGAGCTGCCTTTCATGTTGTGCGGGAAGCCGAGCGTGTGTCCGACTTCATGTGCCGCGACGAACTCGATCAGACGGCCCATCAATGAATCCGGGAACGGGAACGTCTGCGCACGCTTGTCGAGATGACCAACCTGCGAGAAGTACCAATCGCGCTGCAGATCCATGACGTTGTGATACATCTGTACGTCGGCGTCGAGGATCTCGCCGCTGCGCGGATCGGTCACGCTCGGTCCGACGGCATTCGCGACGGGACTCGGCAACCAACGGATCATCGCGACGGTCGCGTCTTCACCGGAGAAATCCGGATCGTTCGGCGCGTCAGCGGCGACAATGGCTTTCGCGAACCCGGCCTGTTCGAAGGCGGGCTGCCACGATTCGATCGCTCTTTTGATCCAAGGCTGCAACCACTTCGGCGTCGCCGGATCGACGTAGTACGTGATGGGTTTCTTCGGCACGCAGAGATTACCGACCTTCTGATCGGAGCACTCGAGACGCCAGCGCGCGATGTAGCGACGCGACACGACGCGCTGTTCGGCCGAACCGAAGTCGGTCTTGAATTCTCCGAAGTACCCGACGCGCGCATCCATGAAGCGCGGCATCATCGGATCGTCGGGAAGTCGCACGATGGAGAACGTGTACGCTTCGGTGGTCGAACTTGCACCACCACCGAGGTTGAGGCCGGGGATGTTGATGCCGCCCGGCGCGCCGCCACGCGTGAAGGTCTGCGAGGCAGTGATGTTCACGTTGCGCGAGAACGCGGCGAACTTCTCGATGAATGAACGCGTCTGATCGACGGAGACGCGCTGACCGCCGCCGGCGAACTCCTGAATACCACCGACGAACATGCGCGTCACTTCAATGACCGGCGTGCTGTCCTTGCCATACGCTTCGACGTTGAAGGCGGCGAGGATCGGATAGAACTCGATCAACGACATCGCGCGCGGTGATTCACGCGTGCTGTCGGTCGAGATGTTGTTGTAGTTGATGTCGCGCATGAAAATGCGATTCTCGCGACGCTCAAAACGAATCACGCGATCGGGGCCGAGCGTACCGTTGATGCCGATACCGGCCGGCGTGCCGGCGAGGACGGTCGTGATGACGAAGTCCTTGCCGAATTCCTTTGTGGGGATCTCGAAGTACAGGCGCGAGCCGACTTGGTGTACGTCGAAGACGCCTTTCTTGGTCTTTGCCTTGGGCGTGATGACCGTCGCGTACGGGCGCGGCGTCGGATCGGCCTGGCCTCCGCCAAGGCCAGCGGCCAGCGCAGCGAGGTTCGGCGGGCCACCAGCGGGGGGCTGACCGCTCGGCGTAGGAGTTCCCGGCGTCGGCACGCCGGCCGCGGCACCGCCGGCCGGACGCACAGGAGTGGGCGTGGTGGCCGGCTTCTTGGCGGAATGGCACGCCGCAAGCGCGAGGCTGGCTGCGGCGAGCGGAAGGATGCGAAAGCGCATTGGACGCGATTGAGGGAGATGACGGAATGAATGACGTGAGGGCGGACCGAGCAGGAGTTTAGGCGCGGGTGCCTGGGACTGCTACGGTTCGCCCTCGATCGCTCAGTTCTTCGGGTCCAGCATCGCCTTGATCTGATCGCGCGCATCCTCGAGATGCGCCTTGCTCATGCGATCACGGGTCTTGGCCGTCGCCGTCGCGAGATCGGCATCGAGTGCGCGCATTTCACTTTTCAGGATCGGTCGGAAATCCGCCGTGCCCACTGGGGCCGCACCGGCTCCCCGGCCACCACCGCCACCGAAGGGCGCCGCACCAGCGGGCACGACCGGCGGATTGATTTTGCTGGCCATCGCTTCGAGATACACGCGCTGCAGACGACGCCGGAAGGCATCGATCGGCGCACCGGTTTCGATCTCTTTCCAGAGACCATGACGCAGATCGCTCAGCATGTCGCCAAGGGCGTAGACCTCGCTCTTCGACTTGGCGAGTGCTTCCTGTTCGAGCATGCGTTCGAGCCGATCGTTCGCGACGACGGCGCCGAGTGAGCGCGCCTGCGCAGCGCCGACTCGATTGAGTGAGCCACTTGCTTCGATCTTTCGCAGGATGTTTTCGTCGAGCAGCCACGTCGGCGTGGTGTACGCGTTGTCGAGCAGGAACTGCAACGCTTCTTTCTGGCGCTTGGGCTCGACGTTGCGCCACACCGCGCCCTTCTGGCCCACCAACTTCTCCTGCTTGTACTCGGCGCCGATGATGCGTGCGACGTGGCCCATCTCGGTGGCCCACTGCCCAACGGTGCGACCATATAGCTCTTCGAGGTTGTCGTACGTGTCGCCGTCCTTCCACGCGGTGGCGCCTTCGAGCAGCGCCATAACGCGCTTGATGTTTTTCACACCGTACGTCGTGGCTTTCACGGCATCGGCATCACCGATCGCTTCACTCTGCTCCGCCGGATCCGCGCCCTGCGCGCCCGCGTCGCTGGCGAAGCGATACCAGGGAATCGTGTCCTGCATCTTCGCCCACTTGTCGAGCTGCGGACGTTCCGCGTCGGTCGACTTGGCCATCGGGATCGGCGTGTAGCCCCACATGACCGCGAATTTATCGTACGGACCGACCTTCGGGATCAGATCGTCGAGTGCGATGTTGTCTTCAGGCTGCGCGACGTAGTTGAAGCGCGCGTAGTCCATCAGCGTCGGCGTGTGGCCCATCTTCGCGACGAACGACTTGCTGCGGACCGAATCGGTCGGGTACATCGAGCTGGCTTTGAAGTTGTGCTGGAAGCCCAATGTGTGTCCGACTTCGTGCGCCGTGATGTACTCCATGATGCGACCGGCGAGCGAATCGGGAAACGGGAACTTGTGCGTGCGTTTGTCGAGCGGGCCGACCTGTGTGAAGTACCAGTCGCGGCCGAGGTTCATGACGTTCAGATACGTCTGCACATCGGCATCGAGAATTTCACCGGTGCGCGGGTCTTTGAGCGACGGACCGACGGCGTTTTCGGTCGCCGACGGCAACCAGCGCACCATCGCCACAGTGGCGTCTTCACCGCTGAAGTCTGGATCGTTCGCGGGGACGTCGGCGGCGATGATGCCTTTGCTGAAGCCGGCGGCTTCGAAGGCCGGCTGCCAGTCTTCGATGCCCTTCTTGATCCACGGCTTGATCCACGCTGGCGTGGCGGGATCGAGATAGTAGGTGATCGGTTTCTTCGGTACGCAGAGGTTGCCGACTTTCTTGTCGGAGCATTCCAAGCGCCAGCGCGCGATGAATCGCTTGGTTTCGACGCGTTGCGTCGCGCCCGAAAAATCTCGTTGCTGCACGCTGAAGTAACCGACGCGGGCGTCGTGCATGCGCGGCTGCATCGGGACGTCGGGCAGCTTGGCGATGGAGAAAGTGTACTTCTCCGTGGTCGGCGCGTTCGCGTCTGCTGCGGGCGCGCCACCGCCACCGCCGCGTCCTGGAGCGGCACCGGCGGCCTGCGGCGTGAAGCTTTGCACGGCGGTGACGTTCACGTTGCGCGAGTAGGCGGCGAAGCGATCGATGTACGAGCGCGTGGCGTCGACCGTGGCGCGTCGGCCGAGTGCGGTGTATTCGGCCACGCCGCCGCTGAACATGCGTGTGACTTCGACGACGGCCGAGCTGTCGGCGCCGTACGCTTCGATGTTGAGCGCGGCGAGGATTTTGGTGACGCCGATGAGTTCTGCGGCGAGCCTCTGCGACGTCGCGGTGTCGGCGATGATGTCGCGATAATCCTGCTCGCGCACCATGATGCGATTGTCGCGTCGTTCGAAGCGGACGAGATTGTTGCCGCCCTGTGTGCCGCGGATGCCGATTTCGTCGGGCGTGCCGGCCAGCGTCGTGACGATGACGAAGTCTTTGTTGAATTCGCTGCGCGGAATTTCGAAGTACAGTCGCGCGCCGACTTGGTGGACTTTGAAGACACCGCTTTTGGTGACGGCGCGGGCGGTGATCACCTGCGCGTAGGGGCGCGGCTGCGGGTCCGGCGCGGCGTTGGCGGCGGGCTGTCCTGCGCTGCCACCACCATTGCCGGCACCATTGCCGGCACCACCGCGGCCGGGGGCGCCGCCACCGCCGCCGCCTGCGGGGACTGTGTTGACCGGCGCGGCGGGCAGCGGTGTTGGTGCGGGCGTGGGTGCGGTCTTCGCGCAGGCGCCGAGCGCGATCGTGGCGGCTGCGGTAAGAACGACGGAGTGGTGACGCATGGGAGGGGTTGCGCGAGGGGGACTGCGGGCGTGCGGGTACGGCGAGAGGGGACGGCGAAAGAGTTACGCGCGGAGGGGGGAGGGCGCTGGGGAGACTCGGGTGCGCCGCGGTGCGGCGACCTCGGGGGAGTCCGGCAGGCTCTTTTGATCTCAAATGTCTGATGCTGCAATATCCGCTGCATAAATTCTGCGGAGAAACCCAATGCGACGGCGTCTGTCGTTGGTGTGCCGTGCGACTGCCGAGTACCGGTATACGGAGCAGTTTCGATTTATGCTGCGAGGGGTGCCTAGTAATGCCGTTCTACGCAGTGATCGCACGCAGGCGAATACGCGTTAGACCGCCTCAAGACTCTGTCCGCTCAAAGTCGTGGTGGTTCGTTGGCAACGGCGGACTCCGAGACACGCGACGGCGCAGCGACGCTCCGCGTACATTCATGCGGAGCGTCGTCGTCGCGGTCCCACGTCGTGTCGCTGGAGATGCCAAGCAATGCGCCTGACGAAGCGGATTCGCTGGCGGGTCGGCTTCGCGCGGGTGGTGCTCTTGCAACTCCGCTCGGCCAACCCGCCAGAGGTGGTGGCGACGTATCGACGACTGCGCGCGAATCAGCTGTCGATCTGGCACGCGTTCGGGCTGTTAATCGCGGTGTACGAGGCGGAGGTGGAAAGCATGTTGAGCGAGGGCCGAGTATACGATCACGAGCGGTATCTGCGCCGACTGTCGGCGCTGCCGACGCGCCCGTGGGAGACGTTGGCGCACGGTCCGCCGCGGCCGGTCCGCTAACGCCCTCTGTGGCCCTCAGTGCCTGCACGGCCCGCACAGGTCGGAACAACGAGGCTCGACCCATTCAGGCGCCGCGGTATAACCTACGTTGCTGCAGACAGCGCATGTCGGAATGCGCGCTGCGCGCGCAGACTATTCAGAGCGCTGCAGCAGAGCTCAGCGTTGAGGCTGTAGAAAAAGCCTCAACGCACCGCCGGTGAAGGTCCTGCGT
>JANLPE010000057.1:0-9293 GCA_031366985.1 Gemmatimonadaceae bacterium
CGCGCAGTTCGGCAAGGAAACGCGCGCGAGCCGAACCCAGCACTGCCTGGAACTGAGAACTCAGTTCCTGCGCTCAATGCCGCCCGGTCCGCGCTGCTGCGGGTTGGCGGCCCGGCGCGCGCGTAGCACCGTTGCTGTGTCGAGCCAGGCGTTTACGTGCAGCAGCGCGGCGTCGAACGCCATCCGCGGGTCCGCGGCCGGTGCCATCGATTCCTGCGCGCGCGTGAAACGGCCATCGCGCAGATCGGTGAACATCGTGAGTAATACGACCGAGTCAGCGCGCTGCATGACCATTCCACTCACGATGTAGTCGGCGCGCAGCCCCCATCCGAGCGAGATCGGATCACGCAGATCGCGTGCGGCATGATCGGTGGTCTCGCTGTCGACGACGGTGTACCGGTCCGTCGGCAGCGCGCTGCGCAGGAATCGTGCGACCTCGCGCCCCACCGGATTCAGGTCGCGCTTGCCGGTCGTGTTGTTGAAGTTCGACACCACGATGCGCGCACGACCGTCGCTCGGAGGCGCCAATCTCGGCGTCACGAGGCCAGTCGGGCGGGTCATCTCGAAGCGTGTCGTGCGCGCACTGGGACCGCCGCGACCGAATGTCGAGTCGATGCGCCCGAACACACGCGCCACTGAATCGGCGAAGATCTTGCCGACCTCCTGGAGCAGTTGTGCCTTGTCGAGCGTCACGCTCTTGCCGTCGGCGCTGATGAAAATTCGGGCGTCCGGCGCGTGCTCCGTCGTCTTCTTGCCGGCGTCGATCGCGACGATTCGTTGGCGCACGGCTTCGGCAATCGCGAGCGACTCCGCTCGTGAGATCACGACGGGTACGGTAATCCCCTGCGTACTGTCTGTGCCGTTTCGATACACCACGATGGTCTCGGGCTTCGCGCGCAGCGCCGGATCGCTTGCGAGTTTCGCGATCTCTATTGTGGGCGGACGACGGCCACCGGGGCCGACATCTCTGGCCGTGAGCGTGTCCGCAGTAATGGCGGCCGGAGACTGCCTGAAACGCTGTGCGAGCACGAACGCAACGGCCGCGATGCCGACACCTGCTGCGATGAACGGCCACCGTCGGCGCGAGGCCGGCGCGGAGTGCGCATTGCCGTCCGCCGACATCGGCGGCAGCGCATCCAGTGCGGCAAGCAGCGCCTGTGCTGATGCCGGACGCTTGGCGGCGTCCTTCGCGAGGCAATGCATAATGACGGCCGACAATCCTTCCGGGAGATCCGCGAATTTTTGCGGCGGATCCGGCATCTGCGTCAACTGCGCGGCCATCGTCGCCTGAGGCGATGGCCCGCTGAACGGCGCGCGACCCGTGACCAGTTCGTACGCAAGCAATCCCGCTGCATAGATGTCGACACGATGATCAGCGGAGGGGTCGGCGGCGAGTTGCTCGGGCGCCATGTATGCGGGCGTTCCGACCACCATGCCCGTGACGGTACCACCCGCCATCGGAATCGCGGCACTGAGCGCCTTCGCGACGCCGAAGTCGGTCACGAGTGCATGCATCCCCGACGTGAGAATGTTGTCGGGCTTGATGTCGCGATGCACGACGCCGCGGGCGTGCGCGTACGCGAGTGCATCGACCACGTCATGCATGATACGCACCACGTCGCGCGCAGGGATCTTCTTCTGTCGCGTGAGCGCGCCGCGCAACGATTCGCCATCGATGAACGGCATCGAAAACCACAGGACGCCATCTTCGTCGCCCGCGGAAAGCAGCGGGACGATGTGCGGGTGCTGCAACTGCGCGGCGAGCTGAATCTCACGGCGGAATCGATCGACATTCACGCCGGCGGCGAGTTCCGGCGGTAGCACCTTGATGACCACGCGACGCTGAAGTGCGCGCTCGATGGCCAGAAAGACGCGCGACATGCCGCCGCCGCCGAGCTCCCGTTCAATCAGGTAGTCAGCGTCGAGCGCATGCTGCAGGCGGTCTTGAAAGGCGGCAGGCAAGTGAGACGGTTGAGTCGGGAGACGGTTGAGTCGGGAGACGGAGAGTCGCGAGACGGTTGCGAGTCGAGACGTGGTCTCTCAAGGTACAGTTCGCGGGATGAAGCGCTTGCTATAGGACCCAGTTCTATGCACGAATGTTGCGCGAGGTAGCCGCGAAATCGCGGGAAGCTCGCCTGATTCGCCCCGCTGTTGGACGGGGTAACCTACAAACTATTAATCCACAACACTTTGCGGGGTGTGAGCGTCATCCACCGCGACTTCATTTCGCGGGCAGGCACGGGTTGACCGACGGGCTTGTCTCAGGCTATTTTGAAGTTCTGTTCCGTGCCGCGACAGGCGAAGCCGTACTGCAGTGCCCGTCGACCCATGCGTGCAGGATGCGCGTGTGGCGGGCGTTTTGGTGTCTCCTGCGAAGTAATTCTGGGAGACGCATCGCCGTCGCGATTCACGTAGATGTCGGTCCACGAACGTACAACGAGAGAAGTCACAGGCGAATGCCAACGATCAATCAGCTGGTCCGTCGCGCCCGTAAGGACGTGGTGGAGAAGTCCAAAGCGCCCGCGCTGAAGAGCAACCCGTTCAAGCGTGGTGTGTGCACGCGCGTCTACACGACGACGCCGAAGAAGCCGAACTCCGCGCTCCGTAAGGTCGCTCGTGTTCGTCTCACCAATCAGCTCGAAGTTACCGCGTACATCCCGGGCGAAGGGCACAACCTGCAGGAGCACTCGATCGTGCTCGTGCGTGGTGGTCGTGTGAAGGATTTGCCGGGCGTGCGTTACCATATCGTTCGCGGCACGTTGGACGCATCGGGCGTCAACGGTCGCAATCAGAGTCGTTCCAAGTACGGCACCAAGCGCCCCAAGAAGGGCGCCGCCGCGAAGGGCGCCGCCGCGAAGGGCGCCGTCGCCGCTGGAGGTAAGAAGAAATGAGCCGTCGCAAAACCGCAGTAAAGCGCACCGTATTACCTGATGCGCGCTACGACAGCCAGACCGTGTCGAAGTTCATCAATGTCTTGATGATTCAGGGCAAGAAGTCCACCGCCGAAGGCATCTTCTACAGCGCGATGGACATCGTGGAAGCGAAGACCGCGCAGCCCGGCGTCGCCATCTTCAAGCAAGCGCTGAACAACCTGAAGCCGGTCGTTGAAGTGAAGAGCCGTCGCGTCGGCGGTGCGACCTACCAGGTGCCCGTCGAAGTGCGTCAGGATCGCCGTACGGCGTTGGCGATGCGTTGGTTGATCAACTACTCGCGCGATCGCAACGAGAAGAGCATGAACGAAAAGCTTGCCAACGAAGTGCTCGCCGCGAGCAAGGGCGAAGGCAACGCGATCAAGAAGAAGGAAGACACGCACCGCATGGCCGAAGCCAACAAGGCGTTCGCGCACTATCGCTGGTAGGCGATCTCGTGGTGGTTGGATAGACGAACGCCTCGGAGCCGTGCTCCGGGGCGTTCGCATTTTCCCCGACGGAGACCTGTCGTATGACGTTCCTGTTGTTGACGCCGACGGTCCTTGCACTGCTGACGCTCGCCGCGCACTTTGCGCGATACGGTTACTACCCGTTGTCGTTTGTTCTGGTCATGACGCTTGGACTGTTGATCATTCCGCGACGCTGGGTGGCGCGGACGATGCAAATCGTGCTCTGCGTCGCGGCGCTCGAGTGGACAACGGTCCTGTACGACGTCGCGCAACAGCGTGCGATGGACGGGCGCGACTCTCGGAAGTCCGGTTTCATTCTGGGAGGCACGGCGGCGTTCACCTTGCTCGCCGCCGCGCTCTTCCAGACGCCGCGCCTTCGTCGACGCTACGCGACCACCACTAGCGCGACGTCGACGGGTTCGACGGGCTCGCCGACGTAAGCGTCGTGCCGCCATCGGCGGCCATCACGGCGCCGTAGATCGTCGCACCGGTGCGCAGTTCGATGCGTGGCGCGGCCACGGTGGTGCGCTTGCTGGCGATACCGACCACGGCGGCGCCGATGATGACCAGCGATTCCGAAATGATCGGCCCGCTGAGTCGCGCGCCGTCTTCAATGACGATCCGACCGCGGGCGGCCAACGAGCCCATCACCACCGCGCCGGTCTTCACATGAATGGTGCCATGCGCCTTGATCGACCCTTCGACGCGGGCGCCCTCACTGACGATGACGTCGCCGATCACGATGATGGACCCGGCGAGCGATGTGTCAGACGTGACCACGAGATCGCCCTTCACGCGCCAGTAACCCGGCGCGAGCAGGATCGCTTTCTCCGGTGTGAACGGTGTGTACGCGGATACCGGCATGATCGGCGTCTCGAACGTACCGCCGCCGCCGACGCGCACCATCGGCGCATCGAGCCGATCGAACTGCACATCGGCTTCGAGCAGGATTTCGCGATCCGATGTCGCACGCCCGAGCAACCGCGTGCCGCAGGCGGCTTCGAGTCGCCCGTTCGCATGCACCCAGCGCATCACTGTGGAGCCCGAGCCCAGCTGCACGTCGCGCTGACCGAGCACCGCACGGTAGCTGCAGTTAGGTCCGCCGTGAAATGTGCGTCGCGCGAGACACTCGGTGGCGATGTTCGTGCCACCGGCGATCGGTGTGTCATCCATGAGCACCACCACATCGGTGATGGGATCACGGGATGGCGCGAGTGGCTGCATCGCATTGTGCACACGCACCGCACTGCCGTCAGAGAGTCGCGGCGGCACCGATGTGCCGAGCAGACCTTCCGAGGTCATACGATCGGTAAATGACGTGGCGAAATACGTCAGCTGACCCGAGTCCTGACCGACGGCATTGAGCGGTGAGGCATCCTTCGGTTTCAACAACTCGATCATCGCGGGTATGAAGGGGATCATGATCCACGCGATCGTTCCCATCAGCAACAGCGCAAAGGTGACGTCCGGACGTAGCATCTCACCCACCTCCCTTCGGTGCGGCCGGACCCTTGCCGACACGCGCCGTGCGGAATCGCTCCGTCTTGTGCCACTCGACAGCGCGACCGCGCATCCACGACGCCCGCGACAGCGACGCGCGCGCCACGGACAGTGTGCTCACTAGGAACCCAAGCAGCAGGAACGGGAGCATGCGAATGCGTTCACGCGAGCCGTCGAGACGGCTCGCGGTCGCCACCTGGAAGAACGCCGCGAAGTTGCCGACCGTGTTGAACGAGGAGATCGCGAGGACGGTGATGCGACCCCAGTTGGGCGGATAGCCAGCGTAGAAGAGTACGATGGTGCACATCCAACCCATGAGCAGCACCAGCGGTACCACGAACACGCCGAGCAGCAGCACGCCATCGAGCACCTGCCACCACGGCAACGACCGACGATTACGCATCAGTGCGGCGACGTATTGTACGAGCGCCTGATTGTGTCCTTTCGCCCAGCGCTTGATCTGCCGGATGCGCTGCTCCCAGGTCTCCGGCACTTCTTCGTAGCACTCCGAGCGGTTCTGATACACGACGTCCCACCCGTTCATTACCAGACGCACGGTCAGGTCGGTGTCCTCGGCCAGCGAGGCAATGTTCCAACCACCGACTTGCTCAAGTGCGATGCGACGCACGCCACCGACCGTGCCGCCGTACTGCGGAATCAGACGCAGGTTCATGCGCGCCTGCTGATCGACCTGGTAGCCACCGGCCCGTTCGAGGTCGAGCAGTCGCGTGAGCAGCGACTTGCCAACGTTGAGCGGCACGACGCGACCCATGACGGCGCCCACTTCGGCATCGAAGAATGGGGCGACCAACTGTTTCATGAGCCGCGGACCCGGGATATAGTCGGCGTCGAACACCATGTAGATGTCGCCCGGATGTGCCTCCATCGCCTCAGCGAGCGCGGCCGCTTTTCCCGGAATGCCCTCGTCGCGCAAATGCGGCATGATGCGTTCCGGGTAGAACTGCGCGTACTCGTTCATGATCTCGCGCGTGTCGTCCTTTGAGCGGTCATCGATCGGTACGATGCGCAGTCGGTCGGCCGGGTAGTCGACCGACAAGAGCGCATCGAGCGAATCGCGAATCACGCGTCCCTCGTTGTGCGCCGGCACGAACACGGTCACCTGCGGCCAATCCGCTTGAATCACATCGACGTACGGCTGTCGATGACGTCCGAACAGTCGATTCAGCGTGAAGAAGTAGTGTCGCGCCGTATACAGGGCGAGCACGGCAATACAGATCCAGAGTCCGATATTCGCGAGCACGATGATCATGGTGTCGTCCGATCGGAGCCGAGGATGACAATCACGATGCTGCTGACGATACCCAGCGCGATCGCGATGGCGCTGACGACGCTGTTTCGGATAGCCGTTGCTCCCCGTGGTGGCGTCATGCGCGGCGCGCGATATGGCGGCACGGGAATGCGACGATCTTCCGAATCGAGCACGCTGGCCGATCGCCAGCTCATGCCCCATCCGTACAACGCGACGTAGACGAATACGTCGAGCAGCACGCCGAAGACAAGGAACAGCATCGGCATCGCCAGCAACGAGCCGCGATAGACGACGTAGGCATGGACCGCCGCTTGCAGCGGCAGGAAGACGGCAAGATGCAGCAAGAGCATGGTCGCGAGCGCCAGCTTCTGCCAAAGCGGAAAGTCAAAGATGAAGTACGTGAAGGCGACGAGAATTGGTGACAGCAGCAGGATCACCACGCCGCAGACCAGCAAGCCCGCAACATACTGCGACAACGCATACGAAAACGGCGGCTCGGCGAAGCTGAACCACACCTGTGCCGTCAACTGGATCACGGCCAGCGCGCGCAGGAAGTACGCGAGCGGCGTGTACCGACCGCGCAAAAGCGCGCCGGGAATAGCCAGCGCAGCCACGAGGATCCACCCGCTGCGGAGGTCGACCGCGGCGGGCCAGAACGACTCGGCGGTGTAAAACGGAATGGCGACCGCAACCGGTCCGACTTCGACAACGCGCGTCGCGACGACACCGGGCAAGCCAAGCGGTACGCGCAGCGCCTCGAACGCCCAGCGCCATGCGTCCATCAGCGGATCGAGCGCCACGAACACCGCCAACGCGAACATCAGCGGCAAGACGACGAGATCAATCGTCAGCCAGCGGCTGATTTCGAGTCCGATCATCGAACGATGCGGCGCAATGCGCCCACCGCGAAATCCGCGGTCGCGCAGGACGTCAATACGACGAGAGGGTCTACCGGTTATGCGCGACACCGATGGCGTCTCCAGACTGCGTGCGAGGGGAGGAGGCTTCGCCGGACGCGAGTGTTTGCGTCAGGCGATCGAGAGTCGCGTTCACTTCGGCGCGGTCGAGACGCCGAGGGCCCCGACGCTCATGCGGGTGTCGCAGTGCCGCATCGACGACCTCTGTGATGCGGATGGACGCTTTGCCATCACCGAACGGGTTGCTGCCGGACGTGCGCAGCTGGTACAGCGCCGCATCGTTCAGCAACGCCGACGTGCGCGCGAGAATCACGGTGGCGTCGGTGCCGACCAGTTCGCCGAAGCCGGATGTGACGCATTCCGGTCGTTCCGTCGTGTCGCGCAGAATGAGAATCGGTTTACGGAAGGACGGGACTTCTTCTTGAATGCCGCCGGAGTCGGACAGCACGAGATAGACGCGTCGCATGACCTCGAGCAGGTCCGGATAAGGCAGGGGTTCGAGGAGATGCACCCGTGGATTGTTCGACAAGCGGCGGAATACGGTGTCGCGCACTTTGGGATTCAAGTGCACGGGAAAGACGATGTCGACATCGTGCAGCCGCACGATCGATTCGAGCGCGTCGCAGATTTCCTCGAGATGCTCGCCCATCGACTCGCGACGATGCACGGTCGTGAGGATGACGCGTCGCGTGGACCAATCGATCGCGTTGAGTGCTGGCGTTTCGAACGAGTCTCGCGCGGTGACCATCTGCAGCGCGTCCACAACGGTGTTTCCGGTGACGAAAATGTCGCCTTCCGGAATGCCCTCCGACACGAGGTTGTTGCGGGCCTCGTTGGTCGGCGCAAAATGAATGTTCGCCGTGCAGGTGGCGATCCTTCGATTGACTTCCTCGGGGAACGGGCTGCTTAGATCGAACGACCGCAGGCCGGCCTCGATATGGCCGATCGGGATGCCTTGGTAGAACGCCGCGAGCGCGGCGGCGGTGACGGTCGACGTGTCACCTTGCACGAGCAGAAAATCAGGCTTCTTCTCGAGGAAACACTCAGTCAACGACTGCAGCGCGCGCGACGTGAAGACGCCAAGATTCTGGCCGTTCTGCATGAGGCCCAAGTCGACATGCGGCGTGATGCCGAAGACGTCGAGGGCCTGCTTGAGCATCTCGCGATGCTGGGTCGTGGCGACCACCAGTGGTTCGAGATGAGGATGCGCTCGCATCGCCGCAATGACCGGCGCCATCTTGATGGCTTCGGGTCGAGTGCCGATTACGAGGCAGACGCGGTGGCGTTCGCCTGGGCTGGTCATGCGATAAGAGCAGAGATGGCGCGCGAGGTCGGGACGCGCGGACGGATTCGTACCACCATGTGATCTCGCGCGAGCGCACGCTTGCATCTCGAAAGTCGAGAGGTTGGCGTGAAGCGCCACAACGAGCAACGGGCGGTTCCTCCCGTCGGAGGAACCGCCCGTCAATATGCTCTTGAAACGACGTGACGCCAGCTATTGGCGTATGGTTGTGCGGTTACGCGTGCCGACGACGACGAGCGGCTGCGCCGAGGGCAAGCAGTCCGACACCCATGAGGGCGTAGGTGGACGGCTCGGGCACGGTGCTGAGGCTCTGTGCGCCAACGGTGAACCCGTGCCAGTTTTCGGCGCCGGTGGTCGAGAAGGACAGTTCGGTGAACGTGCCGGTGAACTGCAGCACACCGCTGAACTCGCGGCCAGTGATGGAATTGCCAAGCAGATCGTACGACGGCGCCCGCCCTTCCGTCGTCCAATCATCCCAATAGGCGCGGTTCCCGATGGTGGAGTTGTTGGCCGCGACGAAGAACGGATCGGAGAAGGTATACTTGACATCCACTCCGTACTTCCCATCACCCATATTTTGGGTCGTATTGCCGACGCTCGTGAGGGCGATCCACGGATTGATTACAGCTTTGCTGAACGTGATTTTCCCCGACACTTCATTGACCAGCTGCACCAGCGACGCGTTGGAGGGTCCGGGAAGGAATGCTCCATACGCAAGCGAAGCACTGCCGCCCATCTGGGTCCAGTAGTTGCCGTTGGATGCAGAAGACTGAGAGAATGCGCCTCCATTGTAGGTGCACCACGCGCCGGCTGCGTTCTGCGCGGAGTTGATCACGCCCGTGGTCGTCGAGACTTGGATGGTGGTCCCGATGCCGAAGCTTCCAGTGATCATGTTCGTCGGGCACGAGCCAGCAGGCAGGTTCC
>JANLPE010000064.1:0-9661 GCA_031366985.1 Gemmatimonadaceae bacterium
GGTCACGAGCCAGCCCGCGATCTGGGCCGGCGACCACTGGGCTTGGAGTTTCGTCGCCACCACCACGCGCACGGGACGGTGCCACGCCAGCCGGGTCGGCTTGGGGCGCTTCGCGGCGCGCCACGCGCGTGCGTCCGCCTCCACGGCGCGATAGTGATTCGGACCCGCATTCCGTGTACTCTCGCGACGGATCGTCGAGGGCGCGCGCGGCATGCGCTGGGCTACGGCTTTTCCGTGCGCCTCCTCGCCGAATGCGGCACGCCCGACGCGTCGCCGAGCGTCGAGTCGTACGCGGCGTCAGCCGCATTCCGGGCGTCCGCCAACATCCTCCGCGCGCCAAGCACGACGTCGCACGCATCCGCGGGACGACGCAAACGTCCGGCTGGAAGGAAACCCGCGCGATGACCACGCGCTCGGATTCTGACCTGCTGATCGTCTTGCTGGATGGGCGCGTAATCGGAGAGTTGCAGCGCGATCGACGCCGGGGCGACCTGGTGTTCACGTACGACGCCTCATGGCGCACCAGACCCGATGCGGTTCCGCTCTCCGTTACGATGCCCGTGGCGGGTAGGTCGTATCCCGATGCGATAGTGTCGCCATTCTTTCGCGCGCTGCTCCCGGACAATGCACTCGGGCTCGATGCGCTGACCCAGCGTCATCAGCTCGCGAGTGGCGACACGTTCGGCTTGCTGCGGGCACTCGGAGGGGATTGCCCCGGTGCATTACAGTGTGTGCAGCCCACGCGCCTCGCCGACGTGCAGAGCGGTCGGCTCGACGCCGTTACATGGCTGACAAAGACGGAGGTCATCGCCCGACTGCGCGCATTGCGCCAGCCGGGAGCGAGCGGCCGAGTGCTCGGCGACCCAGGGCAGTTCAGTCTCGCCGGTCAGCAGGCGAAGACGGCGCTGCTGTATGACGATGTCGCACGGCGGTGGGGCATTCCAGCAGGCCGAGTGCCGACGACGCACATTCTGAAGCCCGCGCCGCTCACCGATCCGCAACGTGCTGACAATGAGCACTCGTGCTTGGTCCTTGCCAGAGCTGCCGGACTCCTCGCTGCTGCATCGTGGGTGTGGCGCACCGGCGACGAGCACACGCTGGTTGTGGAACGATACGACCGGCGTCGACTCCCCGACGGGACAATTGCCCGTATACATCAGGAGGACCTGTGTCAGGCGATCGGGATCGCGCCCGAGCGAAAGTACGAGGCAAGCGGGGGACCGACGGCGGTGCAGATCATGCAGTTCTTGCGCGAGCGCGCGATCAATGGGTCGCGCGCGGTTGATCAGTTCCTTCGCGCGCTTGCGTATAACTGGATCATCCTTGGATCCGACGCGCACGCCCGGAACTTTTCGGTCGTGCTCACCGCAGGCGGAGAGATGGCAATCGCGCCGCTCTATGATCTCATTAGCGCGCTCCCGTATGCGAAGACCATCCCGGAGCATACGGTGAACCTCTCGATGCGCATCGGCGATACGCGGCACGCCACGAGCATCGGTTCGACGCACTGGCGTCAGCTGACTGATGAGGCTGGGCTCGAATGGACACACTGTCGAACGCTCATGCTCGACCTCCTGAATGCAGTCGGCACCGCACTGCCGCAGCTGGAGTCGGCCACGGCCGCCACGCATGGCGATGCAGCCTTTGTCGGCGCGTTCAGTACACGGGTCGCCAGGCGGGTGCGCCGCTGTGCATCACAGTTGGGTGTCAGGGGGTAGGTAGTCCCCCCAGGTTCCCCGTCGCCTCGCTAGAATTCACAAGAGACTAAAAACCGCAACGGCAACGAACAACCTCGCCGCGGCCGTTCCTCCGCGCCGTTTCTGCGGCAAAGTAGTTTTTCGCTGTTACGACACAAACTTTCAACGCGCCAACGCGTACGCACTGCCATGACTGATCCGATGATGGGCGACGAGCCCGAGACCCAAGCCGATGGTGCCGCCGGCGTCGAGACTGATGCGCCCGCCGAAAGCCTCATCGCCGCACAGGCCGAGATCGATACGCTCAAGGATCGCATGCTGCGCCTTGCCGCCGAGTACGACAACTTCCGTCGTCGGGCCGCGAAGGAACGGCAAGAAGCGGGCTGGCGCGCGCAGAGTGAACTCGTGCGCGGCGTGCTCGATGCGCTCGACGATATCACGCGATTCGCGCATGTCGATCCCGCGAGCGTCGACGCGAAGACCGTTGTCGACGGCGTGTTGATGGTCGAGAAGAAGATTTTCAAGTCACTCGCCGGACATGGATTCGAAACGATCGATCCGACCGGTCACGCATTCGATCCGGCGCAGCACGAAGCGGTGACCACCATGCCCGCCGTCAACGCCGACGACGACGGCGTCATCGGCGCGACGTTCCAGGTCGGCTACGTCATTAACGGTCACGTGCTACGGCCCGCGCGCGTCGTCGTCAAGCAGTGGTCGGGCTCGGCACCACTCGTGTCATAACGATGGCGAACGGCAAGGACTTCTACGCCGTCCTCGGTGTCAGCTCGTCGGCCACCGCCGACGAGATCAAGAAGCAGTATCGGCGCATGGCCAAGCAGTATCATCCCGATACGAATCAGAGTGATCCGAAGGCCGCTGACCGGTTCAAGGAAATCTCTGAAGCGCACAACGTCCTCGGTGACAAGGCCAAGCGCAAAGAGTACGACGAGATGCGCAGGCTCGGCGCATTCGGCGGCTTCGGCGCACGTCCGCAACAATCGTCGCGACCAAGCGGATTCGGCTCGACCGGACCCGGTCAGCCCGGGGCCGGCAATTTCTCCGAGTTCGATGTCGGTGGGATCGGCGGACTCGGTGATCTGTTCTCGTCGATGTTCGGCGGCGGCGCGGCACCCGGTGGCGCACGTGCGCGTCGTGGTGCGCCCGAGAAGGGTGTGACGATTGAGAAGACCGTCGAAGTCCCGTTCCGCCTCGCGGCGACGGGCGGCAAGATCCCGGTCGAGCTCGAAGTAAACGAAGAGTGCGGCACCTGTCGTGGCTCAGGCGCCGCACCGGGCGCGACAATCAAGACCTGCGGCGAGTGCAGTGGCCGCGGCGTCATCTCCTTCGGGCAGGGCAGTTTCGCGGTGAATCGCCCGTGTCCGGTCTGCATGGGACGTGGATCGATTCCCAGCGATCGGTGCCCCGTGTGCAGCGGTACCGGTGAAGCGCGCGCGCGTCGCAAAGTGCTCATCGCTGTGCCACCGGGTGCCGAACAAGGGCACAAAGTGCGCATGCGCGGACAAGGTGGCAAAGGCGCGTCAGGTGGCGCGGCCGGTGATCTCGTCATCACGTTCGAGATCGTGGCGGACAAGTTCTATCGTCGCGACGGACTCGATCTCATCGCGACGGTGCCGATCAACATCGCGCAAGCGACACTGGGTTCGCGCGTCAGCGTCAAGACGCTCGACGGCAAGAAGGTCGCGATGCGCATTCCGCCGGGCACGTCAGCGGGCAAGCGGTTCCGCGTGGCGGGGCAGGGGATCGACAAGGACGGACGCAAAGGCGATCTGCTGGTCGAGGTCACGATCACGGTGCCCGAGACGCTGAACGACGCGCAGGAAAAGGCGATGCGTGAATTCGCCGAAGCCGGCGGGATGAAGTTCTGATGCAATCACTGCGGGCGCTCGTGATGATTGGCGGGCTCGCGTGCGGGGTCGCGAAAAAAGCGCAGGCGCAACAGCTGTCGCCGATGGCGCTTTCGGCTCGGGCGATTGTGACGCGTGCTGATACGATCACGACGCCAGAGAACTGGGACGGCTGGCAGCTGTCGCACTGCGTAACCGGCGTGACCTATGGAGCGCCGCTCAAATTCGCGGTCGCGTATGGTGGCGGATTCCGACGCGAGTTCGACGAATCGCCGGATCTCTGCGTGATGGGCGTCGCAAAACTCGGACTCGGCGGTGCGCAGGCGAGCGTTGGCGTCGGCTCAAGTTTCGGCGCGCTCGGCGGCGGTGGGGTGGTCACCGCGAATGTCCTGCGGACGTTCAGCAATCCGCTGCACGCGACCGCGCGACGCACGTATGTGGGGGCGTCGGTGCATCTGTGGCCGATTATCGCGATCGGTGGGGAGATCGGGTGGTATACGCGGATCGGTGATGCGGCGGGGGAGTCGACGGCGGGGAAGCGATTGATTGCGTGGTCGACGGGGTTTGGGTTTTGACCAATGAGGAACAGCGATATCGGGAAAACGAGATCTGATATCGTCGTTACGGCCGAACCACGACATCAGATAAACGATATCCGATATCTGACATCCGACATCGTTTATCCAATGTCGTAGTTGAAACCCGCAGTTAAGCCGCCAGAATCGGTAACCCCACCCGCCGTTGTTCCCGCAGGCCCCGCTCAATCACCCCGCCCCCCAGCACCACGTCCCTGTCGTAGATCACCAACGACTGCCCCGGCGAAATCGCGCTGACCGGCTCATCGAGCGCCAACTCGATCCCGCGCGCATCGAGTCGCAGTACCGTCGCCGCAGCGGCTTTCGCGCGATTGCGCACCTGAACCTGCACACTGTCTCCGACACGTGGCGGTTCAGTGAGCCAGTTCACCTCGAGCGCTTCGACTCCGCGCCCGAGCAATGCGTCGCGCGGACCGATCACCACCGCGCGCTCGCCGGGGACGATCTCCACGACGAACATCGGCTCGGCGAATCCACCCGGCAGTCCTTTACGCTGCCCGATGGTGAATCGCGCGAAACCGTCGTGCTCGCCGATCACTTCGCCGCTCACGAGCCGCAGCGGGCCGCGCGACAACGCCGGCGCATTGACGCCGAGATATTCCTGCAGCACGCGCACGTGATCGCCGTCGGGCACGAAGCAGATGTCCTGGCTTTCGGGCTTCTCGGCCGTGCGCAGTCCAAATCGCCGCGCGATGTCGCGCGTTTCGGGCTTGGTCTGTGCGCCGATCGGTAGCACGAGTCGATCGAGCACACTGCGCTCGATACCCCAGAGGAAATAGCTCTGGTCCTTCGCGGGATCGAGCCCGCGGCGCAACACGCGAATGCCATCGCGCGAACCCATGCGCGCATAGTGTCCGGTCGCGAGCCAGTGCGCCTCGATCGCGTCGGCCTTGTGCAGCAGATCGCGAAACTTCGTGAACGTATTGCAGCGCACGCACGGAATCGGCGTGCGACCGCGCGCGTACTCACTCACGAAATCGTCCAACACATCCTGGCCGAAATGATCGACGAGATTGGTCACGTAGTGCGGAATGCCCAACTTCTCGCACACGCGACGCGCGTCGCTCGTGGAGTCGAGTGAACAGCACGGACGATCGGGCACATCGCTGCCGTCCTTGTGCAACTTCATCGTCACGCCAACGACATCGCATCCCGCCTCGACGAGCAGCGCTGCCGCGACGGATGAATCCACTCCGCCCGACATCGCGACGAGCACGCGCTCGCCCTTCACCGGTCCGGGTGCGTCAATCATCTGTCGTTCATCCATGCTGTCGAGCCTCCGGTTACGAGAGTGCGTCTCGGGTCTTCACCAACAACAAAGAAACAAAAAACACAAAAAACACGCAACAGAACACACTTCAGTAACTAAAACCTGTGCCGCGGAAACACGAGGATGAAACGCCCGGACACTGCCTTCGCACCCGCTGTATCCGCGCCCTATCCGCGCTGTTTCCGTTGTTATCCGCGGCAAAGGTGTTTGTTGTTTTTTTTACGTCTTTTGCTACCGCGCGACCAACTGTCCACGCGCTTTAGCCGCCAACGTCGAGAGCACCTCGACCACGCGCGTCAGGCCCGCTTCGTCGGTGAGACTGCCGAGTGACAATCGCAGTGCTGCGTTCGCGAGCGCGTTCGGTACGCCCATTGCGGTCAGTACGTGCGACGACGACACGCTGCCGCTCTGACAGGCTGAGCCCGCACTGCAGGCGATCCCGCGCATGTCGAGCGCCATCAGCATCGACTCGCTGTCGGTGCCCGGAATCGAAATGTTCGAGATATGCGCCGCGCGTGGGGCGCCGGCACAGTGCACGATAAGATCCGGGATCCGCTCGCGCAGCCGCGCCTCGAGCGTGTCGCGCATGGCGCGCAGTCGCGGCTCTTCGGTGTCATGTTCGGCGACGATCAACTCCGCCGCTGTCGCGAGCCCGACCGCAAACGCGACGTTCTCCGTGCCCGGTCGGCGACCGCGATCCTGCGTGCCGCCATGAAACATCGGCTCGAGCGGCGTGTCGCGACGGATGAACAGCGCGCCGATGCCTTTGGGCGCGCCGAGCTTGTGTCCCGAGATCGTCAACAAGTCGAATGGTGTCACCTTCGCGTTGATCGCGAGCTTGCCGAAGGCCTGCACCGCGTCCGTGTGGAACACCGCGCCGGCCGCCTTTGCGTCCGCCGCCAGACTTGGCACATCCTGTATGACGCCGGTCTCGTTGTTCACCCACATCACACTCGCGATCGCGACGCGTGCGTCGAGACATCGCGCGTAATCCTCACGATCGACCAACCCGTCGTGCGTGACCTGCACGATGCGCTCCTCACCGCCTTCGATCGCGACCTGATGTACCGCCGCCAGTATGGCCTTGTGCTCGATCGGCGTCGTGATCGCGGCCGTGCGGCCAGTGGCCTTTTGGGTGCGATAGGTGCCGAGGATCGCGAAGTTGTCGCCTTCGGTGCCGCCGGACGTGAAGCAGACTTCGTCCGGGAACGCACCGAGACATGCGGCAACGCGCTCACGCGCCTCGTCCAGCGATACGCGTGCTTCACGGCCCCAGCGGTGTACACTGGATGGGTTGCCAAATCGTGGGCCGAAGAACGGCGCCATCGCGGCCAGAACCTCGTCGCGAACGGGGGTCGTCGCAGCGTGGTCCAGGTACACGGGAATGGTCATCGTTGTAAAATACTGGTGTCCGCTACGTGCGGCACCCGCGCCCGTCGCTTCCCAGCTGTCCAATGTTCACGACCTGCATTCACTGCGCGACCGATCTGGGCCGGAACGAGGCACTGGCGGCCTTTCCAGTGGGCTCTCGGCTCGCCTACGACCCCGCAAAGGGCCGGCTCTGGGTCGTCTGTAAGCACTGTGAACGCTGGAACCTCTCGCCCTTGGACGAGCGCTGGGAGGCCATGGAGGACGCCGAACGGCGGTTTCGTGACAGCCGGCTTCGGGTCAGCACCGATAACATCGGACTCGCACGATTGCGCGAAGGGCTGGATCTGATACGCATCGGGAGTGCCATGCGCCCGGAGATGGCCGCGTGGCGCTACGGGGATCAGTTCGGACGACGGCGCAAACGGCAGATGCTCGTGACCGGAGCGGTCGTTGGCAGTGCCGCCGCGATCGCCGGCGGCATCGCGTGGATCGGGGTCAGCATCAGCTCCTTTGCCGGCATCTACGCGAACGGACAGATCTGGGATGGACTGATCAATGGCCGACCCGGTGAACTGGTCACGCGCATGCGACTGACGAATGGCGAATTGCTGACCATTCAGCGTCGGCACGCACGAATGAGTACCCTCGAGCACACAGAGCTCGGCGAGCCAATGCGCCTGCGGCTGGAGCACTCGGCGGGCACGCTGGTACTGCAAGGGGCCGAGGCCGAACGTGCCGCGGCGCAGCTCTTGCCAACGGTGAATCGTTTCGGCGGCTCACGCGCCAGAGTGCAGGCGGCGGTGCGGTTTCTAGAAGCGGCCGGCGATCCATCGCGCGCACTGAATCGATTGCAGATGATGCACGGCGCGCGTGAGACCGACAAGCGCTGGAATAATGCCAAACATACGATGTGGGGCAAGGGCGCGGTGACCAAGGTCCCTGGAGCGCTGCACACCTTGCCACTGCGTGAACGACTCGCGCTCGAGATGGCGCTGCACGAAGAATCCGAACGTCGGGCGATGGATGGGGAGCTCGCCGAGCTGGAGCGCGCATGGCGCGAAGCCGAGGAGATCGCGAAGATCGCGGATGAGATGTTCGTGCCTGCGAGCATCAATGCGAAGATCGAACAAATGCACCACCGCAGTTCATCTGATATCTGAATATCCGATATCGATTCTCCGATATCGTTCTTGTGCCCCGCACCACGACATCAGACAAACGATGTCAGCTTCCGCCCCCTACCCCCGCAGCAACGCCCTCACCGGCGCCGCATCCGCCCCATGCACCGCGACCGGCTGGGCGAGCAGTTCATACACCCCCTCGCGCACCCCATCCAGCGCGAGATTCTCGATATTATACCCCCCGCCCGCGAACAACGCGTGATGCACCGGCAGCGCCTGACTTGTCCGCCGGTCCACGCTCGGTGCATCCACTCCGAACAGTCGCACGCCGCGAATCAGCAACCACTGCGTCGCCTCGACACTCAGCACCGGCCAATCTTTGGGGAACACTCCGCCCGCGATCGAGTGACCAGTGCGCAGCAGCAGTCGCGTGATCGTCCGGCCACCGATATGCGCATGCACCAGTGACTGCAACAGCACTGCGCTGACATCCTGATCCGCCCGATGTTCGACCGGCAACGCGAGCACCAGCGCCTCGCCGACGAAGACCGACGCCGGCAGCGACTCCGAGCCCGCCCACGCAGACTCGACATGCACCGGTGCATCCGCATGCGTCCCGATGTGCGCGCTGGTCGTGATCGTCCCAAGGTTCACGCTGTCGCCCGACTCACGACGGCAGGTCCAGCCGCACGAAAACGGCGTGTCGCCAGGCCACGGTGGCGTCATCGCCGAGAGCGGGATGGAGATGTCGAGCAGTGTCATGGGGGCGGGTGAAAGAACTGTTGGGTGATCGGTTTTCGGTTTGGGTTCTCGGTTATCGACAATTCGCCGGACAATCGAGCACCGAAAGCTCACACTGAGAACCGAGAACTCAGCAGGTGAAGTCTTCGCGAACTACCGTCCGTAGAATTTGGATCGCACTGCCCACAGTTCCGGAAAAAATCGCTGCGTCACCGTGCGCGACAGATACTTGGCCCCAAGCGTCCCGCCGGAGCCACCGGTCATCGGGCCGATGATCCGCTCGACGAGCTGCACATGCAGAAATCGCCAGCGCGCGAAGCGTTGCTCGAATTCCAGCAACCCTTCGACCAGCAGGAACAGCGGCGTTGGTCCGGGTCCCATGTACAGCTCCTCGATCAGCACGTTCTCGTGCACCAGCAGGTCGAGCACCAGCGACTGCAGCGTCGGGCGCTCGAGCGCCGCACGGACGTCGGCGGGCACCTCGCCATGCTCGGAGATCGCGGCGAGGAACTGTGGATCACGCAATCCAGCCGTGGCTTCGATCGCGCGAAATTGCACGCTCTGTGATCCGCTGGACGACCCCAGATACCCACGGAACTGCGCGAACCGTTGAGGCGGCAGCGTGTCGAGCGCCGTAAGTTGCTGCGCGATGATCTCGGTCAGCACATTCACCCGCTGCGTCGCTAGGAGCGCCCGCATGGTGTCGAACTGCTCGAGCGCGGTGATCAGCGCCTCCATTTCGTGACGTAGCACCTTGAACCACAGCTCACTCGCTTGGTGCACGATGATGAACAATAGTTCGTCCGGATGCTCCGGCGACGACTGCGGCGTCTGCAGCGCCAGCATCTCGTCCAGTCGGAGATAGCTGCCGTAGTCAATGCCGTGCGAGGTATCGCTCATCAGTGTGTGCTTGTTCAAAAGTTCGAAAGAACAAAGACCAACAACTTCGCCGCGGAAACACGCGGAAACACGCGGTTTCTGCGTGTTTCCGCGCGTT
>JANLPE010000009.1:0-86245 GCA_031366985.1 Gemmatimonadaceae bacterium
CTGTGCCTCTGTCACTCCATCATCGCGCGCTGCCGCATACGAGGCGTCGACCAGCCGTCGAAGCATCGGCCAGTCTTAGTCCCGCTGAGTTTTCTTCGCGGCGACGAGGTCTTCAAGTGCCATCACGTCACTGAAATGCACGGCGTGCCCGCGTTCGAGATAGCGCACAGCAAACGGTGGCACGGCAATCACCATGGCGTTCAGCGCTCCGAGCGCCGAGTGCAACGCCGGCATGGCCTCTGGCGTCGTCATCACGGCCAAATCCAAATCGCGACTATACTCGGCCGCGCCGTACAACACGCAGGCCTGCCCCCCCATCAACAGGGCGCGCACGTCGTACTGTCGGATCGTAGCAAGGACTCGCAGGATCTGGGTCGGGATCGAGCGCGTGATCCCACGCCGCAAGGCGCAGAGATTCGGCCCAACGTTGCTGCGGCGTGAGGCGCATCCATGTCGCCACTTCCTCGCCGTACAGATCGTCGAGGGTGATGCGTGGCAGTGGCGCTTCGACGGGGGCGGGCATTGGCGAACGTTCGCGGTCTGGCCATCGCATCGCGACGCTCCCTACCCCCACGCGCATCGCGAAGTTGGTCGATTTGACTTGTCACGACGGGCAGCTACGCCGCACATGGAGGACCGAACAGGCTACCTGCGGCGAGTCTCGCCGGGTGGAGGCCCACGGTATATTCTCGACGCATGACACACCAACTGCCCCGCCTTGCGCTCGCGTTCCTGCTGATCGCCGTCACCGCCTGCCGTGCCGGCGATCCCGCGTCGACCCCGGTGAGCGCGGCCATTCCTGCGATCGACGCTGATCTGCTCGACGTCACGGTCCCGCGGCTTCAAGAGCTCTACGCACAGAAGCGCTACACCGTGCGGCAAGTCGTCGAGTGGCACCTCGCGCGCATCGACCGCTACAACGGGGTGTACGGCGCGATCGAAACCGTGCTGCGCGACCGGGCACTCGCCGAGGCCACTCGACTCGACTCGGTGGCCGCGGCGGGCGCGGTAACGCGTGGACCACTCTGGGGCGTGCCCATCGTCATCAAGGCCAACACCAGTGTCGCGGGTGAGATCACCACCGCCGGATGGGCGGGCTTCACCAAGCCCGGACACGAACTCGTCGCGCCGCGCGATGCGACAATCGTCGGCAAGTTTCGCGCGTCCGGCGCGATCATCGTGGGGCTCGCCAACATGCCCGACCTCGCGAACAGCGATACCAATCGGAGCAGTTCATTCGGACGCACCGGGAACGCGTACGACGTGCGTTTCTCGCCGGGCGGTTCGTCAGGTGGTGTCGTCACGGCGATCGCCACAAACATGGCGGTACTCGGCAACGGAACCGACACGGGCAATTCCATTCGCATGCCCGCAGCGACAAGCGCGCTGGTGGGCATCTTCCCCACGCGCGGACTTGTGAGCATTGCGGGCATCGCGCCGCTCGACTGGCTGCTCGACAACACCGGCCCCATTGCACGCACTGTGGGCGACGCCGCGATCGCGTTGCAGGTGATGGCGGGCGCCGACTCGCTCGACGCGCCCACGCTTGCGGCGCCTGATTCTGCGCGCCGTCTACCGAACGCATCGGCACTCGTGACGGCATCGCTCAAAGGCAAACGTTTTGGCGTGCCCGCATTCATCATGGCCGGCAGCGGCGTGCCGTTTCATGGCATTCCCGCTGGTGTGAGCGAACACGCGGCCGATTCCATCCGTCACACGGCTGACATGCTACTGCGTCCGGAAACGCGTGCAGCATTTCTCAAAGCGGTCGATGCGTTGCGTGCCGCTGGTGCTGAGGTTGTGATGAACGACCGCATTCTCGGCCCCGACTTCGCGCGACTCGCAAGCACAGTTTCGACGTACGCATACATGCGGGACGGTACCGAGCGTTTTCTCGCGGCGTTCGGGCCGGCGGAGTTCCATTCGAGCGCGGAGTTTCTGGAGCGCGTTGGCCTGCCGCTCTTTATGTCATCCATCGGCATCGAAGACGGCTTCCGCAAATTTCCCGGTGTGCAACTCGCGCAACGCAACGTCGACACGGACGCCGACGCCGAGCGCAACTTTCGCGCGCCGCGACGTGCCGTGTTGGGCGCCTACGTCGCGACACTCGAGAAATTCAAACTTGATGGCTTCGTCTATCCCGCGATCCAGATGCCGCCGGTCGACGAATCCATGCCGCAGGACGGACGCGTCAGCGAAGGGCCGCACTCAGCGACGAGTTGGGTCAACATGATCGGCGTGCCGGCGATCGTAGTGCCCGCCGGTTTCTACGAGAGCGGGCTGCCGTTCGGGCTCGAGTTCTCGGCGCGGCCGTGGCAGGATGCATCACTGCTTGGCGTCGCGGCGGCATGGGAGCGGGCGACGCATCTGCGAAAGGCGCCGGTGCTGGTGGAGCGTGGATTATTGCCGGTGTTGACGGCGCGGAAAGGGCGGGCGATGGTGCAGTGATTGGGCAGCGTGACGCATCACGTCCCCGCCGCGTCGACCGCACGTTTCATCGTCGCCACCCAATTCGGAATCACGCGCAGGTACGCACCGGTGCTACGCCCGGAGCCACGGAGGTAGAGGTCTGCGCCGTCCGGGGTGATGAGGTGTGACCGGTACTCCGTGTTGATCATGAGTGGATCGCGAAACCACCGCTCCGGCGGCGCGGACGGGGTGCTGCCGCTCCCCGTGATCGTCATGCGCCAGTGCCCCACTGATCGTCGCTCCAGAACGCGAGCGATCCGTCGGGCATCCACTCCGGTTCGATTCCATTGGCCACTTGAAATATGGTACCATTCAACGGTCACGCCGCGAGAGAAATTGTGCCCGTGGCGTTCGTGAGGTACGTGATCCAGCGTCCGTTGGGCGACACGGACGGGAATGACGTTACCCCAGCGACGACAACCAGCGTGTCGGGTGCTAGGCTGCTCAGCGCCGGATTCATCTGGACAATGCTGCGCTCACCGTTTGCCATGCCGAACAGTGTGCCCGCGTTGCGCCACGAGGAGGCGATGAGAAAGTGCGCGAGCGCCTTCGGCGGCGTTGATGCGTCTGGCGAACCGACCAGCGACACGGCGGAGTCGGCAATGCCACGCTGCACGTCGAACACCAGTGACGTGCCATCGGCGTTCCAACGGGGCTCGCCGATGTACCATGATGACTGCCACAGATTACCACGACCCGTCGCGACGTCATGCACCCACAATTCCTGCCCGCGCACACCTTGCTTCACCACGGCAAGTCGTCGCCCGTCGCGCGTCATGTCGAAGCGCAACGCAGCCAGCGGTGGCAACGGCAACGTATCGAACGTGACACCATCTGTTGTTTTGGTAAATCGACCCACCTCCGCGTTCTCTCCCGGCGCGTACACGAGATCACCACGCGCCGTGAGCGCGAACTGTCCGGCGCCGGAGTACCCCTCACGACGCACGCCATCGAGCAATCGAACCACGCGACCGACCGCATGCGTGGATGGATCGAATGAAGCCGCCTGTAGCGCGCCTTCCACCGACATGAACACGAGGTACCGGCCATCCACCACGCGCGCACCGGAGCCAAACAGCGAAGGCGTGCGTCCCGTGAAGTCGGCACCACCGGCAACGCGCGGATAGAACACGCAGCCGCTCGTGTCTCGCGTGTTGACGAGGTACACCGTTCCTTTCTCCGAACAGATCGTGAGATCATGGTTTGGAATCTCCGCAGGACCGACGCACAACCGCGGCCCAGGTCGCGTGCTGCCCGTTGACGGATCCACGAAGAACACGTCGCGGTACTCAGCGACCAACAGCCGGCCGGCGGTGATCCACGACGCGCCCTTGTACGATTGGAAATCGGTGAGTGTCGCAACGGTTCCGCCGCCGACCGCAACCGTCTTGAGCTTCCCGCCGCTGACAAATGCCACCGTCTGATCATCGGGTGAGAGCACGGGTCCATGAGCGCCCTCGGTTCCCGCGATCGAGTGCGCGTCGAACGAACGAAGATCGCGTACCCACAACTGCGTGCTGGATCCACGATCGGCTGTGTACACGACGAACGCCCCGTCGTGCGAAACGGCGAACGCCGGCACACTAAGTCGATTGTTCTTCGTAAATGCGATCTGCGCCATGTCGGGGAGGCCAACGTCGTAACTGTCGGTGCGAGCGCCGGTGGAGTTGGTGTATCGACCCACGAAGAACAGCGCGATAGCACCGAGGCCGAGCGCTGCGAGGGTCAGCACACGCGCGCGCAGACTCGATGGCGTTGGTGCCGCTACCGTTGCCGCCGAGAAGGTCGCGCCACTCGTGTTGCTCAGCGCCGTCGCAAACTCCGCCGCACTGGCAAACCGGTCGGCGGGCAACTTCGCCAGTGCCGTGCTCACGGCCTGCTCGATCACGAGCGGCACGGTATCGCGCAGCGTGTGAATCGGCGTCGGCTTCTCGCTCAATACTTTCGCGACAATCGCGTGCACGCTGCTACCCGTGAACGGCGCGTCGCCGGCAAGCATTTCGTACAGCACGGCGCCCAGCGCATACCCATCACTGCGCGCATCGATGATGCGTTCGCCCATCGCTTGCTCGGGACTCATGTACTGCGGCGTACCAAGACTCAGCCCCGTTTGCGTCATGCGCTGGCCGCCCGCGCTTTGCACCGCGCGTGCAATGCCGAAGTCGGCAACGAGCGCGCTGCCATCGTGCAGCAGAATGTTCTCGGGCTTGATGTCGCGATGGATCACGCCGTGCCGGTGCGCGTAGTCCAGCGCACTCGCGACCTCACGTGCGATGCGCTGCGCGTCGGTGTTGGGGAGTTGCCTCTCGCGTTCCAGTCGCGCGCGAAGCGTCTCGCCCGTCACCAGTGGCATCACGTAGTACAACAACCCGTCGGCCTCGCCGCTGTCGAGGAGCGGCAGAATGTGCGGATGCTGCAAGCGCGCCGTGGTGCGGATTTCGGTCAGGAAGCGGTCGTCGCCATGCCGCCGGCGCCGAGTTCGCGCTCGACGCGGTAGCTACGGCGAAGGGCGGTCGTCAACCGTGCCAGCATGTCGCGGTGGTCAGTCATTTGTGCTCCCCGCGGTATGCCGCTGTTCGTTCAATGCACAGCAAGGTCGTATCGGTTCGCCGCTGGTCACGTGAGAAACACCGGGAGCAAATCTCCACCTTCAGCTCCGCCGCCCACTGTTCGAGGTACGGAACGTCGAGGCGCGGTCGGTTGAGCGCCACCAGCCGTCGAACATCGCGCTGTTGTGTCTCGGATGTCTCCCCGCCAAGTCGGAACCACCACAACTTGGAGAGGATGATGTCCTCCAGACTTGCGACGCGGAGCGGCTCGCTGGCACCGGGCAACGAAACCGCTACCGCGCGGCGGATCGCTTCACGATTGAACGCGGACACGCAGGGAAACACGTCGACCTTGAGATATGTGGTCGAGTGGATCAGGTGGAAACTCCCGCCGGTGGCGAGCTCCTCGCGCGCTTGATCTAGGTCGGTGAGGAACGTGGTCGAGAGCTCCGCGAGCCACGCTTCGAGGCGCCGTGCATCCAGCACCGCGACAATATCGATGTCATTGGTGGCGCGAAACTCGCCGTGCACACTACTGGCGAATGATCCCGTGACGAAATACTCGATCCCGTGCCGATGCAATGCGGCGGCGGTCGCGTTGACCACGTCGAGCAGCTCGCTGGTGTCGGTCACTCGCGATTTCGGGCGGCGGTTCGACGCTGCCACATCAGTGCAACGTCATCGCCGTAGAGCTGTCGCACGAAGCGGAGCCCTACCCCAGCGGTATCCGGAGTCACGCGACTGGTGGCTGCGGTGAGGCACGGCAGCATGGTACACGAACCACACATTTAATCGCTCGGCCTGTTCAGCGTGCCTTCGTCCGTGCCGTCTCTCGCTCCACCGAACAGATATTCGCTTCCACCCGCCGCTCCAGCGTTTCGACGTCTTGAAGGACGACTTCACCGGATCGCGTGACGTACACAAGATGCCCTGAATCGGGGAGCCACTCGGCTGCGCACCCGTATGAATCGTCGTTGAGTGCGCGTGCCTCGCCGGTCAAGACCTTAGGCTGTAATGAACGCGAGTTTTGGAGGACGTATCACCAGACGCACGCCGGCCATGATCGCCGCACTCGTGTCACTGCGGCTGCATGCCAAAACCGGCTATCGCGAAGTGGTGATCCAGTGTCAGCGCATCAGCGATACTGCGGTCGGTCATCACCACAAAGCTCACGGCATCGACCATCGAGAACGGCTGATCACTGAATCGTGTGAGCCACTCCGACACCGCGCGACCTTCGATCTTCGCCGTACTCTCCACGATGACATTCGGTGGTTGTCTGACAAGGCGAACGAAGGCAAGGCCCGCGCGAATCCCCGCTCGACGGAGCAGAAGCGCGTGCGACTCCGCGATCACCAGGTTCGTGGTGACCACGCGCGACGACGAACAGGTCACCCTTCACTGCGCGCACTATCCCACGAGGCTTGCTCGTCGTCGGCGAGTACGCGGTCGTGTTCGCGCGCGGCGTCCCATGAATCGCTCGTGAGAGACTCCGCGTCGACGAGACCGATCCGTCGAATCGCCGGATGTGCGTCAGGCTGCGTCAGCTGTTCCTCGAGTGCCTCGAGCCCACGCCGGATCACATCAGACTTATTGGCGCCCATCTGCTCGGTGAGACGCTCGAGGCGCGCCATCTCCGAGTTGGTGAGATAAACCTGAACGGGTTCAGCGACTCGCTTGGGTCGGCGGCCTTGGTCATGCTGTGGTGTCATGATTCAACACAATGACAACGATCGCTCGGTACATAGCCCTCGTGGCGACTGAGCTCACCGGACCCATTCGATGCGCAGGGTCGATGTCCCGAAGGGCGGCAGCATGACGCGGCCGGAGAGCGGCTTGCCCCGCTCCTCGGCCGGTGAGCTGATCCATGTTCTCGGTGTCTGCGCATGCGAACGCGCCCACCGGAAGCCGACCGTCGCCGGGGTTGCCCCAGGATTCCACATCCGCACGATCATCGCCTTTGCATCCCGACTCGACGTCACGCTCGAAAGCACGATCTGTGCATTGTCGAGCGTGAACAGCGACGCGCCGAACTCACGATCAGCAGAATGAGTGACAACCGGCGGCTCGCTAGCGATCAGCCCCAGTCGCGTCGCGGTCGCCGCATCGAACGGCCCGTGTGGCACGAGCGTCACGCGGAACGTGACCAGTCCAGGTTGATCGGCTTTGAAGTTCGTGTGCCAATAGTTGTTCATCGCGTACGCGACGAACTCGGTGCCCGGCAGCGAATGCCAGAGCCAGTCTTCGCGACCGTCTGGCTGTTTGAATGCTTCCGCGGTGAGCCCGTTCAGTTGCCAGAGCGGCAGGTCGGGCGTAACGACGGTGACGCCGTACTCCGCGTTGCTGGCGTCGAGCCAGCGCTGCACCGGATAGACGTTGCGATTCGCACCGGCCGCCTGGTCGAGTTCGGGGCGCACGATCGCGAGCCCCTGCTCCATGCGTACAGTGCCGCGCGGCACGTTCAATGGGAACGCGATGTGCACCGCTTCCTTGTCGCGCACGGCCGTCTTGTCGAGAGTCGTGACGACGTCGATGGCGTCGCTTCCCGACTGCAGCGACACATCGCGTCGGAGGGATTTCGCACCGGGGGCGTCGCTTATGATGCGTAAAGTGGCAACGAGTGGTCCGTCGTCGACGACCTCGATGCGCGTGCGTGTTGCCTCGTGCGCGCGGCTGGTGTCGCGGCCCAACACGTAGCGATAGCGATTCCATCCGCCGCGCGTCGCATCAACGAGTTCGCGTTCGCGACCCGCGTGGCGCCAGCGTGCGCTCGCGATCGCTCCGGTTTCACGACTAATGTGCACGACGAGCCGATCGGTCCAGAGGGAATCGCCGTCGGCGTGCGCGGCGTGCGCCTCGGCACGCGGTGACTGCGCGACAGGCCCGTCGGCCGAGAGCGCGATACGCGTGACGCCTATGGGTTGCAACGGCAGCTTCACGGCGAGTGACCCATCGCGCAGTCGCTGTGCCGGCACGTCGCGACCGCGGGCGTCGCGCCCCTGATCACGGCCCCGACTCAACGACTCCGGAATGATCGTCACACCGCGGTGCACCGTCTCGTGCGTGTTCCACATGTCGATGCTGTTGGCAATCCGTGTCGTCGTCGCCGGCGTCCGACGCGACAACGCGAGTTTCAGTAGCGCGCGGCTCGCCGAGTCGCCGTCGAGCGCGAAGCGCTGCTTAAGCACCCACTGCGCGAGCGTTTCCGGCGAATCCGGCTCGCTGATGCTGCGATCCGCTCCCCACGTGTGTTCATCCCAGAGCAGCACACTGCGCCAGGCCGCGTTGCGATCGCGCTCGGGTAACGGTTGTCCGCGCAGCGCAGCGAGTGTCCCCGCCTGCACGATCCGCGCGGCACTCGCGCGATTCATGATCTGTTCGCGCGCGGAGCTCATGGCCCCATCTTCCCAGAAGCCGGTCAAGTCGCCGCGAATGCGCGGCAACTTCGTACCATGCCGCCTCTCCATGGCGGAGAACAGCTTCGGCAACGTGGCAATGACCAGCTTCGGACTTTCAAAGCGCGCGTTCCACGCTTGCACAACATCAGCCAACTGCGCGTCGGGATAACCGTTGTCGCCGCCGATGGCGACGCGCACCTGTACGATGTCCCACGGATATTTCCGCGCGACGAGATCATCCATGTATTCGCTCATCACGTTCGCATCAGCGAGCGTTATACGCCCCGACGGCCACCCACCGGCCCACGAATACCCTCGGCCGGCCGTCAGCACCATTACGCTGTCGCGGCCACTCGGTCCGATCCACCAAAACGGCTTGTCGCCCCACGCCGCCAAGGTGTGGCCGATGCGATCACCATCCTGCGATGGCCCCGGCATGTAATTGGGGCCACTCGACAGATAGCGAATGCCCTGCAGCGCGAGCGCGGGCACGAGTCCCCACGTGAAACCCGGGACATCGCTGCTTGTTGCCGTCGTGATGGCGACGCCGTGATCACGACGGAGGGTGCGCGTATAGTCAAGCAGATGGATCAGCTCTTCGCCGCTGGACAGCCCCGTCATCAGATTCGCGTACGTCGCGTTGAGCGTCAGATCACCGCGACGCACCGCCGCCAGCAGCCGCGCCGTATCGGCGGCGCTGCGCTGCGCCAGATACGCATCGAGCGGCCACAGCCCCTCAACATTCCAGTTGAACCGCGCACCGGTAGAATAGGCGCGCGAGCGTTCGGCAAAGACGATCGCACTGTCCATCGCGCGCCAGTGCTTGTCGCGCACCTTCTCGTGCACATCGGTATAGCCGATGTCGAGATGGTTGTGATTGATGAGATAGATCTCTCTTGGCACCACGGGCAGCAGCGGCACCGCAGCGAACGTCGCCTGCGAGCGTACGCCGCCGACGGTGGCGGTTGCTAGGAGCGCAATTTTGCTCGGCCGCCTCACGGCCGGCACGTTTACGCGGAACACGACAGAACCTGCGGTGATGCGTTCCGACGCCGATGGCATCGACTTCGTCGCTGACGTGACCGACACGGTCGTGGTATCGAACGGATTCCACACATCGAACCGCACCGTCTGCAATCGCGCCGCACCAGCGCGCACCAGCATCTGCTCGGCGTGCGCCGCGATCGTCGGTTGCATCGAGATCGTGTACAGAATAAACCAGCTCATACGGCCGACGTTCTCGCCGCGCACCTGTAGCATGATCGGTGCGCCGACTGGCGCGAGCGCGGGGGGGACGTCGATCGTGAACACACCGTGCACGTCGCCGAACTTGTCGATCAGCAACCGACGGAAGTGCATCACGATGCCGTCAGCACCGTTCACATCCCAGTGTTCGGCGTCCGACGTCGGTTGCGGTAGAGCAAACCGATGCGCGCCGTTGACCGACACCCAGAAGCGCACCGGTGTTTGCCCGGCATCGGTGACGTCCATCGCGGCGAGAAACGCGACGTGCCGCGTGGCGCTGCCGTCAGTCGTGATTGGCGCAGTGGTCCAGACTGCGGCATTGGTGCTGTCCAGCGAGCGCACGAGCAGCGACGCACGCTGCGTCGGATGGGCCGAGTGATAACCGAACGTTTCGCCGCGTTGCGTCGCGGCGTAACCGTCGGTGATGCCGGTCGGGAGCGCGCCGAGTGGGCGGGTCAGGGAGTCGGCGGCGAGGAGCAGCGCATACAGCAGCATGGTCGGAGGCGTCTGATGGAGCCGGCGACGGCTTTGTCGATGCCGAACGCGCGGTGGTGCAGATCTCGTTTAGGAACCGTTCGCCGCCGAGTGCTGCGGCGAGCTCCGGATACTCATGACTCAAGGCGGGAACGCGTCATTCACGGCGCGGCGAAACGACGGGGCGTCGCGGGCTGGGAATCGATACAGATCCGGTTCCAGCCGAGCAAAGTACGCACGCGCCTCGTGCGGATCGACCAAGCCGCGTTCCACCATGGCGCGAACATCCGCCCTATCACGCGTGTGCCCACGCTCAACCTTGGCCAGCGCCTGCGCGTACATGTCAAAATAACAGAACGCACCGCGAGATCGAGGTCCATCATGGTGTCGCGCCATCCCAGCAGGACTGCGGGGGTGCCGCCAACGTGAAACACGTTCACGTCGGCTGTCGCTTTGCGCGCCAACGCGGTCATGAATGCTTCAATGCGCGCCGTCGCCGTACTGCTGCGTCAGCATCGCGAACAAGCGCGTTTCTGCGTCATCGAACGATGTCGGGACCGCAACGCCCAGCGCACGCAGGCGCGGCGCACCAGTTGAGACCAACTGCGATTCCACCGTGGGCACGCCCAACGCGAGGTCCGCAATGCCGCGCGTCACTAGGTCGAACCCTGGGAGTCGCGCATCGAATCCATCACGCACGGGCCGATCGACGGGGGCGGACATGGTCTCAATCTCACGCTACGGCAGCGCCTCCGCCACGGGCGCGACCGAGTCGAACGATGGAGAACGTCGGTTTTGCGAGTGGTCGGCAGATTCGACGGTTGCCGACACGAGGCCCTACTTCGCGCCTCCGGCCGGTAGCGACACACGCTGCGCAAACGCCTCCAGCCAGCGCTGCACGACGACCATGCGCACGCCCGTCGCCGAAACCGGTTCCGTGACGAGCATGCGACCCGTTGCCCGATCGACATCCCAGGCCGCACCGTACTCGCGATCGGTCGTCATGACGGTCGACGTCACCCCAGCCGTGACCGCGGTGCCCGTCGTCACCAGCACGGCGCGTACGGACTTGTTGTCGCTCGAGACGTAGTAGATCGTACGGCCGTCACGCGACCACCGCGGGCGACGTCCGCTGACCGAAGAGATCTTCCAGTCGCCACCGTCGTTCGTGCCCGGAAAATGCCGCACGTGCACTTCGGGCTGTCCGGTCTCGTACGACGTGTACGCCGCCCATTGTCCATCGGGTGACACGTTGACATCCACCTGCCCCCACTGCGCGTCGAGATACGGTCGCACGCCCGCGGCCGTGACGGGATTCACCAGCTGCGTGGAGCCGCCATTCAGACTGCCGCCCAACGTGCGCGCCGCGGTGTTGTTCGTGAACACCAGCGTCGTGTCGTTCGGCCACGCTGTAGCATGTTGATCGTTCGGTAGGCGCGGCATGCGCCGCAACGGCTTGCTGCGATCGAGCGGTTCCACGGCTAAGTCCTCGGCGTCGGTCTCGGGCCCTTCCATCGTGTAGGCCAGTCGTGTGCCGTCGGGCGACCACATCGGCGCGTGCCCGCCGCCGGTACCAGTAAAACGCGTCAGCGTGCCGCGCGCGAAGTCGTAGATAGCGGTGTGTCGGTTCGTGCCGCGGGCCGAGCCGATGGTGAGTGCGAGTTGCTTCCCGTCTGGTGAGAAGCTCGCATAGCTCAGCACCTTCGACGCCATTGGTAACGTGTCGACCTTTCCGCCCGCCTCGCGAATCAGCACACGATACTCGGCGTCGACGCCCGCGCGATACTCGAGCGTGCCGCTGCGGGTGACGAAAAATGGACCGACGCCGCCGTCCGGCTGCACGTCGAGCTGCGCCGGAATCGGACCGCCTTCGGTCTTGTGCTTCGCCTGATCGAAGCGAAAGGCGTACAGCCCACCGGTGACAGACGCGTACAGCAGATGGCCCGTCGGCAACAGCTGCGCTTCAGCGGCTTCCTGCAGCACGGTAAACGCCGTGTCCGCGGCGATATCGTAATACATCACGTTCGAGCCGCGCTGTTGATTCACATACAGAATCGCCTTCCCGTCGTCGGTCATGCGCGGCTGTTCGGCCGCCACGGCCTTCGTCAGCAGACGCAAGGTGCCACTCGGCGAGATTAGCGCGAGGCGTCCGCCGGTCTCAAAAACGATGCTGCCGTCCTTCCCCCAGTTCACGCGTCCTGCCCGAATCGAGTCATTGGGAATGACGGCGATCGGTGATCCGCCGGCGACCGGCACTTTTTTCAGATGACCGTTGGCCTGGAAGACAATCCAGTCACCTTCTGGCGAGAACGACGGCGATTCACCACCGACGGTGCCGGGGAGCAGATGATATTCGCGCTGTCCCGCATCGCGCAGCTCGATGCCTTCGCTCGTACTGAACGCGAACATCGTCCCGTCGGGCGACGCCGCAAAGCGTGAAAGATCCGGCGAGGCGTTCGGCACATCGAGCGTCAGCGGCACGGCGACGACGTTCGACGAGGTCGCATTGTGTTGCCACGACCATGTCGCGACCGCAAGACTCACGACGGCGACGGCCGCCGCACCGATCGTGAGCGCGCGCGATGGCCGACTCGCCGTGCCCAAATCACGCGCGCCCGTAACGCCGCCATCGAAGGACGTAGTGCCACGCACATCAACGAGCGCGTCGGCGAACGCCTTAGCCGTCGGCCAACGATCAGCCGGCAACTTGGCGAGCGCTTTGAGCACCGCGGATTCGACGTTGACCGTGACGGTATCGCGCACCGTGCGCAGCGATGCCGGACGCTCGGTCATCGCGCGCGCGACGATGGCCTGCACCGTGCTGCCGGTGAACGGCGCGTTGCCGACGAGCATTTCGTACGTGAAGGCGCCGAGTGCATAAATGTCCGACCGTGCGTCGACGGTACGTTCGCCCATCGCCTGCTCTGGACTCATGTACTGCGGCGTGCCAAGACTTAGTCCCGTTTGGGTCATGCGCGCCCCACCGGCGGTTTGCACGGCGAGCGCGATGCCGAAGTCGGCCACGAGCGCGTGGCCGTTCTGCAGCAGGACGTTCTCGGGCTTGATGTCGCGGTGAATCACACCGAGCGAGTGGGCGTAGCCGAGCGCGTCGGCGACCTCGCGCGCGATCAGCACGGCGTCGTCGATCGGCAGTTGCTTGTCGCGTTCGAGTCGCGCCCGCAGCGTCTCGCCGGTGACGAGCGGCATCACGTAGTACAGCAGGCCGTCGGCATCACCGCTGTCAAGCAACGGCAAGATGTGCGGATGTTGTAGGCGCGCCGTCGTGCGGATCTCGGTGAGGAACCGTTCACCGCCGAGCGCCGCGCCGAGTTCAGGATGCAGGACCTTGATGGCGACATCGCGGTCGTGCTTGATATCGTGCGCGAGATAGACGGTGGCCATGCCACCCTGCCCAATCTCGCGCTGCAGTGCGTAGCGGTCGGCCAGCGCCGCAGTCAGTCGTGCGAGCACATCAGTCACGGTGCGAGGAACCCCTCACGCTCGGCGGCCGCGCGGAGCCGATCGTCAAATGTGATGAACTGCCCATTCGCGCTCGGCCCGGTCCATTCAAGCGCGGCCGCGAGCTGAAGTGTATCGGCGGCACGCAATGGATGCAGTCGCATCACGCGCATCGCCTGTTCACGCACACCGGCTCCAGGTTGAATCTCGAACCAGCTCGCACTCAATTCTTCAAGCAGCGAACGGGCCATCCGCTCGTCGGCCGAGGTGAGCCGTTCGTCGCGATGCAGCCGCGCGATTGCCGACGCGCACTCCACCGCGGAGCCCCACCAGACGATGATCTCTTTGTCTTCACGCAGTAGCTGCTTGGCGTGCTCCGAACGCGGCTGCTCGAGACAGAGCGGCACCAGCGCCGACGAATCCCAAAACCTCACCGTCGATCCTCGCGCTCGTCTAGCAGCGCGGCGAGCGACGCGCCCGTCGCATCGTGCGGACGGCGACGTTTGAGAAACTCCGTGGAGAGCTTCGCAGTCGGTCCTCGCAGCCGACCGCTGCGCAGCAGCATGTCGCGCCGACTCTCCTCCAAGTCATCGCCCAAGACGGGTGTGAGACGCGCGATGAGCCGGCCGCGATCGGTGACCAGCACGTCCTCGCCGTGGCGCACGATGTCGAGGAAGGCGCTGAGTCGGGCTTTGAGTTCGGAAACGGAGACGGTAGGCATTTGACTATTATAGTCACATCAATTTGACCTATCAATGTCATTTCCCGACGCGGTGCCGAGCATGCGACAAGTCGGTTTTAAGCATCTTGATCGCCACGTCACGTTCATGTTGCACATCCTGCGCGACGCACACGACGGGCGTGTCGATGCGATGCATCATCGGTTCGCCATCACATCGTACTCCGTGGTCCCGAGCAGCCGTTCGTCTGCGGTCACCAGCGTCAATCCCATCACGCGTGCGGTCGCGGCCAGGAATCGGTCTGCCGGATCTTGATGCAGGCCTTCAGCTGCCGACTCATGATCGCGATGTCCTGCGTGACTGGCGCCTCGCGCCGAGGCATTGCGTCGAGCAGCGTGGCCTTCCACGCGCTGATTGGCGACAGCCAGAGTTCGTTCTCGCTCGACTGCAACGCGGCACGCACGGACGCGACGAGATCGCCGACAATGGTGGCGGACGCGCGGAGCCCATCCAGTCAGCGCCGACAGTGGCAGGCGACCACGGGTTGATCTCGGCCACGGGCACCCCCCGGCGCGTCACGAGCACGGAGGTGCCGGTGCGACGGACGCGTTCGAGTACGGCGAGACCGGTGGCCTTAAACTCGGAGATTGGGATGGATTCCACGGGATTGGTGGCCATTTCGTAAATGTTTCATGGTCAATGACTATGGTCAGCGTGTGAAAAAGAACTCGCCACCTCTGCCCAGGCCCCGCTGCGTTCGACGGTAACCGCATCGCGGCCTCAAGCTCGGGCCATACATCGAGCTCACGTAGCGCCTGCTCCGGCGACTGGCGCACGAAGGCTAGGATCTCACCGCCGCGCTGACAGCGGTTGTCAGCGCGGCAGTGTCCCAAGCTTTTTGACGTATACTCGCGCGAGCGGTCCTACCGAAGCTCGCCCGGGTGGTCGGTTGGCGCGTCGGCCATCGGCGCGATGTAGCTCGTCGATTCGCGACCTGTGCGACGCGTGCCGAAAAAGCGCGCGTCGTCGTGATGCGCCGTCACGTCCATTCCGTCCGCCGGTATCGTCTTCCCATCGTAGGAAGGCATCCGAGTTGCCTCCGAGTACGACTCATGCAGCGTGACCGTATCGTGCGTGTCGTCGAGCTGCGCCAGCGCGATCGGGATCAACACGTTGCGCCGCTCTCCCGAGATGCTATCGTCGTGCGCCAGCTTGCCGTCGATGTAGCGAACCGTCATGAGGGTCGTGTCAATGATGAGATCTTCGACCTCGCCGACCTTCTGGCCATCGGCGCTCTGAATGGCCCACCCGCGAATGTCGGTATCGCCGTCCGCAACCTGCAGGTCCTTGGCGTCCTTCAGATTCATGAGACGCGGATGGTGCGCGTCACCATCGTGCTGCATTTTGCTACCCTCAACCCCGCCGAGCACCAAGTCGTGCGACCGGTCGTTCCCAAAATCTGACGCTGTCATGGTTCAACTCCTGTAGATGGAGGATGATCGTGATGCGGCGCGCCGCGTTCGCCGCACCGCCCGCATTGGCGCGCGACCGTCAATTCGGCGGACGTGCCGGCATCGTGTCGCGTCGAATCATGCTGTCGCTCCGCGGCGAGAGCATGCCGGCGCTGGAATCTCGTCGCATGGTCGTGTCCGCTGACTTAGCAGCAACGGTCGGGCCCGCGTTGCGCGAGCTGAAATACCATGCCAGTGCTAAGACAAGGATGCCGGCGGCCACCCACGGCCACACCGTTCGTTCTTTCTTCTGAATGTGAATCTCAGCCATGCTGATAACTCCCGGTAAATGGATTGTGAGGATACGACGCACGCCCTCAGTCGCACATTCCTCTTGTGGGCCAATCGGCGATGTGCGTCCGGGTTACACGCTTGACGGCGGCACCCCCGATCAGGCATATCACCGACAACGACTAACGCACTGAGCCGTTTCCAGCCGCGCGGATGTAGCGGATATAGCGGATGTAGATGTGCAGCTTGATCGATCGGTCGCCATCAAGGTACTGCCTTCCGAATTTGCCGCGCAGAGCGATTTGCGCGAACGCTTTCTCCGCGAAACGCGCACCGCCGCCAGCTTCTCGCATCCGAACATCGTGCCCGTCTTCGCCGTCGAAGATCGTGGCGACCTGCTCGCGATGGCGATGGGCTACATCGAAGGAGAGAGTCTGGCCGAACGCGTCAAACGCGCCGGGCCACTCAGCGTGAAGGAATGCGTTCGCTTGCTGCAGGATGTGGGGTACGCGCTCGCGTACGCGCACGGTCGCCGCGTCGTCCATCGCGACATCAAGCCCGACAGCATCATGATCGAACGCGCCACCGGACGAGCGCTCGTCATGGACGTCGGCATTTCGCGCATCAGCAGCACAGCGCCGTCCGGCGACGCCGGCCTCAGGCGCGTTGGTGAAGTCGTTGACACGCCGGAATTCATGAGCCCCGAACAAGCCTCCGCCGACAACGTTGATGGAGGAAGCGTTCTCTATTCGCTCGGACTGGTTGCCTGGTACGGCGTGACCGGGTTGCTCGCGATCAGCGGTGAGACCACGCAGAAAGTTTTGGTCAAGCAGCTCACAGAAACGATTCCACCGGTCCGCAGCGTCCGCGCTGATCTCCCGGCAGCGCTCGCCGGCGCGATCGATCGACTGTTGCAGAAAGATCCGCTGCATCGATTTCAGACCGCCGACGCACTGGTAGACGCGATCGACGCCGCCCAGCTCGCCGCGCCAGAAATTCCACTCCCCGTCCGACTGTTTCAGCAGCACGGCCAGGGCGATCTCGTCAACGCGTTGCTGGTCGTGCTCTTTGCCGCGATGAACTGGTGGCGTTCTGCTCCCGACGGCGTACTCGATCGACTCACCACGATCAGCGTCGCCGTCGCCCTCGAGATTGTCCTGCTCATCACCATCGGCTTCCAGCCGCGCACGCTGCGCCAGCTCGGCTTCGATCACGCCGCCCGGCGCAACGGCTCCGCGCCATTCTCGACGAAGGCGACGACGCGCGCGCCAAAGGACTCGCCGTGCCCGGTGTCGCCCGCACGCGTTCACGGCGCATGTTGGCGATGTTGCCACTTATGGTGCTTGGCGCGTACGGTGTGTGGAGCGGGCTCAATCGTGTCGTCGAATACCAACCCGGCCATTTCAGGCTGAGCCGATGCGGAATCACCATTGTGATTACTGGCGTCTGTAGCGTGGTCGCCGCCGCGTTGGTGCTCGTCGTCGATCCCTATCGTCGCCCGCTCTTGCAGCGCCTGGCCAACGCATTGTGGGGTGACACTATCGGCGCGTGGCTGATGGGCTCAGCGAACGGCCGGCAGACAAGCACCGGCACGACGCGTCCCGTTGCCGCTGCCGTGGCGCGTGCGCCTCGGGCAGTGGCAGCGGATGCTTCGGCAGCAACGTCATCGGCAAGCGATCAACGCGTCTCCAGCATCGAGGCACGTCTCACCACACTCGAACGCGCGCAGGGAGTGTCTACCTCAGACGTGGTCGGCGGATTTTAATAAGCGTTGAGCACCGCACGTACCAGAGCGTATATCAGGACTTGAGAAACGCGAGCATCAACACGTTCAGCTGATCCGCATGCGTCGCGGCAAATCCGTGCGGTGCGCCGACGAGCACTTCGTACTGGCTGTCCTTGATGCGCGCCGCTGACATGGCTCCAGAGATCGCGATGGGCACAATGCGGTCCGCATCGCCGTGCACGACGAGGGTTGGGACATCCACGCTGCTCAGATCATCGCGAAAGTCCGTCGTGCCGAACGCGGTGATGCACTCCTGCGTGCCGAGCGGTGACGCGACCCACGCGATGGACTTACTGTACGGAATCAGATCCGCGCTGACGCCCGGATACTTCGCATCACTGTTATAAAAGTTCGGGAAGAAGCCATCGAGAAACGCCAGTCGATCGTGCTTCACACCCGCGATCATCCCGTCAAACACGTCTTTCGGGGTGCCGTGCGGATTGTCATCGGTTTGCAGCAGAAAGGGTGGCACCGCACCCAACAGCATCGCTTTCGCAATGCGCTCGGTGCCGTATGTCCCGATGTAGCGCGCGACTTCGCCACCGCCCATCGAAAATCCAACCAATACGGCATCGTTAAGATCGAGTCCGAGAATGAGATCGTTCAAGTCCGACGCGAACGTGTCGTAGTCATAGCCGCCAGCGGGCTTCCCCGAATCACCAAAACCGCGACGGTCGTAGGCGATGCACCGATAGCCGGCGTCGACGAGTGCATTGATCTGACGCTCCCACATGCGATGACTTAATGGCCAGCCATGAATCAGTACAACCGGCTGACCTTCGCCAACGTCGGTGTAGTACAGCTCAGTGGCTGGCTCCGCATCCACATTCATGTATGACATGTTCATCGCTCCGTTGTTCAGGGTGGGTTCTTGGTCTCGCTCCGCTGCGCGACATCGTGCCACGCCTCAAGCACTCCACATGCACGCGACAAGCACGCGACAATTACGTCGCTGGGTGTCACGCGCACCGACGTGCCGGTACGACGGACGCGTCCGAGTGCGGCGAGGCAAGTGGCCGTAAAGCCTGAGATCACGATGCAGTCAACGGGCTTCGTGGACACGTTCAACATTACCGCGGTCAACGATTGTGGCAATTTCCTACGTGGGACATTTTAGCTTCGCCCTCGCGACCGCGCGCAGAAGCGCGGTCTTCTCGTCAATCCGCGTCAGCCGACGCGCCTCGGCGAGCAGGTGGTCGTCAATATTGAATGTCGTTTTCATTTGGTTCAGTGTGGCTGTTTAAGCCATGTGCGGCCAGCAATCGCGCCGTCGCCGCTACGGTACGAGCATCGCCGCTGGTATCACGCCGATGCCGTCAGCCCGCCGATACGCCTCCGGACCGGTGGTGATCACGAGGGCGTCCAGCAGCTGCGGACCGAGCTTCTCGCGGAGCCAGCGGAGGTCGCGCACATCGTGATCAGTGACGTCACGCGCGAGCTTGACCTCATACGCGACGCAGTGCTGGTCGCGTCGCACGAGGAGTCCGTCGATTTCGTGCTCGCCGCCGTGTGTGCGCAGGTACCAGTGTCCGACATCCGCCGCCTGCGCGTAGGTGCGCATGGATTGCGCGACGAGCGACTCGAAGAGCGCGCCGAAGAGTCCGCCGTCGCGTACAATCGCGTCGGTCAACGGTGTCGAGGCGCCGTCGAGCAACGCGTCCTCGTCGATGCCGAGCAGGTGCGCGCTGAGGGCGGGGTCAACGAGATGGAGCTTGGGCGCCTCGCCCATGCGGCTCAATGCGGTCCCACCAGGGCGCCACGCGGCGACCGGGTCGTAGACGAACAGGCGCTCGAGCGCATCGCGGTATCTGAGCACGGTGGTCTTCGCCGGTCGTGTGCCCTCGTCAGCGGCGGCGACATCACGCAGCTTCTCGAGCGACGTGGTCGTGCTCGTCGCCGCCGCGAACGCGGTCAACCAACGGCGTACCGCCGCCGGGTTGGCCGACGCGCCGGTGGCCTCCTCAATATCGCGCGTGGTGAGGTGATCGATGTAGCCATCCAGCTGCGCGCGACGAGCATTCGCTGACAGCGGCCTGATGGCCGGGAAACCTGAGGCAACGATCTCTCGTGCATAGTCGCGTAGCGACCACGGAGACGAACCGCGCAGGGCCGGCCGGGGCGCGGTCGCAAGCAGGGCGCGCACGCTGACGGCGTCGTATGCGGCGGTGTCGTATGCGGCGGTGTCGGCAGACGCCGTGAGGCGCTCGCTGATCGCCAAGGGCCGCATGCGTCGCGTGACGATGCGACCCGCGCCGGAATGCGTCGGCTGGGCCGTTTTTTGCGGACGAGCGGATCCCGCGAGGAGAACGAGCCCCGGCGACGAATCTTCGTCTACACGTCGGCGCACGGCGTCCCAGATGGCTGGCACCCGCTGCCATTCATCAAAGAACACGGGAAAGGGCGCGCGTATGGCGTCGTCGGGCGACGCACGAACAACGGCCGCCACCGCATCGTCATCGAGACGCATGACGCGCTCAGCGCGCCGCATCGCGGTGGCCGTCTTCCCCACGGCCTTCGCGCCTTCGAGGGCAATAGCTCCCAATTCCGCGAACAGCACGTCGATGCCGCGGTCCACGATGCGCGGAGTGTAGCGACGGGAGCCGTGCATGGCGGGCATCGATGGCATGGGTCGGGGTTACATCGCTGGATCACCCGCCGGCTGGCATCGCCTCAGGTGCCGAATAGGTATCGCGATTTCACGCGTAATGGCAGTGCAAATGTCTTCGTAATGAGAGCCCGATATTGTGCTTTACGGTATCGTATATTCTTGCGATATGGTATCATCGCCCGAGCGAGGCGAGGGATCTGCTGGTCGTCGTTCACTTCGCCGCGCCCGCCTGCGCGACCTTTCGCTTGAACGCCTCGAGCCAATGCTGGATGACCACCATGCGAACCCCCGCTTGCGTGACTGGCACCGTCACCGCAATGCGCCCGCTGCTGCGATCCACGTCCCACCCCTGCCCAATCTCCTTGCCACTCATGATCGTCCGCACTGCGCCCACCGTGAACTCCGCGCCCGGCGTGACCGCCACCGCCTGCACTTCGGTTTGGTCGCTATTGATGAAATACAGCGTTCGCCCATCGCCCGACCACCGCGGCAGATGCGCGCCGGTCGCTGTCACGTTCCACTTGCCCGTGGGCTCCGGCTGCGTGAAGCGCCGCACCTGAATCTCGGCCCGCCCGGTCTCGCGTGAGGTGTACGCGATCCATTGCCCGTCGGGCGACACCGTGGCTTCGAATTCACCCCAAACGGCGGAGAGGTAGACGCGCGGGTTGCCGCCCGTCACCGGGTTCAAGAGCCCCGTGATACCGCCCCCGAGCGCGCCGCCCAAAGCGCGAGGCGCCGAATTATTTGAGAACACGAGCGTCGTCTCGTTGGGCCACGCGGTGGCGTGCTGATCGTTGGGCATCCGTCGCATGAGTGTGGGTGGCCGGCTGCCGTCCACGCGTTGCACCGCCATGTCCTCGGCGTCCGTCGTGGCTCCCTCCATCGTGAACGCGAGGCGTGTGCCATCCGGCGACCAAATCGGCGAATGGCCGCCGCCCTCGAGCGTGAATCGGGTGAGCATGCCGCGTGCAAAGTCGAACAAGGCCGTATGCCGATTGGTGCCTCGCGCCGAGCCGACCGTCAGTGCGAGCTGTTTGCCGTCCGGCGAAAAGCGAAGGTAGCTGAGCGTCTTGGGCGCGAGCGGGAGCGTGTCGATCCTGCCTGATGGATCGCGCACCGCGATGCGCGACTCCGGCTCCACTCCGGCGCGATAGACGAGCGTGCCGCTCGCCGAAATGGCGAACGGAGTGACTCGGCCGTTCGCCTGCACGTCGAGGACAACGGGGATCGGCGTACCCTCGATCGCCCGTTTGGTCGGGTCGAAGCGAATCGCGTACAGCCCTGAGAGGATCGAGCCGTACACAATGTGCCCTGTTTCGAGGTACTGCCCCTCCGACGCGTCGTTGAGCAGCAGGACCGCCGTGTCGGCCTTGAAGTCGTAGTAGTACAGCTTGGAGCCGCTTTGTTCGTTCACGTACAGCACGCCGCGACCGTCAGGCATGAGGTGCGGCGACGCGCCGCCCAGTGTCTTCGGGAGCGCGCGCAGCACGCCGCTGGGTGAGATGATGTCGAGGTGTCCACCCGTCTCGAACGCCATGGTGCCATCGGCGCCCCAGATGACGCGTCCCGCTCTTATCGAATCTCCCGCGATGACCGGGGTGGCCGAGCCGCCAGCCACCGGCACCTTGCGCAGGCGACCGTTCGCTTGGTACACGATCCATTCGCCGTCGGGCGAGAACGAAGGTGACTCGCCATTCTCGGTGTTGGGGAGCATGAGGTACTCGCGCTGCGCCACGTCCCGCAGCGCGATGCCCTCGTCGGTCGAGAACGCGAAGCGTGTCCCGTCGTTCGAGATCGCGAACTGATCGAGTTTCGGGTTCGAATTCGGCACTTCGAGTGCGAGTTGCAGCGCAGGTGCGCTCGCTTCCGCGCCACCCCGTCGCAACGCCCACGCCGCAACGGCCACACTGGCGATGACGACCACGGCCGCGCCCAACAGCATGAGCCGCGCCGAGCGTGGCACCGCTCCACTGGGCGCGCCGTGCGTTGTCATCGCTGGGGAACCCGTTGACGACGTGAAGCGCGCGTCGCCGAGCGCATCGGCAAACGCCTTCGCTCCTTCGAAACGATCGGCCGGCAGCTTCGCGAGCGCCGTCATGACCGCCGCTTCCACGTGCGCGGGCACGGTATCGCGCGTCGTGCGAATCGGCGTTGGTCTGTCGGTGAGCACTTTGGCCACGATGGCCTGCACGGTGCTTCCCGTGAAGGGCGGATCGCCGGTGAGCATCTCGTACGTCACCGCGCCGAGCGCGTACACGTCGGTGCGCGCGTCGGTGGCGCGTTCGCCCATGGCTTGTTCGGGCGACATGTACTGCGGCGTACCGAGGCTTAGGCCGGTTTGGGTCATGCGCGAACCGCCCGCGCTCTGCACGGCGAGCGCGATGCCGAAGTCGGCGACCAATGCGTGTCCGCCCTGCAGCAGGATGTTCTCTGGCTTGATGTCGCGGTGGATCACGCCGCGCCCGTGGGCGTATGCGAGTGCGTCCGCCACCTCGCGCGCGATCAGCATCGCTTCCGGAATCGGCAGCAACCGCATGCGCGTGAGCCGCGCGCGCAGCGTCTCGCCATCGATGAACGGCATGACGTAGAACAGGAAGCCACCCGCTTCGCCCGAGTCGTGCAGCGGCAGGATGTGCGGGTGCTGCAGGTTGGCCGTCGTGCGAATCTCGGTGAGAAAGCGCTCGGCACCGAGCGTGGCGGCGAGGTCCGGGTGCAGCACCTTGATTGCGACATCGCGATCGTGCTTGAGATCGTGCGCGAGATACACGGTGGCCATGCCGCCGACACCGAGTTCGCGGTCAATGCGATAGCGGTCGGCGAGTGCGGCGGAGAGTTGATCGGATGGCATGGACGAATCAGCAGTCATTGCACGGGCTGGTTGGTCATCACGACGTACTCACCATCCGATCACCCGCAACCCCTGTTGCCAGGGCAAGATGTCCACGTCGCCCATGCGTTTGGGCTCTTTCCCAAGATACCACACCATGCGTCGATGCGACTTGCCGTAGTAGTCGGCGAACCGTTCCAATCCCCGTAGATCCGACGCTGCCACTGTTCGCGAGGCTTTGACTTCGATCGCGAACACGTCAGCGCCCCGCTCGACGATAAAGTCCACTTCGCCGCCATGCTCTGTGCGGAAGGTCGAAACACGCACGTCGTCGTCGAACGCCGCTGCGCTATGCACGAGCTGCGTATACACCAAATGCTCGAATAAGCGACCGATACGATCGGGCGACGCCACGAAGTTACCGAGTAATCCGTTCAGCACACCGACGTCGAAGAAGAAGACTTTGGGATGCTGCACCAGTCGACGTGTGGCACTCTTCGCAAACGCCGTGACACGATGCACCAGCAGAGTGTCCTCCAGGACGTCGAGCCACCGACCGGCCGACATCCGACTCACCTGCGCCGCGGTCGCGATTTTTGCGAGATCAAGGTGCGCGCCCGCCCACTCGCCGATACCGGTCAGGAAGCGCGCAAACCCTTCGAGACTTCGCGTGAGGCTCTCAGCCTGCACCTCCTCGCGCAGATAGATCGCCGCGTAGCTGCGCAGCGTCTTTTCGCGATCACGTACCGACGATTCTCCAAGCACGCCCGGGAGTGTACCGTGCATCAAGGCCGTGCTGGTCGGGATGTCGTAGGCCATCTCGGCGCTGGTCAGTGGTCCCATTCGATACGCGTGAATGCGACCCGGCAGCAGGTTGGCCTCACCGCGGCGGAGTTTTCGCGCACTCGAACCGGTGAGGAGAAATCGCAGGTCATGCTTCGGCTGATCGAGCAGCGACTGAATCGTGTTGAGCAGGCTTGGTTGCCGCTGGATCTCGTCGATGAAGATGGTGCGGAGCGCGCCGCGTCGTACGGTCGCGGGAATCGCGGCGATGCGCGATTCGAGTTCAAGGGGATTGCGCGCGAACTCGAGAAAGGTCGCCTCGTGCGCGAGGTTGATCTCGAGCGTGGGCTGTAGCGCGCGCATGAGCGTGGACTTCCCGACTTGCCGTGGTCCGAGCAGCAGCACGCTTCTGCGTGACGTGGCGAGGATGGACTCCAGACGGCGAGGATACATGCGGTAAAATTACGCGGTTTATTTACCGCATGCAAGATGGCCGGGGATTGCCGCCCCGTTACCAGAACACGTCGACGCCGAAACCAGCGAACGCCTCGTCGTTCGTCACTACGGCACTCTTGAGGGTCAGCGCCTGTGCCCCGATCAGTCGGTCGAAGGGATCCCGATGCACGCTGGCTAGTTGCCCCGCGGGGATCGCGGACGCCGCGTCGATGTCGAGCAGTCGAAAACCGTCCGCCTCCACGACCTACACGAACTCGTTCAGAATGGCTAGAGGGACGGTGAGCTTGCCGAGTCGCACCTTGGTCACGATTTCGAACGCGCTGGCGGCGCTGACGTAGATGGCGCGGTGAGGCGCCTCCAGCATGGCGCGGCGTGCCGACGGCGACAAATGTGGACTATCAGCGTGCCAGAATATGAAGGCCACGGTGTCGAGCAGCAGTGGCTGATCGGTGGACGTCATGCTCCCGTCGCGTCAGCGTCGGCGTCAGAGAGCGGTGCGAAGGCATCGTCGCTGAACTGAATCGCGTCCTTGAAGCGCCCCGGTGTGGGTACCGGGACGAACGGACGGAGTTCAGCCATGGGGTGGCCGTTCACGCTGATCACATAGCCCTCGCCGGTCGCGGCGACTTCGCGCACGAGGGCGGCGAGCTTGGCCTTCGCCTCGGAGATCGGTATGGTTGCCATGATAGGTCAATCCAGAAAGACCTATCTGACCGGTCAAGATAACCGCGGCGTGTTTCCGCCGATCAAAGCCCCATCCCCCGCAGCAGCTCCGGGTAACGCTGGTGCGCGCGGATCGAGTCCTTGCTCCGACCTAGGTCACTCGCGGCGAGGGCCAAGGTACTTCGCTGGACAACATCGGTCTCCGCGCGGGCCTGCAACTGCGCATACGCGAAGTTCGCACGTCGCTCGTCACCCGCCATCAGATGCGCCCGCACGAGAAATACGATGAAGCGTGGATGCCGACCGAACCTGGTCAGCATTTCGTTAACCGCGGCAATCGTGTCGGCCGAATCACCTGCGGTCATAAGCGCGATGGCGCGGCCATACGCGGCAATGAAGGAGTCAGGGTCGAGCGTCTGCGCACGCCGTGCTTCGGCGCGTGCGGCGGCCACCTGTTCGGTGAGCGCCAGCACGGCGCTGTGCATGCCGGCAAGACTCGCGCTGAACGGGTCGTCGGCCACGGCACGGGCGAGTTCACGGAGCGCCCCCTCGTCGTCCTGAGCGATGCACCACAGTCCGTTGACGGCGTAAGAGCCGCGCACCTCGCTGAGGCGTAGTTGGCGCGCGAGGGCCCGGTCCAGTGCTGCCTTCGCCAGCGGGTGCCCTCGGGTCACCGGCATGAGGCCGTACCGCATGAAGTTCACCAGCGTCTCGCCGAGCAACGCATGCGCGTCCGCGTTGTCGGGATCGAGGCGCATCGCGGCGTCGAAGCACTCGCGCGCGGCCAGCAGGCTGCGCCCCCATTGCGCGAGAAGTGCGCGGCCCTTCGCCACCAGCTCGAACGCCTCTACTTCCGCGGTCGTCGCCTTGCGCGCCGGTTGAGCGGGAGGAATGAACGTCACCTGCAACGTCGCGGCGATCGCGGCCGCGATCTCGTCCTGCACCGCAAAGACATCCACCAGCTCGCGGTCGAATCGCTCGGACCACAAGTGATAGCCGTCGAACACCGACACCAACTGCACCGCGATGCGCATGCGATTGCCTGCTTTGCGCACGCTGCCTTGTAGCACAGTCGCCACCTGCAACATCTCGCCGATCTCGGCCAGTGCCACCTGCTTCCCACGAAACGAGAACGCCGAGTTACGCGCCGCTATATGCAGCCCATCGATTTGCACCAGTGCGTCGAGGAGGTCGGCGGCGACGCCGTCGGCAACGTACTGGTTGTCCGGATCGGCACTCAGGTTTTCGAATGGCAAAATGGCGAGCGATTTGGCCGGCGCGGCGGATGTCGACGACGCCGTCTCACGTGCGTTCAGTGCGCTGACGAAAAGACCGGCCGTTGCATGGCGATCAACGGCTACGCGTGCCAACACCTGGGCCACCGCGCGTGACACCGCGCGCGGAACGCCCTCGCGCAGCACAGCGACATCGAGCGGTGTTTGCACGAAGCGCTTGGCGATCACCGCCTGCATGGTTTGGCCGGTAAACGACGGTTCGCCCACGAGCATTTCATACAGCACGCAGCCCAAGCAGTAGAGATCACTGCGCCCGTCCACCTCTTCGCCGACGGCCTGCTCGGGACTCATGCACGCGGGCGTACCAACGCTCATGCCCACCAGCGTGAGTGTGTCCGATGCCGAGTCGCTCACCGCTTTTCCAATGCCAAAGTCGGCCACCGGCGCATGGCCATCGTGCAGCATGATGTTCTCGGGCTTGATGTCGCGATGCACGACGCCGTTGCAGTGCGCACAGTCGAGTGCGCCCGCGACTTCGCCCGCGACTTCGCTCGCGACTTCGCTCGCGAGGCGCACCGCTTCGTCGATCGGTTACTGTTTCGCGTTGTTCAGACGATCGCGCAGCGACGTCCCGGCCACGCGCGGCATCACGTCCTACAGCGCGCCGTCCGCGTTGCCGGAGTCGAACAACGGCAGGATGTGTGGATAGCTCAACTTCGCGGTGAGTTGGATCTCGCGCAGAAAGCGCTCGGCGCCGACTGTCTGCGAGAGATCGGGCTTGAGCACTTTGATCGCGACGTCGCGATCGTGCTTGAGGTCGCGCGCGCGGTACACGGTGGCCATGCCGCCGACACCGAGTTCGCGTTGGAGCGTGTAGCGGCCGGTGAGCGCGGCCGAGAGTCGCGTCTGGTCGGTGCTCACTTCGCCAACCCCGTCACCGGTGCCACCCAGATGTTGCTCTGCGGATCCTGCAGCGTGAAGTACAACCGCCCCGCGTGCAGCGCGAAATTGCGCCCGTTGAGCCAGTGTGGGTGCAGCGGATCGTCGAAGCGCACCAGCTGCCTGAGCACGCCGCCGCTCACGGGCATCGTCCAAATGCCGCGCCGGTTCTGTACAAGAATGGTGCGCCGATCCGTGGAGATCACGCCCATCCCGACCGGCATGTTCTCATCCGTGAAATCGCGCGTCAGCTCGCGCGGTAAGGCGTCGGTCCGGTCAATGTCCACCGCAAGCAGCCGGTGATTGAGCGAATCACGCACCATGAGCGTGCCTCCATCCAGCCAGGCAGTCTGGATGTAAACCATCGGTAGCTGCACGCGCGCGACCGCTCCCCATCCGCTCGATGTCCGCGTGGCCACATCCACCGCTCGGGCACTCGGACGTGTTGCGTCGGTCAGCTGCCACGCGAGCCGCGAACCGTCCGGAGACCAGAGCGGTACGCGACCGCCTTGCCGTCGCTACTTATACGCGGCATCTCCTGCACGCCCGCACTGCGCGTAAGTTGCGCGGCTTGCTGCAGTGCGGCGGTCGCCGGCTTCTCGAGCGCATCGAGTACAGCGCGTGCGTTCGCGGGTCGCGCCGACGGTTGCGTCTCCAAGCATTGCATCACGAGTGGCGCGAGTGCGCGCAGGTTTACATCGCGTCGTGCGTCGGCCGTCAGCACGTCCAGCAGCGGCTTTGGCTTTTCCGCGATGTGTGCGGCGATCAGCTGTTGGCCTGTAGTCTTATTCTGCGAACGGATGTTTGCCGGTGAGGAGTTCGTACGCCATCACGCCCCATGCATAGAGGTCGGCGCGCGCGCCCACCTCGTCACCCGCCGCTTGTTCGGGCGCCATGTACGCGGGCGTGCCAAGGCTCGTGCCCATCTGCGTGAGCGTGCCACCAGGCGCTTCCGTCTTAGACAACGCGATAGCCTTGGCGATACCGAAGTCGGTCACGAGCGCTGCATCGCCCGAGCGCAGCACGTTCTCCGGCTTGATGTCGCGGTGCACGATCCCCTCGCCATGTGCGTAGGCGAGCGCGCGCGCCACGTCACGCAGGATGCCGCGCGACTCAGCCGGTGGCACGTGGCCGCGCTGCAGTCGCTCGCGCACGGTTTCACCGCGCACCATCGGCATGGTGTAGTACGCCATGCCATTCGCGTCACCGGCGGTGAGCACGGGACGATGTTCGCATGTTGCAACCGTGCGGCGAGCTTGACGTCGCGCGCGAAGCGGTCGGCACCGGCATCGCCCATGACCTCGGGCGAAATCACTTTGACGACAACGTCGCGCGCGAGCGCCGTTTCGGTGGCCACGAACACGCGCGACATGCCACCACCGCCAAGTTCGCGCTGGAAGTCGTAGCGGCCCGCGAGGGCCGCGCGCAACTGTACGGTCACGTCTGGCGCACTCACGGGAGCCGCCGCCGCAGTTCGCTGGCAAAGCCCTGCACGAGTATGAGTTTTGACGACGTGCTCGCGCCGTCACCAGCACCCGAGAGGCTCAACATCAAGAAGTGCGTGCCGTCTGGTGAGACCGCGTAGGGAGGCAACCACGCGCGCGCAGAGAACAGCTTCTTCTGTGTGAGCACTTCCATCGCGGGCTTGATGCGCAACTGCGCCGCCATGAGATCGTCTGCGTCGGTGCGGTAAAACAGTTCGTCACCGCGAGGACCGAACTGCGGCAATAGACCACCCTCAGTTGACACCTGAATTTTGCCGACGTTGACGTTAGGGAACGGTCGCAGATAAATCTCCGATCGCCCGGTTTCATTCGACGCGTACGCGAGCCAGTTACCGTCGGGCGACAACACCGCGCTCTCCTCGCGGAAGGCGGTGGCCACGAGCGGTGACAGCGCCGTATCCACGCCCACTCGCATGCCCAGAATGTCGCCGTCACCGGATGTGCTTAGCGGGGTTTGTGCGATGATCCACTTGCCGTCCGGCGACTCAAATCCGTCTTCCAATCCGGCGAAGTAGGTGGCAAGGCGTGTCGCCGGTGTGCTGCCGTCGGCACGTTGGCGATAGAGCGCGGAAGGCCCGCTTCGATTGGACAGAAACAGGATATCGCGGCCGTCGCTCGACCAGTGTGGTCAACGATTCTGCTCACCCAGCGACGTGAGTCTCGACAATGGCCCCGACGGCAACTGCTTGATCCACACGTCTTGGGTGCGTGAGTTCGTGGCGTTCGTGCCTGAGGTATTGACGGCGAGTCGCGAACCGTCTGGTGAAAGGGTCAGGCCACCGATCGACAACTCAGTCCACTTCGCATCGATAATAGATTCGACGCCGCCGCGCGTCACCCACGTGGGATTCGATCGCGCAGTGCCAAGCCCGGTGGTGTAGAACAGATCACCATCCGGCGAGATCGCGAGGTCGACCGCGCCAAATATTCCGAGTGTCAACCCCTTCGCGACTTCAACGGGTGAACCTTCGACGGCGAGTTTCTCGAGATTAAATCGCTGCGCCATCAGCGCACCGTCAGCCGTGACAAACAACAGATGGCCAGAAGGCGAGTAGATCGCGGAAACCGCGTTCACGAGGAATCGGCGCGTTTTCGTTGTGAAGTCGTACGCCGTAATTCGATAGTGCGCGAGATCATCGCCTAGCCGACGCGAGCGATAAATAATGGCGTGTGCACCGGGCAACAAATGTGGCCACGCAAGACCAAATTCCTTGTTCGCCGTATCGAGCGGGGCCACCGATTCACGTCCCGATCCGTCAGGCCTGATGCGAGAAATTTCCGTCGCGCCGTCGAAATACAGGTATCCGTCGGAGGCCCAGTCCACGCCACCACCCGATATTCGCTCGGTGACGACAATCCGCGCCGCGCCGCCGGTCCGCGCGACGACCTTGATTTGGAACGGTGTCGTCTGCACGAAGGCAATCTCGTTGCCATTGGGCGAGACGGACACCGACGTGGCACCGTCCGATCCTGTCACTGCGACGGCGTTGAGTGCGTCGAGCGAACGCTCCCAAAGCTGCCCACCGGGACCGCCATGTCCTGCGTAGACGAGCGCGCGGCCGTCGGGCGACCACGAGAGTCGTCCACCATTGCTCGCTTCGATACGTTCACTCGCATCGATGCTAATAGAGAATCGATTGACGACGGTTGGTACGTGATCAGCAGGTGAGAACAATCCGAACGCCACAGCGCTCACCGCAGTAACGCCCAACGCGCCAATGAGCACGGGACCACGACGGTCCAGCCACGAGCGACTCGACTTCGCGCTTGCGCGAGAGGCGGTCGTAGTTGGCGTCGCCAGCGCGGTCGCGAAAAGAGCCGCACTGGCATAGCGATCAGCCGGCACTTTTTCGAGTGCTGTGAATACGGCATCTTCTACATGCGCCGGCACTTTGTCACGACGGGAAATGAGTGGAACCGGTTTCTCCGTCATCACTTTCGCGACGATGCTCTGCGCGGTCGGTCCGCTGAAAGGCGCTTCACCGGTCAACATTTCGTACACCACACAACCCAACGCGTAGACATCGGTACGCGCATCAAGCGTGCGCTCGCCCATCGCCTGCTCGGGGGACATGTACGTCGGCGTGCCGAGCGACATGCCGGTCTCGGTCATGCGCGCGCCGCCGGTGCTGCTTGCGGAAAACGCAATGCCGAAATCGGCGACCAATGCGTGCCCGCCCTGCAGTAGAATATTTTCCGGCTTGATGTCGCGGTGAATGACGCCCCGCTCGTGCGCATACTGCAACGCGTCGGCGACTTCGCGTGCAATGCGGAGCGCGTCGTCAAGAGGGAGTTGCTTTCCGCGCGCGAGTTTGTCGCGCAGCGATTCGCCGTCGATGAACGGCATCGCGTAAAACACGGTGCCGTTCACGGCGCCCGAGTCGAACAATGCGAGAATGTGCGGGTGCTGCAGGTTCGCGGTCGTTTTGATTTCGCTTAAGAACCGCTCGCCACCGATGACCGCGGCGAGTTCGGGTTTCAAGACCTTCAGCGCGACGAGGCGATCGTGTTTGAGATCGCGCGCGAGGTACACGGTGGCCATGCCGCCAGCGCCGAGTTCGCGTGCGATCGTATAGCGGTCGGCGAGCGCCGCGGCTCATCGCGCAAACGAATCGGGCGCGGTCACGGTTTGTCCTCCACAATCTTCATCTTCGCCAGCAAGGCCTTGAAGCGCGGATCACGCTTCACAGCAGGACTACTGAAGTTAATCTTTAGCGCAGTCATCCAGACCGCATGCGCGTCGTACGCACGATCCAAGTCGCGAAACATGCCGTCCACGTCACCCGCCTTCATGCGCCACCGCGCTGCTTCATAGGGCAGGTCAAAGGCGTCGAACGCGGCGATCTGCGCTCTGATCACTGCCTCGGGTCCGCCGGTCAGCCACGCGCGGCGCAACGCTGCCGCCGATGCGCCGGCAATGCCGGAGCTCGACACGAAGCGCTCTTGCATGGCCAAGAACCGGGCGGAGTCGCCGCGATCGAAGAGCCGACTGGTGATTTGTCGCAGCGCTTGCGGCTGCGTGGGATCTAAAGCGAGCGTCTGATCGAGCAGGCGGAGTTCCTCGACTTCATCGCCACGCTGTAGTGCGAGTTCGGCAATTGTCGCCAACGCCGTGCCGGACACGGGGTCCAACTGCCGCGCGCGCTCAGACTCCCGCTGCTGCTCATCGCGCCGTTCAAGCTTACCCAGCACACCGCTGTACCATTCACGCGACACGCGGTAGCTGGGCCCGAGTTCGATTGCGCGCTGAAACGCACTGTCGGCTGCCAGCCAGTTCCAGTCCAGCACGTAGAACAGATACGCCCGCGTAGCGTGCGCTTCGATCAGCTCGGGCGCGAGTGCGAGTGCGCGATCAACGGCCTGTCGTGACGCGGTCAGCGTCGGTACCGCCGGCACGTTGGAATAGAACGCCTGCACGAGATACGCATCCGCCAAGCCAGCCCATGCTTCGGCGAATGTCGAATCCCGGGCAATCGCCTGCTTGAACAACCCAATGGCGCGTAACACGTCGTCCGTGGTACGCTTGGTCTGGAAGAAGCGGCCCTGCAGATACAGGTCGTACGCTTTCGGGTCACTGGTCGCCGTCGCGCTGCCGTTCACGGTCGCGGCCAACACCGTGCCCTTGAGCGCCGCGATCACAGCCCGCGTGACTTCGTCCTGCACGGCGAAGATATCAGCGACGCCACGATCGAACGTGTCTGACCACTGACTTACGCCATCGCTCGTCTTCACGAGCTGCGCGGTGATGCGCAACCTGTCGCCCGCGCGCTGCACACTGCCTGTGAGGACGGTCGCAACACCCAGCTTCGTACCGATTTTGCGTACATTTACGCTCTGCGCGCGAAACAAAAACGCCGACGTGCGCGCCGCGACCTGCAGTCCTGTCACGCGGCCGAGCGCACTGGTGATGGTCTCGGCGATACCGTCTCCGAGATAGTCATTTGCGCGACCAGGACTCAGGTCGGTGAACGGCAACACGGCGACGGACGCGACGTTCGCGGCATCTGGCGTTGCGCGCGTTGCGTCGCGCCGCCAGACCCAGAGAAAGACGGCGAGCACGGCGACCACGGCAACCTTGGCATATTGCTCGGCGCGGGTGGCACTTCGTTTTTGAACCACAGGGGGCACGGGGGACACGGAGGCGCGCGCTGCTGACGTGGTGCTGTCGGCTAGGGCCTTTGAGAATGCACCGCAGGTGGTGAAGCGATCGGCGGGTGATTTCGAAAGCGCGCGTTGGACGGCAGCATCGGTGGAATCGCTCACCGCGGGGCGTGCGCTGCGGATACTGCGCGGTGTTTCGGTCATCAGGCGCGCAATGATCACCTGCGCGGTCGCACCGCTGTGCGGTGGTTCGCCGGCGAGCATTTCGTAGGTCATCGCACCGAGCGCGTACTGATCACTGCGCGCATCGACGGCGCGTTTGCCCGCCGCTTGCTCGGGGCTCATGTAATTGGGCGTCCCGAGCGAAAGTCCCGTTTGCGTGACGCGCTCACCGGCCACCTGTGCGATGGCGAGGGCAATGCCGAAATCCGCGATGATCGGCTGCCCGGCCTGCAGCAGAATGTTTTCCGGCTTGAGATCGCGATGCACCACGCCGTTCGCGTGCGCGTAGTCGAGTGCGGCGGCGAGCAGCCCCACGATGCGCAGCACCTCATCGACCGGCATCTGCGGCTCACGCGTCATGCGCGCGCGTAACGTTTCGCCGTCGATATAGGGCATGACGTAATACAGCGGTCCGTCGGCGCTGCCCGAGTCGAACAACGGCAGCACGTTGGGGTGTCGCAGATTCGCCGTGACTTTGATTTCGGCGAGGAACCGCTCTGCGCCGAGTGCCGCGCCGAGTTCCGGCTTCAAGACTTTGATCGCGACATCGCGGTCGTGCTTGAGATCGCGCGCGAGGTACACGGTCGCCATGCCGCCGGAACCGAGTTCGCGGTCAACGCGATAGCGGTCGGCAAGTGATGCCTTCAACGCATTCGTCTCGTGCATGAACCTTACGTCGAGGAACCGGACCCGATTGGCAGCATCGCCGGATGTGATGCGCCGTTAGCACCGGAACCTACCCCTTTACCTTCGCGTCGCGTGCCGCACGACACAACCTTCCAACACTGCGCGGTAACGGTCCCGCGGGGCACGGTCGGCAGGTCCGGCGCGCGTTGCACTTCGTCGATCGCCCCGCGATCTGCCCACGAGACCTATCGCTCCGGATCGCTCAGCGCCCGCGTTCGCCCATCGAGATCTCCGAGCGTGAGGCGCAGCAGGCCCGCAGTTTCCTTTACGTGAGCGACGAGCGGCGCCTTCCGGTTTACCGATCTCCCATCACCACGCCAGCGGTCGCGCGGCCAGCACCGCGTTCAGGCGCGAGTCGGCGAGACGATTGAGAGAGGGTCAGAGGACGGCCCGTGGCGTGGGAGCAATTATGCCGCACCGTGGGACGATTTACAAGACCATGCTTCACAGGTAGTTGCACGTCTGCATGCCCCGTAGTGCATCGCAGCGACCGAAGCCCTTTCGTCCTGACGATGCCCCATCGACCTCAACGACAACCTAGAACGCTCGGCCGCGCCATCGCGGTATGCTATCGCGGCCTCCTCTGACGTGTTAGCGTTTTGGCGCAGCGGGTGGATCCCCGATTTTCCTCGTAAATCCGAAGACTTCAATGAACACATCCGTGTTGTCGATGGCCGTCTTGGCGCTCTTTTCCGACGCAGTGCCTCGCGATGCATCAGTCGCACGACGCCGGCCGGCGCGCCCCGCTGCGAGCGGCACGGTCGCCACCATCGCCCCGAATGACAATCGTCATCGTGGCGGTCGAGTCGTTGCTGGCGTGCTTACCATCGCGCTCGAGTCCCGCACGGGCACGTGGCAACCGGATGGGCCTCGCGGTCCAACCCTGACGACCGCCGCATTCGCAGAGGTTGGCAAGTCGCTTCAGACGCCGGGACCAATGCTGCGTGGCCCTGTCGGCACCACCGTTCACGCGTCGATCCACAACGCGCTGACAAAAACAATGTGGGTGTATGGCATGAACTCGGTGCCCGGTCTCAGTGGGGACAGCGTCAAGATTGCACCGGGCGCCACAGCGAACGTGCAGTTCACACTCGCAACCGTGGGCACGTACTTTTATGCGGCACGCACGGATACAGTGCCGATCGCTGGACGCCTCGCGGAAGATCCACAGCTGGGCGGAGTCATTGTGGTGGATCCGCTAGGCGTATCGCCTGCGTCCAACGAACGGATTTTCGCCATCACCGGCTCGGCTTCCATCAGTTCCACGTCGCGGAGCGGGCTCGGACCGAACGCGTCGCTGGTATTCAACGGGCGCTCATTTCCCGGCAACGAAACGCCCTCCGTCGCGATGGGCGACACGCTGCATTGGCGTTTCGTCAACATGACGGGATTCGATCATCCGCTGCACCTGCACGGTTTCTATTTCCGCGTGGACGCGAAGGGCGACTCGCAAAAAGATACGGTGTATTCGGCGGCCGAGCGGCGGATGGCCGTGACGGAGTACATGGCGCCGCTGCAGACGATGTCGATCAGTTTTGTGCCCAATCGCAGCGGCAGCTGGATCTTTCATTGTCACTTCACAGGTCACATCGCGCCGAGAGAAGCGTTCGAGGCTGACCGTTCGTCGATGGCCGGGATGAACATGGCGCACGACGACGCGATGCCCAATCACATGACCGGCCTCGTGATTGGCTTCAACGTGAAGCAGGTCGGCGCCGCCGCGACGCTCGCGCCCGTCGCGCGCACACTGCGGCTTCTCGTTCGTTCGAAGGCCAACACGTACGGAAATTTCGTGGGCTATTCGTATGCGCTGGGCGGCTCGCCAGAGGAGAAAGACCTCAGCACCATGAAAGTGCCGGGACCGCAACTGGAGTTGGTGCGCGGAGAACGCGTCGCGATCACGGTGATCAATCAGTCGCACGAACCAGCAGCGGTGCACTGGCACGGCATCGAACTGGAGAGCTATGCGGATGGTGTGCCCGGCGTCAGCGGCACCCGCGCGCATCGGTTGCCGGGCATCAAGCCCGGCGACTCGCTCACGGTGCGTTTTACGCCGCCGCGCGCTGGCACGTTCATGTACCACTCGCACTCCAACGAGTTTCAGCAGATCTCCTCGGGGCTGTACGGCGCGCTCATCGTGCGCGAGCCAGGTGCCAAGCCAGACTGGGACGTTGATCGCGTGATGCTCATCAGCGATGAAGGACCGCTCGTGAATTTCTTCGACGTCGCGAAATATCCGAAGACGTTGTTGAACGGCTCACGCACGCCATCACCGATAGAGGCTCGCGTCGGCGTGCCGTTGCGACTGCGGATCATCAGTATTCGCGGAGATCTCGCGCAAGACGTGACGATCTTGTCGGGCGACAAACCCGCTGAATGGCGTATCGTCGCGAAAGACGGCATGCCCACAACCGCGATGCAATCAACGGCACGGCCCGCGGTACTCACCATCGGCGCCGGCGAGATTTACGATGTCGAGATCATACCATCGGCAGGCGCGACACTGACGTTCAAGACCGGCGCGGCCGGTCTGCCGCCAGAGCTAGCGGCGGCGGTCGCGGTACCGATTCGCGGACGGTAAAGGCCGACGACAGGCGCGCGACGCGGCCAGACGAACGGGGATATCGCCGGTCATTCACGGCCTCTTCCCTTTGTCGCGCGCCTTCAGCTCCTCGAGCCAGTTTTCGACCACGACCAGAGGCAGAATGTGCGGATGCTGCAGCACCGCGGTCGTCTTGATCTCCAGCACGAAGCGCTCGGCACCGAGAACTGCCGCGAGTTCGGGCTTGAGCACCTTGATCGCGACCTTGCGATCGTGCTTGAGGTCTTCGGCGAGGTACACGGTGGCCATGCCGCCCGCGCCGAGTTCACGCTCGAGGCGGTAGCGGTCGGCGAGCGCGCCGGTGACTTCGCGGTTGTTCAGCGGCTGCGATCCGACCGATCGGTGGGCCTACGCGATCATGTCAGCGACTTGCGTTCTCACGCAGTCGTCGAATCTCCTCGAGGACTTCGATATCCGCCGCGTCCTGCAATCGCCCCGTTCGTTTCGACTCGATCAGGTCGGCGGTGGCCGCAGGAACAACACCGGTCTGCGTACGATGCCCGTCATCGTGAAACCCCCGGCACACTCGCCCGCCAGATATCACTTCGGAAATCCATCAGACAGACACCGATGGGCGCGACCGTGGCCATCACCACGGACTCAATCCAACACCGTGGCGGGAGCCTCATGGCCAGCGTTTCTGTACCCCCACAGACGATTGGCGCCAGAGCGTCGGCCTCTGATTCCCGGGCTTTCGCGAGTAAAATAAATTGCGTCGTCTCTCGACCAATTGAGCTGCGCGGGATCGATCGCCATGCCAATGGCTTTCAATTCGCGCCACTTCCAATGATCCATCGACGTGACGACCATCAACCGGCGTGCCCGTTTCGAACGTCGCCGGTCCGCGAGTGCTGGAGCGCGCCACTTCGCTCGCGGTGTCCGCGTCAATCGATAGCCGGTACAGATTGTCGCCAATCGCGTCGCCGCGCACACAGTAGAGCGCTCGTCCATCGGGCGAAATGGTCGGCGTGCCATACCAGGTCTTTGACCGTTTAGACACTGGCTTTATATATCCAAATTTTCGTCGGGCATCTGTGCGCGTGAAGCACCATGGGATCGTGGTCTTCCGTCGGTTGGCGCGACGGGTCCATGCGCGCACTTCGGTGCGCAGCGTCCGAAACGCATCGATGCGGCGCGTGCCGAGGCCCTGGCGCGACACCAGATTTCGTTCAATCGCCGCTTGATTGTGCCAGCTCCCGTGTTTGGGTGTGTGGTGGACAGTCAAGCGGTGCCACAGACGGTGGCCCTCCTCGAGCCCATAGTGGTCGGTGAGCGCCTGCTCCCGATGCGTATTGAGGGTGTCCATCACGCAATGCATCGTGCGCGCCGCCGGATAGGCGGCAATCGCGGTACCGACCATGCGCGCAAACGCGGCGGACGTCCGGTTGGCCGTCCCACCGCGGCGATAGTCCCGGTCGCGTTTCGCCACGTGCCCCGGGCGCGCGGGTCGCGGCGTCCGCACCTCCGCGTACAACGACACTGGCTTCTCGTCGAGGCAGATCACTGGTTCCTCGGCCCGATAGGGACTCTCGTACAGCGCTAGGGGATCCTCCATGTTCGCGATGTACGCCGCGTCGAGATCAGCGAGGCACCACATTTTTTCCCGCCACGGCTTGAGGTCGTGGCGTTGCAAAGGCACCCGAATCGTCTCCCGGCCGACGTGCGGCACCAGTTCGCGTTTGACCACCTGTTCTGCAATCAAGCGGACGGTCCATCGCGTGGCGCCCGTCGGCTGATCGGTGCACACCATGGCAATGATCCGTTGTTTGTCGGGGGTCCCCAACACTTCCGCCGCCCCGGGACGGCGCCGCTCGTACAACGCGTGCTCCAAGCCTGTGCGCCGATACCGCGCGGCGATGTTGCGCACCGCTTGGGGCGAAAGGCGGACCGTCACCGCGACGACGGCTGCGCTCTCGCCCCGATGCAACGCGAGAAGCGCCAAGGCCCGAAGGATGACCAGAACCGGCTGGACACGACCGTGCACCAACGCGTCGAACGTCGCGACATCGGAGGCCTTCAATTAAAACCGCAGGGGAGGTCGTGGCATCCAACCATAGAGGGATGCCACCACCGAGTGCCAGATATATTACGCCACTCTTCATGCGGTCATAGATCTATTGCCGCATGCAAAGGAAGCGCGGATTACGGGCTGGACGTATACGATGGCCGAGATACACCGTGGCCATGCCGCCGGCGCCCAGCTCGCGGTCAACACGATACGGTCGCGCAATTTCCGTACGCATCTACGGACAGGCGCGCACCTCAAGCCGGCACTGCACTGCTTCCGGGATGCGCGACAAAAAATTGTAGCCGGTACTCCTTTGAATCGCGTCAATGGTCGTCGTGAACGGTGCCCACGAGTTGGCCGCCGCGCTGCTGGTGCCCGTCGCCGTATTGGGGAAGTTCGCGGCGATCACTTGCACTGACGTCGGTGACGCAATCGTCGTGACATCATCGGTGTTGGATACCACGATTGCGATTTTCCAGATGGAATCCGGGATCGCGATCTTGCCGGGCTGCGTCGTGCTCGCGAGAAAACCCAGTCCGTCACTGCCAACACCGCTGCGGTTCTTGGTGTAGATCGGCCCCGAGACGATGTAAATTTCGACCGCGTTCACCGCGAGCGAACGCAAATCGTTTTCTAACGAGCCCCACACACCGCCATTGAGCGTTTGATTTTGCGGTAACATGTTGGACAAATAAAACGTGGGCGCGTTGTCTCCATCGCTGATCGCCCAGTCGGCTGATGGCGACATGTGGCCGCGTGAGTACGCGCCGCCATTGATCCAGTCGTTGGTATCAAACGCGGAAATACCAAGCGCCGTCAGCGCAGGATCTGCGGTGAAGCAGTTGCAACGACTGACGCTGCCTTTGTGCGACGCGTCGAGATTCCAACTCACCCAGTTGGGCCCACCGCGACGCGGATTGTACGACAGCGTGTACTGTCGACGCGCGATCAGCACATCGTCACTCGGATCGGCATCCGTTGGTACACCGAGATCGGTGTTGTGACCGATGCGCGCCGCGGGGGCTGTCGACGCCACGCTCACGACGACGTCAGTAAATCCTTTCGTGGTACCGTCAGATTTGGCGGTGGTGGTAATGCGTGCGGTACCGGCACCGATGCCGGTCACGATGCCGCTTGCCGTGACCGTTGCGATGCTGGCGTTGTTCGTTGTCCAATTGACTTGCGTGTTGCTATTGATCGCCGCAGCACTCGCATCGGTGCCCGCAGCGAACAGCTGTGTTTGAAAGCCAACGGGCAACGGATCGGCGCGTGGACTCACGCTCAGACTGGCCAGCGCCGGAGACACCGTGACGATGACCGAGTCCGACACGATGCCGTTCGACGCGCGCGCCGCGACCTTCGTACTCCCCGTCGCGACTCCAGTGACCACGCCGGTGATCGCATTGATGCTCGCAATCGAGGCGTTGCTCACACCCCAGGTGAATGTGGTTGGTGTGCGCATACCCGTGGCATCTCTTGGAATCGCATTGAACGCCGTGGTAGCACCGACCGTCACTGACCCCGGCGACGGATTGACCACCACCAACGCCACCACACCCACCGTGGCAACTTTGCCGCTTCCGGTCGGTGTCGCGCCCGACGATCCGACGTTGCGCGGAATCGGCGTCGCATCAATTGTAAAGTCAAATGCATTGTTGTCCGTATCTGTCGTGCCGGCGTTTTTACGAGTGGCCGCCGTAGTATTCGTCAGCGCAGCCGTTGGCGTTGATTCCGAACAGTTCGCACCCCCAAATCCCACAAAGTCCACGACACTCGGATTGCCGCCCACTGGACAGCTTTCGGCCAATGCGGTGACGGAATTTACGAGCGCGACTTTCCCCGCTGTCGCGCTCATGGGAATGACTCCGATGACATCTGGCGTTGGCAGGCTCGTGACACCAGCCGTGCCCGCCGCCTCTTGAATCAGGAAATACCGCCCGGATGGCAACGACACACTCGGCAACGCCGTGACCTGCCATGTGGTGCCCGCTGAGCTGGAATACTGCACCGACCAGCCGGTAAGATTCACGGCGTTGGGTGTGTTGTTGTACAATTCGATGAAATCATTTTTGATCGTCGCCCCGCTATTTCCACCACCGCCATAGACCTGGCTGATGACCACGCCGCCGGTCGGTTGTTCGGGCGCAGGTGACGGCGCGACGATCCCGTCGTTCGCGGTGCATGCAACGAACAACAGCGCGGCGAGCGCGGCGCGCCCTATGGCATCAACCGTGGTCGAGCGAGTATCAGTGAATATCATAGTCTGAGTCGGGTGTGATAGCGGTTGGTCGTGCGATCGAAACGGTAGGAGCGCATCACTTACCTCACTTCAAGCTGCGCCAAAAGTGCCGCCGCCTTGGGATCTTTCCGCAAGCGGTCGTAGCGCTCCGCCCGGTTGTACTGCCACATCCAGCTATCCCCGTCCGGTTCTTCGAGTGCCTTCTCCAGCAACGTGAGCGCGCCGGTGTGATCGCCCAACACTTCCAGCGTCGCGGCAAGTACGCCCATGGCCGGCATCACCGCACCGTTGCGCGTGCTCATCGCGGCCATTACGCGTCGCGCATCGCTGGCCTGACCGGCGCGCGCGTACACGTAGGCCAGGATGCCTTCCGCCTGCGTCGGTCGGGTGTTCGACTGTCGGGCCACGCTGCCTTGCATGACGGCTATGGCTTCGGCGTGTCGGCCGAGATAGGAGAGCACCTCGCCCCGCGCATCCCACGCTAACGTGAAGGTTGCGTCGAGCATGATCGTTTCCCGGCTCACGCTGTCGGCGTAGGCGTAACGGCGATCCACAAGCGCGACCTGCGCGTCCCAGACACGGGCAATCATCGAGGCCGGCTCCAACGCCCGCGCACGGGACACCCGCGCGCGCGCGGCGGCCATCTGCCCCAAATGCGAGGCATTCAACCCGGACCACCCCCACGCCGTCATCATCGTCGAGTCGAGCTGCAAGGCTCGCTTGAACAGCGGTTCGGATTGATGGATACGACGGACACCCTGCTTGGCTTGACCCAGCGCGATGTACGCCTCGGCGATGGTCGAATCGAGCGCAATGGCCCGCTCGGCGGCGACGATCGCCCGCGCGTTGCTCTCTCCGCTCACGTGATAGACATACGAGGGCAACACGGCGTACGACAACGCGAGACCAGCCCACGCACGGGCGTACGCCGAGTCGCGTGCGATGGCCTTCTCGAACATCGCGATCGCCTGCCGCATCGTCGACTCGGTGCGCTTCGTGAAGAGCACCTGCCCCTGCAGGAACAGCTCGTACGCCTGCTGGTCTTTGGTCTCGATTCGTGAAGGTTTTGCCGCGGTCCGGATTGTGCCGAGCAGCTTGTTCGCCACGCTGCGCGCGATTTCATCCTGTACGGCGAAGACGTTGGTGAGCGGGTGGTCGTATTTGTCGCTCCACCGGATGCTGCCGTCGACGGCCGAGAGGAGCGAGACGTTGATGCGAATCTGCGAGTCCGCGCGTTGCACGGTGCCGGTGAGCAGCGAGCCGACACCCAGTTCCTTGGCGACGGCGCGTTCGTCCATGCCCTTCGCGAGGAGCGCGCTGGCGCTGGTGCGACCGATCACACGTACCCCGGTTTTCGCGATGGCGCGAGTGATTTCTTCGGCGAGGCCGATGCCGAAGTAGTCGTCGGATTTGTCGCCGCTCAGATTCGCGAGCGGCATGACGGCGATGCTGTTGTCGACAGCGGGGACGGTCGATGCGGCAGTGCTCGTCGCGCGATTTCGTGCGATCACGATGGCGACGAACAGCGCGATTCCGATGACGCTGGACGCGACCATCGTCGTGCGTGGTTTTCTGACCGCCGGGGTCGCAGAGGGCGCGGTTGATGCGCCGGGCGTCATGGCGGCCTCGAGTTCACGCAGGATGTCGTCGGCGGTCGCGACGCGATGGTCGGGTTCTTTGACGAGGGCGTGCATCACGAGCGATGCCAGCTGTGGTGTGACGTCGGCGCGTTTCGAGGAGACTGGTGTAGGCGCTTCGCCGAGATGCGCGGCGAGTACGCGCTGCGGCGAGTCTTTGACGAAGGGCGGCGCACCGGTCAGCAATTCGTAGGCGAGGCAGCCCCACGCGTACAGATCGACGCGATGATCGACGTGTGGATCACCGGCAACCTGCTCGGGCGCCATGTACGCCGGCGTGCCGATCGAGGTGCCAACCTGCGTGAGCGAGTCGTGATCGGCCATGGTGCGCGACGCGGAGACGGCCTTCGCGATACCGAAATCGGTCACCATTGCGGTGCCGTGCGACAGGAGCACGTTGTCGGGCTTGATGTCGCGATGCACGACACCGCGCGCATGCGCGTAACTCAGCGCGCGTGCCACGTCGCGCAGGATGCTCACGCACTCGGCGATGGACAGCGTGAGGCCCTGCGACAGATGTCCTCGCAGCGACTCGCCCTGCACGTACGGCATCGTGAAGTACGGCGTGCCGTTCGCGTCGCCAGCCGACAGCAGGGGAACGATGTTGGCCTGCTGCAGCGAGGCGACGAGCTGGATCTCGCGAGCGAATCGCTCGGCGCTGATCCCTTCGGCGACGTTGGCTTTCAGCAGCTTGACCACGACGTCGCGATTGAGCTCGGATTCCCGCGCGAGAAAGACGCGGGACATCCCGCCACCACCGAGCTCGCGCGTGAGGGTGTAGCGGGGACCGACGGCGGATTGCCAGGCGGAGAGGTCGGGGGCGGTCATGAGGGGGCAAAGCTAGGCAGAGACGATGGGGATCGCCAAGGCATGAGGCGTGGGTGCATGGCTCATGCCCTCGTTGGAGGAGTCAGGAAGGAGGGGTGAGGCAGACTCGTCGCGCGAACCAACGCCTCTTGGCCGCCCGATCCCTCGCCAATCCTCCCGAAATACGTACATTCCACATCGTCCCCCGCCATGGTCGCCACAAATGCCCGACGACGGATTGCAGGCCGAAGTCCAGGCCGCATTGGCCGAGCAGTTCACGCTGGAACGTGAACTGCCTCGCGGGGGCATGTCGCGCGTATTTGTCGCGACCGAGAACGCACTGCGTCGGCATGTCGTCATCAAGGTACTGGCGCCGGAGTTGGCCGCGTCGCTCTCGGCCGAACGATTCAAGCGCGAAATTGCGCTGGCCGCGCATCTGCAGCATCCCCACATCGTGCCGCTGCTGTCCGCAGGCCTGGCCGGCGAGCATCTGTATTACACGATGCCCTTCGTCGACGGTGAATCGCTGCGCCAACGCATGGATCGCGAACGACCGATGGCGTTCACTGATATCGCGACGATTCTCGAAGAGGTTGCGGGCGCGCTGGCTTATGCGCACGAGGAAGGAATCGTGCATCGCGACATCAAACCTGAGAATGTGATGTTTTTTCACGGGCAGGCGGTGGTGCTCGACTTCGGCATCGGCAAGGCGTTGATCAGCGCGTCTACGACGGAGACGGAGGCGGAGATCATGCGCATCACGCAGGTCGGCATGAGTCTCGGCACTCCGACCTACGTTGCGCCGGAGCAGGCCGCGGGTGATCCGGCGCTTGATCATCGCGCTGATCTCTATGCGCTGGGCGTCGTCGCGTACGAGATGATCACCGGGCATCCGCCGTTCGCGAGTCGGTCACCGCAAGCGGTTATCGAAGCGCACGCCTTGCAGATACCTGATCCGATCGCCACGAAACGGCCCGATGTGCCGAAGCATCTCGCCGCGATCGTCATGCGCACACTCGCCAAACGTCCGTCCGATCGCCCGTCGTCGGGCGATGAGATTGCGAAGGCGGTGAGTCTGGCGGTGATGCCACGGTACTCCGGCGGCGGGCCGGTGGTCGAGAAGATCGCCAACGCGCCGCGCTGGGTCCCGTGGGCGATCACGGGGGTGATGACAGTGGTGGCGATCTCGATGGGAATCCTGTACGCGACGCGCTAGGAGACAGATCCGCTACGGCACGTCTCTATACTCTCGCTACGCTCTACTCGCTACTTCTAGTCTCTATTGGCACGACCCTTCTGACGATGATCGTGATGTTATCGGTGCCACCAGCATCGAGCGCTTCCTGCAGCAGCTCCTCGCACACCTGCTTCGCACTCGTCATCTTCGCCAACAGCTCGGCGATGCGCGCGTCGCTTACATGCTTGGTCAGCCCATCGCTGCAGAGCAGATGCACGTTGCCCCAGTCGGCTGGCAAGTGCGTGACAACCGGCTCGGCCTGATCGCCACCGATCGCACTCGAGAGCACATGCGCAAGCGGGGTGCGCTGCGCGGCGGCGTGCGTCATCACGCCCTGATCCACCAGCGCCTGCGCGATGGTTTGATCGCGCGAATGCTGCGTGAGCACGCCATCACGCCAGTTGTAGTAGCGAGAGTCACCGACCTGCAGCAGGTAGTAGTTGGGCCACACTCCCATGTAGAGCGTGAGCGTCGTGGCCATCTGACGGTGCTTCCCCTCGCCTTTTCGCGCACCGCGGACGGCGTCGTGCGCCCGCATCGCAGCCGCCTGGAGTTCCTCGATGAACCGCGCTTCGGACGCGCGTGCATGGTAGTAGCAGTCCATGGTTTCCGTTACGTAGCACATCGCTGTCTCGAGCGCGAGTACGCTCGCTTCCTCACCGCTCGACAGTCCCCCGACGCCGTCAGCGACCATCGCCAGCGTCGCGACCCGCTCGTCTGCGAGCGGTAGACGCTGATGATCGTTGAGGCTTGTCACCTCGATGTTCACGCGCTTGTGGATCGACGCCAACAGAAAGGCATCCTCGTTATTGCTGCGCACCTTGCCCTGATGCGTCAGACCGTGAATGTCGAGTTCTTCGTCGAGCGGCTTGCGTGACGGGTCAGGCAGCATCATCGCTCCGTGGCGGGATCATTCAACTACACCTCCAAGATTCTGCACGTCGATCCTTCGATTGCGCAATGCTTCGCGCGCGTCTCGTATCTCGGCGCCGTCGCCGAGCAGTCGTGTCCTGCACGGAATGGGCTCCGCGAGTGACTGCGACCGCCAACGCGCTGTTGGTCGTGCATGCACTCCGACTCGCGTCATCTTCTAAGCGGCCTCTGCCTCGCCCTCGCCGTGAATGCTGCCTGCAGCGACAGCGGCGCCTCTGGCCCAGCGCCAACTGACGGACGCCTCGCGCGTGGCACCTGGGGTGGCGACAACGCGGCAGTCATCGCAACAGATTCCGTGACGCATGTGCATGTCGGGTGCACCTTCGGCGACATGCCGCCGCGCGTGATGCTGGACAAGGACGGCCGGTTCACGATCGACGGTACCTTCGTCCTGCGTGCCTATCCGGTGCTCGTCGGCCCGACGCTGCCGGCGCAGTTCAGCGGGCAGGTGAACGGGCGCACACTGACGTTCGCCGTCGCGGTCAATGACACGGTGGCAAAGAAAGTCGTCTCGCTCGGTCCGGTCACCGTCGAGCTGGACCGTACGCCGAACATGGGCCCCTGCCCTATCTGTGCAGTACCGAAACGGATGACGCCGTGACGCACGGGCAAGACGGCAGTGCGCCGTGCCCGCCGCGACGGCAATCGGGCCGACACGCACGCGTGTCGGCCCGATTCATCTCCACATCCAGCGCGTTCAGATGGCGGTCAGATACTTGAGCGCGCAGTAGCCCTCGACGCCGTCATCACTACGGATCAGCGCCCACTCCGCATTGTACTTGCTGAAGAGTGTGACCTCCGCATGGTGCGCCGCTTTGCCGATGATCGGCTGATCCGTGCCTGGTCCTTTGCGAATGTTCAGATTCGAACTCTCCGTGTCGACCTTGAGCCGCGAAGACGGTGCTGCGGACGAGACCGTGAGATTCAGCACGAGATCACCGGAACGGAAATCCGGGTCGAGCTTGTCGTACACCGCCCAGAGCTGATCCTTGACCTCGCCGGTCGGCACTTCACCGTCGATGTACAGCATGTTGTCCTGCGGCCGGACCACGAGATTTGACGCACCGCTCGCGTTCGCCGCGGTGATCAGTTCAGCGTACTTCTCTTGAAGCGTTGGCATTGAAATCGTGACTGGAGTCTGATCAAGAACCGGCTACTTCTTGACCGTGGCTTTGTTGTCGATCTTCTTCGGATGCAACGCGCTCAGCGCTTGCATCATCTTCGGCAAGTCTGCTTTCTTGATTTCGCCCGTCAGTGTGACAACACCGTCCTTCACGTCCGCCATCACCGTTGAGAAGTCTTTGAGCGCAGCGCTGACGCTCGTTTTGAGCGCGTCGTCGGGGGAGATGACTGGCGGCGGCGGCGCGACGGTCGCGTTATCGACAACAGACTTCACACCGGCGACCGCTTTGACGGTCGCTTCCGCAGCGGTTTTTGCGGCGTCGTCGGCGAACTGGCCAGCAAGCGTCGCGACGCCGTCAGCGACGGCAACGGTTACACCGCTTACGCCGCTCAGCGCCTTCTCGGCCGCTGCCTTGACATCGGCGTCCTTCGGACCGCAGGCCGTGAACGCGAACGCAAGCGTCAGCACCACGGCCGTCGAGGTCACTCGTTTCGAAAATGTGCGCATTGGTGTGTTGATCAGGGTGAGTGCGTGGCGCGAATCGCGCGTGCGCGGACGAACAGCCCGCATCATCGAGTTACGGGCGTCACGCGTTCGGCGCAAGCGACCCCAACCATCGAGGTCGTTGTCATTCCCGAATCCGCAGCGTCTTCAGGTTCTTGTCCCCGCGGATGTCCTTCTCATAGAACGGCAGCTTTACCATCTCGCCCTTCGAATACAATCGCGTCAGATCCGCGTAGTGCGGCGAGGCGGGATCGTCCGACTGCGAGTAGGTGAGAATACCGCGCGGATCGACCCGACCCTCTTTCGTCCAGCCGATGACCTGGATGTAGCTGTTGCCGGCTAAGATCGGCGTGTAGCCGTTCGGTTTGAGCTCGCTGCTAATCACGCTCCACATGCCGGTCAGTCCATCGCCACCCGGGATGGGAATGTGCTCGCCATTGCGGTCTTCGTATTGGACGCTGCCGAGCGTCGCGTCAATGGCGACATTCGCCTGCGCAAGTCGCTGTAGGGCCTGCGCGAGGGCCCGACGCACGCCTTCACGCACGGCCGGCTGCTCGACGGCGATGCCACTCGGCGTGTTCACCGGATCGGCCAGGTTGAAGGGCACGCGATAGAGTCCCGGCACGCGCGACGCGACACGCCAGAACTCACGCCACACTGGCGCCCCTTTGCTACTGACGTTCTCGCGGCGATCCCACGCGGCCAGTGCCTTGCACGCCGGCGCGATATCGACGGAAGTCGTGCCGTTCATCACGACGGGCTCAATCGGGCCTTTGCACACGGAGAGCACGTCATCGAGCAGCAGCTCCGCGCCGTAATTGCGCTCGCTAAAGAGTAGGTTCTGCAGCAAGTCGGGCGTGGCCTTCGTGCCGCGCTTCAAGGCTTCGTTGATGAATGTGAGCCCCGCACGCGTGCGCAGGCTGCGTGTCGTGCGTTCGGCACCGATGATCGGCGAGTATCCCTCGAGCGGCGCGAGCGGATTCGACAACCAGTAGCTGTCGTTCGAATTCGACACGACGTCGTCGCGGCGCAGGCGCGGCATCGACTGCGCAGGCATCGCGCCCGGAATCGCCGAACGTGCGTCGCTCTTCCACTCGCACGTCGGGTCAGCGCCATTGAGTACGACGATCGCCGCTGGTACGCCGGCGGGCTTGACGCGGCAGCGGTCGATCAGGGCCGCGTCGACGTTCGGCACGACGCTGATGTCAGCATAGAACGCGCCACCCGCTCGGTCAGCGGCGAGCGTGTTCACCCACGACACCCCCTGCAGACTGAGCGCGGCTTCGACCTCGTTGATGTTGCGCGCCGTGTTGAGCGCATCGTACGAGGCGGCCGTACGATCGTTCGCAATATTGACGTCGCGGACGGCGTACGCGCGCGTGGCCGTCCACGGCAATTGATCCGACACGACCACTGGGCCGTAGTGCGTGAGATAGACGTTCCTATTCTCGCTCGTGACCGCAGCGCCTTCGCCCTTCACCGGCACGGACATCGACAGCTTGGTCATGGCGCGCCATTCGGTGCCGTATTTGTACCGCGTCGGATCGTCGGGGTTCAGCTCGAGCGCGTAGATCGTCGAGCGCGTGCCCGTCGAGACGGTGTGGCTCCAGGCGACGTCTTTGTTGAAGCCGATCGCCACGCGACTGGTCGTGTACAGACTCACACCCATCACGTCGAGTTCGCCCGGGATCGTCGTGTGAATCAGGTGAAAGCGCGACGAGCCCTGCCACGGGTAGTGCGGGTTGCCGAGCAGCAGACCGCGTCCGGACGCCGTCACGGCTTTGCCCATCGCGACGGCGTTGCTGCCGATGCCCTCGGGCCGATTGAAGTCGGTGGTCAGGCTGCCGACTTTCTTCGTACCCGGCGGGGCGGCGTTGGCGATCTCTTTCTGAAAGCGCGCAATGCCGTAGCGAATACCGACGCCGATGGTCAGTCGCGTGACGTCGTCGGCTGTGATCGGACGAATCCATGCGGCGTCACGACAGGCTGCCGGCAGCGAGCCGTTGTGATCGCGCAGGTAGCGATTGTAGCCGGCGACGTAGCCATCGCTGAAGCGATTGCTGTTCGCGGTCTGCCGTTTCGGATAATTCCGCAGCGTCGCGCTGTCGAGTACCGCGCGATGAAACACATCGCTCTCCCGATGGCCATCGATGGGGCCGAAATAGCGCGAGAGCTCGCCGTTCACCATGACGACGTCTTTCGCCATGGTGCAGAGCGCATCTTGTGCGGTTGCATACGCGAATCCGTAGCCCAGGCCACCCCAGTCCGTCGCCTTGACGTGCGGAATGCCGTAGCTGGTCCAACGAATTTCGGCGCTGTACTTCGCGGCGGGCGTGGCCCCTTTCTGAGCGCTGAGGGGGCTCGAGAGGAGGGTGAGCCCGGCAACGACGAGACGGTACGGGGCGAGCAGTGGGCGACGGGTGCGCATTGGGAGGGTCGGCTCAGAAGGGAAGAGGGTACGTCCGAAAAGTACGATATGCGCGGGCGGAGGGGAGGAGCGGGAGGCGCGTCGTTGCGAGGTCGAGGTCGAGGTCGAGGTCGCCCGTACCGGCGCCACCCGCTTACATTCAATGGTTCGGCTTCGATCAAACCCTCCGCCGCCCTTCGTGACCCTCCCCCGCAAGCTCGCCGCGACGTTCACTCCGCTCCTGCGTTCCAAGGGCGACGATGCGTATCGCAATGGGCGGGTGTACATCGACAGCACCACCGCGTCGCTCGTCATCGCACGCGTGCACGGGTCCGACTGGTATCAGGTGCAGATCCGCGTTGTCAAAGGCGGCGCGCTCGATATGCAGTGCACGTGCCCGTACGCGCGCGATCACGGCAACTGCAAGCATATCTGGGGCGTGCTGGTGGCCTGCGATCAGGCCGGCACACTGCCGACGGAACCGGACGTGGCCTATCTCGAAGAAGGACGTTCGATGCGAGAGGCGGAAGAAGCGGCCGAACTCGAACGCCGAACACGTGAAGCGTCGGCGCGCGAGGCGGCCGATCGCGTGCGTGCCGAAGCCATGTTGGCGATGCAACCGCCACCACGCGCGAGCATCGCCGCACCGATCATCGATCCACGCCCGTGGGTGCAGCAGCTGCGGGCGATCCGCACCCTCATGCGACCCGCGCACGAGGCGCGTCGCGAGATGGATGCATTCCCGTTCGGCAAACGCATCGTGTACATCATCGACGCGGCGCGCAGTGCGCTGCGTGAACATGGCCTCGTCGTCGACGTCGGCATCGAAGCCCCGCTCAAAAAGCCGGGGATGTGGGGCACGACGAAGCCGTTTCGGTTGAATCGCGCGCAGTGGCTGTCCGCTCCGGAGCCGATCGATCGCGAAATTGCGCAACTGCTGCTCGGCAGTTCGTCCGAATACGACAGCGATCAGTCCGCGCGTCCGACAGCGCGATTCGTCATTGCCGCCGACGCGATTCCCATCACGGTGCGGCTCATGTGCGCATCGGGGCGGTGCCGCGTTCGCCCCGCAATGGCAACGACGGTCGGCGATGAAACCGTGCTCGCGTGGGACGGTGACGTGCCGTGGCAGTTACGCATGGCCGTCACGACAGATGACGATACGGACAGCTACTCACTCAACGCCTGGTACGAGCGTGACGACGTGCTGATGCCGCTCGACAGCACCCTGCTGCGCACCGGCGATGGCGTCGTGATCGCGGAAGGACGCGTCGGGCTCGTTCGGGACGGTGGAGCGCACTTCCTGACGAGTGCGCTGGCCAATGGCACGCTACGCGGCATCCCGCGCGACGACGCGATGGATCTGTTGAGCGAATTGTACGCGCTGCCGGAGCTACCACCCGTACAGTTACCGCCCGAATTGGATATCGAAACGCTCGACATCGAGCCGACCGCGCGCCTATCGCTGCGTCGTCGACCGGTGACCTCGTGGAATCCGGCCGGTTTCGAAGCCAACCTCTCGTTCGATTACGCGGGCGCCTTCGTCGCCGACGAATCCGCCTCGGCGGGTCTGGTCAACTTCGAGTCCGGACGCGTCGTACGACGCGATCGCGCCGCCGAGGCAGCCTGTACGCAGCGCCTCGAACAACTGGGTTTCAAGCGCGATAGTGAGTCGCTGATCCCGCGCTCTGGGCTTCGCATCTCGGAAGCACGCGGCATGGCGGCCGCCGTCGAGCTGGTGCGCGAAGGTTGGTTCGTCGAGTTCGATGGTCGCACGATGCGCACCGCCGGCCCGCTCACGATGAACGTGCGCTCGGGGATCGACTGGTTCGATGTCGACGCCGTCGTCGAGTTCGGCGGCACGACGGCCAAGCTGCCAGAACTGTTGGCCGCGCTGCGTCGCGGTGAGCGCACTATTCGCCTGAGCGACCAATCGCTCGGCGTGCTGAACGACGAGTGGCTGGATCGCACCGGATTATTGGCCGCCGCTGGCACCGTCGTCGATGGACAACTGCGCTTCGCCGCCAACCAGTTGGGCATTCTCGATGTGTTACTCAGCGCCCTGCCTGATCCTGATATCGACGCCGCGTTCGCGCATGCGCGCGAAGAGCTCACGAAATTCGAAGGTGTTCACGCCGCCGATCCACCAGCCAATTTCGTCGGGACGCTGCGCGACTATCAGCGCGAAGGACTTGGCTGGCTGAATTTTCTGCGCCGCTTTGGCTTCGGTGGGTGCCTTGCCGACGACATGGGCCTCGGCAAGACGGTCCAGATGCTTGCCCTGCTCGCGTCACGACAGGTCGACCGTGCGGGCACGTCGCTGATTGTCGTGCCGCGCTCGCTCGTCTTCAATTGGGAGCAGGAAGCGGCGCGTTTCACGCCCACACTCACGCTGCTCGTGCATCAGGGTGCGACGCGCGACACCGACACGACGCATTTCGCAAACTATGACGTGGTCCTCACGACGTACGGCGCTCTGCGGCGCGACGCCGCGATGATGCGGACGTTCGAGTTCGATTACGTCGTGCTCGACGAGGCGCAGGCGATCAAGAACGCGGCGACTGCATCGGCGAAAGCCGCGCGACTGGTACGCGCACGACACCGCGTCGCGATGAGCGGCACGCCGATCGAAAACAGTGTGCGCGAACTCTGGAGTCTGCTCGACTTCCTGAATCCCGGCTTGCTGGGCAAGGCGTCTGTCTTCGCCGCGCATCTACGGCAGTTGGACGGTGTCGATCTCGACGCGCCTGACGACGCTGAGTCGGAAGATGGCGAAGATGCCGTCGTCGAGGACGCCACGGCTGCCGAGAGCAACAGCGAAGAGACGCGGCTCGCGTCGCAGGCGCTGCTCGCGCGCGCGGTGCGTCCGTACATCCTCCGTCGCACCAAGGCGCAGGTCACGCCCGAGTTGCCCGAGCGACTCGAGCAGACGTTGCTGGTTGACTTGTCACCGAAGGAACGCGCGCGCTACGACGAATTGCGCGATCACTATCGGAACTCGCTGCTGCGGCAGATCGGTCCCGACGGCATCGGCAAGCATCGTATGCACGTCCTCGAGGCCTTGCTGCGACTGCGTCAGGCGGCCTGTCATCCGGGATTGCTCGATCCGGCGCGGCGTGAAGATCCCAGCAGCAAAGTCGATTTGCTGCTCTCGCGCGTCAGCGAAGCGGTCGCCGAGTCACACAAGGTGCTGGTCTTCTCGCAATTCACAAAACTGCTCGGGCTGGTGCGCGAGCGGATGGATGCGGCCGGCATCAACTACGCCTATCTCGACGGTGACACGAAGGATCGGCAGAAGGCCGTCGCGCAATTTCAGGAGGACCCGGACTGTCCGGTATTCCTGATCTCGCTCAAGGCCGGCGGCGTGGGCCTGAATCTCACGGCGGCCGACTACGTGTATCTGCTCGATCCGTGGTGGAACCCGGCCGTCGAAGCTCAGGCGATCGATCGCGCGCACCGCATCGGGCAGACGCGACGCGTCTTTGCGGCGCGTCTGATTGCACGCGATACAGTCGAGGAAAAAGTACTCGCGCTGCAGGAGCAGAAACGCGACCTCGCTGACGCCATTATCAATGCCGATGCTTCCGTGTTGTCGACGCTGGGTCGCGACGAGCTGGAACTGCTCTTCAGTTAAAGTCGTCGGGCTCGGCGTCGTGAGGGACCGCGGTCGGAATCGTATCGGCTGCCCACAGCCGGATTCCACCGTCGATCGCATATTCGTTGCCGCCGCGACGTGTGTGTGGCGGCAGCGTGTCGATCTTGCGGACGTTCCCGCCACCGAGCATCACGTAATCGCAGAGCAGTGCATTGCGAAGCATCTCGGCGACCATGCCGACGTTGCGGATCCACCGTTCCTTGCCGAGTCGTTCGAGCCCCGCTTCGCCAAGATACTCCTCGAAGGTCTGTTCCTTCTTGTACGGCAGGTGTGCAATTTCGAGTGGTTCCAACCGTCCATCCGATACGATGGCGGTGCCGAGTCCCGTGCCGAGTCCCATGAACAACATGCGTCCGCCAGCGTAGCTGCCGAGTGCCTGCAGGGCGGCGTCATTGACGACGCGGACCGGCTTGCCGAACGCCGCCTCGAAGTCGAACGCCTTCCAGCCGCCACCGAGGTTGCGCGGTTCCTTGACGGGCCGGTTCGCCTTGACGGGTCCCGGATAGCCGATCGACAGGACATCATAGTTCCAGTCTTTCGTCGCGGCGAGCACCCGCTCGGCCATCTGCCCGGCGGTCATCGTCGGACCGGACTCGATCTTGAGCAGTACGCGATCCCATGAACCCGCCACCTTCACGTTCGTGCCACCGATGTCGATAACGAGTATTCTCACTGAGGTGCTCCTGAAGGTGCTCGCGGTATATGTCGATTCGCGACGTGTGCTTCTCGTAAGACTCGGACCATGACCGAACCTACTCGCTTTGCACCCGGCTGGCCCGGTATCGAACCCCGCTGGACCACCAGTGCGAAGAGCGCCGTCGGAACCCTCTCGGGCGACGGCGCCCGCGTCTGGTTTACGGCCAGTCACGGCATTCTCAATGAGATTTACTATCCGGAAGTCGACTCCGCTTGTACGCGGGACGCCGGGTTTCTGATTTCCGGTCCTGACGGGTTCTTTTCCGAAGAGAAGCGACATGCGACGCACGCCGTCGAGTGGCTGGCGCCTGGCGTTCCGGCGTTCCGCTTTTTCAACAGTTGCACGGACGGACGCTATACGATCGAGAAGCGGGTGTGCTGTTGCCCCGACTACGACGTGGTGCTGCAACAGGTGCGCTTCACGCCGCTGATCGGTACGCTGGCGGATTATCATCTGACGCTGCTGGTCAGTCCGCACCTCGGGAATCAGGGCGCCGGCAACACCGCGTGGACCGGTGACTACAAGGGCACGCCGATGCTGTTTGCCTCGCGCGACGCGCTCGCGATGACGGTGGGGAGTACGGCCCCGTGGCACGCGCGCAGTGTCGGCTTCGCTGGTCCCTACGATGCGTGGCACGAAGTGCAGCGCGACGGGCGCTTGACGAGTTCGTGGGAGCGCGCGGCGAACGGCAATGTCACACTGGCGGGCGAGATCGATCTCGTCGCCTGCGGCGGGGTGTTCACGCTGGCGTTGGGATTCGGTACGGACGCCGCCACCGCAGCACTGAACGCGCGCGCGTCGTTGCTGTCGTCGTACGATCACCTCGAGCGCCGCTATGCCTCCGTGTGGCGCACGTATCAGGAGGGTTTGTTGCCGCTCGATGAAGCGGCCTCAATGAACGAACCGCATCTCTATCGCGCGAGCACGGCGGTCATCAAGGCGCATGCGTCGATGCATATCGACGGCGGCATGATCGCGTCGTTGTCCATTCCGTGGGGCAACTCGAAAGGCGACGGTGATCTGGGCGGCTACCATCTCGTGTGGCCGCGCGACATGGTGTCGTCCGCGGGCGGGTTGCTGGCGGCGGGCGCGCAGAACGAAGTCCGTGAAGCGATCCGCTATCTCGCGGCGGTACAGGAAGCCGACGGCCATTGGTCGCAGAACATGTGGTTGAATGGTACGCCGTACTGGAAAGGCGTGCAGTTGGACGAAACGGCGTTTCCGATTCTGCTCATCGATCTCGCCCGACGCGCCAATGTGCTCGACGCCCATGACATCGCGCGCTGGTGGCCCACGGTGCGACGCGCGGCCGCATTCATCGTGTCGAACGGTCCGTCGACCGAACAGGATCGATGGGAAGAGGACGCGGGTTTCTCGCCGTTCACGCTCGCCGTGGTGATCGCGTCCTTACTGTGCGCTGCGGATATCGCCGACCTGCAAGGTGACGCGCTTGCGGCGAGATATCTGCGCGAGACCGCCGATGCCTGGAACGCCAACATCGAACAGTGGACGTACGCGAAGGATACGCCGCTCGCCGCGCAGCTCGGCGTCGGCGGCTACTACGTGCGCATCGGCAGCAGCGACGAGGGCGACGCGCATGCGCCGGTCAGCGGATCGGTGATCCTGAAGAATCGCACCGCGACGCACTCGATGCTGATGGCATCGGATGTCATCGCGACGGACGCGCTCGCCCTCGTGCGCTTTGGCCTGCGTTCGCCGCACGACCCGCGCATCGTCGATACGCTACAGGTCATCGACGTCCTGCTGCGAGACGAAACCGCGACTGGGCCGACGTGGCATCGCTACAACGGCGATGGCTATGGCGAACATGAAGATGGATCACCGTTTGACGGCACCGGAGTCGGTCGCGGCTGGCCGTTGCTCGCCGGCGAGCGCGCGCACTACGAACTCGCGGCCGGCAATCGCGCAGAAGCCGAGCGACTGGCCGCCGTGATGCGGGCGCAGGCAAGCGACGGTGGCCTGCTCCCCGAACAGATCTGGGATGCGGATGACCTCCCCGAGCTTGAGCTGTTCAATGGGCGCCCTGCGGGATCGGCGATGCCACTCGTTTGGGCGCACGCGGAGTATGTGAAGCTGATCCGGTCGCTGCACGACGGCCATATCTTCGACTGCCCACCGCAGACGTTGGCGCGTTACGGCGACCACTCACCCGACGCGCCGTGGGTACCCTGGCGTCTGACGTTGCAGAGTCGTGATCTCCGCCGCGGCGAGCTGTTACGCATCGAAGTCGCTTCACCGGCGAGCGTGCATTGGTCCATCGACGGATGGGCGACCACGCACGACAGCGCGACATCAGACTCGGGGCTCGGCATACACTACGTGGACATACCGACGGCACGGACCGACGCCGGTGCGATCGACTTTACGATCCGATGGACATCCGACGGCAGCTGGACCGGCGTCAACTATCGCATCGCGATCGTGTGATTACGACCGCCGGTACGACCGCCGTTACGACAGCGCCGCCATGAGCATCGGCAGCTTCGCCGCGGCGGGTGCCATGCTCGCCCGGTAGCGCGCGACCAGTGCCTGCTTGGCGGTATCGCTTTCGCGCACGGCCCGTAACAACACCGCGATGCTGTCGATGCGCGATTGCATCAGCCACCCGTTGAGCGCCGCGTGCTGACTCCACCGTACGCGATTGCCGAGGAACACCGCCCACATGCGAATCCAGTCGTTGGGCACTTCTGGCACCGGCACCGGTCGCGCCAACGCGTTCTTCTCGTCCTCACCGTCGATGTGGCTTTCGAGATAGGCGGTGACGGCCGCGCTGAACGTCGGCTGACAGGTGCGGATCATCATCAGGTTGATCCGCTTGCCGTCGAAGATCTTGTCCGCATGTGGCGGCACGATCGCCGACGCGCTGCAGTCGACAATCAGCCGATCGGCGTCGTTCGGGATCGTGCCACGCTGCAGCGTAATGCTCGTCGCATCGACCCGCTGCACGCGCCCCATGCGTACGACCTTCGTGATGCGTCGGAGCTCCGCGAGTTCCGCCTGCGAGACCGTGCAGCAGCGATAGGCCGTGGGTTCAACCGCAGGATCGAGTCGCAGCAACTGTCCGGTGGCTTCCAGTCGCTGAAAGACATTCGCGACGGACGTGGCCTCACTGATCGCCTCGAACTGGTCGATGATACCGCCAAGGGTCGTTTCGAAGGACTCTTCGTTGGGCTGCAACTTGCCGCGGTCGAGATACCACGCGTCACGCGGAACAATCCACGTAATGTCGTCGGAGTCGACGTGGTGCTGCAGCAGCCAGAGGACCGCGTCGATGCCGGTCTTGCCGGATCCGACGACGACGTAGCCCGAATGTGGCCGCTTGATCGTTGGCAGATCATTCAGCGGAATGCAGGTCACGCCGGGTGCAACAGCATATGCCGGTGGGTGCGTTGATGGTACGCGCGAATCGGCGAGCGTCGCGTTGACGATCTTGCGCTTCGGCATGATGCGGCGTGACGAGCCGCTCAGCAGCGACGTCATCGTACACTCCCCGTCGGGACTGATCTCGAGATTCGACATCGGGAAATACAGCACCCGCCCCGACGGCAGGAAACGGTGATTCATCACCTGATCGAAATAGTCCAGTACTTCGGCGCCGGAGGCGAGTTCCATCAGCCCGCGATTGAGTCCCACCTCGTCCTTCGCGCCACTACCGAGGCTGCGCGAGTTAACGCCATAGTAAGCCGACGGCTGGTGCAGTCGCACGAACGGGTAGGCGTGGTTCCAATGCCCGCCGGGACGATGATAGCGATCGACCATGACGACGCGCGCGTCAGACTCCGATAGCAATGTGTCGACGAACGCCATCGCCGTTGCGCCGGCGCCAATGACGAGATAGTCCGTTTCGATTGGGCGATTACTCATAACGTCTCCGTGTCCGTTCGACGGGTCAGCAGCGCCGAAATTACGCGCTGTGGCCGCGCGCGGATAGTGAACGCGTGGTACGGCTACGGAGTACTGAGCGGTGCATTGCGGCTTTGCCGCTTGAACACCTTCGGTCCGTCAATCGCGAATTTGAGCGCGTAGCTGCCGGTGATCGAGTCGCCCGCAACCTTGCCCACAAGCGACCAGATCGTGTCCGCGCGTGATCCGGCAGCGAGGGCGACCAGTCGGATGCTCTCGCCCTGCACGGTGCCGACGACATAACGATCCGTCGTCCTGTTGCCACCGGTGCGTACACGTCCGCTGACAGACGACACCGTCGGCCCCGGGGACTCGAGCCACAGATCCATGTCGACGCGTGTCGCGGCGGAGTTCGACGTGACGCCGACCCAGCGCGCATCGAGCGGCACCTTGTCGCGATCGACCACGGTGACGTCACGTCGCAGCAACGGCAGCATGCTGCCAAATAGTCCGAGGCCGTTCCGCACGCTGCTGATCAAGCCCGTGCCGCCAAACGGATCATTCCCCGTACGATTGTAGTCGTAGAAATTCTGATCGACCGCCACGACCGAGAGCGGCTGCAGGAATCCGGGATACCACACCGACGGCAGCCCCGCAGCAAAGAAGTTGCGCAGCGTGCCAGCGAGCGTAAACTGGGTCGAGTCGGAGAAGAGAAACCACGGACCGTCGGGCGTTTCGACGCGAATCGTGTACGTGGCGGCGTTCGCGGTTGGCGTCCATGCCAGCCGGAGCGTGTCGGTCGCTCGAGTCAGCGTCACGGCACGCGCGACAGATCCGGCACCACGTGTCCACGCCGCATCGGCGGTCGGCACGCGCGTTTCTCCAGTGACGATCGTGCCGTCGCCCGTGCGGATGCGCAGCCGATAACTCTGTCCCGGCGACACGGACAATGCGGTGCGCGGCACCGTGTAGCGCCCGGTGCCGCGACCGCTCGATATAGTTTCGGTTGCGCGCACACCGACCGTGTCGGCATCGGTGAGCAATCGGACATCCGCACCGCTGATGGGCGATCCGCCCGCGGTGCGAATCGGATCGAGCACGTTGAATTTGAGCTTGTCGTTGATGTCAATCGCGCCAGTCAGCGACGACTCCACGAGGATGACCTGCTCTTCGACATCGGGGTTGAGCACGGCGTGCACGACAACCGAGGCCTGGGGCGGTGCGACATTGACCGCCGCCAACTCACACGCCGACAGGGTGGCGGCCGCGACACAGAGCGCCACGCAGCCCGCTAGCGCGCGCAGGCGGATCACTCGCATGTCTGTCGGTTTCGCGCGGCTCACCATGAGACACCCACGCCGACCGTCGGCAGGAACGGGAACTGCGAGTACGCGGTGCGCGTCGGCGGATTGTCCGCGTACTTGAAGATGTACGTGAAAACATTCTTCGCGCCGTACGCATTGATCAGCGACAGGTACGGCGCCCAGTGCAACCGACCCGTGCCTGCACGCGTGACACTCAGATCGAGTCGCTGAAAGAACGGAAAGCGGACCCCGTTGCGCGGACCACCGATCGGTTCGCGCTGGCGATCGAGCGCGCCGTACTCGAACGTATTGGTGATCGGGTCATAACGGCGACGCACGATCTGCCCGACGACATCCGTGAACGGCGTCCCCGTCCCCATGCCCAGCCGCGCGCCGTAGCTCCACGCGCCACCCGGACGGTACGACGCAACGAGGTTCACGTTGTGCCGACGGTCCTGCACCGGCGCGAACCGTCCGCCGGGTCCATCGCGATTGCTGACGCCGTACGAGTACGCCAACCATCCGGACAGCTTCTCGCGCTCGAGGCGCCGCACGAGCAGATCGAGTCCGTACGAACGCCCGGTCGTGACGATGAATTCATCGCCGATGATCGCCGGATCGTTGGAGAGATTCGACGCCGGCAACCGGCTATACGTCTTATGCCACGCCTCAATGCGGACGAACCGCGACGTGCCGAACCATTTCTCGCCGCCGATGCTTTCCTGCCACGCGCGCGCGACCGGTGTGGTGCGATTGCTCGTCAGCCAGAAATCGAACACGCGCACCGGCGCCTGCTCGTTGCGCAGCGCGGGCGTCCACTGCGATGTCGCGCCGCCGCCGATCGTGAAGGCGAGATCGCTGTTGGCGAACCACTTGAGCGAGACGCGCGGTGAGAGTCCCGCCCATCCGGTGCCGGTCACCGTCTCACCGCGCAGACCGATGCGCGCCGCGATGTTCTTCGTCCTTATCGTTTCGTCGACATACCCCGACGCCGCCGTCGGGGCGTCGCGCGTCGTCAGCAGCGGCGCGCCGGCAGCGGCCGCGGAATTCACGTCGTACGTCACGCGATACGTCGACCATTCGTAGCCCAGCAACGTCTCGCTGCGACCGCTCCAGCGTGAGACTTCTCCCCACGCACGCGTTTCGGCCAGCCGATTCCGCAGAGTCAGCGCCCCGGAGCCGAGGTCGAGATTCGTCGAGAAGCCGGTACGCGACAAACGCTGCATCAGGCGCGCCGAGTCGCCGCCGAGGAATTGCCGCATCGGCTGGGTATAGGCCACTCCCAATAACGTATTGCCCCAGTCGAAGCGGAGCGCGCCACCGCCGGCCTGCGACGAGTCGCCGAACGTCGCCAGCGAAGCAGCCAGGATGTCCTCGCCGACGTAGGCGGTCGTCGAAAGCAGACCGCCATTCGCGAACCGATGCTGCGCGTGCGCTTGGACGTCGGTGAACCAGTACGGCAACTGTTTGTCCGAGACGAGCGAGACGAATTTGTCGGCGTACGTGCGGCGCGCGGCGATGCTCCACGCGGTGGATCCCTTCACCGTGCCAGCGAGCGACAGTGTGCTCGCGAGCACGGAGACGCTGGCCGCGCCGTGGAAGCCGCCGCGGTCCTCGACGCGCGGCACCACGTTCAGCACGCTCGAAAGTCGTGTACCATAGCGCGCCGGAAATCCACCGGGGATCAGCTCGAACTCGCCAACGGTTTCATCGATGAATGTGCCGAACAGTCCGGCAAGGTGAAACGGGTTGTAGATCGGATAGCCGTCGAGCAACACGAGATTCTGATCGCTCTCGCCGCCGCGCACGTTATAGCCGGCCGTGAAGTCGTTCGTCGCTACGACACCGGGCAGCAACTGCACGACACGCAGCACGTCAGGCTCGCCGATCACGGGCACGCGCTTGAATACATCGCGCGTCACGGTCAGGACCCCGGGATTGGGCGACAGCCGGAACTGCTCGCGTTCAGTTGCCGCCGCCTGCACGCGGACGGTCGCGAGTTCGGCCGCCGCGCGCAGCGACACGTCGAGCGTCGTGATGGCGCCGGCACGGATCGTGACGAGGCGCGTCTCACTCGCGTAGCCGACGCGCTGCACCGACACCGTGACCTCACCGACGGGAACGCGTGTCACGACGTAGCGACCGTTGTCGTCCGCCGGCGCGCCGAGGCGCGTGCCCTGAATGCGTATCGTCGCCGCGACGACCGGCGCCGAGGTAACGACGTCAGTGACGCGACCGCGTAACTCGCCCACGGAATCGGCGGTCACCGGCGGTGCCGCGAACATCAACAACCCGGCGAAGAACGGATACATGACACTGGAGGAAGGACACGAGCGAACCGCGCGCCGACCCTACAGTGTAGTCAGGTCATCGCAGACGTGTCACCCGTTGACGAAATCGTCGTGAGATAATCGATCACGTCGCCCGCACTGTACGACGCGCGGCCGCGCAGGAACCCGCCGATCTGCAGCAGATCGTCGCCGCTCGTGATCAGGGCAGGCTCCTCGACCCCGTCGCGGCGCTGCGGTTCCCCGATCGCGGCCATGAGTCCGTTACAGATGCACAAACGCCCCTCGGTGTCGGCGGCGTTCCCACCTTTCGCCACATACGTCTCCACCGGCTCGGCGGCACAGCGATAGCCGATATGCTGATCCTCCTTGAGGTACGGCGTACGCAGGTAGCCGAGATCGCAGACGCGCGCGCGCGGCGTCCGATCGCGCAGGTCGCCATCCCAGTGGACGACCTTGAACGGGAAACCGGTCGGCGAGGCGCGCGGGTCGGTCTTCACCTGCAATGCACCATGCGCCGCGCGTCCGAGCACGTCGCGCTTGATCGCCTCGTCGAAGCCGGACTCGTCGCAATAGGCGAAGAGTGTGCCGACCTGAATACCGACCGCCCCCTCGCGGTGCGCATTCGCGAGGGCCTCCGGTGAACCGGTGCCACCGGCCAGCCAGAACGGCCGTCCCAGCTCGCGCATCTTGGCCAGATCGACGATGTCTCGCTCGCCGTAGATCGGCTCTCCGTTCTCGTTGAGCGTGGGCTCGCCTCGTGCCGGCGCGTTGTGCCCGCCCGCTGTGGGGCCCTCGACGATGAAGCCGTCGACCCGACCCGTCGCCTTGCGCGCTAGATTCGTTGCCAGCGAATTCGCGGCGACAATGGCGAGGAACAGCGGTCGCGTGAGCCGCTGCGTGGCATCGGCGCCGTGCTCGACCGGATCGAACGTGATCGTGGCCACCCCGCCCGACGGCAAGCCGTCGACGTCGAACCGCAGCGTCGTCGGCTGGTTCGCCGAGAACGCGTCGAGTGCACCGGGAATCTCACGTGGAATGCCGGCACCCATCAGCACGTAGTCCACGCCAGCCATCATGGCGCCGTACAGCGACGCGAGATTCGGCAGCTGCAGCTTGGTCAGCAGATTGACGCCGACGACGCCATCATGTCCCTCTTTCGCGAGATACACCTCGACGAAATTGGCCAGCATCGTGAGCTGTTGGCGCGCGACGCTGACCGTCTGTTTGTACATCGGCAGCAGCTTGTAGGGCTGCGACGGGCCGCGACCTTCAGCATGAAAGTACCGACGCAAAGCGGCGGCACTCACATCGGGCATTGGGAACGCCGCCATGGCGCGGCGCACGTGGCCCCCGAGATCGCCATCCTGTAACCGCCGCACCAACAGCGTATCGAGCGCGGTCCCGGAGACAACGCCCAGCTGCCCTCGGCGCGACACCGCACGCGCCAGCCGCCAGTTGGACACGCCAACGCCCATACCGCCCTGAATGACGACGGGAAGATGCCCCTGAAGACCGATTGCGTGAGTAGTCATGACTCAAAGATCACCAGAGGCTCCACAGGCGGCTGTCAGCATTTCAGACGGGCGTTGTGGTGGAATACCTGAAGGCGGATAATTTTGTCGCCATTACGGCACGTACAGTGCGACGTCATCGATTGTCGCGATCCGATCACTCCGCGTTAGTCTTCCCTGCTATGGCCATCGACATCGCCGCACCCACGGAGCCCGTCACGGCGCCGACGCCGTCCTTCGTGCCCCTGCAGTTTACGCGGCGCGAACTGCAGGAGTCGCTGGCGCGCGCGCGCGACTTCTACGCCGAACTGCAGCAGCGCCGCACCACCCGTCATTTCTCAAGCGAACCCGTCGCGCGCGAACTGATCGAGCTGGCCATTCGTGCCGCCGGGACCGCGCCGAGCGGCGCGCACCAGCAGCCGTGGACCTTTGTCGCCGTGTCGAGCGAGTCGCTGAAGCTGCAAATGCGACAGGCGGCGGAGCGCGAAGAGCAGGAGTTCTACAATGGGCGCGCGCCGGCCGAGTGGCTCGAGGCGCTCGCCCCGCTGGGCACCGACGCTATCAAGACGCACATGACCGATGCGCCGTGGGTCGTAGTGCTCTTCCGGAAAGCGTACGGCCTCAACGATGACGGTACCAAGCGCACGTATTACTACACCGAAGAATCGTGCGGCATCGCCGCAGGGTTCTTCATCGCCGCCGTTCACATGATGGGGCTCGTAACGCTGACGCACACGCCGAACCCGATGCGATTTATGCGCGAGTTGCTGGAGCGGCCCGTCAACGAAAAGCCAATGCTGGTCCTTCCGGTCGGCTATCCAGCACACGGTGCGCGCGTACCAGATATTTCACGGAAGTCGCTCGAAGAGATCGCCGTTTGGCGCTAGTGATCTCAACGGTGGGTGCGGTTGGAACGCCCCGGCAGTCCTGTTCTTTCCACATTGCCCCGGAGTTGCTCCTGCTGGCGTTTCCCTGACGGGGAACGCAGACTGAGAGTGAGAGCATTGGACAATGCACGTTCACGCTGTCAGGACCCCTGCAGCAATGACGCCCGATCGCACCCGTTTACTGCAGACGCCAGAAGCCTTGGGCGCGACGCTGCTCACGCAAGAGCGCGTGCGGCGCGGCGTGCGCCCGACGGGGGAACCAGTTCGCGTCTTCTTGCTCGACGACCAGCCGCTGATGCGCGAAGCCCTGAAGTCGCTGCTCGGCGCCGATCCGAAACTCGTGCTCGTTGGCGATTCGGCTGACGCCAAGGAGTGTGCCCGCCTCGCCTCGCAGTTCGCCGCGCAGGTCGTGCTGATCAACGCGGACATCGGCGGCGACGCATGCGCCTCGCTGGTTCGCGAATTGCACGTCTCGGCGGCTGGCGCCCGCGTCATCGCGTTTGGCCGTGATGACCAGCCGCAATTCATCCTCGAGCTGTTCCAGGCGGGCGCCTACGGATTTCTGCCGCGCACCGTGACGTTGGATGAACTCCACGACGCCGTCGACACCGTCGCCGGCGGAGGCACCTATCTGCCGCCAAGCACGGCCAAAGCGTTGGCCTCCGGGATACGCAGTACTCCCGTGACCCATTGCACGAGTCAGGCGACGGAAGTGCTCAAGAAGTTAAGCAAGCGCGAGCGCACGGTGTTCGAGTTGATCGCGCGGGGATTCTCCGGTCCTGAGGTCGCCGAGCAGATCGCCATCACGGTCAAGACGGTGGATACGTACCGACATCGTATCAACGAGAAAATCAGCGTGCACCACCGGAGCGAGTACGTGCAATTGGCGCTGGATGCGGGCATCCTGAAACGCTGACAGGTGCTGCCCTACACCAGCCCCATGTTTACCCGACAGACGCAACGCCGGCCGCTGCATATGGTGGCGAGTGCCTCGTTCCGAACGAACGACAGATGACACCCCGTAACCGGAATCTTCCAGGATCACCTATGTCCGGAACGCAACAGACCGCCAGCACGAGCCCTTCGCTGTTTCCACGGTACGCGCGCGCGATGACGGTGTATGACACGGGTGTTATTGCCGAGTCGATACCGATTCCCGCTCGCACCCCGATTTCCGTCAGCGATGCCGATCTGCTGATCAACGCGCGTGCGGCATTGATCCATGAAAGTGATGTGCCGGATGGCCAGATCGCCCTGTCGGTTTCACACGGCATCGTCACGCTCGACGGCTGCACCGACTGCTACTTCAAACGCGCTGCCGCAGAGCACGCCGTACGATTCGTGCGCGGGATTCGCGACGTCGACAATCGCATTGTTGTGCAATCGGTCGGCCCGACAGATCGCGGTGCGATGCACACGGCGGATAGACACGGCGGATAGACACGGCGGATAGTCACGTGATCGCCACGCGCGAACAAGTGAGGAGCGATGACCATGTCGCGCACAAGCGCGTGCAGAGAGAGATACCCCGGCTGGGGTAAGGAGAACCCTGATTTTCGGATGGCCGCATCCCGCGCTCTGTTCAAACAACGACGAGCGCCGGATCCGGTTTTGGATCACGATCTCGCGCGCCCGCATCCTTGAACTCCTGCCGGAGCGTCCCCATGACAACTGCCGTCCGTTCCCCCACTGAAGTCTTCGGTCGCTATCAACCATCCGCTGCCCTCACGGGTCCGGTACTGATCGCGACCGACACGTCGCCCGATTCCGATGCGGCGTTTCCTCTCGCCGAGTTGCTGGCCGAACGCACCAACGAGGTCGTTCATGTCGTGAGCGCGATGCGTCCGTTCAGTATGCCGATGTACGCGTTCGACGCGATGCCCGTCCCGTTTGAGACCGACGCGGCCGTGCGCGTTGGCCGGGAAGGCATGGTGAAGCAGCAGATGCAACGCCTCGTGCCGGATGCGAAGCCGTGGCCCGTGATCGTGCAGATCGGCGAACCCACCCGTGAGATCGTCGACTACGCGAACGCACTCCATGCGTGTGTGATTCTGGTCGGACGTGGACGACACGGTCCGATGGAACGCTCCCTGATGGGCGAGTCTGTCCTGCGCATGCTGCAACTCGGTGACACTCCGGTGCTCGCCGTCGAGTCGACGCTCAACGCGCTGCCGCGGAATGTGGTGATCGCGACCGACTTTAGCGCATTCAGTCTGTATGCGGCGCAGGTCGCGCTTCAGCTCGTGGCACCGGATGCGATGATACATCTCGTGCACGTCGCGCCGCCATTCGCACAGACTGACGGGGTACTGCAGGCGCGCGCGGTCGCCTACAGCAATCAGGCACGCCACGGCTTCATGCAGCTGCATGAGCAGCTGCATCTGGATGGTGCCCACGTCGACGACATCCTCGTCGAAGGCAACGCGTCGGATGCACTGCTCAAGATCGTCGAGTCCACCAAGGCCGACCTCGTGGTCTCTGCCACGCACGGCTACGGCTTCCTGCGTCGCATGATACTTGGCAGCGTCGCCGCTGAGTTGGTGCACCATGCGCCGTGTTCGGTGCTCTGCGTGCCCGGTTCAGCCCGCACGCTGTCCGCCGCGCGTACGCATTCGTCGGCGGACATCGTGACGCGCAGCTTTTCGACCGACACGTTCGACGCCGAGCTTAACGCGTTCGGCGAGCGGAATCGTGGACGGGTGTGCACGGTCGAAATCGATTCGAACGACGTCGGCGCACAGATCCTTGGGCATGCGCTGACAATCGTCGGCGCGACTTTCGATCACCTCGACCAGCGCGTCTCGCTGATGTTTGGCGCGTCAGGGCTCGACGGACAGCACCTGACGCACGCGATCTCGAATGCCTCTGGGATCGACATCACGACGGACAAGAATGGCATCGATCAGGTGCTGCGCATCGTGCACACCGACGGACACACGCTATTGTTGATGGAATAGCGGCAAACCCGGCGACAGGCGGCCGGATTCGGTGGGTGGTAGGTCATATTGAATGATGACCCCACCTACCGAAATGCTGTTCGGCACTTGCCGTCAGCTGTTGTTCAGCCGCGAAGGTGCCATCGAAGGCTGCCTGATCACGGTCAAGGGCAAGACCGCACAGGTGTCGATGACCAGTGAAGAAGGCTCACTGTTGTCGCAGATGATCGGCCCCGGCAAGCGCATGCGCATCCTCGCCACGCCCGATCTTTCCGCCGACGCGATCGACGCACCGCATCCGGTGTTCTGCTTTGTCGCACTGGCCGACTCACAGGGCGAGCCGCTCGACATGCCGGACATCCAGCCGGGTGCGTCAGCAATTTCTGGCCAAGTATCGATGCTGACCTACGCGCAGAACGGCCAGCCCAACGGCGTCGTGCTCGACACCGGGGAATTCATTCACGTTGGTACGGACGCGATGCGGACGACGGCACTTCGCGCCGGCTCGAAAGTGCGCGCCGTTGGCGAGTTGCGTCGCACGCTGTTGGGATCACGCATGCTCGACGCACGACTCGTCAACGGCGTCCAGACCGCCTGACTACTTCTTCGAGCGTCCGTCGATCTTGTCTTCGATATGCTCGATCGCCTTTCCAACGGCCTTACGCGCCTTGCCCGACGCCTGATCGGCCAGTCCATGCGCCTGCATCATCTTGTCGTCGAGAACTTTGCCGGTCGTCTCTTCGATTTTGCCCTTCACGATCTTCGCGTTCCCTTTCAGCTGTTCCTTCATGCTGCGATCCATTGTGTGCTCCTGCATAGGTGGACCGCATCGCGTCGATGTCGAAGCTTCTGCGGTACCTGCACGGTGCACATTATCAACGGTCGGCTCAATCGCTCGCGAGAGGCAACTTTACGCGAGCGCCGCGTCGCGCACGCCTGAATCCCGTAGCGACGTGACGAGCGCGTCGACATCGATGCTCGTCACGTCGACAGCGAGCTCGGCGCCGCTGTCGGTCTGCAACAACGAGAAGCTCGACGGTCGGCCGGTGATTGCCTGCACCGCAGACGCATACACCGCGCCCTGCACGACATAGCGGCGCTCCAGGATGTCGGCGGCGTGTGTGCTGCCCGTCTTCACGTCGAGGATTCGCGCCCAATCGCCGTCGACGCCGATCAGGTCGATGGCGCCTTCGATCACACCACCGTCGTCGCAGATGCGCACGAACGTCAGTTCGTTTCGCACGTTGGCAAGCGCCGAGACCCGTTGCCATCCGTCACTCGTTGCGGCGTTGACGACCAGCGCGTGAATGCGCTCACGATACCGCTGCCCTTCGTCACTGCTCGCCTCGGGCGCGTCCGGATCCTGACGCGAAATCGCGTCCTCCACCAACTCCGCGATATCCGCACGTTCGTAATTGAAATGCTCGAGGACGTCGTGCACGATGGTGCCGAGTGTCGCCGTCGAGCCACTGCCCCTGCGCGCCGCGTATCCGCCATCCGGCTCGAAACCGAGCACGTAGCGCGCGCGCCAGCGCGCAGCATCATGTTTGAAGGTCATCAACTGTGTGGCCGAGAGTCGGTTACGGCCGGTTGGCGCAAGTATGACCGCTGGCGGCAGGTAGCGAGCGGAACTGACGGCGGCGACTGGCGCTGTCACGCGAGCCGCGGGCTCGGCGGCGTTGGCGGCCGTTTCATTCGCAGCGTCGCGTGCAACCCGCACCACAAGTTGAAACGGTCGACCGCCGTGGCCGACGTACTCGATGGAGTCCGGCGTCGGCGAATCCAAAAGAGTCGGGAATCGTTCGAGCAACGCCGCCGCAACGCTTGGTGGTCCCTTACGCATCGGGCCCAAGAAAATCCCACTCAGCACCAGCAGCCGCTTGGCCCGCGTGCTCGCCACGTACCACAGGCGAGACCACTCGGCGCTCTGCTCCTCCTGTAACGCATCTTTGAGGGCGGCATACTCGTCGTCGATGACGTTCCCCTTGTCATCGGTATCACCAACCGCCAGCCGCAGCCGGAATGCCGATCGGCCACAAAGCAGCGCACCACTCTTGTCGCTGGCACCGCGGGCGAGGTCGCTCCAGAACACGATTGGCCACTCGAGTCCCTTTGCTGAATGGATCGTCGTGATCGTGACGACGTCGGAGCGATCACGATAGAGCCGTTCTTCGGCCTGTCGGTCTGCGCGTTCGCGCGCGTCGCTGACGTCGCGCAGGAATTCGCCCAGCGAGATTTCGGGTTTGGCTGACGCAAGCCTCAGCAGCTTGCGCAGGTTCGCGACCGCCTGCTCGCCGCGCTCCGCGTCATGCACCAGCGTGACCAGCAACCCTGTCTCTTCGATCAGACGACGGATCAGCTCTTCGAGCGGAATGCGGTCGCGCAACGCGCCGTAGCGATCGAGCAGCGCCATCGCGGAGTCCAGCAACGCACGTTCGCGCGGCTCGACCAGACTCGCACCGCGCAGCCCATCGACGTGCTTCGCTTCGGCCAGCGCAAGCAACGTCGTGTCGGCGACGCCCACGAACGGCCCGCGCAGAAATCCGACAAGCGCGACGTCGTCCAACGGATCGCGAATGGCGCGCAGCGCCAACAGGCAGTCGAGTACTTCCCTCGTCTCCCAGAATCCATCGCCGCGCAGCACGTACACAGGGATCCCGGCGGCCTTCAGCGCACCGCTATAAAGGTCGACCGACGTGAACGCGCCGAGCAGCATCGCTATGCTGCCGTACGCCTCACCGGCTGCATGCAACGCTGCGATACGTTCAGCGATTGCACGCGCTTCGATCGTGCGCAGCCCGTCGGCATTCGTCTTCCCTCCGCGCTCATCCGCGGCGATCACGATCAGCTCAACGCAACGATCCCCATGTCGCTCATCGCCGGCCGCCACGAGCGGCAGGTAGTCCACCTCGAACGGCTGTCGACCCCGCGCCGGGTTGATGATCGCATTCAAACGCGGAGCGACCACCGCATCGACGAACGCGAGGATCCCCTCGCGGCTCCGGAAATTCTCCGACAGCTCGAGATGTTGGCCCACGCGCGGATCGGCGAAGGTCTCCGCCACCGAATTCCACAGCGATACATCGGCGCGGCGGAATCGATAGATGCTCTGTTTCGGATCACCAACCAGCATGATGCGCGTCGGCGACGGGTCCGCGAACTCGAAGCCACCCAATAGATAGGCCAGATCGCGCTGTGCCGGATCGACGTCCTGGAACTCGTCGACGATGAGGAGCCGCAGTTGACGCTGCACCGCATGTCGGACCGACGGATGTTCGCGCAGCAGGTCGCGCGTCGCGACGATCATGCGATCGAAATCCAGCGCCCCCTGTCGTTCGAGCTCCGTCAATCGGATCGCGCGCGCATGTGTCGCCAAGGCCATCAGCGCGCGCTCGTGCGGCCGCAGCGACTCGGCATGTGACCCCGCATGCGACGCCCACGCCGCCAGACGATCACTGTCTTCGGCGATCGTCGCCACGTGCCTCACCACGTCGCGCAGTTTGCGCTGCTCAAGTAGCGCCGCCAGATCATCATCCACACCGTCCTGCGCCGCACGCTGCACCGCGAGCTGCGCGCACTCCGCGGTCAGCGCGGCCGCGTCACCTTCGGCCAACACGGTCAACATCGGCGGCAGACTGGCGCGCAACGCGAACTCGCGCAACAGATCGCCGCAGAACCCATGAATCGTACCGATGCGCGCCGCATCGACATCCATCGCGAGCGGGCGTAGCCCAGTCGCTACCAGCGCCGCGCGCAACTTCCGTTTGAGATCCGCCGCCGATTCGTTGGTGAAGGTGATAGCGGCGATGTCGCTCAGCGTGATGGGCGCGGGATGCTTGTATGTCGCACCATTCACATCGACGACGCTCCCGCCGAGCAGGTAGCACAGCTTCTGCACGACCGTCGACGTCTTGCCCGATCCGGCACCGGCACCGACGAGCACGTGCGTCTCGTTGGCCAGTACGACTCGGCGCTGCGCCTCGGTCAGCGCGCTCAGCGCGGTCAGCTGCCCTCGCGCGGGTAATTGACCAGACATCAGTGGGCCTCCTGCGGTCCGCCGGGAATCCGGCAGATGTCACGCGCCACGCAGTACGGCGAGCAGCCACAGGATGGCGCGGGCGCCGCGGGAAAGCGACCATCGCGCGCCTGCCGCACCCGCCGGCCGGCCGCCATGAGCGCGGCGTCGAGCTTCCGATGCGCCTCTGGATCGGTCACGATGGCGATCGTCTTTTTTCTGCTGTCGCGCTCGATCTTCACGAACTGCAATTGGTGCACAATAGCCGGCGTGTTGAGCGTGCGGTATTCCAGCCGAGCAAGCGTGGCCTCCGGCCGCAGCGTCTGCAGCACTTTGGCGTATAGCGGAACCTGCAGCACCACACCGTCCTCCCAGCCGGACTTGTTGCCTGCGGCGGGCGTGGCGTACACCGTGCTTTTGTAGTCGATCGCGGCGATGAACTGCGAAGCCCCCTCGATGCGCTCGTCGACCCCGACATCGATGCGATCGATGATGCCACGCACCAGAAACGCGATTCCGTCTCCTTTGAGCTTCACGGCGTCGAAGGACCACTCGCCCTCGTTGGCGCCCGTCTGGATCTGCTTCGCGATGTTCGTGCGATAGTCCTCGCGCTTGCCGTGCAAGGTCATTTCGAAATCGAGATACGTGCGCAGCTGCGTCAGTAACTCCGCACGCGTGAAGGCATGCAACGACGGATGTCCCAGCCATGCCGTGGTGCCCATGGCGGTCCACGCCTCGTCGAAGGCCGTCGACAGCATCGGCGTGGCCCACACCGCATGCGTCCGCTCGAGATACGCCGGTCCGTCCAGCCGGTGACGTGCGGCGATAAAGAATCGGTCAAGCGCGTCGTGCAACAGCGCGCCACGCACCGTCGGCTCCATGCCGTCATCCAGATCGCCACGCGTCTCGAGCTTCAGTAACCGGTCGGCGAACCACGACCAGCCGCACTTCGCGAGCGACTCCAGCTGCGTCGCCGACCACACGTACGACGGGCCGAATCGCGCCGCGAGTGTTTCGCGCAATGCATGATCATCCACCAAACCGTCATAATTATTCGGCGACGTGGTCGACGACATGCGACGCATCGTGTCGATCGCGGCGACCCGTGATGCGTGTGACAACGCTGCCGATGCGTTCTCGCGCGCCACGAGCGGATACCCGTCGGTGACGACGACGTGCGCCGGGATACGTTGCATCACACCACTCGCGACCAACGCGTCTTCGGTGTCATGTCGGCCGACACGCATCACCTGGCCGATCACGTCGTCCACGTACGCCGACCGCGCGACCTCGCGCCCCTCACGGTCCATCGATGGCCACGAGAGCGTCAACGACAGCCGAGCTGCCGCGCAGATGACGCGGAACAACTCCTGCTCGCGCGTCCGCCACGCATCCGGCACGTCGATCCGCAAACCCGCCGCGACCAAGGCACGTCGGTCGCGCTCGGTCATCAGCGTCCCGGGCGGCTGCCGCAGCGGGAATTCACCCGCGGAGAGCCCGACGACGAACACGTGATCGAACGGACGCCATGCGGCGGCCAGCGCTTCCGATACGACCACGCCGAATCCGGTCTCCGGTTGCGTGATCAGATCCGCGTCGAGCACGAGCGTCAGTCGCTGGAGAAACGACTCGGCGCCGCTCGTGCTGTGCGCGCCGGCGCCCGATTGGTGATACGTCGCCAGCGCCTCCGCCCATGCATCCGCGATCGCCACGATGCGTTCCTGTGCGCGCACATCGTCGCGCCACACCGTGCGATCGTCCGCGGGCGCGCTTTTCAACGCGGACACGACGCCCCACGATTCGTCGGTGAGCACCTGCCGCACCCACGCGAACCACTCGGCCTCCGTGCGATCCAAACGCATCGACTCGAGTGCCGGCAACCACGAGCGCCACGACGCCAACGTCGCCTGCACGCGATCGGTCGACGGCAATCCACGATGGCTCCGCCAATCGCCAGTCGACGCATCGCGTGCGGCACAGCGCGTTCGTACGTGCTCGAGTGCAGGCGACCACGCGTCAAGCGACTGAATCGGCGAGAGTTGCCCGGCGGCCTGCAACACCGCCGTATCGAGGGTCATGGCGAGCAGCGGTTGCGCTGCCACCTCGACGAGCGCGTGCCGAGCAAAGCTCTGTGCCGCCGCCGACAGCAGCGCACGCAGCGCCTTCGCGGGCCCGCTGTGCACCAGCGCCGAACGGCGACGCGCGGTCACGGGAATACCGAGCCGATCGAGCGCGGCCGACATGCGCACCACACCCGGCCGCGCCTGACGGAAGAGCACCGCTACGCGATCGGGCTTCACGCCGCTGTCGAGCAACGCGCGCACACGTACCGCGACCTGTTCGATCTCGCGCGCCGCGTCCGGGGCTTCGAGCAAGTGCACCGTACCGATCGCAGTCGGCGTACCACCACCGAACAGTGACGCCGCAAGCGGCGGTGCGCCGTCGTCCGAAGCGACGACGACGTCGACCCCAACCGGCATCTCCAGCGCGTGCGAGGCGTACACGGTCACCGCATCGAGTGCCGGGCTCGATGCCAATGCCACCAGTAACTGCCGCCACCCCCCACGCAGATCCGCGAGGCCAATGATGCGGACGTCGCGACGACCGCCGAGCCGCGCGCTGAACGCGACTGGGTCCGACGCAATCTGCGCCGCCAAACGCACCAACCGATCGCGCCCATCGCTGCGGTCAAGTCGCTGCAGGGCGGCGACCCACTCGCGATAGGTCACCGCGAGTTGCGCATCGCGATCGCGTTCGAATGCATCCCGATCCGATCGCGCGCCCTGCGCCGCCTCGAACTCCGGCGGCGTGATCCCTTCACCCTGTAGTTCGCCGATGAGCCGATCGATCGCCGGCACCCACGCGTCGACACTGCCACTCCGGTCGAATACGCCGCCCGGCTGCCGCGCAACGACCGTCGACAGCAACGCAATCCGCTCCTCTTGCCCCAACAGTGACGGCCCATCGACACGCCATCGCTGCGCGACCTCGGCGAACAAACACACGGGTGGATCGAACCAACCCGGCACCTTTTCGGACGCGGCGAGACGGTGCAGGTCGTCTCGCAGACCCCCTTGTCGCAGCACCAACCATGCTGGCAGGGTGGGCCATGCAGTCACGGCGGACGTGGCGACCGTCGGGAGTGCTCCCAACGGGAATACTCCCAATGGGAATACTCCTCGTGTCGCGCGCCGCAGCATCTCCGCGGGATCGAGCGCCACCGAAAGATGAATCGTCGGCATTGCATTCAATGTACTGTCAATCATTGCACATGGCCTATGTGATCCGAGACCGTTCGGCGTGCACCTCGAGATCGATCAGCAACGCGCGCTCACTCGTTGCGAACTGGGTACCGGGACAGTACGAGGGGGGTCTGACAGCCCAATTTTCGCGCCGACGCCGAGCGCTAGGCCATGGTCTCCAGGCGAGCCAGGATCATCGCCCGCATCGCTGGCGGGCCAAGCACTTCTGCGTCGGGGCCATACTGCAGCACATGCCGAACGGCCCAGGAATCGTCGGCCACCGGATGCTCCAGCGTCAGACTCCCGTCGGCGTCGACCTTCCGGCCTTCACGCTCGGCGACCCAGCGCGCGATCTTCGGCGAATAGCGCACGGTCATGCGCCGCGTCGTGTCGGAGGCGAAGACCCGGCCCTCCGTCATCACCTGCACGAGGACGTCCGCTTCCGGCTCGAAGTACGTATCGAGGATTTCGACCTGTTCGATGCGGTCAAGTCGGAAGCGGCGCAGGTTGCCCGGTTCGATGAACCCAATGACATACCACATGTGTTCGGCGTGCAGCAGCGCCTGCGGACAGATCGTGCGGTCATGGCTCGTCGATTCTCCACTCGCCCGATAGCGCATACGGATCACTCGGTGTTCCTGCACCGCTTGTCGCATCATCGCCAGATGCTCGACGTTGCTCGCGTCGGTCAGCGCGCCGTCGCGCAGCCCCTCATGCGCAGCGTTTGCGTCCAACGCCGTAATCATGTCCCGCAACGACAGCATCACGCGATCGATCAGCCCGTGCTCATTCGGCGAGCGTTCCTGGCGCAGCATTGAGAGCCCAAGCTCCAGCGCGCACAACTCGGACATCGTCAGGCGCATCGGTCGGTGGAAGGCAGTCTTGAAAAGACTCACTTTTTTCGCACCGATGATGATCTGAAATCCGTCGACGAATCCGCGCTCGTCGAACCGCTTCGTGATCGATCGAAGATCCTCGACGAACTGCACGGGCGAGATACCGACGAAACTTGCGATGTCCTCGATGAAATGCTCCTGATCGTCTTCCAACTCCGGCAGCACTGTCATGATGCGGGAGAATTGTGTGGCCGCCGTGTCAGCCATGATCGGCCGCCGCGTTTCTGTCGTACAGCGCGCGCGTCTGCCGCAGCAGCATGGCGTATTCCTGCACGAGCGATATCGGCGAGACCGGCATGACTTCACCCGCGAATGACAACAACCATCGGGCGAAGCTGTCCGTGCGACGAATGGTGAACTTCCGAAGTGACGAGTCCTGCTCGACGGCCTCGCCCAGCGCCCGCGCCGCAATCGTCGCGCCCGACTCACCGCGGAACGACACAATGGCCTCGCCCGCGTCCACGTCGCCGATTTCCCACGCCCGTCGAGACCGCGCATGCTCACGCAGTGAGAAACTTTCCGGGATCTCGTAGTCTGACGTCTTCGGCGATGACTTGTTGACCACGGAGCGCAAAACCCGACTGACACGGAAATTTCGCAGCGCATCCTTGTCCACGTCACGCGCGCAGAGGTACCAGTGCCCGCTCACGAAGAACAGTCCGTACGGCTCGAGCGTGCGTGATGACGACTCGACGGCGCCCATCCCGTGGTATTCGCAGACGACCGTCTTTCGACGGAACAGTGCATCACCGAGTCGCGCCAGCGTCTGTTCGTCGGCGCGAGCAACCGGCGGCATGAGGACGTCGTCGGCACGTCCGTCCGCCGCACCCAGCGGGAGATCGAACGCGAGCTTTCGCATCGCCGTGCGAACTGTCGTCACGAGGGTCGGATCTCCGAGTTGCACGACCCGCGAGATCGCATCGCGAATGACCTCGAGGCCATCGGAGTCAACGGCCAGTGCGGGCAGCGTTTTATAGCCTGGCTTGGCGCCCTTCGGCACGCGTACTGTGCCTACGTCGCGCGCCGAAACCGAGCTGAGATACGGCAAATAGAACTCGCCGACATTGATCCGGTAGCGGTAGTCCTCATCGCCTCGCGTGCCTTCACTGCGAATCGGCACGCCGAGTCGTCGCAACTCGTCCTTATCGCGCTCGAAGGCGCGCTTGAGCGACTCCGCCGCATCGCCCGTCGGCGGCGAGCCGTCGATCATATACGCAGGCACCTTGCGCGCAATCTCGAGAAACGTCAGCGCCGTCTGCGCATTCAGCAGCGCAGCGACAAGATCGATCCATCGGCGGGTCTTCGAGTTATCAGGGGGCATCGGTCATTGTGGAGGCACTCAGATCGCGGACAGCATGGCGCAAGGGTCTGACAGCGTTGCCCGATGAAGCTATCTATCCCCCGACTCCACCGAGTGCGCTCCACTCTCGACGGGTCCGCGGCTGGCAACCTAGACCCGTTCGTCCCGTGCGTTCCCCATACCGCTCGGTGCGCAATCACTTCGAGCCGCGAGATCTCGCACGACCTCTGGTTCAGTCGCCTTAGGGGTCGTGCGGCATCGGGCCTCGCCGACGCATTTCGCACCGAGCCGCTGTCGGGGACCACCTGAACCAATGGGTCCCCATTCTCAGCCGTTGAATCGCCGCCTGTCAGACCCCTCCCCCACGTTATCCTCGCGGCCGCAACGGTCGCTCAGAATGGCAATCAACGGAGGTATGCGTCATGCAGCGGCTTCTGGTTCTGTCAGTGTTGATATTCGCGACAGCGTGTGGTGGCGGTGGCAGCGACGGCGCGACCACGACGCCACCCACTCCGCCCGTCGCGGTCTCAAGCGTCAGCGTCTCACTCGGCGCAGCGCAACTGTTTCCAGGCGGTACGACCACCGCATCTGCCGAGACGCGAAGCGCTGCTGGCGCCGTCCTGACCGGACGCGCGCTCACGTGGAATTCATCAACGACCACCGTCGCGACCATCGATGCATCCGGCGCTATCACCGCGATCGCCGCCGGAACCACCATTATCTCAGCGACAAGCGAGGGCCAACGTGGCACCGCAACGCTTACCGTCAACCCCGCGCCCGTCGCGACCATCAACGTAGCACTGGCGCAATCGACGGTGGTCATCGGGACACCGACCACCGCGACGGCGACGCTGCGCGACGATCGCGGCGTCACACTGAGCGGTCGCGCAGTATCGTGGACCTCCTCGACGCCGTCCGTCGCAACCATCGACGCGGCCGGCGCGATCGCGACGCTGTCACCGGGCGTCGCCAGCATCATGGCCACCAGCGAAGGCAAGAGCGGCATTGCTTCGCTGGTCGTCATTCCACCGCCGGTGTCATCGGTCAGTGTGGCGTTGACACAATCCGTCGTCGCTCCAGGCAAGAGCACCTCAGCGACGGTGACCCTCCGCGACGTGAATGGCGCCGTATTGACGGGTCGAGCCGTGACCTGGATGTCGTCGGCGGCAAGCATCGCGACCATCGACGCCGCCGGTACCATCAGCGCCATCGCCATCGGGAGCGCGACCATCAGCGCGACCGCTGAGGGCAAGAGCGGCTCCGCGGTGCTGGCGGTGCAACTGCCTCCCGTCGCGACGATCACCATCAGCGGCTCGACGACGGTCGCCCCCGGAGGGTTCACGAACCTGAGCGCCACGCTCAAGGACGCCGCTGGTGCGACGTTGACCGATCGCGCCGTCACGTGGGCCACCAGCAATTCCTCGGTGGCTACCGTGAGTACCGCTGGCGTTGTGTCGGGCGTCTCACCCGGAGCAGTGACGATCAGTGCGACGAGCGAGGGAAAGACCGGCAGCGCCGCGTTGACGGTGAAGTACGCCATCACCTCGGTCACCTTCACCGGCAGTGCACGCGTGAAGGTCGGCGACGCGTACACCTACTCGACCACCGCGCGATTGGCCGACGGCACGGTCGTGAGCCGACCGATCGTGTGGAACGTCAAGGAATCCGGTCGAGGTACGATCACCGCAATCGGCGTACTGACGCCGCTGCAGACTGGCACGCTGACGCTGCAAGCGCTGATCGACGGAGACGTGTGGGAGTCGACGTACACCGTGTACAACTGGGAAACATTCGCGAGTGGCGGCGCGCTCTTCGCATCGCTCGATGCGGACAATACGATCATCGGACGACTCGGCGTCGCCGAGTACCCGCGCCTAATCGTCAGCTGTGGCGCGACCGGCTATTTCTTCGTCTGGGTGCGCACCAATAGCTTCATCACACAGAATGGATTGGTCGCACTCTCCTTCGACGGCGCAACGCCGTTTTCGCAGTTGTGGGATGAGCTGAGTCCAGAATTCAAGACGCTATGGAAGCCGGGCACAAATGGAACGATCAAACTCTTCGCGCAACAGATTGCGGCGTCGCGTCAGTTCGGGTTCGCGTTCACTGAATACCTCGGTTCCGCCACGGCTATGATATTTCGCGTAACCGGGCTCGCGCCGCTCTTGACACCGCTGCTGGCGCAATGCACGAGCAATGCGATCGTAGCCTCAGCCGCCGCAACATCGGCCTCTGCTGACCTCTTCGCGCCGAGCGGCATCGTATCGAGCGAGCTGGCCCAGGTGCGTCTGCGCCGTGCGAACTCACCCCCGAGCGAGAAAGTCGTTCCGGTATTGCCTTCGCGGATGGCACCGGACAAGACGGAACGGCAAGCCGTGCGTCGCAATCGCTAGCGATCGACGAGGGGTCGACGTCACGACGTGACGAGTGCGCCGATCTTTCGACGGGTCCTGATGCCGCACGACCTCTGGTTCAGTCGCCTTAGAGGTCGTGCGGCATCAAGCCTCGCCGACGCATTTCGCACCGAGCCGCTGTCGGGAACCACCCGGACCAATGGGTCCCCGTTGCCAGCCGCTACATCGTCCGAGAGAGCGATGCATCCGAAACGGCTGCGCATCGCCCCCATTCACGTTCCCTTTGCTCATCATCGGGAACGACACGCGATACTCCGACGTGCAGAACATCGAGATCTCCTCGTCCGTCCCCGGATCCTGACCGCCGAATTCGTTGCTCGGGAATCCAAGTATGACGAGCCCCTGCTCGCGGTAGCGCTGCCGCAGCGACTCCAGCCCCGCGAATTGCGGCGTGAAACCGCACCCGCTCGCCGTGTTCACGATCAGCATCACGCGACCGCGATATGCATCGAGCGACGCCCGTTCGCCATCGATCCCGATCGCGTCAAAGTCGTACACGCTCGCGACCGCCATTACTGCGCGATCCCCATCAAATACTTCGCGTACCATCCCAAATAGCGATCATACCGATCCTTCACGAAACTCGGCTTCGTGATTCCGTGAAACTGCCCCGGATACACGATCAGCTGAGACGGCACATTCAGCGACTTGAGCGCCTGATACATCTGCTCGCTACCACCGATTGGCACGTTGAAATCCAACTGTCCGCCCAAGAACAGCGTCGGCGTCGTGATCTTGTCGGCGTGCCAGAACGGATATGACAGCTTCTCCCACAGCTTCGGATTCTTCCACGGCGCGCCCAGTTCGTTTTCGTATTGATAGATGTACTGGTCCGTACCGTACATCGTCGTCTGCAGTGCGCTGCCTGCGCCGCTTGACGCCGCCTTGAAGCGCGTCGTGGTCGCGATCGTGTAATCGGTGAGAATGCCGCCGTAGCTCCAACCGCCGATTCCCATGCGCGTCGTGTCGACGATCCCCATGCCGATTACGTGGTCGACGCCGGCAAGCAAATCCTGCACCTCTTTATTGCCCCAGTCCGCGAAGATCGCCTTCTTCCACACCTGACCTCGACCCGCGCTGCCGCGATAGTTCACCGCGAGCACCAAGTAGCCGTTCGCCGCGAACAGTTCCCGCTCAAAACTGAAGGCATGCTGATCCTGTCCATTCGGGCCGCCGTGAATGCGCAGCAGCAGCGGATACTTCGTACCCGCCGTGAAGCCCGCTGGCTTCACCAACAGCGCGCCGACGGTGAGCCCATCCGTGTTCTTGAACTGCACGTCTTCCGTGGTACCGACGCGAATCGCCGTGAAGATCGAGTCATTCACGTGCGTGAGCGGCCGCAGTGCGTTGTTCTCAAAGGCATACACCTCCGCCGATCGCTGCGCTGTCGCCACGTTCACGACCGTACGACCACTGCGTGTCATGTCATAATCCGACACCAGGCGACGACCATCCAGCAGTCGTGTCACCGCACCCGTCTCGACGGAGACGCTGGCCATCGGACCCGCGCGATCGTCTGCCATCAGGAAGGACAGCGACTTGCCGTCCTCCGACCATCGCAACGCGTCCACATCTCGGTCGAGCGTGATGGCGAGCAGACGCGGTGCCCCACCGCTCACCGACACGATGGCCATCGTGTTCTGTGTGTAGGCCGACAGTCGCGGCTCGCTCCCCTGCAGATACGCGATGTACTTGCCGTCCGGGCTCCACATTGGTCCACGGTCAGGACCGTTCCATGTAGTCAGCTTGCGCGGCGTCGCGTTGAGTGCAGCATCAATGACGTACACGTCGCTGTTGTTGACGCGGTCCGCATCGGTGTTGCCGCGCTCACTGACAAAGGCCAGCTGCTTACCGTCCGGCGACCATGAGATCTGCGCATCGTCATAGTCGCCCGTGGTGATTTGTTCGACCTTCTTCGTCGCCACATTCACGATGTAGATGTGATCACGCAGCCGGTCGAGATAGCCCGCGATGTCGCGCTTGAATGCGTAGCGATCGATGACCACTGGCTTGACGTTCTTGTTCTTGAGCGAATCCGGCTTCGACTCTTCTGGATCGGGATCATGCGACACCACCGCGATGCGCGTGCCATCGGGCGACCACTCGTAGTCACCGACGCCGCCCTTCATCTCCGTCAGTCGCACCGCTTCACCACCCGCGCGATCCAGCAACCACAGTTGCCCACCCTTCGACTCATAGCGCCCCGACACGAACGACAGATACCGATTATCCGGGCTGAATCGCGGATTGCCCTCGGGCTCGGGCGACGCCGTCATACGCAGCGTGCGCGTACCGTCCCACGACACCATCCACACGTCGCTGTCGCTCTTGTCCTTGGCCGAGTCGGTCGTGGTCACCGTGTAGGCCACCCACGCGCCGTCGGGCGAGATGCGGCCGGCGCCCACGTTGCGGATGCGGTAGATGTCGGAGCTGCGAAGCGGGCGGGGCGTGTTGGCGGGCGCCTGCGCGGAGGCCGACGTAGACGCCCCCATGATCAGCGCAATACCCAATGCCGTGAACTGCGCCGCCGTCGCTGCCGCGCTCCTAGGCCATGGCTTGATCCGCTTCAGCTCGACCGCAATCTCTCGCGCCGTGACCTCGGTATCATGCGCCGCCTGCGCGCGCAGCCAATAGCCGGCCGATAGACCGAAGAACTTACACAGTCGCAAATCCGTGTCTGCCGTGATGGCGCGCCTGCCGGCCACGATCTCGCCAATGCGCTGTGCCGGCACGCCTAGCTCCTTCGCCACGCGGTACTGGGTGAGCCCCATCGGCAGCAGAAATTCTTCACGCAGCAGCTCACCCGGGGTGACGGGCTTCAGTCTACGGGTCATGACACGCGCTTCCTCAGTGGTAGTTGACAATCTCGACGTCCTCTGCCCCGACGGGCGTCCATCGAAAGCAGATCCGGTACTGATCGTTCACGCGAATGCTGTGCTGACCGGTACGATCGCCATGCAGCGCCTCAAGCCTGTTGCCCGGCGGAACGCGCAAATCGGCGAGGTGCTCGGCGATCTGCAATTGCCGCAGTTTCCGGCGGGCGACGCGTTCGATGAACGCGAACTTGGTGACCCGAATACCTGCAGCGAGTCTTTCGGTGCGCCGATCGCGAAACGAGCGGAATCATAGGATAGTAACGCGGTGCGTGATTACCGTCAAGCGTGATGATCGAACCACCACGTGGAGCACTTCGAGGATACCGCGATCGATTCGCTTGCGACACACGGGCGTAGTTTTGATGCGCCGCCACGCGTCAACTCCCGCCCCCGCCCCCCCGGTGCTACACTTTACCCATGAACCGCAACGATCCATGTCCCTGCGGCAGCGGCCGTAAATACAAGAAGTGCCATGGCGCGCCGTCCGCGACGGGCCCCGATGTGGGCACGCGCTCCCTCGTGCGTCGTTCCGAGATCGCGCGCGCATCGGCCTGCAAGACCATCGACGTGCAGCTGCACGATGAGATGATGGCGTGGGCCATCAAGCACCTCGGCCGCGCGTGGCTGCAACAGGCGATCCGGAATTTCTCGTGGGACGATAGTCCCGATATTGCGCCGGCCGAGATGATGATGTTCGGCACGTGGTTGCAATATCACATGCCGATCAGCGAGACCGATCCGATGTCCTTGGCGTCGCGCTATCGGGAGGCCGCGCGACTGCATCGCGAGCCAGCCAAGGAACGCGTGCTCAATGCACAACTCGAGGCACCGATCGGCATCTGGGAAGTGCAGTCCATCGAGCGCGGCGTGGGCTCGCAGGTGAAAGACCTGCTGTCGGGCGACGAGCGGTTCATCTACGACGCGGCGTCGACCGAGACACTTGAACCGTGGCTGTCGATGCTGGGCTACGTCGTCGAGTGCGACGGCGTCTGCTTTATGGGCGGGGTGTACTATCAGCCGTTACCGCCCTCGTATGTGGACGATATCGTGCGCGCCACGCGCAAGGCTGCGCGCGTGCGCACCAAGCCGGTGCCAATCGAGTTCCGCGTCAGTCCCGATTGGCAACTGGAGCTGATCGACCAGTGGCGCGATGCCATCGAAGGGATGATCGCGGTGAACGAACATCGCGTGATGAACAACACGGACGGCGACGAGATCAGCATTCACGCCGATCGCTTCGACGTCACCGTGTCGCGCGACGAGATCCTGCGACGACTCGCAACCATCCCCGGCGCCGAGCCACCGGAACAGGATGGACCGAAGGACATGATCGCGGTGCTGCGCGTGGGTGGCGCGAAGACGCCCGCCTCACCGCCGACCATGGGGAACACCGTCGTCGGCAGCATGGTGTTGAGCGGATCGACGCTCACCGCCGAGACCAACTCGACGAAACGCGCCGACACACTCAAGGCCGCGATCGAACGCGCGGCCGGTGACGCGGTGCGATTCCGGTTGCGCTCGACCGAGAGCATGGAATCGATCAAGACGCGCGCCCGTTCACCCGGTCCCGGCGGTCCGACGTCATCGACTCCTGCGTCAGGCAAGTTCTTCACCAGCGAGTCGCCGGACATGCCACCAGAAGTACGCGAGGCGATGCGTCAGATGATGGCGAAACTCGACGCGCAATGGGTCGACAGTCAGATCCCCGCACTCGGCGACATGACGCCGCGCGCCGCCGTGCGCGATGCCAAAATGCGGCCCGTGCTCGAGCGATTGCTCAAGGACATGGAGTCGCGCGGCGCGCCGACCGGCGCCGGGATGGGGATGGATATCGCAGCGATCCGGCGGATGCTGGGGGTGTAGGCCGCGGAGACAGCAACGTCATAAATAGACAACGATCACGTTTTATGATCGAACGATGGCGATCGTCAACGCTGAGCGCACGCCGCCCTTTCACGTATTACACGACGGTCCGTTCGATATGCCAGCTGCCGTTCCCACGGCGCCCGCGTGCGTCCGAAGCGCAACGGAAAGCCCCACCGTTGCGCTCCGCACCAAACCTCGTATACCCCCCAAGGCACCACGCGGCGATTTCTTGCGATTGCTGGCCGCGCTACGAATTCAGCTAAACCGCCTCCCGTCCATTGCATCGGCCCGGCTGCGGATTTCGCAAGCCGGGCTTTTCATTGCCCGGTGACTCGTCCGCAACCGCTCCCGCACCACGTCGCGATTTGAACGGCCAGCTTGTGGCGCGACGCTAAATACGACCACTAAAGCGGACCACAGACGCACCGGCGGCCACCGGCGGCCACTGGCGGCCACCGGCGCGTCACGCGCTGAGAACGTACCATGGCAACCGCATCCCGAATGCGGGCAAAGCCCGCCCCGGCACCGCGCTGATCACTCCTACGCCCGCTCGGCATCGTCGGCTACGACGCGCTCGAACCCGCGCTCCTCGCCACCCTCGCCATCCTCGCCACCGAAGAGCCGCTGCTGCTCGTCAGCGATCACGGCGCCGCGAAAACGCTGCGGCTGCAACGACTCGCGCACGCGCTGCAACTCACGCTGCGCCACTACAACGCGAGCATCCTGTAATTCGACGATCTCGCCGGATTCCCCATCCCCGACGTCGCGAACAAACTCCTTCCGATCATTCACGAACGCCGCATCCAAGGCACCGACATCACGTCGCTGCGCTATCGATGGGCCGCGACCAATCCGCCCGCCGATGCGCAGGCTGACGACGACGCGCGCTACGACGGTGTTGAATCGCTCGATCCCGCACTCGCAGACCGGTTCGCGTGGGTCGTCGCGTTGCCCCGCTTCATCGACCTCTCCGACGACGACCGCCGCCTCATCATCAGCGGCGTCGGTGACACACCCGCACCCGACGCCGGCCGCATCGTGCGCGAACTCGTGCACGCGACCAAGGCGCTCATTCCCACAGTACGCGCGCAGTCAGGCCACGCACTCACCACCTATGTCGACGTCCTCATCACGCGACTCGTCGATGCCCGCATCGCGATCGGTGGACGCCGAGCGGCCACGCTGCTGCGCAACATGATTGTCAGCCGCGCCGCCCATCTCGCACTCGGCCGGCCCGGAGATGAACGCGCCTGCCGCGCCGCGCTGCTCGCGTCTATACCCGACATCGTGCGCACGCGCATCGCACGATCGACGCTGCTCGCTGCGCACGAAGCCGCGTGGCGCGAAACATCGCTCGACGATGACGACCCGCGTCGTACGCTGCTGTCGGTGAAGGAACCGCTCCATCGCGCGCTCTTGTCGCTCACGCTGCCAACGCTCGCGCCAATCGTTCGCAGCGAAGCACTGTGCGGCGCGCGGGCCGAGTTGTCCAAGGCCGACGCCAGCGTCAGCGGGTTTGGACCACACCGCGATTGGGCGGTCAACGTGCGCCGTACGCTATCGCAGTCGTCGCTCGCGGCCGTCGACGCCGAGTATCTGCATGGCGTCATCGCGACGCACTGCACGCCACCGCAGCAGCTCACCGGTACGGTGCTGTCTGATCCCAAAACGATCATCGACCGACTGGCTGGCATCGTCGACACCTGTCGCTCCGCGCTGTCGGCTAACCCGAATACGCCGCCGCGTGTGATGGCGCCGGTGGCCGCGTGACACCGGCGATGATGAATCATCGTCTCGCCGACCACGTCGGCGTGCTTAACAACTCCGGTCCCGGACCGATGTCGGTTTACAAGACCGCCGCCGTCGGCGCGGTGTGGCGAGTGCATCCGCAGATGCTCATTCGCGAGCTGCTGGCACATCATGGCCTCGAAGGCGGACATCTTTGCTCGGAGAACACCATCAAAAAGACGATCCTGCACCCGCCACACGCGTCTCTACCCAAGGCCGACGATGGCGCACAACATCGCCTTCGACGCGATCATCAATCGCACGGTTCTTGAGACTGAACCGCCCCGAGTTTTCAGGAGACTGGTTTAGTTGAGTACACCCATGGGCGTGTGAGTGGTGTCCGTCTCGTAATACGGCGCCTCAAACTCCGGCGGCGGAACATAGCCGAGCGGTTCCAGCAAACGCTCCTGATTGAACCAGGCGACCCATTCCAGCGTCGCCATTTCGACGTCCTCGAAGCCCCGCCACGGTCCGTCCCGATAGATCACTTCGGTGTTGAACAATCCGATGACCGTTTCGGCGAGCGCGTTGTTGTCGTAGGCGTCGCCAACGCTGCCGACGGAGGGCGCGGCGCCCGCCGCCGCCAAGCGGTCCTGGTAGCGCATCGAAACGTATTGCGGTCCGCGGTCCGCGTGGACGACCAGATGTCTATCGAGCAGGCGGTCGTGCAACGCCTGCTCTAACGCATCGAGTACCAGATCGGTCCGCATCGTGCTCTGCGCGTGCCAGCCGACGATGCGACGCGAGAACACGTCGATGACGAATGCGACGTACACAACACCACGCCACGTCGGGACGTACGTAAAGTCCGCCACCCACAGCTGGTTCGGCCGCTCGGCGTGGAATTGCCGCTGCACCAGATCCTGCGCGTGCTCCACCGTGGTGTCGGCGGTCGTCGTGCGGTGGCGCTGGCCGCGCACGACACCACGCAGGCCCTCGGCGGCCATGAGCCGAACGACGGTGCATCGCGCCACCGTCTGCCCGTCACGCAACCACTGCTGCCAGACTCCAACGTCGGCGCGATCGCCGAAATGGCGGCCCACTGGGACGGATGGTGCGGCAGTTGGTCACGGACCAATCGGACCGCCCGTTCACGAACTTCCGGACTAAATCGCTGCGCTCAAGATTTCGCCATGGCTCCAAGTTCTCACAACGTGGAGCCTCCTGTAATCCCGGCGCGGTTCAGTCGTCAACCACGACGCCTTCATCCGTCACGCCGGCCTGCCCGAGGACGAGAATGATCGCTTCCCGAAGCTCGCGTGGGCGGCGACACGGCGGGGGAACAGCGCACCGCGGAGGGCGGCTACGGCAGCCCCTCCGCTCTCGCCAAAATCGCCGCACCGCGCGGATCACGCCGCAGCGGATCGAAGATCGCCTC
>JANLPE010000055.1:0-147474 GCA_031366985.1 Gemmatimonadaceae bacterium
GTCATGCCGCACAACGCCATGAACGTGACGTGCTCTTGGCACACGCGTTCAATGGCCCGGCTGCGCACGATGCCTTGGGAGTAGGCGAAGAGCACCACCTTGAGCAGCATCGCCGGTGGGTACGCGGGCGCGCCCGTCGTGTCGTTCCGGAAGCGCGCGTCGAAATGCGCCAGGTCCACCTCGTGATCGAGCAAGTGGTTCAGCGCGTGCTCGAACGTGCCGGGCAGCAGCTGGCGCGCGAGGTCGACGCTCAGAAACTGCGGATTCGTATCGACCACTTTGTAGCGGGCCATGGCAGGATCTCGACCGCGAGGCGAACCGACACCACATTCGATGCAGCACAAACCCGTCGCGCGGTATCAAGTTCCGTTTCCACATTGGCCTGCTGCGGGACTTATCCTACAGCTTCGTTACGCGTCATGGGGCTTTCTCTCGGGGAGATCGGGCGCCTGCTGGATGGCCCCGGATTCTCCGCGCAACGCGTCATTCACCTGCAGTTGAACCGACTGGAGCAGCAGATCACGCTGCAAAAACGACTGGCCGACCGACTGAAGTTGCTGGCGCATCATCTCGACACGTCGTCACCGATCTCTGTGGACGAGCTGTGTCGTGTCATCGAGGCAACGACCATGATGGACAAGTATTTCACCCCCGAGCAGTTGACGGCGATGCAGGCGCGCGGCGAGGCGTTGGGCGCCGACGCGGTTCGCGACGTCGAGCAGGGCTGGGCGAACATCATTCCCGCCGTGCGTGCACATATGGCGCAAAACACGCCGCCGACCGACCCGGCGCTGCAGGCGTTGGCGGTGCGTTGGCGTGAACTCGTGAACATGTTCACCGGCGGCGATCGCGAGGTCGCCAAGAACGTGCGCACGATGTATCAGGCCGAGCACGCGCAGATCAACGCGCAGCATGCGAATACCCCGGACCCAGCGATGTTCGTGTATATGGGCAAGGTCTTCGCCCTCATCGGAGGCGGTCCGGGATGAGTAGGGAGGAGGGGGTAGGGAGTCAGGAGCATGAGTACTCGGTCTGGAGACTCCCTACTCCCGACTCAGTGCGCTAACGTATTTCGTGCCCAACGATACCGCCTTACTCATCACCATTGCTGGAGCCTTCGGCGCCGCCTTCCTCTTCGGATTTGGTGCGTCGAAGCTGAAGTTGCCGCCGCTGGTGGGTTATCTGCTGGCGGGGATCATGCTCGGACCGCACTCGCCAAGCATGGTTGGTGATGTGGCGTTGGCGTCGCAGTTGGCCGAGGTCGGTGTCATACTGCTGATGTTCGGGGTCGGGTTGCACTTCTCTCCCGGTGACTTGATGCGCGTGCGGCGCATCGCGTTGCCTGGGGCGTTGCTGCAAATGGGGATCGCGATCGGGCTGGGCATCGCGTTGGCGCTCACGTGGCAGTGGACCATGGCGGCGGCGATTCTGTTCGGACTCGCCCTGTCCGTCGCCTCGACCGTGGTCGTACTGCGTGTGCTCGATGCGCGCGATCTCGCGGACTCGGTCGACGGACGCATCGTCGTCGGTTGGCTCGTCGTCGAAGATCTCGCCGTCGTCATCGCGCTCGTGCTGCTGCCGGCCGTATTGCAGGCGGTCGGCGGGCCGGCGATGGCGAGCGCATCACCAGGGCACGGGCTCGTGTGGACGATCACGGTGACGCTCGTCAAAGTCGCGGCGTTCATGCTCCTCATGGGCGTGGTCGGCCGACGCGCCGTGCCGTGGCTGCTGACGCATGTCGTGAAGAGCGGATCGCGTGAGCTGTTCACGCTCGCCGTTCTCGCGGTCGCATTGGGTGTTGCAGTCGGCGCGGCGTCGCTCTTCGGCGTGTCGTTCGCGCTCGGCGCGTTCGTGGCGGGCGTGGTGATCAGCGAGAGTGACCTGTCCTATCGCGCGGCCACCGATGCGCTCCCGATGCAGGATGCGTTCGCCGTACTGTTTTTCGTTTCCGTCGGCATGCTGATCGATCCGGGCGTCCTGCTGCGCCAGCCGGTTCATGTGATCGAGACGGTCGCGGTGATTCTGCTTGGCAACTCGGTGGCCGCCGTGGTACTGATGGTGTTATTGCGACACCCGCTTGGCGCTTCGTTACGACTTGGCGCGAGCCTTGGACAGATCGGCGAATTTTCGTTCATTCTCGCCGGCATAGGCGTGTCGATTGGCGTGTTCAATGAGGAGGTGCGCAGTCTGATTCTCGCCGCAGCGCTGGTGACGATCGTGCTAAATCCTCTGCTCTTCGCAGGTGCGAACGCAGTGTCGGATTTCATGTCCGATCATCCGCGCCTCCTCGATCGCCTAGAACGGCAGACCGCACCGCGGATGTATACGACGGACCTGTTCATGGCGACACCGGTGAATCACGCGGTGTTGATCGGCTATGGACGCGTTGGCCGGACAATCGGCGATGCCTTCGAGCGTGTCGGCACACCGTTCATCGTCGTCGAGCAGGATCGCCGCGTCGTCGATGCGATGCGTTCGCTCGGCGTGACGGCGGTGTATGGCGATGCGACGCGCCCTGGCATTCTCGATCACGCGAAGCCGGAATTCGCGAAGCTGCTCGTGATTGCGACGCCGGATCCGTATCACGCACGACACCTTATCGACATGGTGCGCGCGAAGAACCCCGACATTGAGATTATCGTGCGCACGCACGGCGACGTGGACCAGGTAATGTTCGAACGAATGGGTGTAGCCAAGGCCCTCATGGGTGAACGCGAGCTCGCGTTCGGCATGGCGTATCACAGCCTGCGGTCACTCGGCTACGAGGATGACCGCGCGGATGATGTCATTCAGCAATTGCGCTTCGGGGGTCGCATGGCGACGGCCGAATTCAGCACGTTGATGATGCCGGCGACGGCACCGCGCAACAGCTGAGCGTCGACACACACGCGCTTCCAGGCTGGCGGAAGCGTGCGGCCGCGTGCATGATCTCCGCATGACCCCAGCCGCTGCATCATCCGATCGCGGGCCCGGCATTACGTTCCCGCCGCCGTTCATCTTCATCATCGCGATGTTCATCGGCAGCGTGCTGCAGCGTGTGGTGCCGTTACCGTTGCCCATTGGCAATGCACGCGTGGCGACGCTTGCCGGCGTGACGCTGATCGTGATCGGCGTCGCGCTTGCACTCACCGGGATCCTTACTTTTCGACGATTCCGGACAGCGATCATTCCGCATAAACCCGCGACGCAGATCGTTGATGCAGGGGTCTATGCCCATACGCGCAACCCGATGTACTCGGGGCTCACGATCGCCTACGTCGGATTCGCGCTTTGGATCGCGACGTGGTGGCTGCTGCTGCTGCTGCCGATCGTGCTGGCGATCATCGTCACGAAGGTGATCCGGCGTGAAGAGCAGTACTTGATGCGGGCGTTTCCAACGGACTACGCGGACTACTGTTCGCGAGTGCGGCGATGGATCTGACACTGCGTGTAATCGCAGGGATGGCAGGGAGCGCAGGGGAACTGCGCAGACGAAATTATCCGTTGTCACTGCGGTGATGCCTCCCCGCGCCCCCCGCGCTCTCGGCGGTCCAATGCTGTTGCTGTTCATGGTGTTCGCCTCGATCCTCCACGCGCAAACCGCCCCACGTGCCGGGATGCTGATCACGCGAAGCACAAAAATCATCCCGGGCGTGTACAGGCTTGCCGCACCAATGACCGCCGACTCGACGGTCATCACCATTCGCGGCGACAACATCACGTTGGACATGCGCGGCGTCACGCTGATTGGCGCGTCGCCGGACAGCTCGCCGGAGCAATCGCGCGGCGTCGCGATTCGCATTGACGGCGGACGCAATGTCCGCGTGATCGGTGCCACGGCACGTGGATACAAAACCGCGCTGATCGCGCGCGGTACGCGGCAGCTCACGCTTGCGCGCAACAACTTCTCGCACAACTGGAAACCGGCACTGTTCAGTCTCGTCGAGCACGAGAGTCTGGCCGACTGGCTGTCGTACCACCACAACGAGAAGGACGAATGGCTGCGCTTCGGCGCCGGCATCTATCTGTCCGATGTGACGGGCGGCGCCATCACCGGCAACACCGTCGAGCAGGGGATGAACGGCCTGATGCTCGTGCGGACCGATTCGCTCGACATCCGCGAGAATGATTTTTCGTTCAACTCCGGACTCGGCATCGGGATGTACCGCGCCAGCGTCAACCGGATTGTCAGCAATCGCGTCGACTACAACGTGCGCGGCTATTCGCACGGATTCTTTTTTCGCGGACAGGACTCGGCCGATCTGCTGATGTTCGAGCAATGTCTGCATAATCTCGTCGCGTACAACTCGATGACGCATGGCGGCGACGGACTGTTCATCTGGGCGGGACAGGAGACGATGGACTCGGGGCAGGGCGGCGTGAATGACAACCTGTTCCTGATGAATGATTTCAGTTTCGCGCCGACGAACGGCATGGAAGCGACGTTCAGCCGAAATCAGTTCATTGCCAACCGCGTCGAAGGCAGCTGGCATGGACTCTGGGGTGGGTACAGCTATTCCTCGCGGGTGATCGGCAACTGCTTCATCAACAACACCGAAGCCATCACGATCGAACACGGACAGGACAACGTCATCGGGTCGAATCGCTTTGTCGGCAACACGCTGGGCCTCCGTGTGTGGGCGGATTCCATCGAGACGGGCGACTGGGGCTATCCGAAGCATCGCGATACGCGCAGTCGCGACTGGCAGATCGTCGAGAACCGGTTCGTGCGCGAGAAGGAGCCGTTCCGCATCGCGCAGACGACGGCGTTCGATACGACGCGCAACACGTATAGTGACTCACTCTGGACCGCGTGTGATCCGCGTCGTCTCGTGCCGACGACGACGTGGTGGAAAGTGCCGCAGATTCCTGCCGAACCACGCACGTGGCCGCGTCGCACCGTCGCCGACCGCGATCGGTCAGCGATCATCGTGGACGAATGGGGGCCGTATGACTGGCGCTCACCGAAGCTGTGGCCGATAGACAGCGTGCGCACGACGCCGTTGCGTTTGCGCGTGCTGGGGCCGGACGGTCGATGGCGCGTGCGCGCGGAGCGTGGCATCGCGTCGCTCTCGCGTCGCAGCGGGCGCGTTGGTGATACACTGGTGGTGACGCCGCAGGCTGACAGTGCGAACGACTGGCGTGTTGAGCTCGAGTATGTTGGCGTGGTGACGACATCACCGCGTGGTGTGCGCACCGCCGCAGGGCGGCCGGTGCGATTTGACTTTGCAAATTTCGAACCACGTACGACTTGGCATCAGCGCGTCTTCGCGTGGACGGACTCGACACATCCGCAAAAACAGCCCGCGGCGTTCGCGGCGTTGCTGCGTGGAACGCCAGTCGTCGAACGTGATGCACCGAGACTTGACTGGTTCTGGTCGCGACCGCGCGACAAGGCGATCCCGGCGACGCATGTGGCGATGGAGGCAACCGCCGCGATAACGCTGCCGTCAGGCGACTACACGCTGCGCACGCTGGCGGATGATGCGGTGCGTGTCTGGGTGGATGACGTGCTCGTGATCGACGACTGGACGCCGCATGAGACGGCGGCCGCGTACGCGACCATCATTGGCGGGCGACATGCGATTCGTGTGCAGTACGTGCAGGTCGATGGGTGGACGGAGCTTCGGCTCGACGTACTGCGGGGGCGCGTGGCGCGGTCCGTAGGATCGGCGGGCCCGCACTAACAGCTTTTCACCACTGGAGGTACAGAGTTCACCGGGGGGCGGCGGTCACAAGCCTCCGTGACCCCTGGAACTTTGTGGTAAAATGCGGTTCCTGCTCTTGCTTCAGCTCAATAGGCGGTACCAACTCGGTCCGCGCTGCTCACGCGGATAACGCGCGTCGGCTGCTCACGCGGATAGCGCGCGTCGAGCGAAACGCGCGAGCTTTCCGACGAGTGCCGCCAAATCGGGAACCTCAGTGAGGCAGGCCGACTCGCGCCGTGAGTATCGCAAACCGGGGATCGTCGCGAATCGGTGCCCATCGCGTATCACGAGCCAGCCACACGAGCCAGTGGGTTCGCTCCGCAACGCTCTGGTTGAGCCAGCGAAACGCCTCGTCGTGATCACCAAGACCAGCGTACACGAGCGCCATGGCGTAGGCGGTGACATACTGGTGCGTTGCCAGTTCGCGCAGATGGACCAACGAGCTCTCTGCCGCTGCACGTTGTCCGCTCCGTGCCTGGACGTATCCGATCGCGGCGATGGTGGGCACCCACTCGCGCAACGCTCCCGTCGCGCCGTACTCGGCGATCGCGCGATCAGCCTGTCCCTCTTGCTGGGCGATGCGGCCCAGCCACAGGTGTGCCGCGGGCACTTGCGGAGCCAATAGCAGGGCGCCGTCCAGTACATCCCGTGCATGTCGATAGTCGCCCGCATAGAAGGCCACGAAGCCCGCATCCACAGCTGTCACCGGCGAGATCGGGGCTAGCCGGAGCGCGAGGTCCGCCTCTCTTCGCGCTTCAGCATCCCGGTGGAGAACCGTGAGGAGGTACGCATACCACTCGTGACCGAGGGCGTAGTGGGGTGCGAGTCGTGTCGCCGAGGTGAACTCCTGCTCGGCCTTGGCCCAATCCCACTCGTAATACATGCGGGCGAACCCCAGCGTCGCGTGTGGCTCGGGAGCCAGTGAATCGAGTTCGACCGCACGCCGCGCGGCCGCGATCGCCTTGGGAAATGATTCGGAGGGTGGCAAATAGCTGCCGTACCCGAGGCGGAGATACGCATCACCCAATCCCGCGTACGCCGCGGCAAAGCGTGGTTCCGCATCGAGCGCATCCCCGAACAGCGCGACCGCTCGGCGCAAATTGTCAGCGGTGGGCTTTTCGACAAAGTGGCGGGCCCGTTCGTATGCCGCGCGGGCTTCGGCCGACGGGAGGCGCGCTGGCAGCGAGCCCTGTCTTTGATGTCGCGATCCGGTGACGAGCAACAGCATCATCACGGCCGCGACCCTGACGGTGTGATGGACGAAATTCGAGGAGGCTCGCTTCCCGGAGACGATGGCGACAATATCGACATGCGCCTCGTCGCTCCTCTCGGTCTCGACGTTCGCCGCAGCGGCTGGTACCGAAACGCGCCGTCGCTCGCGCACCGCCAACACCGCCGCCTGCGTCTCGGCGCTGGGATGCGCGTCAAAGTCCGCCGTCAGATGGCGTGTGAGCGCATCGTAGGCCGCGAGTGCACCGCTTCGGTTCCCGCTTCGATCGAGCGCGGCGATGAGCATGCGCGTCGCCGATTCGTCATGCGGTGAGAGTTCGATCGCGCGGCGACCCGCGAGGATGCAGTCATCGATGAGGCCGTTGCCGAGCGCACGCTCGGCCATCGCCACCGCTGCTTGGGTCGCCATGGCACGCAGTCGGGCGCGTTCCGTCTCGAGCCACTCGTCGAATTCGGGTGCGTCGTGAATGAAGAAGCCCGGCAGCAGGTCCCCGCGATATAGATCGAGCGCCTGCTCTCCCCGTTGCGCGGCGAATGCCTGCGAGAACTCCACCGCATCACAACGCAGCGCCGTCAGGGAGAGAACGAGCTCTTCATCACCCGACGCGATGATCGCGTCAGGGCCGATGTTCTGCCGCAACACGAGCACGGACTGCCTCAACGCGGCACGGGCGCGCGCCTGTGGCATCTCCGGCCAGAACATCGCCACGAGCCTGTCCCGCCGATACGTGGTGTCCGGCTTGGCTGCCGCGAGATAGGCGAGGAGCGCGAACCGTTTGGGGCGACGGAGCAGCGCGTGTACGCGCGCTCCGCCCCGGTCGACGAGATCTATCGAGCCAAGTAAGCCCAGATTGAACATTGAGTGTCGTATGGGATCCGCGCCAACCCATCGGTTCAACCCTCACCATAGCGCTTCGGAGTCGCGTACGCTACGAACGATTACAGCACGGTAACGGTGAAGCAGGACGAGAGGAGGATGCTCGTCGGCGCGCTCAGGTCGTCGAGCAGTCGAAACATGACGTCGAAGCGTGTCCCGACTGGAATCGTCGGGGCGCGGAACTCGAACGTGATGGTGCCCTCACCGGTAGACGAGGTCATGAGTGTGACGGGAGCCGTGCTGCCCGTTGGCACGAAGCTGAGGAACGCCGCCGCCGCAGGATCAGCCGAAGACCAGGGTGCAAGACCGAGTGCCCGCTGACAGCTGCCGTCAGAGCCGAGAACACGTCCGATCTCGGGCGCGCGCTGGACCGTGTAGGTCGTCGAGGGTCGCCCGTTCAGCACGTGCACCACGATGGTGGCACCGAAACCGCCTTCCGGAACGGTCTTTGGACTCACGCTGAGGCCACCCGCTCCCTTTCCGTCGGTATTGATGAGTGTCGCCTGATGGGTCCCCGCCGGAATGACTGGAATGACCGGTCCCGTCGCGTCTGTGGAGCTGCATCCAGTGCCCATCAGCACCGAAAAGACCAGGATGGGCCATCGGATGAACGGTGTGACCAGTACAGCATGACGCATGGCAAATCTCCGTGAGTGGCACGCGTCTCAAGCGCCCCGACTAGGCGGTCTGCGCGCGTGCAGGTGGAGGCAGTGTGCGTGCGGAGCGTTCACGGGATGTCACCGGAGCGTCACCGCCGCGGCGGCGGCCAAACGAACGCGCGGATGTCGCGGAATTTCACTTTAAAACTCGTGCGTCCGGGGCAGGAAATTCAATCGGTGTGCCGCACGGCGGCTCAATGTGCTGCGGGGGCGCGTTGAGGTTGAACGGCGCTACTCGAGGAGCGGTCGCACCAATTCGGTGCGCCAGTTCGCGCAACGCTCCCGTCGCGCTGTGCTCGGCGATCGTGCGATCAGCCTGTCCCTCGTGCTGGGCGATGCGGCCCAGCCACAGATGTGCCGCCGGCACTTGCGGAGCCAACAGCAGGGCGCCGTTCAGTAAATCCCGTGCACGTCGATTGTCGCCCACTCATCGAAGGCCACGAAGCCCGCATCGGCAGCCGTCACCGGCGGGATGGTGCCGAGCCGGAGAGCGAGGTCCGCCTCTCTGCACGCTTCAGTATCCCGGTGTAGAACCGTGAGGAGGTACGCATCACCCAATCCCGCATACGCCGCGCCAAAGAGTGGATCCTCAGCGAGTGCATTCCCGAACAGCGCGACCGAAAAAGTTGCCCGATAGATGCTTCCCGAACTTGCGTCCGCGGAGCCGAGCGTGAGATTCCTGATTGAGGCTCTCTCCAAACACCGCGGGTGCGGTACTTGGTGCTCGATCAGTTCACTCTTGCCCAAGGGCAACTGAGTGCAACGACTCACCTCTTCGGCAACCGATTGATGTCACACGCGCGCATTCGTCAGGTCGCCCGCAATTGGCGACATATCGCCGTCGGATCGTCGATGGTGTCCTCGATGATGCTGGCTACTGGTTGCGCCACGTCCAGCGTGTCGCACGCGTCCTACGCCACGCGCACAGCGGCGGCGGATTCGAAGGTGCGTGACGCGCTCAATCGCGAGCGGGCGATCGATCCGTCAAGCATTCCAGTCAATACCGTCGGTGTGCTTCCACTCAATGTGATTTCGGCTGACACTGCCTATGACGCACTTGGCTTCGGCGTCGCGGCGCTCATCACGACCGATCTTTCCCGCAGTGCGCAGCTCGTGGTCGTGGAACGGCTCCATCTCGCAGCGGTCATTCGCGAGTTGGATTTGGTGACCACCGGTCGCGTCGACTCCTCGACGGCACCGCGAGTGGGACGCATCGTGGGCGCGCGGCGCATAATTGTTGGTGATCTCACCATCCGCACCAATGGTGCTCTGAAAATTGGTTCGAAGGTCGCCAACGTGACGAGCGGCGTGGTTGACGCATCGCTATCTGGCGACGCCACGGTGAATCAGATCTTCGACGCGCAGAAGGCAATGGTCTTTCGCTTGTTCGACGCGCTGGGCGTCACGCTCTCGCCAGCCGAGCGGCGATCAGTCGAACGCCGCGCCACGCAAAGCCTCGCGGCGCTCGTGGCCTACGGGAAAGGCGCTCGCGCCGAGCAAGCGCGCGATCTGACCGCGGCGAATTCCTACTATCGAGCGGCCACCAAGATCGATCCGAATTTCACCGAAGCCGCCGAGCGCGCGGCGTCCGTGTCGGGAGTCGCCGTTGACGAGGCTCCAGCGCCGGAGAGCATCCTGCGGGCGATCGCGATCTCCAGAGATCTGGTGAATCGGCCGACGACGGCCCTCGTGGGCTCCGGCGTCGATGTCCCGGTGTCGCGCCAACAGCTTATCACCATCACGATCAGCGTGCGCACGCCATGAGTCCTCGACCGATACAGTCAACCGTCTGTCGGGCGATGCGGCGTGGCGTCGGGCGCGTCGGCATGACAGGCGCCGCAGGCGCGGTCCTTGCCGTTTTCGTGGGTATGCCCGTTGCGGGAACGCAGGACGCGTGCGCGCAAGGCGGTCGTTCACTCATCGTCGCGCCAACGTATCAATCGTGGCAATTCGGGACCTCGGTGCCGCTCGACTCGATTCGCGTCAAGAGTGCGACACAGATCGCCGCTCCGTTCCTCGTGGATCTCCCGCTCGGTTCACGATGGACGGCGTCTATCAGCGGCGCCGCGTTTTCGAGTCAGCTCGTCACGGATAGCGCCTCGAGCGGCGTCGCGCGGTCGATGAGTGGCGTGACGGATTTGCGTGTGCGCGCGACGGGTCGTGTGATCGGCGACGCGCTGCACGTGACGTTCGGCGTCAATATTCCGACCGGCGCAACCGGTCTGTCGGCGAAACAAAATGATGTCGTGCGGGTCGTGGCCGCTCCGGCGCTTGGCGCGGCGGTGACGGTGCCAGGTGTCGGCGTGGGTGGGACTGTGGGCGCGGTATTCGCGCACCGGGTCGGCGATTGGGCCGTTGCGCTGGGTGGTGCCTTCGAACAGCGCGGCACCTACTCGCCGCTCGAAGTCGCGATAGCGGGGAAGAGCGCACGAACCGAGCTGGTGCCGGGAAAAACAGTGCACGTGTCCTTGGGAGCCGACGGACTCGTCGGCGCCAATCGATTGTCGATCGGTCTCGTGGGCGATCTGTACGGCACTGACCAGCTCCGTTCGATTTCCGACGGCAAAACACAAACCGACGACTACCAACTCGGCCCCACCGGGTCTGCGACCATGTCGCTCCAGATCGCCAATCCACGTATCCGCGACTTCACGCTGCAATTCAGCGATCGCTTTCGCAGCACGTTCAAAGACGCCGCCGGTGTCGCCGTAGTTGGATCGAGCGGCAACTACATCGAAGCGAGCGGCTCAGGATTGATTGGCTCCGCCGGCCGTCCATCTCTCGTGATCGGGGTCGATGTTCGTCAGCACTCCGGACTGCCTGTCGACAAGAGCTTCATCGGCGCGGAACTGACCGCCATCGGTGCGACGCTGGGCCTGTCGCTGCCGATCGGTGACATGGAGTGGCGACCCACCGTGCGCGTGTCCGAAGGCACCCTGAAAACGCAGCGCGTGTCGACCACGATCATGAGCTTCACCGCCGGTCTGACGATCTCCGCACGCTAGCGCGCTTGCCGGCCGCTGACGATCGTCAGCGGCCGCTTGGCTGCGTGTCGTTGGCTATTCCTTGTCGAACAGCTTGCCGACGCCATCTGCCCACGCCGCCTCGTAGTAGGCCGCGAGTGCGTTGCCGAGTCGATCGCTTTCCTGTTGTGGAAGCGCGTCCGCCATCTCCTGTATCCCGGAAAAGGTCAGCGCTTCTGCTTGGTCCAGAGCCACGGAGCCAACGATCGCCATTCGGCGGCAGCACGGGCGGCGGCCGAATCGATGCTCTGCGTCGAGGGCGACGGCGGCGCGATCGTGGGCTCCACCGAGCCGATCGAGTTGAGCGGCGTTATCGTGGTGCCGCTGATTTCAAAAACGCTCCAGTAGTTACCGTCTTGCTGCGGCGGGAAAAACTGGCGCACGAGCGTATTGCCTTGATACACATCGACGCGCGCCGTTGACACGCGCAGTGCCGTCTCTCCGGAAAAATTGTGTACGTAGTAGCGATAGACGCCCGGAATCTGCTGCGAAATCGTGATCGTTTCGGGTCCGAAGCCAAGTGTTTGGTCAACATCCAGCGTCGCGAACGGAGACGCCGTCGATGACCCCCTCGAAAAAAAGTTCACCTGGAAGCGCGTCGCCGAGTTGACTATTGGCCCCGTGAGATGCGCATCGAGATCACTTGGTGTTGCGCCCCACGACAACACGAAACGCCAGACCACGTTCTGATCGGCCGGGGAGATGAATACCACCGGCGCGGTGACATTGCCTGCGACGACAGTGACAATGACGACGCCGTCGGCGTAGCCGACTTTCGATGCCCGAACGGTATACGAGCCGTTTGGCTGTGTGGCGAATGAGTAAAAGCCATTGACGTTGCTGATCGCCGTCGCGAGTACCGTACCAGCTATGTTGAAGAGGCCGGCGCGCAACTGGAGTGTGACATTGTTTTCGGGAAAATTGCCGGTGGCGTCCGCGACTGTACCGGAGATGATCCCGGTACCCGAGCTGACTAACACGAGTTGCAGCCTCGTGAGCGGCGTCACGGGCACGGTCGGACCCACGACGACTGTTTGGTTGAAGATTTGTCCGACCTGGAATCCAGTCGCCGTCACGACCACGTTGTACGTGCCAGCGAGAATTGGATTGGATGTCCAGAGACCATCGATACCGGTCACGACCTGGTCGACAAGCGAATTGTCGGCGCGACGAATCGCGACGCTCGCATTCGCCACCGGCACGCCGCTCGCGGCATTCACAACCGCGCCACTGAACCGACCCGCCAGCGTTGACGATCTCCCGGTGTTCGTGACGACGATTGTTGCCGGTGCCACGCCCGAGGTGCTCGACGTGACGATGACAAGCGATGTCACGACGACGCCTGGGGCGAGGTTCGTCGTCGGTCGCACCGTGAGCGTTGCTGGCGCGGTGGTCTTGTCGAGCGTTGCGGTAATGAACGGGTCGGTCGGTAATAAGATCGCAATCGTCCCAAGACTCCCGCCGCCCGCATTCGTGATTGCCACCGTCTTGGCCGGTGGAAGTGGTTGGCTTTGCTCGGTGTCGAAGCTCAGCGCCGACGGCGACGCACTGAAGGCCGATGGCGTATCACATCGCAGGGTCGTCGTCGCCGTGATGGTCGCACCACCGCGCCCATCAGCGGATCGGGCGGTAATCGTCGAGGTTCCGGCGCTGAGACAGGTGATTACACCCGTCGTGTTGATTGCCGCTATTGCCGACGCCGACGACGTGAACGTGAATGCCTTTCCCGTCAGCACGGTGCCGTTGAGCGAGCGCGCGACCACGCGAAGCGTGATCGCACCCCCACTGGACACCAGCGTATCGAGGGGCGCCAACGTGAGCGTCGCCACGGTGGGCGGCACCACGGTAAACGAGACATCCTGCGAGCGACCCGCTGCGGTCGCGCGAATTACCGCCGCGCCGAGCGAGACGGCGCGCATAACGCCAGTCGCACTCACGGTGACGCCTCCGCTCACCACCGACCACGTCGCGGCGCGTCCCGCGACGGCATTCCCGTTGCGGTCAAACGTCGTGGCCGTGAGTGTGATCGAATCGCCCGGCTCGGCGTTTGTTATCGTCGCCGGCGTCACACGCAGGGTTGCAACCTCGTTCAACTGTACAGCCTGCGCGGCGACGACATTATCGGATGCGGCAACGTTCATGCGCTGCGTGGATTGGTCGAGCACCGCGCCATCACGAGTGAGTCGCACGACCAGGTCGATCGCGCACGCGCTACCTCGTGGCGCTTGGCGAACGCACGTCGCGATGTCCGCCGTGAGCGACAGCGAAGCATCAGCGCCGGCCGTCGTGACCACTACTGAATTCTGGGCGAGTATCGTCGCGGCACCGCCACCGGGCGGCGTGTACGACACCGTCGCGTCGACGACGGCGCCGGCGGCCGCGACCACGCTCGCGTTGAGCGAAAGCCGAACAGCCGCGATGCCCGCCGGATGCGTAGGGCTGTGGTCGCATCCGACGGCGGTGACGAGCGCGAAGCCAACCAACAGCGCGCCGATGCAGCGCAGGGTGCGGAACGCATTCATAAATCTCTCCACGAAAGATCAGCCACCGACGAGTACGCTTGGAGCGCCCAACACAATAGTGCCTCCGTGCACCGGGGGCTCGCCCAGCCGCGCAGCGGGCGGCCTGCCGACGAGCACCATCGGCGCGACGGGTACGACGATCGGTCCGCTAAGGTGCGCGATTGGCGGAACGCCCGGCGTGGTCATCGGACAAACATGCATCGTGGTTATACGTGCGGCAGGTTGATCCAGGTACGTCTACCTCGGCGCTGGTGGTTGCATGGCTCGCGCGTACTGCAGCAGCTGTCGCTGGTGCATGGTGTAGGCGAGTTGCAGGGCAGCATCCCAGGAAGGAAATTCAATCGGAGTGTGGGAAATATGTGGTGTGCTCGCGCGCACGGCGAGGAGGGCTGGCGCCGGTGGCGGCGGCGAACCCGGACGTCTGGTACAATCGGGAGCACGTGCCTTCCGCCCTCAGATACGTCCCACTCAACACGTTCGAGCAGGCTTGGCTGCCTACCGGCGAGCGGCTGCGCCAACTCGGTGCGTCAGTGCGCCAGATCCGGAGTCGACACGCGTACCGCGGTGGCGGAGAACGCGGCGTTGCCGCCCAAGGCGTCGACGCGCTGGTCGTCGGTGAGATCGTTGATGCTCGCGCCGCCGTGTGCCGTCGCCACGCGAAGGCGCACGCCCTCACGATCGTGCCCCCACCCGTGCGGCAGGCAGACGACGCCCGGTTTCATGACGTCCGTAAGTTCGACGTCCACGTCGACCGAACCCACGCGCGATGTGACGGTCACGCGAGCACCGTCGACAATCGCACGCGCCGACGCGTCGGCGGGATGCATCTGCAGCGTACAACGCCGAACGCCGCGCGCGAGCCGCTCACTGTTCGCCATCCACGAATTGTTCGAGCGCACGTCCCGACGGCCGATCAGCAGCAGCGTGTCCGCGTCGCGCGCAGCGCCCTCGGTCGCAGCAACGCCCAACAGTGCCAACAGTCGCGGCACTTCATCCAGCAATCGCTGCGGTGCCAAGGCGATGCGCTTATTCGCCGATCGCAAGCGCGCGGGCAACATCGGCTGCAGCGGTCCGAAATCGACACCGTGCGGTGCGCGCTCCAACGCATGCATCGACACGCGCTCGCCGTAACGGCTGCCCTTGACGGCATGCTTCATCAGACCGCGCAGCTTCACCACGTCGGCGTACTTGCACAAGCCCCACGCTTTCATGCGTTTCGAGACGCTGCCCCTCGTCAGTCGCGCGGTCAGCGCACCCAGGATTTGCCAGTCGTGACGCGCACCGCGCGTTGGCCGCATGACCGCCGGTGACCATTTGGCCGTGTTCCGAATTGCGAGCGCGTGAAAGACGAGGTCGTAGTGATCGCGTTCGAGTCCCGCCGTCGGCGGCAAAATGACATGCGCGTGCCGCGTTGTCGCATTGATGTAGAAGTCGATCGCGACATAGAATTCGAGACTCGAGATCGCGCGATCGAGCCGCGCGCCGTTCGGCGTCGACAGCACCGGATTGCCCGCATGCGTGATGAGTCCGCGCACCTGTCCCTGCCCCGGCGTATCCATCTCTTCCGCAAGCACGGACACCGGCAACTCACCGCCGAACTCCTCGAGCCCGCGTACGCGACTCTTCCATCGCCCGTAACGTCCCGATCCACCATAGGGCCCACCACCGCGCAGCAGATCCACCGCCGGCGCGGTGAACATCGCGCCACCAACCATATCGAGATGTCCGGTGATGGTGTTGAGCGCCGTGATCAGCCACTGACAGAGCGAGCCAAACGACTGCATGCTCACGCCCACGCGGCCGTAGACCACGGCGCGCGGCGTCGTCGCCAGCTGCCGCGCCAGCGCACGGATCACGTCAGGCGAAACGCCCGTCGCATCCGCGACACGCTCTGGCGTAAACGGCGCACTCGCGGCGCGCAACGCGTCGATGCCATCGGTGAACGCCGCGACGTGGCCAGGTCGCTCCAACCCCTCGTGAAAGATCACCTGCACCATCGCCATCAGCATCAGCGCATCCGTGCCCGGCGTGATGAAGTGGTGCGCACTCGCCAGCTCCGCCGTCCGCGTGCGACGCGGATCGATCACGATGACGTCGCCACCACGTTCGCGAATCGCCTTGAGCCGGGTCACGACATCAGGTGCAGTCATCAGCGACCCGTTCGATACCGCCGGATTCGCGCCGAAGATGATCCAGCAATCGGTGTGATCGATATCCGGAATCGGAATCAACAGCGGATGACCGAACGACTCGAGTGCGGCCAAATGGTGCGGCAACTGATCGACCGATGTCGCCGAATACCGGTTCTTCGAACCGAGCGCCCTGCTGAAGGCGGGTGCTGTCAGCATCGCGCCCAGTGAGTGCACCGTCGGGTTGCCGAGGTACACGGCCATCGCGTCGCGGCCGTGGCGCTGCTGCACGTTGCGAATACCGTGCACGGTGAGATCGATCGCTTCACGCCACGAGATCTCGACCCATTCGGTGCCGACGCGTTTGACCGGTCGGCGCAGACGATCGGGATCCTCGTGCAGATCCTTCAGTGCGACGGCTTTCGGGCAGATGTGGCCGCGACTCGCCGGATCGTCGGCATCACCGCGAATGTCGGTGATGCGGTCGGCGTCGGTCGTGACCATCTCGGTCGTGACCACGATGCCGCACGCGGCTTCACAGAGCGGACAGGTGGCGAAGTGCGTGCGTGACGAGCCCGGCGGGGTGTCGCTCATAGACCCACATGTTTGAAGAAGGGATCTGCCAGTGTAACCAAAATCTGCTGGATGGTACATGATTCATCCATGCCTGATTCCCTCCGCACCGCGACGTATGCGTCCGCCGACCTCGCCTCAACCGCACATCCGGAGGCGTTCTGAGGCGAGGCCGCGGCACTGTTGCACTGGGACCGGCCCTGGGATCGTGTCCTCGATGACTCGGCGGCACCGCTCTATCGCTGGTTTGCCGACGGCGAACTGAACACGTGCTTCAACGCGATTGATCGACACGTGCTGAACGGACGCGGGGAGCAGGCAGCGGTGATCTACAACAGTCCCGTCACGAACACGAAACGCACGATCACGTATCGGGAACTGCTCGATGCGGTGGCACGCTTCGCCGGCGTGCTCCGATCGCTCGGTGTGGAGCGCGGAGATCGCGTGGTCATCTACATGCCGATGACGCCCGAGGCGCTGATCGGCATGTATGCGGGTGCCCGCATCGGCGCAGTGCACTCGGTGGTTTTCGGCGGCTTCGCACCGAACGAGCTGGCCGTGCGTATCGACGACGCGCGGCCGAACGTCGTGCTGACCGCGAGCTGCGGCATCGAGGTGCAGCGCATCGTGCCGTATCAACCGCTACTCGATCAGGCCCTCGCGCTCGCGTCGCACGCGCCGAGGCATTGTGTCGTGCTGCAGCGCGACGTGCATCGGTGCACGCTGACGGCGGGACGTGATCTCGATTGGCAGGACACGATGCGTGACGCGACGCCCGTCGATTGCGTGCCGCTCAAGGCGACCGATCCCCTGTACATCCTCTACACGTCTGGCACGACGGGCATGCCCAAAGGTGTCGTGCGCGATAATGGCGGACACGCCGTCGCGCTCGCGTGATTGACGAGTACAACGTGTGCACGCTGCTGACGGCGCCGACGGCGTTCCGTGCGATCAAGCGTGAGGATCCGAAAGGCACATTCTTTGCGAAATAGGACCTGTCTCGCGTTCGCGCGCTCATTCTCGCCGGCGAACGTCTCGATCCCGACACGTATCACTGGGCGCGCGCGCTGCTACAGAAACCGGTCATCGATCACTGGTGGCAGACCGAAACGGGCTGGCCGGTCGCCGCGAATTGTCTCGGACTCACGGCGCTTTCAGTGAAGCCGGGGTCGCCAACGAAGCCGGTGCCGGGCTACGTCGTCGAGATTCTGGACGACGACGGCCACGCCGTGCCCGCCAACAAGCAAGGCGCCGTCGTCATTCGTCTGCCGTTGCCGCCGGGCTCACTGCCGACGCTCTGGGGCAACGACGCGCGCTACATCGACACGTATCTGACGAAATATCCCGGCTACTACCTCACTGGCGACGGCGGGTATATCGACGAGGACGGCTATCTCTTCATCATGGGACGGGTCGACGACCTCATCATCGTCGCGGGGCACAATCGGTCGACGGGTTCGATGGAGCAGGCGCTGTCGAACCATCCCGATGTCGCGGAGTATGCGGTGATCGGCGTGAAGGACGCACTCAAAACGCAGCTGCCCGTCGGGCTGGTGGTGCTCAAGAACGGCGTGACGCGTGAGCACGCCGTCATTGCCGCCGAATTGGTGCAGACCGTGCGTGACCAGATCGGGCCGGTGTCGAACTTCAAGCAGGTCGCGGTCGTGACGCGGCTCCCGAAGACCCGTTCCGGGACAGTGCTGCGCAAGACGATGCGGACGATCGCCTCCGGCGAGCCGTATTCGGTGCCGCCGACCATCGACGATCCGGCGACACTCGATGAGATTGCGGCAGTGCTGCGCACACTCGGCTTGGCGCACGCGTCCACCACGAACATTGGCTGATGACCGACCCGCTGCACGGCATCACCCTCAAAGCCATGATCGAGCATCTGGTCGATCGATACGGCTGGGCGGGGCTCGGTGACCGGATCGACATCCGGTCCTTCACGCATGAGCCCAGCGTGAACTCATCGCTCAAGTTCCTGCGCAAAACCCCGTGGGCGCGGGCAAAGGTCGAGAGCCTGTACGTCCATTCGGCGACGCACCCGCGAAAGAGTAGGGAGAAAGGAGTAGGGAGTAGGGAGACGCAGCCAGTCGAGCGAGACGGGGGCCCAGACTTGGGCCCGGTGTCTGGCGAAGGGAGCGGCTAACTCGCACAATTACCAGAGAAATTCGCGAGCGCGATGGCGTGATGCTTGGGTCGCGTTCTATTCCGAGGATGGAGGGGCTACGGTGATTCATATTCGCACGCTCGTGACACGAGCCAGAAGCGCGGTGCAAGCGCGCAGTGAGCGGCGTAGGGTCGCCCTGGCGTTGACCGCTTCCGTGCTGATCGGTGGCCTGACCGCCTGTCCGAAGGCCGATAAAACCACCGCCCCCCAACAGGCAACGCTGACCGTGACGTCGGCGGCCGGCGCTGGCGGCGGCACGGTCAGCGGCAGCGGCATTAGCTGTCAGATGGCGGGGGTGCTCTCGAGTGGCACCTGCATCCTATCCTTCGCGCAAAACAGCGACGTCATTCTGGCCGCGAACCCGGCGTCGGGGAGCGTCTTTGCCGGATGGGGCGGCTCCTGCAGCGGCACGTCCACCTGCCTCTTCAAGATGGCGAGCGGCGCCACAGTGACCGCGAACTTCGCGCTCTTCACGTTGCCGCTGACTGTCGTATCGGGTGGCGGCACGGGCAACGGAACGGTCACCGGCAACGGTGGCGTCAACTGTACGATTACCGCTGCGGCACAGTCCGGCACCTGCTCGTCGTCGTATGTGCCGAGCACATCTGTGACGCTCACGGCGACCGCGGCGACGGGAGGCCACGTATTTGCGGGCTGGGGCGATGCCTGCACCGGGACGTCGGCGACGTGCACCACCACGATGTCGCAAGGACGCAATGCGACCGCGAGCTTCCGCACGCCGACCTCGTTGACGGTGGCGTCGGGCGCCGGTGACGGTAACGGAACGGTCACCGGCGCTGGCATCAACTGCAGCATCACGACGACCACGCAGTCCGGCACCTGCTCCGCATCGTTCGCGGATACGTCGACCGTGGTCCTGACCGCGGCGCCCGCCACTGGCGGTTTTACGTTCAATGGATGGGGCGGCGCGTGCAGTGGCACCGCGCAGACCTGCAGCGTCGCGATGAACCTCGTGCGCGCCGTGACGGCGCGCTTCAATGCGCCGGTCGTGCGCTTTCCGCTGACGGTTGCATCAGGTGGTGGTGTTGGCAACGGCACGGTGACCGCATCGATTGCCGACGGCAACATCAGCTGCACGATCACGGGCGCCAACGCGACGGGCACATGCTCGTCGAGCGTCGCGCAGAACACGGTGGTGACACTGACCGCAGCGCCGGCCGCTGGCGGATACACGTTCCTCGGCTGGGGCGGTTCGTGCTCTGGCACCGCGACGACGTGCGTGGTCACGCTGAGCCAGGCGCGTTCGGTTACGGCGAGCTTCGGTCCGCCGCCGGTGCTGTTTCTGCTGACGGTCGGTTCGGGCGGCGGGACGGGCAACGGCACCGTCACGGCGACGATCGCCGACGGCAACATCAATTGCACGATCACTGCCGCGAGCACGTCAGGGACGTGCACATCGAACGTCACGCAGAATACCTCGGTGACATTGACGGCGACGGCCGCCGTCGGCGGACACGCCTTCGTTGGATGGGGTGGTGCGTGCGCCGGGACGTCGGCTGCGTGCGTCATCACGATGTCGCAAGCGCGTTCGGTCACCGCATCGTTTTCGGCGCCGGCGAGTTCGTATTCCCTGACGATCATGTCGGGCGGTTCAAACGGCACGGGCAGCGTGACGGGCAGTGGACTTAACTGCAACGTCTCCGCCGCGTCGCAGAGCGGCGCCTGTTTCGGCACCTTTGCGTCGGGTACGGTGGTCACGCTTACGGCGGCGGCCACGGGCGGCGTCAGCACATTTGCGGGCTGGGGCGGCGCATGCACGGGCACGTCCACGACATGTGTGGTGACGCTGTCCCAAGCGCGTACGGTCACCGCGTCGTTCGTCTTGCCCGTGACGTATGCGCTGTCCGTCCTAAGCGGTGGTGGCACTGGCAATGGCACGATCTCGGCGAGTGGCCTCAACTGCAGTATCATCGGCGCATCGTCCACGGGCACGTGTCTGAGCTCGTACAACGACGGCACGGTTGTAACGCTGATGGCTACGCCGAGTCCCGGCGGGCACGTGTTCTCGCTCTGGGGCGGTGTGTGCGCTGGCAGCGCGACCACGTGCAATGTTACGATGTCGCAGGCGCGTTCGGTGACGGCGAGCTTCACGGCACCGGCGGCGCTCACAATCACCAACGGTAACGGCAACGGGGTCGGCACGGTCAGCGGTGGCGGCATCGCGTGCACGGCGCAGCTGTCCGGGGCCTCGCCGGTGACTAACGGTACCTGTACGCTGACCTACGCCGTCGGCACGTCGGTGACGCTGACAGCCGCGCCAAATACCGGCGGTTACACGTTCCTCGGGTGGGGCGGTGCCTGTTCCGGCACGGGCACGTGCGTGCTGACGCTGAGCGGCAACGTGTCCGTCACGGCAAAGTTCAACGCGCCGGCGCTGACCGATGTGCAGACGCAGGTGTTTGGCGTGTATTGCGCATCGTGCCACGCGTCTGTGGTGATGACGACTGCCACGAACTCGTTCAACAACACCGTCAACGTAAATTCGATCGCGACGTTGAACGGGTCGTGGTCGTTGGCGAACGTCTACACCAAGCGCGTCTTGCCATACAGTGCAACAAACAGTTACATGATCTACCAGATGCAGAAGACGGCCGGCGCCTATCCGATGCCGACGAATGCGGGGACGACTGTCCCGACGAACCTGGTTGATCTGGTGAAGAACTGGATCAACGGCGGCGCGCGCCAAACACAACCCTGAACGGAGTCCCTGTGAACACTCGCCTTCGGTCGACGGCACTCGCGGTACTGTTCGCCGCCATGCCGTCCGCACTTGCTGCACAACAGTCACTGACCGGTCAGATCGGCGATCTGATTCGTTTCGGATCGTGCGGTCAGCCGCTCTGTTTGGTCACCGGTGCGGGTACACACCAGACCCACTTTCTGATCTCGGCGCAATCGGCGAGCACGCAATTGTCTGAGTTCCTCACGAACTCGATCACCGCCTCGGTCGGTCGCCTGCCGATCAGCGCGACGAGCAGCGGCACGTCGTTCAAGTTCGTCAACGGCGCCCCGGTGCAGTCGACCAGTTCGTTTGGACCGATCTTCGCCGAGCGCGCCGCGACGATGGGGCAAGGACGCTACCTGATCGGCGTGAGCACGTCGAACATCGCCTTCAGCAAGTTGCGCGGGCAGTCGATGGATAAGATCTCCATCAACCTCACGCACCAAGATGTGGGCGCGCCGGGACTCGGCAACGACCCGACGGAGAGCGATGTCGTCGGCATCGATCTCAAGATGAAGATCAGTCTGCAGGTCAGCACGTTGAGCGCGACATACGGCGTGACCGATCGCCTCGACGTCAGCGTCGCGGTGCCGATTATTGCGTCATCGCTCGAGGCTACGGGCTTTGCGCAGATCTACAACCCGACGGGTGTGATCACGGGCTTCCATAACTTCGGTACTGTGCAGGCGCCGACGTCAAGTACGCGCGACACCGTCAAGGGATCGAGCTCGGGTTTGGGCGACATCACGGCGCGCGCGAAGTTCAATATCAAGAACACCAGCACGTCGGGACTCGCGATTCTCGCCAATGTGCGAATCCCCATCGGCGACGAGTCGAATTTCCGCGGTGCAGGCGCCGTGGCGGCGAATGCCCTGTTAATTGGATCCGCCACGTATGGCAACTTCTCACCGCACGCGAACGTTGGCTACGCACTGCGGACGGGGACGTCAGAGAACAACGCGTTGCTCGGTTCCTTCGGTTTCGATCAGATGCTGAACAAGCGGGCCACGCTCGCGGTCGATATCCTCTCGGAATTCCAAGCCGGTGGGGACGCGGGCAAATTGCCGCCGAATGTGACGTTTTCAGCGGCGTCACCGGTGCGCACGGTGCAGGGCTCGAATATTCCGAATGAGAAGGACAACCCGATCGCGTTGTCGGCGGGCGGTCGTTTCTTGGTGAACGGATATACGCTGCTGGCCAACGGCGTGGTGCCGATCAAGTCCGGCGGCATGCAGGCGAACTTCATCTGGACGCTAGGCCTCGAGCGGGTGTTCTGACCGCAACGAACTACCACAGCAACACACTATTTGCAGCTCTTCGCGTCGCCGGCTTTCTGGTCGAGTCCGTCGATGCGCCAGTTGTTGCCGACGTCTTCGACGCGGAACTGCATCGTGACGGGCAGGCACATCGCTTTGCCGTCGGCCGGGATGAACTTGTGCGTGCCGCTGACTTTGGCGACGCCGGATTTTCCGTTCACTGAGACGCTGCCGACGTTGTAATCGACGCGCATCTCGGTCCCTTGACCGAAGAACGTTTTCCAACCCGAGCGCGTCGCGTCGGGCATCTTCGGGAAGAGACGGACGGCTTCGTCGAGTTTACGACCGGCGAGCGCACCCGCGTACTCCGCCACCAGTTGGCGAATACGCGTTTCGTTGGCCGCGGCGTCGTTGACCGGTGCCGCGGTGGCGGGCGCGGTGGCGACCGGAGCTGTCGGCGTGTTGACCGGTGCCGGTGCGGTCGCCGTCGGTTGCGGAGCCGCTTGCGGGGTGGCGGCTGCGGTCGCCTTTTGCCTCGGATTCGCCGGTGCATTTGATGGCGTGTTGTCGGCACCGCGTCGGGCGAGGTTTGCGGCGCGCGGATCGGCCTTGGGCGGCGTCACCATCGGGGCCTTGGCGAGTTGCTCCGGCGCTGTCGCGGTCGGCGCGGGGGGCTTCGTTGCCGCCGCCGGCTCTGACACCGGTGCGGTCGACGGCGGCGCGACGGCCGGCGCTGCGGCCGTGGCCGGCGACGACGTCGCCGGTGCGGCGTCGGTGCTCGATCCGCCACGCGTGTTCATCACGACCACCAGCGCGATCGCGGCGAGTGCCACGCCGCCGGCAACGATGAACTTCATCGACGAGCCGCCGGATGCCGAGGTGGGCGCCACAAGCGACGGCTCGGATACCGGCGTCGGAGCATCGATCGCAGACGCCGGCGCACTCTTTTTGTCCTTCTTCTTGGCGGCTTTCGCATCCGCTTTCGCATCGGCTTTCGCTTTTGCGTCGGACTTGTCGTCGGCGACGGTTGGCACGACCGCATCGACCGGGAACGACGGCATCACCGGTGGTTTGGTCGCGCCGGCGCCGAACACGGCCGTCGCACCAGTGGGTGCGTTGTCGAGCGGCGGCATTGTGAGCCGCGGTGGCAGCGCCGGGCTGTCCATGACCGCTGTTGTCTGTCGTGCGATGATATCGACCGCCGTTGCGGCGGCCACGTCATCGATCGATGCCGACACGACGGTGAGTCCGGCACCGATCGCCGTCAGTGTGCCATCGACGGAGATGCGGGCGATCGTGTCGTCGTCGGTCATCCACGTGAGCACGCGATCGACCGCGTTGCCTTGCGCATCGCGCACGACCGCACGCAGTCGCACGCTGTCGCCGACGCGCATGGACTCGGGCGGCTTGATCAACTCGATGACGGCCGCCTGTGCTTCGCGGATCTGGAGCGACACCGTCGCCGTCTTCGCATCGCACGTCGCGGTGATCGTCACCGCGCCAACGGCGCACGCGGTCACCATCCCGGTTGGCGATACCGTCGCAACCCCGCGATCGCTTGAGGTCCACTGCAGTGGGCGATCGGTGAGCAGCTGATCCGACTGGTCGAACACGACCGGTGTGAGCTGACGACTGTCGCCGACGAACAGCGCACTGGGCGCACCGGTGATCCGCACGTCCGCGGCATCGGCCGACTTCACGTCGATCCAGAAATCGCTCGTGACCTCGTCGACCTGTGCGCGAATGCGTGTACGTCCCGCGCGCATCGTCTTCAGCATGCCGTCAGCCGTGATGGTCGCGACGCGTGGATCATCGCTGATCCAGGTCGTCGGGCTACTGACCGGCAGGCCGTGCTTGCTGTGCACGACCGCAGTGAGGCGCGCCTGCTGTCCGAGCGAGAGCGGACCGACGGGGCCCGCGACTTGAATCGACGCGGCGCGCGGTGCAACCACATCGACGCGCACCTGCTGTTCGGAGCCACCGCCGCGCACAAACACGGTCGTGAAGCCGGGGGCGAGCGCGGTCAGTTCACCATTGCTGTCATCGAGCTGCGCCACCGCTTTGTTGTCAACGGACCACTTGATCTGCGGATTATCAACGGGCAATCCGGCCAACGTCTTCACGGACGCCTGCAGCGGGATTTTGTCGCCGACTTCGATCCTGGGCGGCATCGACAACAGCTCGAGCACCTGCGACTGCGCACGTGATGCGATGTCGCGCGCGGCCTGCGCGAACGCACGACGTTCGGCAGCATAGTCGGGCAGCTCGACCGCGCCGGCCGCCTGCAGCGCGTCAGCGATCGTTGGAAACCGATCGGCCGGATTTTTCGCGAGCATGCGCGCGACGGCCGCTTCGAGGTCGGGCGGACAGTCCGGGCGGATCGTCCGCAGCAGCGGCACGGGTTTCTGGATCTGCGCCATCAGCACGGACATCGGCGGACCGGTGAACGGCGCGGTACCGACGAGCATCTCGTAGACGGTGATGCCGAGCGCGTATTGATCGGACTGCGTGCTGGTCGCACCGCTCTCGCACTGTTCGGGCGCCATATACGGCGGCGATCCGAAGATCATGCCCGTGACCGTATGGCTCGGGCCACCGGACTGCTTCGAGATGCCGAAGTCGGTCACGACGGCGCCACCGTCGATATCGATCAGCACGTTCTGCGGCTTGATGTCGCGATGCGTGACGCCCTGCCGGTGCGCGTACTGCAGGGCGCTGCCGGTCTGCGCGAGCACGGACCGCGCGATCGGAATCGACAACGGACCCTGCGAGCCGATCAGATCGTGCAGCGAGCCACCTTCGACGTAGCTCATGACGAAGAAGAACAGATCTTCGACTTCATGCACTTCGTAGATCGTCACGACCGACTGGTGCCGCCATTCGGCGATCTTCTGCGATTCGCCGCGGAAGTGCTCCAGTGCCCACTCGGAATCAAGGTGCGCCGGCAACAGCAGCTTGATGGCAACGCGACGGTTCGGCTGGAGCTGCTGCGCCAGAAATACGGCGGCGAAGCCACCGCGACCGAGTTCGCGAATAATCGTGAACCGACCGGCGGTGGCGGCGCGAAGCCGTTCAATCCATCGACTCCAACCAGGAGACGTTGGAGAACTGACCGCCGGTGGGATCGACATTCTTGAGCGTGAGAGAGATCACAGAGCCGTAGCTCTGCAAGATGCCGCCTCGTCGATGGCGGGGTCAAGCACTGCGCGGGCCTGCTTCCGCCGGGCGTTACATCTCGAGGAGCGCAAGCAGGCTCGGTTGCCCGCAGCAGTAGTGGAGGTCGTCGATGTGCCATGGTCCCGACTGCGCGCGCAGCCGGTAGGTCACGCGCCGTACGCGGTACCCGTCGGCGAAACGCACGCTCACCGCGGCCCGATCGCCCGTGACGTTCCCGGCACGGACCGACAATCGCGTCGGGTACTCCTGCGAATCGGTGAACGGGTCGCCGTCGATGGCCGGTGTCTCATCCGTGGGCGATGGCTTGGCGAAGTAGCGGTTGATTCGCTGGATGAGGGAATCCGTGAAGAACGCCCGCTTGGCCATCACGTCGGGGTTGAGGAACCCCATGTCGCCGGCGAAGTGCTGCTCGAGGAATCGCTGCATGACGCCGCTGGGCGAGGCGGCCTCGGCGAGGGCTGCGGGGGAGCGGTCGAGCGTCCAGATGACGTTGTTGACGGCAACGAGCATCGCCTGCGCGTCGGCCTGATGAAACGCATACAGCCCCGCGTCGCAGTTGAGGCTGATGCCGACCACCGGCAGGCGGGTGAAGCCGAGTGCTTCGCGGGCCAGTGTCATCGGCGCCGGGAGGCCGCCCTGAAAGAACCCCTCGGCGGGCATGTGCGTGACCTCGAAGTTCGGTCGCGCGCATTGGAGCAGAGGGCCGCCGTCAACGCGCGCGGTCGTGAAAGTGACCCGCTCACCGATGAACTCGTGGGCGTTCGGCTTCGGATCGGTCGGCTTGACCCACGGGGCCACGACGCCGTGTGAGATCCGCCAGACGCCGATGAGGGTCGGCGTCCGCTGTGCCACTAGCATTGTCGGAGCGATCGCCAGCACGGAGGCGACCAGTGCAACCAATATCGCTGCTGTTCTTGTCATCTCCTTCCGGAACCGAAAAATGAGCACACCTATGCTAATTACCGCCCCAGCCAACACAGACAATATCACCTACGAGACGCTCGCGTACGTGGATGCGTACGATGCGGTGCTGAACGGCGACTACGCGTTCGTCGCGTACAAGGAAACGTATCTCGACTCGGGGGCGTGGAGCGTGCGGATTCAGTCGTCGCAGACGGCGGGCGGCGCCTTCGAGCCAGAGGCGATGCGGTTGCAATCACGCAGCGCCGGCGCGCAAGGGAAGGCGTTCTTCGTCTGGGGCTACTCGTTCGAGCAGTCGGCCGACGACGCGCGATGGATCGAGTTCCGCGTGCATGTCGTCGACGGCGCGCCATCGACGATCGAGATTTTCGTGCAGTTGCGGCAAGCTGATGGGACGGCGAATACGCCGAAGTCGGTGACGTTCCCGTGGCCGCAGCCGGCGTCCTGACATCGGGCTTTGGCCATCCGCGACGGCACCATGTCGCGTGACGATTCATGCTGTCGGCTCGCGCGGGACAATCCGCGCTGTTTCCGCGTGATCCGCGGCAAGGCCGTTCGTTCCTGCCGTTGCCAAACAAACACCCTTGCCGCGGATCACGCGGATCACGACGCGGATGGTGCGGTGTGGGCGACGGGCCGCCGCGTGCGGTCGGCGAGATCAGGTTTTTTGAGGGTGCCGGAGCGCGGAGGCGGGTCCGGTTTGATCGACGCCCGTGCAATCAATGGTCCCAAAGCCACGGTCCCACGAAAGCGGGCCGCTGCGCGTATATCAGAGTCTGGACTGCTCGCTCATACCGCCGGTGCGTCCGACGTTCTTTTTTACCACCACAGGAGGCAGGATGTCGGGTTCCACCACCTCGATGCGCCGGCTCGTCTGGTCTGCATTGGTCGCGTCGTTCGGCGCGGCGTCCTTCGTATCGGCGCCAGCCATGTCGGCGCAGACCACGCAGAAGATCGACGAGGAATACACGCGCCTGATCAAGCAACACCTGACCGATCCGCGCATCACGACGGAGCTCGTGTCGACGATGCCGTTCTCGGACAAGGTGCCGACGACGCTTAAGTTTGCGGGCATCAATCGCATTGTCGGCACGCCGGGCTTTTTGACGCATTCGGGCGACATCAATCGTTATCTGAAGGCCGTCGCCGAGGCGGCGCCGACGCGCGCGAAGTACCTGACGATTGGCAAGTCGGAGGAAGGGCGTGAGATGTCGCTGATGGTCATCGCCGATGAGGAGACCATCAAAAATCTCGACCAGTATAAGGGCTACCTGGCCGAGCTGGCGGATCCGCGCAAGACGAGCGAGCAGCGTGCGAAGCAGCTGTTTGGTCTGGCCAAGCCGGTGTACTACCTGACGAGCGGCATGCACTCGACGGAGACCGGCGGACCCGAAATGTTGATGGAACTGGCGTACCGTCTCGTGGTCGATGATGGCGCGATGATCAGCGGCATTCGCAAGAATGTGCTGACGCTGATCACGCCGGTCATCGAAACCGACGGCCGCGACAAGATTGTCGACGGCGCGTGCTACCGGCAGCGCACGGGACTGAGTCTGCCGACGCCGTACTGGGGCAAATATGTCGCGCACGACAACAACCGCGACGGCATGGGCCAGTATCTCAAGCTGACGCAGAACGTGCGCGGCGTCGCGTCAGATTTCCATCCGACGATCATGCACGATCTGCACGAAGCGCAGACGTTGCTCTACGTGTCGACGGGCACGGGTCCGTACAACGAACAGCTCGATCCGATCACCATCAACGAATGGTGGTGGATGGCCGAGAACGACGTCATGGAAATGACGAAACAAGGCGTGCCGGGCGTGTGGACTTATGGATTCTACGATGGCTGGGTGCCGAACTACATGTTCTTCCTCGTGCACTCGCACAACGCGATCGGTCGCTTTTACGAAGTGCAGAGCTACGGCGCTGGCTGCGATGGCGTGACGGCAGGTGGTGGTCGTGGCGCCGGTGTCGGCCCGTTGGCGGTCAATGGGCCGGCGGCCGCGGCGGCTCCGGCGGCTGGTGCGGCGGCGCCGAAGGCCGCGGCGGCCGACACCGCGTTGACGCGCATTCTCGGTGGCACGAACTACAACCAGAGTCGTGAGTGGTTTCGTCCGAATCCCACACCGAACGATATCAAGTGGGGCGCGCGCGCGAACACGAATATTCAGGAGTCCGCCGTGCTCTACGCGCTGTGGAACACGGGCAAAGAGCGCGAGCGCTTTCTCGAGAACTACTGGATCAAGAACAAGAACGCGATCAAGAAGGGCACGATGGGTCCGGTGAAGGGGTGGGTCATTCCCGCGGCGCAGCATGCGAAGGCGAACGCGGCGGAAGCGGTGAATGAACTGATCGATCAGGGGCTCGAGTTCCAGGTCGCGAACGCCGACGCGACGTTCGGTGGCGTGCGTGTGAAGAAGGGCGACTGGATCATTCGTGGCGATCAGCCGTTGCGCACGATCGCGGACATGTACTTTTCGATTCAGAATTATCCGACGACGAATCCGTCGCCGTACGACGACACGGGGTGGACCTATCAGATGATGCGTAACATCATCCTGAGCGAGATCAAGGATCCGTCGCTGCTCACCGCGTCGATGACGCCGGTGAAGGGGCATGTGACTGCGGCCGGTGGTATTGCCGGCACGGGCAACACGGTGATCGTCGAACACACCGGTGACAACAACCTCGTCGCATTCCGTTATCGCTTCCCGACCGTGAAGATGGCGGCCGCCGAAGCGCCGTTCGAAGCCGCGGGCCACACGTTCGGTGCGGGATCGTTCCTCATCGCGAAGGCCGACAAGGCGAAGCTTGGTGCAGCGTTGACGGAACTCGGGTTGTCGGCGTGGGCGGTGGATATTGTGCCGACGGTCAAGTCACACGATCTCGACATTCCGCGTATCGGCTACATCCACAGCTGGGGCAACACACAGGATGAAGGCTGGGTGCGTGCGGCGTTCGACTACTACAAGATCCCGTATCACTACTTCGGCGAGAACAGCGTGCGCAAAATGGGATCATTGCGCGCGAAGTTCGACGTGATCATGTGGCCGCATGGGGGCGCGGTTGGACAGACACCGCCAACCGAGGGCAAGCCGATTCCATATCAGCGCACCGCGGAATATCCGGCGCTCGGCTATCCCGACAGTACGGCCGATACACGTGGCGGTCTTGGCGAAGACGGACTCAGAATGCTCTACGAGTTCGTGCAGCAGGGTGGCACACTCATCACCGAGGGCGGCACGTCGGCGATCTTCCCGACGTACAACCTGACGCCGGGCTTGCGGCCGACGGCCGCGCCGGGCTTGGTGAACCGCGGTACGATTTTGCGCGGCGTCATCACCGACATGACGAGCCCGATCGCGTACGGCTTCAACGTGAATCAGCTCCCAGTGTATTTCAGCGGTGGCACGCTGCTCGAAGCGGGCGTTCCGATGACGCCGACCGCGGCGCCGATTTCCAAGACAGATGTGTTGCGACCGGGTTCGTCCGCGGCACTCGCGGGCACGGCGATCGGTGGCGGTGGTGGCCCCGGCGGTTTTGGTGGCCCGGCCGGTGTGTATCAGAACACGCAGCCGATGTCGACGTGGGTTGAGCACTCGCAGTGGGATCCGATGCAGATGTGGCCCGCGGCGTCGACGTCCGCCGCACCGGCGTTCGGTGATTTCGGTGGACGTGGCGGCGGCGGTGGTGCGGTCGCGCCGGCGTCACGCACGCTCGAAGAGATGCGGCCGCGCGTCGTGATGTCGTGGCCGGCGAGTTCGCGCGACATGCTACTGTCGGGCGTGCTGGAAGGCCAGGCGAACTTGTCGAACCGTCCGAACGTGATTGATTCGCCGATCGGCAAGGGACATGTGGTGAGCTTCACCATTCGTCCGTTCTGGCGCTGGCAGACGCAGGGGACGTTCATGCTCGGGTTCAACTCGATTATGAACTGGAATGACCTGAGTGCCAATGGCAAGTAGGGAGTAGGGAGTAGGGAGTAGGGAGACAGGAGTAGAGAGAAACTGCTGAGTAGTGAGACGCGAGCGGGGGCTCCGTTGTGGAGCCCCCGCAATCGTTCCAGGTGAGACAAACACGAGACGGAGTATGCGCATGTTTTATACACGGTTGCTGTGGCTGCTCGTGGCCGTCGTCATGCTGCCGGTGTACGCGGTGGGGGCGCAATCTCGGAGACCTTCAGGTGGTCACGATGCACGGGCGCGCGTGGGCAGTGTTCGCATTGAATCGCTACCATGGACCGAAGCGCAATCACTGCTGGACAGCAGCACGATCGTCATGATTCCGCTGGGTGCGCAATCGAAGGAGCACGGACCGCATCTGCCGCTTAACAACGACTGGCTGCTCGCGGAATATTTCGCGAAACGCGTGGCCTCGGCGACCCGCGTCGTGGTCTATCCGACGATCAACTACAGCTTCTATCCGGCGTTCACCGAGTACCCGGGCTCGACGTCACTTCGGATTGAAACGGCGCGCGACATGATCGTCGATATTGTGCGCTCGATTGCACGGCACGGACCGCGGCGGTTCTACGTGCTGAACACGGGCGTGTCAACGTTGCGGGCGTTGGCACCGGCACAGGATTCGCTCGCGGCCAGTGGGATCACGATGGTGTACACCGACATCCTGAACGTCGGCCGGGAGGCCGAGGACCGCGTGCGGCAGCAGGCGGGCGGCACTCATGCAGATGAGATCGAGACGTCGATGATGCTGTACATGCATCCCGAGGTGGTGCGCATGGCAAAGGCACCGAACGACTACCATCCCGGAGCCGGCGGATTGACGCGGGATTCTGCGGACGCGGTACGCGACGGCAAAACGTGGTCGCGTACGGGGACATTCGGCAATGCCACGCTCGCGACGCGCGCGAAGGGACGCATTCTCGTGGACGCGCAGGTGCGCGGCATGGTGGCCGAGGTCGAGGCGCTGCGACGTCGACCGCAGTAGTGTGCGGCGACGTTATCGATCGGTACGACACCTGGTTCGCGACTCGACCGTAACTGCGGGATCGAACGACTTTGCCGCGGATGACGCGGAAACGCGCGGATCGAACCGTGCGAGCTGATGGTGACGGTCGCGGACTGGCATCGAACCGCGTGGGGAATGGGTGTCGATTGCACTGGCGCAGCACCGCGCTTCCATCACAACAACAAGATCCGATCTCGTTGGTGCCGCAGGGTCACGCGTACCTCGAACGGTTCGATCCAAGCGTTTCCGAGTTTTCCGCGGCAAAGTTGTTCGTCGACAGCATGGTCTGGGACGGGACGGCGTGCGCGCAACGAGCCGTCGGCGCCCGAGTTGCGCGCCGGACGAATACTGGCTTCAATTATTAATGCGGATTGGCGTCCTTCTCTTGTCGCTCAGCGTATGTGCTGCCGCAGGCTGCGGCGGTGGCGGCACGGCCGCGCCGACGGCGCCGGTGGTCGCGCCGCCGCCGCTCCCGGTGTTGACGTCGATGACCATCGGCCTGACGTCGACGTCGATACAAGAAGGGCAAGAGGTGGTCGCGACGCTGCAGCCGCTCGACAGCCACGGCAAACCCATGACCGTCGGGTTGCCGGCGTGGACCTCGAGCGCGCCGACGATTGCGGACGTCAGTTCGAGTGGATTAATCACGACGTTCTCGGTCGGTCGGGCGACGATCTCTGCGACGGTCGGCACTGTCACGGGAAGCGTGACGATCACGGTGACGCCTTACCCGCCAGGACCGCGACCCGTTGCCGCGCTCGCCGTCACGCCGCTGTCTGGATTGCTGCAGATCGGTCAAACACTGCGGCTGGCCGCGCTGCCGACCGACTTTGCCGGTAACCCGCTGAGCGGGCGCGCCATCACCTGGACGAGTAACTCGCCGGCGATCGCGACGGTGTCGGCGGATGGCGTCGTCACCGCGTACGCCTCGGGCGAGGTCGTGATCGAAGCGACGAGCGAAGGGAAGAACAGCGCGGCCTCGCTCAACGTCACCGCAGCCCTCGACTCGACCATCGTCGTCACAATTCTCAATCCGCAACCGAACGTCGTGCTCGGCGATACGATGACGTTCGTCGCGGCAGTGAGGGGTCCATCACCGATCGACAGCGTCGTTGTGAACTTCGGCGGACTGCGCACGCCGATGACCTACGGTCCGATCGGCGGCGGTTCAAAGTTTCCACCGGCTATGGGTTGGACGGCGAAGCTCAATCTCGTCACGCTGGCAACGGGCAAGTATCTCGTCATCATGACGGCGACGGATTCACGCGGTCATGTCAGCTTGGCCACGATCGCGGTCGATCACGATCCGAAGATCCACGGTGGCAGCAAACAGCCGGTGGGGAGCAAGTAGCGGAGTTCGCGTCAGCATGAAAGAACTGCGTGGCCGCGGATCCAACCGTGGCATACCTCGAGGCCGCACCGCGGATCGAACCGCGCGGGCGAATGGTGACGGTCACGGACGGAAATCGGGCCATGTGTTGGAGGGGCGTCGAGCGCACCGATGCATCGCCGCGCTCCGAACAACCACAAAGAAAGTTCGATCCTGCCGCCGGCACTCCGTCCCCGTCAGCGCGCTCGGTTCGATCCGCGCGTTTCCGCGTCATCCGCGGCCACGCAGTTCGTTCGTCGTTCGAAAGAACGAACGTTACGCCGTGCCCCGCACCCGCACTCGCCCCCAAAACAGTGGCAACGCGAGCATCCCCGCGCCCGCGACCCACTGCGCCGGTGTGAGGCCGACGTAGCGTGCATCAACCAGACGCAGGAAGTCGAAGCCAAAGCGCACCGGCAGGTACATCAGCATGAACACGAACAGAAAAAACCCCTGACGTCGTGGTCGGCGATCAAGCGTGAGGAGCATCGGCAGCACGATCAGCGACAGATACAGGAACTCGTACCAGCCAAGATCGTGAAAGCCCATCGTCGCCAGCGTCGACGCCGCGGGGAGCGCGTCGGCCAGTCCGGCGTTGCTGTAAACATTCGTGATCAGCGCGCGCGCGGCGTCGGTCTTGAGACTGAACGACAATGGAAACGACGTGATCGTGCCGGGATGATCATGCGCCAGCGCGCAGCCGGCGCGACCGATCGCCAGCGCGAAGGGAAAGGAGAAGGCCGCGACATCGAGATATCCCATCCGTTGCGCGGGTTCGATCGTGTTGGAGCGCAGCCGCAGGAAAAAGAACGCCGCAATCAGTCCACCGAGCATCGCGCCGAACGAGCTGATGTCCTCCCAGACCCGAAAGAGCAGCCACGGATCTGTGAGCAGTTTGTGCGGAAAGTAGAGGAGCACCGAGAACAGGTGCGCGCCGAGTGTGCCGCCGACGATCAGCCAGCCCGCCATGCGGTCGCCTTGTGAGGCGCTCAGCCCCAAGCGCGTGAAGCGCGACGACGCGATGCCCATACCGGTCAAAGCACCGATCGACACGGCGGCACCGAAGGCGTGAATCGACAGCGGACCGAGCCGCAGGATCGGTTGTTCGAAGAACGGAATCATCCACCACTCCACAGATAGTCTCAGTCCAGTATCACGCCTAGCTTATCAATCTATGCCGACCGCAGGCCGACTGACCCTGGCGCAGTTCATGACCGACGAGCGGCGCGGAGCCCCCGCCGCGTCGGGAGACTTCGACCTCCTGATCGCCGATATCGCGCTGGCGTGCAAGGCGATCGCCAAACGCGTGGGGCTGGGCGTGCTGGCCGCGACCGCGCACCAGAGCGAAACGCGCGGTGAAGCCCTTGGCGCCGTCACGCACAACGACAGCGGCGACGAGCAGAAACCGCTCGATCTCGTCAGCAACGACATCTTCATTCGTGCGACGGAATGGGGTGGACATCTCGCCGGTATGGTCTCGGAGGAGATGGCCGAACCATATGTCGTGCCGACCGAGTTTCCGCGCGGCAAGTACCTGCTGTTGTTCGATCCGCTCGACGGTTCGTCGAACATCGACGTGAACATGACCGTCGGCAGCATCTTCGCCGTGTTGCGCGCGTCGACGTCGGGCGACACGCCGACGGCAGAAGACTTCTTGCGGCCCGGCCTTGAGCAGGTGTGCGCCGGTTACGCGATCTATGGGCCGAGCACGATGCTCGTGCTCACGATGGGCAAGGGCACGCATTCGTTCATACTCGACCCGTCGCTCGGCGAGTGGGTGCTGAGTCATCGCGATATTCAGCTTCCGCACGCGACGCGCGAGTTCGCGATCAACGCGTCGAATCGCCGTCATTGGGAGCCGGCGGTCGATCGCTATGTCGAAGAATGTTTGCAGGGCCACACCGGCCCGCGCGGCGTCGACTTCAACATGCGATGGATCGCATCACTCGTCGCCGAAACGCATCGCATCCTGATGCGCGGTGGCGTGTTCCTGTATCCGTGCGATACGCGCGAACGCACGCGACACGGGCGACTGCGCATGCTGTACGAAACGAACCCCATTGCATTTGTCATTGAGCAGGCCGGCGGCATGGCGAGTAACGGCCACATTCGCGCCATGCTGGTGCAGCCGCACGCACTGCACCAGCGGACAGGTTTTGTGTTCGGGTCGCGCGACGAGGTCGAGCGCATCGAGCAGTATCATCGCGAGGAAACGACGTAGGCGGGATTCACACCTGCAGATGATCCCGCACGCGACGCGCGATCATCGCGTAGAGCACCGGCATCAGTAGCACGACGATCAAATTCACAATTGAGGATTGGCCACGCGCCGTGAACGCGCAACATACCGGAAGGGGCTCTGGCTGCTACCGTAGCTCACGCAGCGACTAGGTCTTTGACCGTATAGAGAGTGGCTTGTGATAGGCAAACGTGCGGCGCGCGTCTTTCCGCGTGAAACGCCAGTCGATGGTGAGACGCTGGCGTGTCGCTCGGGTCGTCCACGCCCGCGTCTCCCGTCGCAGGATGTCGAACGCGTCGATGCGCCGGGTGCCGAGGCATTGGCGCGAGACGAGACTGCGCTTGATCTCGGCGTGGTTGAGCCAGCTGCCGTGGAGTGGAGTGGCGTGGACGGTCAGGCGTCGCCACAGCCGCCGGCCCTCGCGCGGCCCGAAGCCGTCGATGCGCGCGAACGCGGCCGCCGCGCGATTCGGCGTCGCGCAGGTGAAAGGGCGACCCGCTTTCGGCTCGACCACACCGAAGATGTTGGCCGTGCCGCACCGACGATACTCGTTGTCGCGCTTGACCACATGTCCCGGGCGTGCCGATCGCGGCGTCCGCACGTCGGCATGACACGACACGGGCTTTTCGTCGAGACCGACCACGGGCTCTTTCGCGTTGTAGGGTCGTTCGTGGAGGGCGAAGACCTCTTCCATGCACGCGAGGTAGGCCGCGTTCAGCTCAGCGAGACACCACCTTGTGTTCCCGCCACGGCTTGAGGTCGTGGCGCTGCAACAGCATCCGAATCGTCTCGCGGCCGACCTGCCCCACGAGTTTCCGTTTGACCGCCTGTTCCGTGATCAATCGGACGGTCCAGCGGGCGGTGCCGGGCGGCGGATCGGCACACACCATCGCGATGATCCGCTGCTTTTCCGCCGCCGCCAAGACCTCCGCCGCTCCCGGCCGCGGACGCTCGTACAGCGCCGCGTCGAGACCATCGCGACGATAGCGCTCGGCAATATTGCGCACCGCTTGGGGCGAGAGGCGCACCGCCACCGCGACGGTCGGGGCACGGTCGCCGCGATCCAAGGCCAACAGCGCGAGCGCTCGGCGCACCACCCGCACCGGTTGCACGCCGCTGTGGACGAGCGCTTCCAACACCTTCACGTCCGGCATCTTCAAACGAAACGACAGAGGAGGTCTGGGCATTCGTCAATATAGGAGACCCGTCACGCCATCGAAAGTTTGTTGCCATACTCTTTAGCCGGTCGCAGTACTAGGGCGCACGCGAACTCACACGACAACCATTGATTGTCATGACGCTGGCTTCCGCACCAAGCATCGTTAGGCTTCGCGTACGATCCGGCTCATGGTAAGCTCGACACCCAACGCACGAAGGAGCTTCAACACGGTGTCATACCGCGGCTTTGCGCCGGGCGCCAATGCCTTGTACAGACTCTCACGACCCAGCCCGGTATCCTGCGCCAGCTGGGCCATGCCGCGCGCCTTCGCCACATCAGCGATCGCCTGTAGAAACAGATCCGGATGCTCACTCGCCAACGCGACGTTGAGATACTCCGCGATTACGTCTTCGTTGTCGAGATCGTCTGCAGCGTCAAATACCACGAGCTTTTTCATCGCGCAGTCTCCAGTGTGGTGCGCAACACCTTGTCCTGTCGAATGTCGCGACGCTGTGTCGATTTGTCGCCGCCACACAGCAACCAGTAGGTCACGGTCCCCTGCCGCCAGTCGTACACGCGATAGCCTGGCCCTGTATGAACGCGTAGCTCGTACACGCCGTCGCCAACGGCCGTATGGTCACCGAAGTGACCCAGTTCAGCGGCACGGAGCCACGCAAGAATGCGCGCCTTCCCGATTGGTTCGCGGAGGGCTCTCAGCCATGCATCGAACTCCGCGGTCCGAAGGAAAACGCTCCTCCTGCCGTGTATCCGTGTGGATACAATCAGTCAAGCGTGAATCGCGTTCGGGCTGCCTGAAGCGAATTCACCTGCATGCGATGGCCGCGTAGAACGGCAATCTACACCTCCAAATGATCCCCCTCGCGCGCGACCATCGCATACAGCACCGGCATCAGCAGCACGCTGATCAGTAGCCGCGAGAACAGTCCTCCAATAATCACCAACGCGAACGGACGCTGTGAGTCCGTGCCCACGCCGGTCGCGATGCCGGCTGGTAACAGTCCGAGCGCCGCGACGAGTGCGGTCATCATGATGGGACGCAATCGCAGCAGCGCCGCTTCACGCGTAGCCTGCACGATCGACATGCCGCCAAGTCGCAGTTCGTTCGCGTACGAGATGTACACGACGGCGGTCTGCACGGAGACGCCGAAGAGCGCGAGAAAGCCGATCCCCGACGATACCGAGAACGGCGTGTCGGTGAGCCAGAGCGTGAGCACGCCGCCGATCGGCCCCGACAGCACAACGCCGAGCAGCGTGATGACGGGAAACTTGACGTTGTGATAGAGACTGAAGAGCAGCAGGAAGATCAGCGCGATCGTGACCGGCATGATGATCTGCATCTGCGACCGTGACGCCGTGTATTCCTCGTACTCGCCGCCCCACGCGATGCGATAGCCGTTGGGCAGCGTGACCGCCTTGGCGACCTCGCGTTGGCCTTCCTGCACCGCGCTCGCGAGATCGCGCCCTTCGACGGAATACTGAATGCCGATGTAGCGGCTGCTGTTCTGCCGGTAGATGAACGACGCACCACTGTTGATCTCGAGCGTCGCCACCTCGCGCAGCGGCACCTGACTGCCCGACGGCGTCGCGATCAGAATATTGCCGATCTGCTCCGGCGATTGCCGGAACTGCGGCTGCAGGCGCACGACAAGATCGAAGGTCTGTTCGCCCTGCACGACCTTGGTTGCCATCGCCCCACCGACGGCCGCTTCGATCAGTCCGTTCACCGTTGCGGCGCTCAAGCCATAGCGCGCGAGACGCGCACGATCCACCGTCACCGTTAACGCCGGCTGACCAAGCTCCTGCACCAGCGTGACGTGCGTGATGCCTTTAACCTTCTCCAACACGTGCTTGACCAGCATGCCCTTCTCTTCGAGCGTCGCGAGATCGGTGCCGAACACTTTCACATCGAGCGCACTCTTGAGACCGGTCTCCGCTTCATCAACCGCGTCTTCGGCCGGCTGCGTGAAGTTGAACTGAATGCCCGGAAAGATCTGGAGCTTGTCGTTGATCTTCGCGATCAGAGCCGCTTTCGTGTGATAGCTACCGGTCCACGATCCGTATGGCTTAAGCCCGACAAAGAACTCGGCGTTGAAAAATCCAGTCGGATCGGTGCCCGCGTCATCGCGCCCATGCTCCGATGCGACGACCGTCACCTCGGGAAACGATTGCAGAATCTTTCGCACTTCGGGGACGATCTTGGACGATTCCTCGAACGAAATCGTGTACGGCATCGTTGCGCGCACCCAAATCGCCCCTTCGTCCAACTTCGGCATGAACTCGCCACCGACACGAAACGCGAGAATGATCGCGACGACGAAAGCGGCGGCGCTGGCGCCGACCACCATCGTGCCGTGCGCGAGACTCCAGTCCAGCGCGCCCTCATACCGCGCCTTGATCCACTCGAACGCCGCATTGCGACGCTCGCGCACGCCACCGCGCAAGATCCACGTGCAGAGCGCGGGCACAACCGTCAGCGTGAGCAACAGTGCGCCGAGCAACGCGAAAATTGTGGTGTCGGCCATCGGCTTGAACAGGCGACCCGACGGGCCATTCAACACGTAGATCGGCAGGAAGCCCGCCACAATGACCGCTGTGGCGTACACGATCGGCCGATCAACCTCAGCCGCCGCCGCCGTCACCACTTCGCGCAACGAATACTTCGTACCGTGACGCAGCGCGAGCTGTCGATGAATATTTTCGACCATCACGACCGCGCCGTCGACGAGAATGCCGAAATCGATCGCGCCGATGGAGAGCAGGTTCGCCGGGATATTCTTGAGATCCAAGCAGATGAACGCAAAGCAGAGCGCGAGCGGAATCGTCGTCGCGACGATCAGCCCCGATCGCAGGTCGAGCAGGAAGAAGACCAGCACGATGATCACGAGCACGATGCCGCGAAGTAGATTGTCTTCGACGGTCTTGGTGGTGAGCGCGATCAGGTCGCGCCGGTCGTAAAACGTGTGAATCTTCACGTCTTTCGGCAGCACGTTGTCGTTGAGATCGCGCGTCGTGGCCTCGACCTTCTCGAGCACGACCTGGGCCTGTTCGCCGACGCGCAGCAGGATGATCCCTTCGACGGCGTCAGTGCGAGTGTTGAAACCGAACTGGCCAAGCCGAGGCGCCGCGCCGATCTCGACGCGTCCGACATCCTTCACAAGAATCGGACGGCCTGCCTTGTTCGCGATGACGACGTTGCCGATGTCGGCCAGTGTGCCGACGCGCGCGAGGCCACGCACGTAGTAGAACTGTCCACCCTCGCTATAGAACCCGCCGCCGGCGTTGTCGTTGTTGCTGGCGAGCGCGGCCGACACATCGGACACGGCGAGCCCCGCCCCCGCGAGCTTCGACGGATCGAGCAGCACGTGATACTCCATCGTCTCGCCACCCAGCGCGGCGAGATCGGCCACACCGGGAACGGCCTTGTACGCCTTGGCGAGGATCCAGTCGTTGATGACCTTGAGTTCCATCGCCGACCGATCGGGACTGTCCAGCACGTAGCGATACACCAGCCCCGATGGCGAGAAGAGCGGCTCGATGCCAGCCGACACGCCACTCGGCAACGCGACCTCCGGCAGATGCTCGAAAACGCGTTGCCTCGCGAAGTACGGTTCCGTGCCGTCCTGGAACGTCAACACGACGTGCGATAATCCGTAGAGCGATACCGAGCGCACCACTTTCACGTGTTCGATGCCGTTCATTTCGCGTTCGACGGGGAGCGTCACCAGTCGTTCAACTTCTTCGGCGGCATGTCCGGGCCACGCGGTCGTGATCGACACCAGTGGGGGCGACAGATCCGGATACGCATCGACCGGCAGCCGCCGGAACGAATAAATGCCGACGCCCAGTAGTGTCAGGGCGAAGATCGCGATGAGAGATCGCTGGTTGAGTGCGGCCCGCACGATGCGATTCGCCACCGACGGCGGACCGACATGGGTGTTCGGTTCGTCGCGCATTGGTTCGCCGCTCATTGATGCTCCGCAAACTGCACGAACAGTGCACCGTTGCTGAGGATCTGTTCGCCGGCCTTGAGTCCCTCGGTGATCTCGTAGCCACCCTTCACCGCGGAACCCAACGTGATGCGCCGGCGCGAAAAGCTTTTGTCGGCGTTCGCGATGAAGACGAACGGCAGGTTGTCATCATCGCGAAGCACAGACGTCGGCGGAATGACAATGCCTTTGTGTTCGCGCGAAGAGTGCAGCTGCAACCGGACGAACAGATCCCGCTTGAGCAGCTGACCAGGATTCGCCGCCAGCACGCGCACCGTTGTCGCGCGCGTGCCGGGGTCGACGATCGACGCGATGAAGTCGACGTGCCCGGCGAGCGGTTTCGGCGACGCGTCGGTGAAGATGTCGACCGCATCACCGACGGCCACGCTCGCGACGTCGGCGCCGTATACACTCACCTGCACCCACACGGTCGTGAGATCGGCGACGGTGAAGGCGGGCGTCGTGCCGGCCTGCAGCAGTTGACCCGGCGTGATCAGTCGCTCGACGACGGTGCCAGGAATTGGTGCGCGGATGGCCGCTTCAATGACGCCGAGCGGCGTATTTTCATGTATGGCCGTGATCGTTGCGGTATCGATACCGATCGCGCGCAACTGCTGTTCGGTCGCATCACGATCGGCGCCGGCCGACGCGGCGTCGGTACGCGACTGATCGAGATCGCTGCGCGCCAGCGCGTCGTTGGCGAACAGCTGTTCGTTGCGGCCAAGAATGCGCTTGGTGTTGCGTGCCGCTTCTTCCGCTTTGCGAAAGCTGGCAACGGCGGCGGCGAAATCCGGAGACGACACCGTCGCGAGCGTCTGACCCGCGCTCACGTGTGCGCCGAGTGGTGCGACGAGCCGCACGACGGGGCCGGAGATCGGCGAGATCACCTGCGTGCTGTGATCCCCGTTAAACGCCACGGTGCCGGTTGCCTCGATGATCGACCGGAAGGCCGTCGGATTGACGGTGATGATCTCGAGGCGGGTGCGCTGTTCGTCGGTCACACGGAACGTGCCGGTTGACGCACTGTCAGCGGACTTGCCCGTCGTTGCTTCCTTCGTCGCGGGACCACACGCACCGAAGGCCGCGGTGCAGAGTACGACGGTAGCGATGCGGTTCGTGGCCTTACTCACGGGACGCTCCAACTGCGAGAGTGGAGAGCGCAACGCCAGCGGCGCGCTCGAGATCCGATCGGGAAGAATTGGCCGCCGCCAGCGCGTCGGCGTATTGGCTTTGCGCGCTCAGCAACGTGCGGCGCGCATCGAGCACCTCGAGCGCGGACAACCCACCTAGCCCGTAACTGACCGATGAGATGCGATAGGCTTCGCGTGCCGACGGCAGCAGGTGATCGCGCAGAAACACGACTTGTCGTAGCGCGGCGTCGGCCGTGGACCAGGCCGCACGCACATCCTGCGAGACGGCCGCGCGTGCATCGCGATATGTCGCGTCGAGTTCGAGCTCGCGATGCTTCGTTTCGGCGAAGTCTCCGCGCGTGTGCTGCCAGAACATCACCGGGATCGGCATCGAGATGCCCACCGAGAACACGAACCCCGCCGGCAGCGCGGCGTCCTTACCGGCGCCAACGGTGAGGTCAGGCAGGAACGCACTCTCGCGCACCAGCGAACTGGTCGCGCGCGCGCCGCGCTGCTGTGCCTCGATCGCGCGTAGCTCCGGTCGCGACCGCAATGCGACGTCTTCGATCGCGTCGAGCGCCGGCAGGCCGTCGGGCACACCGAGCGAGTCGGTGGCGGTCAGCAGCGCGCCGAGCGGTCTGCCAAGTGCGCGATTGAGCGCCGCGTCGGCATTGGCGATATCACGGCGGCTGGCGATGAGATCGTTGTCGGCCTGCGCGATATCGACCTGCGCCTTGATCACGTCGAGGCGCGGCACCGTGCCCGCATTGAAGCGCGCTTCGGTGCGTTTAAGAAACTCCGCCGAGAGTTCACGCGCCTGCAGGAGATCGCGTTGATGCAGTCGCACGACCAGCACCCCGTCGTAAAGTCGGCCGGCCTGTGATGCGAGCTGCTGCTGCGCGAGCACGAGTCCCGATTCGACGGCATCGATGTTCGCCGTCCCGATACGTCCACGCAGTCGCAACTTGTCGGGGAAGGGCACGGTCGCGGCAATCCCTTCGGGCCGCTGAGGCGCGCCTCGTAAATTGCTCAGTCCAGCGAGCGAGTCGAAGGCTACGGTCAGTATCGGATCGGCGATGGCCACTGCTTGCACGCGCTGTGCGCGCGCCTGCAGCGTCTGCTCGCGCGCGACTGTGATATTTGGATTGGCGCGCAGCGCCAGCGCGATGGCTTGACGGCGCGTGAGCCTGAGCGTGTCGGACGAGACGGATGTCTCTGAACGGGATTGAGCAGATATCGCGCGCGCCGTGAGCATGACTCCCAACAGCAGCGCGAACATCCTGACGGACGTACGCATGAGCGGCCTCGATGAGGACTGACGGCTGCGACGGGCATGAGCGCACGCGCAGCGAGGCACGGACCCCGGACGTGGGGTCGCGCCGGATCAGCTCAGCGGTGGCGGAGCTCGCGGTCCGTTGGAGGTGGGCGGGTCGCGCGTCGCGAATACTTCGCCATAGACCGTGGCCACCTGCTCACGGACCTCACGTAACGTCGGCGCGTCCTGTCGCGCCGTGGCGGTCGCCTGCAACGCGCGCACAGCGCAGACGGTGCACGTGGTCTCGTTGTGCGTCGGTGCGTGACGCGTACCGCGTTGTTCGGCGTGCGTCACGGTACGACGGTCCGCATGCTCCGTCAGCGGTGACAACGCGAGCGCCGCCTGCAGCACAAGCACCAGCAACGCCGCAGAACGGCGCTGCCAGTGGGTCAGTCGACCCGATACACGGCTGAGGAGACGGCAGACCTGCATGATAAACAGTCTACGCGCGACCGCCCCGAATCGCTTGAATCGAGGCTATTTGACGGCCGGCCACGCCCTGAACATCACCACGCCATGCGGGGCGACCGTCGCCGCATACCCGCCTCCGGTGACCGTGGTGTCTTTATGCGCCCACAGATCCCGCACGCGGCGCGAGCCCGACGTCATCCCCATGTATCCGAAATCGGCGTTGATGCGCGCCGGCACTGTCGCGCGGTTGAGCATCACGACGGCGATCGAGCCGTCCTTGAGTGGCCTGGTCCAGACCTGCAGAAGCGCGCGCGAGTTGCTGATCATGTGCCCCTGCACACCGAGCGAATCCTGGTTCACGGCGATGACGTCACGGTTGAGCAGGACGTCACGGGCGATCCGCGCATCGCGCGTCGAATCGTTCATGGTGCGCACGTCGTTGCCCGCGATCAGCGGCGCGGCCGCGATCGCCCACAGGCTCATGTGCGCGCGCGACTCCTCACGATTGAGTCCGCCGTTGCCGATTTCGAGCATGTCGGGATCGTTCCATGCGCCGGGCTTGGCGATCTGCCAGTACTGCGCGGAAAGATCGAAGTTCGAAAGCATGCTGTCCCAGCTGTCGCTGATGTCGCCCGTCGTGCGCCACAGATTCCCACTCGTCGGCCCCCACTGCCACGGCCGATTCTGCCCCCACTCACAGATGCTGACGACGATCGCGCGCCCGCTCTTCGCGATGGCGTCGCGCATCTTCGCGTACTGCGTCGGCGCATCGAGTCCTTCGGAGTTGCACCAATCAATCTTCACATAATCGACGCCCCACTGTGCGTAGCTGCGCATGTCCTGCTCCTCGTGTTCGTACGAACCCACGCGCCCTTCACATGTCTTGCGGCCGGCGTCGGTGTAGATGCCGAACTTGAGGCCCTTGCTGTGCACGTAATCAGCGAGCGCCTTGATCCCCTCAGGAAATCGCACCGAATCCGCGAGCACGGTCCCCTTGGCGTCGCGCCCGACCTGCCAGCAGTCATCGATCACGACATACTGGTAGCCGGCCTCACGCATGCCGTTCGCGGCCATCGCGTCGGCAACGCCGCGAATTAACGTCGAACTCACGTTGCAGGCGAAATGATTCCAGCTGTTCCACCCCATCGGTGGCGTGAGCGCAAGACCGTTGCCCAGCGGGAGCGCGCGCGGTGTTGGCCGAGTCGCGGCGACGGCAAGCAGGACGGTGGCGGCGACGAGCGCAACGCCTGTCACGCGGCGCGGCAGTGAAGAGTGTGTCATTCGGCAAACGTACGGCGCAATCACGCTGATGTCAGGGGCCGCCGCCGCGGCGCACTGGCGTATTCCCCCGCGCAGGACAGATTTGACCGCGTCGCACATTTCCCACCTCCGCCAGGACCCTGCAATGTCCCGCCGCGTACTCGTCATCGCAGTTGCGATGCTCTCTGCCTGCGCTATTCAGCGTTCGCAACCGAATGCTCCTGCCAGATCGCCCGCGTCGTCGGCGATATCGGCCGACGATCACATGGCGCACATGAGCGCCGCCGACATGGCCATGCCCTCGATGCGCATGGGCGCCAGCATGTCGCAGCAGGGCATCGCCGGACGGCCGGCCAGCAACGCCACGTCCGAAGCGCGCCTCAAGGCGAGCCCGCGCCATGGCGAGTGGGTGAAGTTCCCGTGGGAGCCGGGCTCGAAAGATTCGATCATGGCGTGGATCGTCTATCCGACGAGCCCGAACGCGCGCACGAAGGCGCCGGTGGTGGTGGTCGTGCACGAGATCTTTGGACTATCGCCGTGGGTTCGCTCGGTGGCCGATCAGGCTGCAGCCGACGGGTTCATCGCGATCGCGCCGGACATGTTGTCGAAGGTGCGCGGTGGGCCGTCGACCGAAGACATCTCGACGACCACCGGTCGCGCGTTGATTGCCGGTGTCATGCCGAGTGATCGAAACATGGCGATCATCGCCGCCGCGAACTACGCGATGATGCAGCCGTCGGCGCAGCAGAAGTACGCGGTCATCGGCTACTGCTGGGGCGGCCAGACGGTCTTCATGCACGCCGTGAATGGTGGCGTGAAGGGCTTTGCGGGCGGCGTCGCCTACTACGGCTTGCCGTACATGAGCGGTGGTTCGCCCGCGACGGCCACCGCTGCGGCGGTGCCCGCGACGTTCACCATCGATTCGCTCAAGAAAATCAAGGCGCCGGTGATGCTGCTGAACGGATCGAAGGACGCTCGTATCGCCGCGGCGATGCCGGCATTGGACTCGTTGATGAAGGCGTTCGGCAAAAACTACTCCGGCACGAACTACGACGGCGCAACGCACGGCTTCCTGCGCGCGCAGAACGATCCGAAAGCGCAGAATCGCGATGAAGTGGAAGAAGCGGCAAATCTCGCGGCTACCAACGACGCGTGGCCGAAGACGCTGGCGTTCCTGCGCAAGCACCTCGGCGTGAACTAACGCGGATCAACGAGTTACAGACCCCGCCGTCACCACCGCTCGCAGGGTGACGGCGAGATCGATCAGCACCCGCTTGGCTTCCGGCACCACCGTCGTCATGTGCAGGAAGCCGTGCACCAAGCCGCTCGCCGGTCGCGCATGCACAGTGACACCCACCGCACGCAATGCCGCCGCAAACGCATCGCCTTCGTCTCGCAACGGATCGAACCCAGCGGTCACGATCACCGTCGGCGGCGACAGCGCGAGATCAGGTGCACGCAGCGGACTTACCCGAGGGTCGTCGATCGCTGCACGCTCGCCACTGAGGTAATGGCGACTGAACGCGATCATGTCGCCGCGTTCGAGCAGAAATCCGCTCGCGAAGAGCGTGGCCGACGGCAGCTTCGCGTTGGCATCGGTCGTCGGATAGATCAGCAACTGTGCGGCCGTCGCACGCCCCTCACGTGCGAGTTGGAGTGCCGCGACGATCGCAAGATTACCACCAGCGCTGTCGCCGCCGACGCAGACCATCGACGGGTTCGCTCCCAACGCCGCCGCGTTATCCTGCGCCCATCGCAACGCCGCCACACTGTCATCGACCGCGCCCGGAAACGGATGCTCCGGCGCGAGTCGGTAGGCGACGCTCAGCACGTGCATGCCGCCGTACTGACAGAGCACGCGACATGGCTCGTCGTGCGTCTCGATGTCACCGATCACGAAGCCGCCGCCATGCAGGAACACGAGCAACGGCACGGCCTCACTTCCGCGCGCGCTCGGCGCATAGTGTCGCGCGGACAGCAAGCCCGTTGCGCCTGCAACATCGAGGTCCCGTACGGTGGCCACCGTGGTCGGCGATGTCGTGACGGCAGCGATCTCGCGACGATAGCGCGCGCGCCCCTTCACCGGCGTCGGTTCGCACAATATGGTATGCCCTTTGCGGCGCTGCGCGGCGACGACGAACTGCATGTGCGCGTCCATCGTATTGCCATCGATCTTCAGCGGGCGTTCACCGATCAGACGCAGCAGCCACGAGCCCGGAACGTGAGACAGCCATTGTGCGATACGTCCTTCGATACGCGCGGCGGTCGTCGGTTGTTCGTAGACGCCCGTTTCGATCGCATGCGGGTGGTCAGACATCCGAGCCTCCCGTGACGGCCGTCGTGCGCTTCGGCGACAGGCGGTAATCCGCCACAATGGGTCGGGCGACAGTCTTGCGGAATCGCGTCACAGTGAATGGCCAGAGTGTGGAGTTACGGCCGGTGCCGTCCAGATACCAGCTCTTGCAGCCACCGCTGTTCCATACGGTTGCGGCAAGCTGTTCATGAAGCCAGGACACATACCGCGATTGTGCGTCGGCACGCGGTTCGATCGCGCCCGCGTCGCGCTGCTGCATCAGTGCGAGTACGCCCAACACGTGCTCGATCTGCGCTTCGACCATCAGCATCACCGACGAATGACCGAGTCCGGTGTTCGGTCCGAGCAAAAAGAACAGATTCGGAAAGTCGGCCTCCGTCGTTCCCATGTACGCGCTTGGACTGCCGCGCCACGTGTCGGCCAACGATGCACCGGACCTGCCGAAAATGAACGGTGCCGCCGGCGGATCCGTCGCGCGAAATCCAGTGCCGAAGATGATCGCGTCAACCGCATGCGTGTGGCCATCGGCAGTCACGACGCCATCGGCACGCACCGACGCGATCGCCTCGGTGACCACGGAGACGTTTGGCCGCGTGACGGCGGGATAGTAATCGTCCGAGAGGAGCACACGTTTGCAGCCGAGGGTGTACGTCGGCGTGAGCATGGCGCGTAGCGCGGGGTCGGACACCTGCGCGCGCAAGTGGCGCAGGGCACCGTGCTGTGCGAGGCGCGCGACCGCCGCATGGCGAAACGGCAGGAACATCACCTCGCGCATCGCATAGAGTGCGGCGCGCGTCGCACGCTGCGTTGCGGGAACAGTGCGATACAACGTTTTCTGCCACGCGGGAATCGCTTTGTCGTGACGCGGCATGATCCACGGCGGCGTTCGCTGGAACAGCGACAGTTGCGAGACCAGCGGTTGAATTTTCGGCACAAACTGAATCGCCGACGCGCCGGTGCCGATGACAGCGACGCGTTTGCCGCGCAGGTCGTACGCATGGTCCCACCGCGCCGAGTGGAATACATGTCCGGTGAACGTGTCGAGCCCGGGCAGGGTCGGCAGCACGGGGTCGCTGAGTGGGCCGTTGGCCATCACCAGAATCGATGCGCGCCATTGAGACGCAGTGGTCGTGACCGTCCACTGTTGGGTGTCATCGTTCCATGCGGTGCCGCGGACGTCCTCGCCGAACACGAAGTGCTTCGCAAGGTCGTGCTGCGCCACGCACCGCCGCAGATAGGCCCAGATCTCCGGCTGTGGGGAGAACACGCGACTCCACTCAGGATTCGGCGCAAACGAGAACGAGTAAAGTGTCGATTGCACGTCGCACGCGCAGCCGGGATAGCTGTTGTCGCGCCACGTGCCGCCAACGTCGGTGGCACGCTCGAGAATGACAAAGTCGTCAATGCGCTGTTGTCGCAGGCGGATGGCCATGCCGATGCCGGAAAACCCACCACCGACAATCACGATGCGCACCCTGCGAGTCCCCGTTGCTTCGGCGGTGCCGATGAATCCCGTAGTCATGGTGAAAACCTACCGCAATAAATGCAACCGCGCAGACCTTACTTCGCCAGCGCGAAGCGCGCCTGAAAGAAGCGCAGCAGTTCCGGCTCGTACACGAACTGCAGTCCGCGCACCCGATCGCGGTGATCGAACACCTCCTCGACGCTCTCCGCGACGACGTCCATGTGCGCCTGCGTGTACACGCGTCGCGGAATCGTGAGACGCACGAGCTCGAGCGCCGGAAAGCGATTTTCGCCCGTCACACTGTCACGGCCGGCCGACACCGCGCCACGCTCCATCGCACGCACGCCGGATTCGACATAGAGCGCCGACGCCAGCGCCTGCGCCGGGAACTGCTCGCGCGGGAGGTGCGGAAGCATCGCCTTCGCGTCGAGAAACACCGCGTGGCCACCGAGTGGACGCACCACCGGCACGCCGGCGTCGATCAGGCGTTGACCGAGGTAGTGTACCTGCCCGATGCGGCTGTTCATGTGCTCCTGCTGCACGGACTCACGAATGCCGATCGCCATGGCTTCCATGTCGCGGCCCGCCAGCCCGCCGTACGTGTGCAGCCCTTCATACACGACCACGAGACCGCGTGCCTTTTCGGCGAGTTTCGCGTCGCGCAGCCCGAGCCATCCGCCGATGTTCACGAGCGAGTCTTTCTTGCCCGACATCGTCGCACCGTCGCAGCAATCGCACATCTCCTTCAGGATCTGCGCGATGGTATAGTCATGCATCCCTAGCTCGCGCTGCTGGATGAACCACGCATTCTCGACGGCGCGCGTTGCGTCGAGGATGACGGGAATGCCATGCTCACGGCAGTACTGCGCGACGGCGCGCAAGTTCGTCAATTGAATCGGCTGGCCGCCTGCGAGATTGACCGTCGCCGCGACGGAGAGGTATGGGATTTTGTCCGCGCCGACCTCGCGCACCAGCGCGTCGAGCTTCGCCAGATCGACGTCACCCTTGAACGGATGTTCCGACGTCGGGTCGTGCGCGGCGTCGACGATGACATCGTGAAACGTCGCGCCGGCCATCTCCTGATGTAGACGCGTCGTCGTGAAGTACATGTTGCCGGGCACGTGATCGCCCGGCGTAATGAGGATCTTCGAGAGAATGTTTTCGGCGCCGCGTCCCTGATGCGTCGGAATGAGTTCCGGGAATCCGTACGTCTCACGTACGGCCGCTTCGAGCGCGTAAAAGTTGCGCGAGCCGGCGTATGCTTCGTCGCCCATCATCATGCCGGACCACTGCCGATCCGACATCGCGTTCGTGCCCGAGTCGGTGAGCAGGTCGATATACACGTCCGCTGAGCGCAGCAGGAACGTGTTGAAGCCGGCGTCCTTGATGTGCCGTTTGCGATCGTCAACCGAAGTCATGTGAATCGGTTCGACGACCTTGATCTTCCAAGGTTCGGCCCAGCTTCGATGGCGGCTCATGTTTGAGTACTGAGTACGGAGTATCCAGTCGGGAGAAACTACTGAGTAGCGAGAAAGTATTGAGACAGCGGTGCGAATTTGGCGGTGAAGTGGCGGAGGACGGCGGGTTGCTCGACGATGCGGACGCCGCGGATGGACTTCGCGATGGTGTTCACATAGAGCAGGACTTCCGCGACGTAGTCCATGTGGCTTTGCGTGTAGACGCGCCTCGGGAAGGCGAGACGGACGAGTTCGAGATCGGCGGGTTTCTCCGTGCCATCGGGCTGATGGCCGAACATCACCGAGCCGATTTCGCAAGCGCGAATGCCGCCCTCGATGTACAGTGCGACCGAGAGTGCCCAGCCGGGATACTCATGCTGCGGAATGTGCGAGAGCCAGCTCTTTGCATCGATGTACAGCGCGTGGCCGCCCGCTGGGCGCACGATCGGAATGCCGGCGGCGATCATCTTCTCGGCGACGTACTCCACCGAGCGGATGCGATAGTGCAGATAGTCCGGATCGAGTGCTTCGTACAGGCCGACGGCAATCGCTTCCAGATCGTAGCCGGCGAGGCCGCCGTAGGTCGGGAACCCCTCCGTGAGAATGAGCGAGTTGCGGCAGGTGCGGGCGAGTTCGTCGTCGTTCATCGCGAGAAACCCGCCGATGTTCGCCATGCCGTCCTTCTTCGCGCTCATCGTGCAGCCGTCGGAGAGCCGAAACATCTCCTGCGCGATCTCCAGCGGTGACATGTCTGCGTATCCCGCTTCGCGCGTCTTGATGAACCACGCGTTCTCGGCGAAGCGACAGGCGTCGATGAAGAACGGGATGCCGTGCGCGCGACAGATCGCCGACGCGCCACGAATGTTCTCCATGCTGACCGGCTGTCCGCCCTCGGAATTGTTGGTGACGGTGATCATCACCAGCGGTACGTTGCCGACGTTGCCCTGCAGCACCCGTTCGAGCGCCGCGAGATCCATATTCCCCTTGAACGGGTGAATGGTCTGCGGCTGATGGCCTTCGGCGATCGGTAAGTTGAGCGCGACCGCGCCACAATGCTCGATGTTGGCGCGCGTGGTATCGAAGTGGGTGTTGTTCGGCACAATCGATCCGGGCGTGAGCATCGCGCGCGAGATGATGTGTTCGGCGGCGCGCCCCTGATGCGTCGGAATCACGTGCGCGAAGCCGGTGATGTCCTTCACCGCGTTCACGAACGCGTGAAACGAGCGGCCGCCGGCATACGATTCATCGCCCTTCATCATGCCGGCCCACTGGTACACCGACATCGCGCCGGTGCCGGAGTCCGTCAGCAGGTCGATCAGCACGTCTTCAGCGTTCAGCTGGAAGACGTTGTAATGCGCGGCCTTGATGGCGGCCAGTCGTTCGGCCTCGGTCGATTGCCGGATCGGCTCGACGGTCTTGATGCGGAACGGTTCGATGATGGTCGTGAACTTCACGGCCGAGCTGTCCGCGGACGGAGGCCAATCGGGAGAGTCATGCTCTATGGCTCACCCCAAGGAGCCGTGAAGCTATCGGGCTTTGCCTGACCGGCGGCACGGTCGTTTGTGGTAGTTCAAGTCCGCGTCCCGCCGCGCCGTCGCTTAGCGCGCCGTCGCTTAGCGCGCCGTCACGGTCAGCAGAATTCGGGCCGATGCCGTCGTGACGCCCGTGCCCCTCGCGACGACGTTCACCGGGATCACCGTCGCGGTGCTGAGCGTGCTGCTCGCAACGAGCGTGAGCGTCGCGGTCGTGAGCAGCGCAGGCACCTGCGTCGGCACAAGATTCGACGTCAGTCCGGTCGGCAGCGGCGTCGTGCTGGTGTTCCCGACGACTGACAGATCGACCGCGCCCTCGAACGAGCCACCGCGCACAATCGAGAGCTGCACCTGCACGTTACCGCCCTGTACGACCAACGCCGTGCCGCTGCTGGCGGCGATTTGCAGTGTTGGCGCGGCGACCGCGGTCGAGTCGTTCCCGACACAGGCCGCGAGCGGGCCAAGCGTGAGCAGGGCTATCGCCCGGCGCAGGCGGCGACGGTTCGGGCGACGGAAAGTCAGGCGCGGCCTAGGCAACAGCGCAGGTGCAGACATGCGAGGGGTGACTCCGATCTCGTTCATCCACCAAATCTGGCGCGCCGGGCGTCGAACGCCTAGACGTCGGTCGCGGGCGGCCCGTCGCCGAGCGTCCCCTCGTCGAGCGTCTTCACCATGTACACATCAGCCGTGACGTAGCGCACGGCGGCCGGGATCGGCGCATGCGCAAAGCCGAGCGATTCGTACAGACGGATGGCCGCGACGAGCTGATGGTTGGAAGTAAGGTCAATGGTCGTCGCGCCGGCGTCGCGTGCATATGCGATGACGCGTTCGGCGAGTCGACGGCCGATCCCGGCGCCGCGCACTTCGTCGGCCACGGTCAGCTTGGCCAGCTCCCAGTGGCGTGCCGACATGCGAATCGCCGCGCATGAACCGACCACCACGCCGTTGATCAGAGCCATGAACAGCTCACCGCCGTCGACGAGTATGTGCCTGTCTGGGTGCTGCAGAAATTCCAGATCGGCCGGTTCGAGCAGCCCGTGCGGCTCAAGCCACGCGCGGTTGAGCGCTTCGAACGCCGGCTGATAGTCCGGACGATAGGTGACGATCTGGACGTCGGCGGGTGCGGTCACGTGTAGGCAGTCACGGATGGACTCATGGATGGAATCATGGATGAGGGACGATAGGCCTCGGGGTCGGGTTCGGTCAGGCGGTCGTCGTCATCAAACTATATTCAATCAATGCGCGCTCTGACGTTCGACAACCGCTTCGTCCGTGAACTCCCCGGCGACCCCGACATTTCGATGCGCCGCCGGCAGGTCATGCACGCCTGCTGGAGCGCCGCGATGCCGACGGCGGTCAGCGCGCCGCGCGTGATCGCGTACGCCGCCGACGTCGCCGCGACGATTGGCTTCGACGCCGCCGATATCGAGAGCGACTGGTTCGCCAACGTCTTCGGTGGGAACGCCTTGATGGACGGCATGTCGCCGTACGCCGCCTGTTACGGCGGCCATCAGTTTGGCCAATGGGCCGGACAACTGGGCGACGGTCGCGCGATTTCACTCGGCGAGGTCGTCAACGCGCAGAGGGAGCGACTTGAATTGCAGCTGAAGGGCGCTGGTCCCACGCCCTACTCGCGCACCGCCGACGGACGCGCCGTTTTACGTTCGTCGATTCGCGAGTTTCTGTGCAGCGAAGCCATGCATCACCTCGGTGTGCCGACCACGCGCGCGCTGTCGCTCATCGTGACCGGCGACGACGTGGTGCGCGACATGTTCTACAACGGCAACGCGGCCCCCGAACGCGGCGCCATTGTCTGTCGCGTGGCGCCGTCGTTTATCCGCTTTGGTAATTTCGAGATTCTCTCGGCCCGCGACGACTTCGCCCTGCTCGAACAGTTGGTCGATTTCACCATCGCGCGAGATTTTCCGCATCTCGCCGGCGATGCGCTCGCGCGCCGTACGGCATGGTTCGCGGAAATTTGTGAACGCACGGCGCAGATGATCGTGCACTGGATGCGCGTCGGCTTCGTGCACGGCGTGATGAACACCGACAACATGTCGATTCTCGGGCTGACGATCGACTATGGCCCCTATGGCTGGGTCGACGATTTCGATCCAACGTGGACGCCGAATACGACCGACGCCGCGACGCGACGTTATCGCTTCGGCCAGCAGTCGGCCGTCGCGCACTGGAATCTCGTGCGCTTGGCCGAAGCGCTGATGCCGCTCTTCGAGACGGAGGATGCGGTGCAGGCGGGGCTCGCGCGTTTTCGGGAGGTCTACGACAGCAGTTACGACGCGATGAATCGCGCGAAGTTCGGACTGGTGGGCGTGGACGACGACGACGACGCGCTCATGCGCGAAGGCTTTGCACTACTGCATGCGCTTACAGTAGACTTTACGTTGTTCTTCCGGGCGCTCGGTGATATCCCGGCGAGTCTCCCACACGACGCGACACTCACCTCGCTGCTCGGTGACGTGTTCTACGACGACGAACGTCTCGCGAATCGCGGTGATGAACTGATGGCGTGGCTGCGCCGGTGGCACGCGCGCGTGACGCCCGATGGCACGAAGCCCGAGGCACGCCGCGCGCGTATGCACGCGGTCAACCCGAAATACGTGTTGCGCAACTACCTTGCCCAGCAGGCGATCGATCTCGCTGATATCGGCGACGCCTCGATGGTACACCAGCTGTTGGACGTGTTGCGGCGCCCCTACGACCAGCAACCGGACGCGGCGCATCTGGCGGCGCGTCGTCCGGAGTGGGCCAAAAAGAGGGCCGGCTGTTCGATGCTTTCCTGCAGCTCTTGACGTTTGCCAAATGACGCCGGCGTCGACGGACGCGCGTCAGGGATTCAGCGCGTCGATCGTCTCCCGGACTTTGCTGCGGAGTTCCTCAGCAGAGAACGGCTTGGCGAGGAAGTTCACACCCGGCTTCAGCACGCCGTGATGCACGATCACGTTGGCCGTGTAGCCTGATGCGTACAGGATGCGCGTGGCCGGTCGCAGCTTCGCGACCTGCTCCGCCAGCTCGCGGCCGTTCAGGCCGGGCATGATGACATCGGTCAGCAGCAGGTCGATCGCTTCGTTGGAGGTACGCATCCACTCGAGCGCCGCCGAGCCGCCGCTGAACGGGAATACCCGGTAGCCGTGGCTGCCAAGAATGCGGCCGATCAGCGTGCGTACCGACTGTTCGTCTTCGACCACGACAATCGTTTCGTGCCCGCCGCGCGCCGACCGCGGTCGATCGATGGCCGAGGGCCCGGGCTCGGCGGCATGCACGCGCGGCAGGTAGATCTTGAAGCTCGTGCCGTGCCCGACCTCCGAGTACAGCTCCACGCGCCCGCCGTTTTGCGAAACCGCGCCGTCAATCATGGCGAGACCCAGTCCGGTGCCGCGTCCGCTCTCTTTCGTCGTGAAGAACGGCTCGAAGGCATGCGCACGCACCTCGTCGCTCATGCCGTCGCCGGTGTCGCTGACCGCCAGCAGTACGAACTCGCCGACACTCGCGCCAGGATGGGCGTGCCGGTAGTCGTCGTCCAGCTGGACGTTACTGGTTTCGAGGGTCAGCTTGCCGCCGCTGGGCATCGCATCGCGCGCATTAGCGGCGAGGTTCACGAGGATCTGCTCGGCCTGTCCGGGATCGAAGCGCACATGCCACAGATCCGGCGCGGTCAACAAGCTCAGGTCGATATCCTCGCCCAGCAAGCGCTTCAGCATCCCGTGCACGCGATGCACCACCTCGTTCAGGTCAAGCTCCTTCGGCGCGATGATCTGCTTGCGTGAGAAGGCGAGCAACTGCTGCGTCAACGACGCCGCCGAATTGGCCGCGCGGCGGACCTCGAACAGATCGCGGAACAGATCACTGTCGGTGGCAACGCCGGTGAGGGCGAAGTCGAGATAGGCGGCGATGATCGTGAGCAGGTTGTTGAAATCGTGCGCGATGCCACCGGCGAGTCGGCCAACGGATTCCATCTTCTGTGCCTGCAGCAGTTCCGATTGCAGCCGCTTGTACTCCGTCACGTCGACGAAAGACGCGAGCATACCGATTGGCACGCCGCTCGAATCCGCGAAGAGGCTGGCATTCAACTGCACGACGCGCTTGCTGCCATCACGGCGAACCGCCGTCCGCTCACCCGACCAGGCCCCTGTAGCCTGAATGGACGCGATAACCTCGCCGATGTGACCATCGTTCGCCCAGAACGAGCGCACATCGCGGCCCAGCAGCTCCGCTGCGTCGGAATACCCCCACAATTCGAGAATCGCACGGTTCACATACGTTAGCCGACCGTCGAGGTCGGCCATGGCGATCCCGTTGATCGACGAATCAATGGCGGCGTTGAGGCGCGAGAGCGTGTTTCGCGCCCGCTTGCGTTCGGTCATGTCTGTGATGCTGCCGCGCACCATCACGCGACCGTCATACGGCATCGTGACCAAGCGGACCTCGCACGCGATGGCCGCACCCACTGCCGTACGGTGCGTCCACTCGAATACGGGCGTCTCACCCGTCAAGGTGCGCGTGATGTATTCGCGCCCCGCCACTTCGCTTGAGCGGCCGTCCGGCTGCGTCGGCGGGCTCACCTCGGCGATCCCGCGAGCGAGCAGCGCTTCGCGCGACAGTCCGAACAGTCGTTCGGCATTGCTGTTGGCATCGGCAAAGCGGTTCTGCGCGACATCGAACACCACGATCGCCTCCGGCGCGTGTTCAATCTGCACGCGATACCGGCGCTCACTTTCCTCCAGCGCCTCGCGCGCGAGCTGCTGCTCGGTACTGTCGGTGATGAACCCGTACCACAGCGTGCTGCCGTCGCTCAGGCGCTCCGGCCGTGCATCGCCGCGCAACCAGCGCAGGCCCTTCTGCGGCAACACCACGCGATAATCGCATCCCCACGGTGCGAGCGTGCGCGCGGATTCCGCGATGCCGTCTGCGACGCGTGACAGATCGTCTGGGTGCAGGCGTGTGAACACGACCGTCGCATCCTCGCGCACGTCGTCGGGCGAAAGCTCATAGATGTCCCGCATGCCGTCGCTGGCGAATGGGAACATCGACCGTCCGTCGGGCAGGAGCAGGTATTGGTAAATCACCCCGGGCACCTGCTCGGACAGCTTCTCGAGCAGTGCCGCTGAGCGGCGCGCACTCGCTTCCGCTTCGACGCGCGCACCGACATCGGCGACGGTCGCTATGAAATACTCGACCCGACCCTCGGTGTTTCGCACCGCCTGCACGGCAATGTTGCCGTAGGCGATGCTGCCATCGCGTCGAATGTAGCGCTTGTCCCGTCGATAGCCATTGGCCTCGCCGCGCATCACGCGATCAAAGTCTGCCACGTCGTCGTCGACGTCATCCGGGTGCGTCAGCTCCGTCCATGTCTTGGTCGCAAGCTCCTCGTACGAATAGCCGAGGAAGTCGCACAGCGTCTGATTCACTTGCAGCCAGTGCTTGCTGCTTGGCGACGTGAGCGCCACGCCAATGAGCGGGAGGTCGCGCAGTAGCTGATACGTATCAACCGGCGCCTCACCAGATGAGCGAGGGGCCGGACTGCGCGACTGAGATTCCATGGCTGAAAGATGCGCGGCGAACCTAGATGACGCGAGGCGGAATCAGCGCAGCGCGCTCACCACCGCCGCGAAGAAGTCGTTGTCCCCGATCTTCGCACCCCCCGTCGGTTTCGTCTGGGCACCCCACTGCGCAATCACGACCTGTTCGCGCCGGTTGATGTAGATCGCTTGCCCGAAGATGCCTTCAGCGGCAAACGCGCCATCATCTGGCGAACCCGTCGGACCGCCGATCGGCCACCACATGTAGCCGTAGTTGAGTGGGCGGTTGTTGGCGAGCGTTTTTGGTGACGACGCGTCACGCGTCCATCCGTCTGGCAAGACGTGCGTTTCACCGATGACACCGCCGTTCGCGAAGAACAGTCCGAAGCGCGCGTAGTCGCGTAGTGTCGCGTTGAAGCCGCTGCCGCCGATTTCGTGTCCATCTGGTGAATCCAACCACCACGTCGCGTCGGTTTCCATGCCGAAGGGTCCCCAGATTCTGTCGTGCAGATACTGCGCGAGTGAGATCCCTACCGCCCCACGCACGACCTCACCGGCGATCTGTGTTTCGCCCGTGCTGTAGTTGTTCACGGTGCCCGGCGGCGCGGCGCGCGGCAGTGCACGCATCAACTCGATCGCGCCGCCGGACTTTTGCGCGATCTGCGCTTCGAGCAGATGCCGACGATCTGACGAAGAATCGGTGTACGTCTCGTTCCACCGCACCCCCGATGACATCAGAAGCAACTGCCGGATCGTGACGCCATCGTAGGCGCTGCCGGCCAGTCGCGGCACGTACTGCGTCACGAGATCATCGAGGCTGGCGATCTTGCCGTCGCGCACCGCCGCGCCCATCAGCGTCGACGTGATCGATTTGGCGACCGACATCGACATCCATCGCGTCTGTGGCCCGTTGCCGAATTCGTAGCGCTCGAGCGCGATGCGGCCATTCTTGAGGACCAGCAGGCCGGCGATCCGATTCAGTCTGATAAAGTCGTCTACCGTGTACTGCACGCCTTTCGACGTGAACGTGATGTTGTCGAGGGGTTTGTCGGCCGGCGGAAGCGGATAGGGTGTGCCGCTGTGCGCGACGCGGCGCGTCGGAAAGAGGCGGTCGATGTTGCGAAACGTGTTCACGGCCAGCGTAGGGCTGAGCGCGCCGTCGTACATCTGCCGGACGGTGCCGATCTCGTCGTTCGCATGCGGGTTCACGTAGGCCGGGGCACCGCTGCGGCCGACGCAGGCGGTGGTAAGCAGGAGGGTCGCGCCGACGGCGATTCGGTGCGAATGTGTTCGCATCGAGCGCGGCGGCCGAGCCGTCGACTCTGAGAACCGGATGGGAAGTGTCATCCCGAAACGATCACCTCAATCGCTGTCGCCGTCCAGCGCGGATACCCGACGCGGTGCCCCGATGACGCATGTAATACGCCTGATGTTGATCGCGATCCTGAGCAGCGCTCTCATACCGTTCGCGGCGACCGCGCCGTGCGTGATGGCAAGTTGGTTGCTGCAGGACGCATCCCGCGCAAGGCGAAGGCCGCGACCACGCTCGATGTCACCGGCCTCATGGTGACGCCCGGTTTCGTGAACATTCACAGCCACGCTGAATCGAATACCCTGCCGACGGCGCACAACATGCTGTCGATGGGCGTGACGACAGAGATCGTCAACGCCGACGGCGCGGGGCCGATCGACCTCAAGGCGCACCTCACGATGTACGAGACGGGCACGCTCGCCGTCAACATCGGCGGGATGATCGGCTTCAACAGCGCGTGGGGCGTCAGCGCGGGGATCGACGACAAACCCGGCTACTTCGCCACGGTCGACGAGGTCGTGCCCGTCGTCGACGTCGCGCGTCCGTGGTACACGATTTTTTCGAATCACGATCGATTGCGCCCCGAGACGGGCTTTTCATCGAAGCTGGGTATCGCGGAAACACTCGAGATCGGCGACCGCGCGGGACTGATGCCCGTCGTCACGCACATGTAGGTGCAGGGACGTGAGCAGGGAACGGCGACCGCGGTTCTCGGCACCATGACTGCGTCGACGAAGGCGGGGCATTACACGGCCGCTGACGCCTATCCGTATCTCGCCGGACAGACGGCCCTTGCGGCACTGCTCGTGCCAGCGTGGGCGCAGGATGGCGGACTCGATTCGTTTCGCGCACAACTGGCCGATCCGGCGCAGCGTGCGCGCATCGTCGCCGACATCGATACCGCGCTCGCGGCGCGCTTTGGTGGACCGTCCGGCGTGTATCTGCCAGAATCGCAGCAGCAACTCGAGGCCGTGCAAAAAGAACAGCGCGCGCCATCCGGCGGCGAGACCGTCGCACGGATTCTCGCGAGCGGGATGCCGAGCGCGATTCTGCGCTTCGGCGCCGAACCGGATCTCGTGAAGACTTTACAGCATCCGTCCGCATCGATCGCCTGCGATTGCGGCGCATCGCTCAACACACGTGCGCATCCGCGCTACTTCGGCACCTTTCCGTGTGTGCTTGGTCGGTACGTACGCGAACAGCATGCCATGTCATGGGCCGAAGCGATTCACACGATGACGGCGCTGCCGGCGGCCACCATCGGCATGACCGATCGCGGCGTGCTGCGTGCCGGTATGTGGGCGGACATCGCCGTCTTCGACTCGGCCACTGTGATGGATCACGCGACCTATGAGCAGCCCACGCTGCCGAGCGACGGGATCGTGCACGTGCTGGTCAATGGGCAGATCGCGTGGCGCGACGGGAAGCCGACCGATGCGAAAGCCGGGCATGCGCTGCGGCGTCCGGCCACGGCGCGCAGTGGGCCGCCCGCCGGCGACACTGGCGCCACGGCGAAGCCGGCGATGAGGCACTAGTTTTTCCCTCTGGTCCTTACCCCTTAAACCCGAACGTGGAGTTGTTTCGCATGTTGAGCTATAACGCGAAGAGCCTGGCCGAGAGCTGGCGTACCGTCCGCAAGAACACGCTGCAGATCGCCGAAGAAATTCCAGAAGACAAGTACGGCGCGCAGGTCTCGTCAGAGGCGATGACGGTCGGCCAGATGCTCGCACATATGGCCTGCGCGACCTACTGGGTCGAGCAGGCGCATTTTGTCGGGAAGTTGACCGACATCGGCGGCGCGCAGTTCGGCGCGTGGTTCGGTACGATCGGCGCGATGTCGGCAGCATTGACGACGAAGGCGGCGATCATCGGCGCGCTGACAACGCATGGCGAAACATACGCCGCGCAGCTCGAAGCGATGACGGACACCGAGCTGGCCGAGATGGTCGCAGTGCCGGGATCGTCCAAGTCGCGTTTCGAAATGCTCCTCGGCGTCAAGGAACACGAGATGCATCATCGCGCCCAGTTGATGCAGCTCGAGCGCATGCTCGGCATCGTGCCGCATCTGACGCGCGCGCGCCAGGCGCGGTAAGGACGCGCCGCGCTATCAACGCGCAGCGTTATTACAGCCCGTCCTGTTGGATTCGCTGACGCGCCTGCGACAGGAACGCCGGCTCGAGCTGCAACAGGTTCGCCAACTTTCGCATCAGATACGACTCCTGGCCGTCGAGCTGCCCGTCGGCCAGGACGACCTGTCGCGTGAAGACGAAGTCGTCGACCGCATCTTTCGCGGTCGCCGCCGCTTCCGCCATCAACGCCTCCGCACCGACGGCATCGACACCGACGGCATCGACACCGAAGTGACGCTGCAGAATGTCGATGATGCGCTGGCGCTCGACGTCGCTGAAATCGCCGGGAGTTACCGGCCGCCGAGGAGGACGGGCAGCCAGAAACTCATCTTGACGGACAGGAAGTTATCGCCCGCCGCCTGCGTCGTGCGCCACAATTCGCTGAGGCGCACCGCGTCGCGATAGGCGTCGCTCGTGCGGCGGTTCTGCTGCCACACGACAAACAGTGTGCTGCCGGGTGTCCATTCCCAGCGCATGACGACGTTCGAACGGAATGACCGGACGTGGAAATCGCGGTTCGAGAGCGTGAACGTATCGAGACCGTCGGTCACGGTGCGAGTCCCCGCGCTGTCCAGAACGGACGTGGTACCGTCCGTGCCGTACTCGCGCAACAGCCGACTGCGGGGCGCTGCAAGCTCGCCGAACCGTGTGTAGTGACCACTCGCCAGAAACGGTTCGGCGTAGCCTTCGAGTGTCAGGTTCGGCGAGAACGCATAGTTGAGTCGCAGCTTGGTCGAGATGGTCGTCCGGTCGAGATAGCCGAACACATAGCGCGCGCCGTAGGTACGCGTGCCGCCCGCGATACGCGTCACGTATTGTCGCGGGTCGGTGCCGGACTGCAGCGCCGGCTCGACGGACAGCGACACGCGGTCCGATGGTCGCAGCGTGACCTGCGCGCCGACGTTGCGGCGCCACGTGCCGTAGTCGTCGGTGCCGAAGCCGCCGTTGACCCGCCAGAAGGTCTGCGCTCCGAACGCGCTGCTCAATCGAAAATCCTGCTTGAACTCGCGGGCCTTCCCCATCAGCGGGCCGCCGCGCGTGAGTGCATCGTCGGTCGTCGGCAGGTCAAACGTGGTCCGCAGGTTGGTGCTCCAGAAGTTGTTGAACGTGAGCTGCGTGTTCTGTGACCACGAGTTCTGCTGATGCACGCCACCAAAGTTGCGCGAGCCCTTCGTGTCAAACCCCACGCGCCAGTTCTGGAAATACCGTCCCGGCTGCGTCTCGCGAATCTGCAGGTCGGCGTTGTACTCGATATCGTCGGTCGACTGCACGCGACCGAGATCGTTGACCTCGAAGCCCGGGGACTCGAGCTTGACCTCGGTGCCCCACAAGATTCGACGTCCCGCGTCCTTGTCCGCCCGCAGTTGCACCGAATAGCCGTTCATCTGTGTGCGAAGCGGATCGTACGTGACATGTCGTATATCGGGACGCTGGAAGAAGCGCGAACTGGCGGTCTGCAGGCGGCGGATCGCTCCGGTGTCGCCGGCGACATGTGTCCCCGCGACGAAGCCGCTGATCGCGTAGCGTCCCTGCTGCAAGCGGATGCGCCAGTCCATGTTGCCCACGTACGCATCGCGCGCCAGCAGATTCGCCAGCGCGGCGTCGTTGCCGAAGGCACGATTCGTCGAGGTCAGCGACGCGCCGATCGTCGACGCCTGTGTGCCGACTTCCTGCTGCAAGCGCAGGACGCCGTAGGTCGTGCGCGGCTCGACGCGAACCGTGCGCGTGAACGACGAGTCCGCGTCGAAGGCACGCGCCACTTCATTGGCGGTGACCGCGGCGAGGGCGCCGACGGTCAAGCCGCTGGGCAGCCGGCCGGTGACCTTGGTCGCGCCGAGAATCGTGCTCGCGCGCGGCGCGTCGACAAAGTCACCCGAGACGGCGCCGTGCGGCGGCGCACCGATGCGCCGCGGATAGAAATACTGCGCCCCGTTGCCGCGCAGCATCTCACTGCCCTCGGTGAAGAATGGGCGCCGCTCTTCGAAAAACGTCTCGAACGCGCTCAGATTCACTTCCGCCGGGTCGGCTTCGACCTGCCCAAAGTCGGGATTGATGGTCGCGTCCACGGTGAGGTTCGATCCCACGGCGAACTTGGTGTCCATGCCGACGCGACCCGCATACGGTCGCGTGAACGGATTGCCCGCCGTCGAGGTCGCACGGCGCGTGGCATCGCCGGCAACGTACGGCACAAACTCCACCGGCCGCACCGCGCGGACGCCGTTGATGCCGCGCAACGTGCCGAAGCGCGAGATGTAGCCCGCTTCACTGGGCGGAATCATCGCCCACTGGATCTGTTCGTTCTTGTCGGGCATCCAACGATCGATTTGCAGGCCCCACTCTTGTTGCTCATTCGGCGGGAAGCGCAGCTGCGAAAACGGAATGCGCATCTCCGCCGTCCATCCTGAGGAATCCGTGGTCGCCGCCGCGGTCCACACGGGATCGAACTGACTCTCCCGTCCGCGATGCTGGTCGTCCTGCGTGTGACGGAAGTCCGAGCGCACGCCCGCGACCGACACACCGAATCCGACGCCTGTGCGTCGATCGCGTTGTGGGTCCAGTGTCACGACGATACGTTCCGCATTGCCGAAGCCATCGCGACGGGTCATCGACCGTGACATGTCGTTGGGTTTCGCGCGCCGCATGCGTGCCCCGACATACAGCGCGTCGTGGTCGTACAGCAGATAGATCTGTGTCTGCTCGGTCGGCGCGTCACCCGTCTTCGGCGACTGCTGCGTAAAGTCGTCAATAACGACGGCGCGCGCCCAGACGGCGTCATCGAGTCGCCCATCGATCCTCGGCGCGCGATCGATGGACGTCGCGACGGCCACTTTGTTCGAGGGTTGCGCATCAACGGTGACGGGGGTCAGCGTCGCGAGCAGAACCGTCGCGGAGAGCAGGAACGTGATCTTGCAGGGCAAAGGCGGTAATCAGGGTACGGTGTGGCCATGCGGGACAGAAAGACTACGCGGCGTGCATCATAAATGTTCGCCTGTACGCGCGCCGGATGGCATGCACGCGCGCGTCCACACAAATTACAAGTACCTGTCAGTCGTACCTGACCACATTCCGACACGCGAACTCATGCGCCGTACACGCACCGCAGTCATCGTCCTGATCGTCGCCCTCACCGGCGCCCTGACACTTGGCCTCTCCGGCGTCGGATACCAGCAGGAGCTATGGACGCTACGAACGGCATTCGCCATGGTGAAGTGGACCGCCTACCTCGGTATCGCGACGGGGCTGGTTGCGCTGGCCGGACTGATTATGACACGGCGGCAGCGCACTGCGATGCCCGCATACGTAGCCGCTCTGGTGCTCTGCACCGTCACCGCGGGTCTACCCTGGAGTTGGCAGCGCAAAGCGAGAAGCGTCCCCCCGATCCACGACATCACGACCGATACGCAGGACCCGCCAGCCTTCGTCGCCGTGTTGCCGCTTCGCACCAAGGCGAAGAATCCGGTGGAGTACGGTGGCGACAGCGTGGCAGCACTCCAGCGCGCTGGGTATCCCGACGTGATCCCGGTGCCACTGTCGGTGACACCTGCGGTGGCGTTCGCAAAGGTGCGCGCTGCCGCGACCACGATGCAGTGGGAGCTCGTTGCCGCCGACTCGGCAGCCGGGCGCCTCGAGGCCACTGCCACCACGCGCTGGTTTGGCTTCAAGGACGACGTGGTCGTGCGCGTGCGAGCCGAGGGCACGGGGAGTCGAATCGATGTGCGTTCGCTCTCGCGTATCGGTGGGAGCGACGTCGGAACGAACGCGGAACGGATACGCGCGTTCGTCGCGCTCCTCAGGGCGTAGCCCCGGCCAGAACGACACATGTCCGGAACGACGTGAGACCCCCCGGAACGGCGGCCGCACGCGATCACGATTAATGACGTCGATGGTTCCGAATTTCGTTCGATACGACCGGGGCGTCGCGGATTAGCGCGACGTCCCCACGCATGCGCCCGGCGGTGCATCACCGACCGCGAAACGCAGTACGATGAATGCGTCGAGAATATCGAGCTTGCCGTCGCAGTTCGCATCGCCAGCCGGAAACAGATTCGCCGTGGGTTGCACCTGAATACCCACCAGCGCCTGCTGAATGATCAGCGCATCGGCCGCGTTGACGACCCCATCGCCGTTCACGTCGCCGCGCAGCACGGCGGTCGCAGTGCTGAAGTCGAACGCCCAGAGCCCACGCCCGTACGTCGCGGCGACGAGGCGGTTTGTGCGACTGTTGTAGACGAGATCCGTGGTGCGAATGAACGGCAGTCCGGCCGCGCGCGTCCACGTCACGCCGACGTCGTTGGTCTGATAGACGCCGTACATGTTGCCGACATAGATCGATCCCTTCGGGCCGAAGGTCGCCGATTGCGTGCTGACATCGGGGAGCGAACCAGTGATGTCGGTCCATGTGACGCCGCCATCACTCGTGATGAAGACGTGGCCCGTGCCGGTGCTGGTGTACGTGACGAGCGCGCGCGTGGCATCGAGGGGATCGATCGCGATATGGCCGGCCGAGCGCGTCGGCAGCGTGCTGACCGGCGCGGTCCAAGTGACGCCAAAATCGCGCGTGTAGCGCAGGTTGCCGTCACTGGTACCGACAAAAACCACGTTCGAGTCCGACGGGGCGAGCGCGATCGTTGAGATCGTACCCGTGCCGCGCGTGAGATCGAGGGAGATCGGCGCCCAGAGCGTGCCTTCGTTGGCAGTGCGATAGATGCGTGTGCCGCCGAAGTACAGTCGCGTGGGACGGCTCGCGTCGATGACAAACGGCGCCACGAAGGCGCGTCGTTCGCCGGCCTCGATACCCGTGGTGATGGTCCGTGCGCTGTTCGCCGCGGCATTCACGCGTACGAGGTTGCCATTCTGACTCGAGACGTAGTAAATGTCGGGGTTGAGCGGGTTGATCGCCGTGTACGCGCCGTCGCCGCCGAAGACGCCATTGAACTGCGTGATGCCATTGCGCGCGATGATCGTGCCGTTGTCCTGCATGCCGGTAAGTACGCCGCTCGGATCGGTCGGGTGCAGCGACAGTCCCGGGTAGTGCAGTGTGGTCGCAAGGCCTGCGTTGATCGAGAGGAACGTATCGCCGGCATCGCGCGACATGAACACGCCGCCATCGCTCCCCATGACGATGCGACGCGGGTCGTTCGGATCCACCACGACCACGTGCCAGTCGCAGTGAACGTTCATGCCTATTTCGGTGAACGTTGCACCGCCGTCGATCGAGCGATAGGCGCGCACGCCGCCGACAAACACGTTGTTCGCGTTCGCCGGGTCGACGGCGATCATGAGATCGTAGTTGCCCTGACTGCCGAAGTTGTTGCGGTTCGCCACCGCCGGTGGCGCCGTCACGCCGGTCGCGCTCAGCGTGCTTCTGGTGTTGGTCGAATCGTCGTAGCGATGCAGTCCACCGAATGTCGAATTCGGTAGCGAGGCGACCATCCACACAGAGCCCGGACGCGCCGTCGATACGGCAATCTCGATGCGTCCCACGGAGTCAAGCGGGAACGACGACGGCGTGACGGGGGCGAACGTCGCGCCGCGATCGGTCGAACGCCACAGGCCACCCGGCGTCGTGCTGCCGGACACGCCGCGCCGCGCCGCGTAAATGATGCTCGGGTTCGTCGGATGCTGCACCACATCACTGAACGTCAGCGCTGGTGAGACGAGCGTCCACGACGTGCCGGACGTCGTCGAGCGATAGAGGCCCGTGTTGGTCGCGGCGACGAGGACCGTCGTACCCGTCGAACCGGCCGAGAAGCGATCGACCATCAGGCCGTAAAACACGGATGGCGTCCCGGTCGCCGGGACAAAGGGCGACGATGCGACGTTGACCCACGAGTTGCCTCCGTCGGTGCTGCGCAGCATACCGCAGCCGAACGTCGACTCCGATGGCTCACCCGTGCCCGCATAGACGATATTCGGATTCACCGGATCGATGACGATCGCGCCGATCACCTGCGAACACTGCGAATCGGTGAGCGGGACCCACGACGCGCCTTCGTTCGTGCTCCGCCAGACGCCACCGGCGGAGGTACCGACGAACATGATGTTGCGATTGGTCGGATGCAGCGCGATCACCGGCACGCGACCGGCGTCCAGCTGCGGCAGTGAACCGAAGAAGCCGTTGTCGCCGTAGAAGCCAAGTGGCCCAATGGAGGTCCAGACGCCCGGTGTGCCGACGGGCACTGACATCGATGCCGCCATCGCGCGCGGCTGTTCGCGTAACCACGCACTGAACGTCGCGCCCGAACGTGCTTCCGTCGATCCGGGAATCGCATCCCACAATTCGATCAACGCCGCGCGCCGCGCCTCGCTGTCGGCTTCGCGCTGCACCGGTAATCGCTGTGCGGCGGCGCGTGCGGTCGTCGCGCCAAGTCCGACCAGCACGCCCGCGGCCGTGAGGATGGCCTGACACCACCCGCGTGCGCTTCGCGCGATCATCGGACAATCTCCCGACGCACGCCGACCGAATCGGCCAGCGAATGGCCGATCGCATTATGCATCTCGCTCACCGTCAGCTGAAAATCCGTGCCGGCGGTTGACGCGATTTTCACGAAGGACATCGTCAGCAGCGTACCGCTGTGGGTCCCGGCGATCCACGCGCTTGCCAACTTCACCGTCGTGTTGTTGCCCGATGGCGCATCTTTGCACGCGAGCAACGGTTCGCCCTGTTGTGCCGCGCACTCGACGAAGCGCCATCCCGGCGGGGCGATGACCGCCGCAGTCAGGCTGCCGATCGACATCGGCGCACCGCTCGCGAGTTGCAGCGCGATAGTGGCCGTATCGCCGCGTGCGGCGTCGAGGCGCAACTCGAGCATCGCCGGCGCGGCACGCGGCGTGCCGACGAGATCGAGCGTGCGCTGACAGCTGCTCAGCGCGCCGATGGCGGCACTGAGCGCGATCGCAACGCACATCACGTGACGCAACGGGACCGCTCGGCCACGCATCGTGGGGACCACCGTAGCAGACGTCATGGGATGATGACGAGGGGGTTGAATGTGCTCGCGGTCGCCGTCAGATCCGTGAGATCGCTGGCGATCAGCTGATTGAGCGTGAAGAGGACCTGGTTGGTCACGTTGCGCATCGCGACGCGACAGTTCAGCCGGACCAGCGCGATCGTCCCAGTCGCCGGCGTCGTCGACGCCCACGTGACACGCGCGACCTCGGTGGCGTCTGCCGAGAACGAGAAGACCACGCCGCTGCGGAGCGGCGTGACGGACGTGACGTTGAACGGATTGAAGGGTGCCGCGGACGCACCCGGCCACGCGACTTCGAAGTCGGCCGCGGACAGCGCCTTGCCATCGCGTATCTCGAGCTGAATGACGATCGAAAACGTGTCGGTGGCGGCGATGCGATACGACGGCGATGCGGTGCGCAACAGCGGGCCCGTGGAATTCTGCGGCACGAAGACCAACACCGAATCCGCGATCGTGCTGTTCGCCGTCGACTGCGCCACGATGAATGTGCGTCCGGCGCGTACGCCGCTGATCAATCCGGTCGACGACACCGTCGCGCGCGAGGGGTCGCGCGCTGTCCACGTGACACTCGACGCCGGTAGCGCGCCACCCGTGGAGTTCTGCACCAGCAACGCCGGCTGCAGCGTCGCCGTCTGTCCAGTCAACACGATGATCCGCTGCGCCGTATCACCGGCCGGGTTCGAGGTGATGACGACCGCGGGTTCCGTCGCCAAGGGGCGAACGGTGAACACGGACGCGCCGCTTCTGCCTTCCGCAGTGGCCGTGATGGTCGTCGTGCCGGCCGCAACCGCCGTGACCGTACCGGTGCTGTTGACCGTCGCGACGGCCGCATTGCTCGTCGACCAGACAATACTGCGACCCGTCAGCAGGGTGCCGTTCGCGTCGCGCGACGTGGCGACCAACTGCTGCGTACGTCCCTGCACGATCGATGCACTGCTCGGCGTCACGCTGATCGTCGCGATGGGGACGGCGGTAATCGTGCCGATCGACGTCCCGGTGATGCCGTCGACCTGCGCCGCGATCGTCGCGCTGCCCGCCGTCACGCCTGTGACGACGCCGGAAGTGCTGACGGTCGCGACACTGGCGTTACTACTCGTCCACAGGACGGCGCGACCAGTCAGTGCCGCGCCGGAGGCGTCTTTCGGCGTTGCTGTCAGCGTTTGAGTGCTGTTCGTGAGCAAAGAAAAAGTAGTGGGACTTACCGTGACGCTGGCGACTGGCACAGGCGTGACCGACACTGGCACGGCCCCGACCGCACCGTCGGAAGTGGCCGTGATGGCCGCGGTACCCACGGCCACGCCGGTCACGACCCCGGACGGACTCACCGTCGCAATTGACGGATTCGTGCTCGCCCAAACGACGGTGCGCAGCGGAATCGGCGCGCCGCTGGCATCGCGCGGCGTGGCGACCAGCGTCTGCGTCGTGCCCTGCAGGAGCGACAGCGTCGTCGGCAGGATGGAGACCGACGCCACCGGAATGCGCACCGTGACGCTCGCACTGCCGGCCCGACCATCGGCAGTGGCCGAGACCGTAGTCGTGCCTTCACCGACGCCGGTCACGACACCGGTCGCGCTCACGGTGGCGATCGACGGACTGGCCGAGCTCCACGTGACTGGCCGACCGATCAGCGCAGCGCCTGCGGCATCGCGAACGATCGCCGAAAGCAGCGCGGTGACCCCCGGCGCCAGTGGCCCGACGGCACTTGGCGAGACCTCGATGGTCGCGGCGGTCACAGGTGGCGTCCCCCCCCCGCCCCCGCAGGCGGCAAGGACCGGGAGCAAACAGCACAGGGCGCGCAGCGTCAAGGTCCAGGTCGTCGTTCGAGTCATCATCCTTGTCATGGCATTAAGAGAACCCTTGCACGCGACGGCGTCAACGCAATCGCGTCAACGTGGCCAGTGACAAGCCAGACGACTTGAGACGATCACTTTATTCCAGAAATCGTTGATGACGATCTGATCGGGATTCAGTGCGCGCGCGGCGACACACAATGCTGAGTCATTGCAACAACCCCTTCCGAGAGAGGGGCATCAACACAATGTGATGCGGAAGACCGTGGGAGGATTTATGCGAAAACGAAGAGCTACGCACACTCAGCCGTGGGAGATAAGGTGGTCTCGCCCGCAGTCCGTACAGCACGCAACAACGGGTGCGCGACGTTGTCGTCACGCACCCGCATGTACTTCCATGTTTCGTAAACCGACAACCCCATCGTGAGGCGCGAACTCAGACCGCGCGGCGACGACGTGCGACCATGCCGAGGGCCGCGAGACCTGCCGCCATAAGGGCGTACGTCGACGGCTCTGGTACAGTCGAAACAGAACCGCGGATCGTCTGTATGTCGCCGATACCACCAGCAACATTGTTCGGCGGCTCGATCGCGACGCCGCTTGACCCAGCGTCGACAGTAATCCGATAATTTACGTTCGGGGTTCCACCGATGAAGAAAGATGTCGGTGAAACCGGTGCCCAAAGCAAACCGCCCTGGTTTGCGTTGATAGTACCGGACACGCCGGCCGATACAGCCTGCGAACCGACAGTGGGCAGCGTCTGCATAACAGTCATTGTAAAGAGCACGTTCGTAAACGTCGCCGAGGACGCACCTTGCGTCTGGAACGAGCCGAACTGGGCGTTACCAAAACTGTTGATCTGCTGCAGAGCGCCAAAGTTGTACGTCAAACGTGCGGTGCCGACATCACAATAAGACGAAACTCCGGATACCCCACCGACGGCCGCGCAGCCAGTGCCCGAGAACAGGCCGGTGGTTGTGAAGTTGATGGTCTGTGCCTGCGCCTGAGCGGCGAAGGCAACGGTTGCGGCGATAGCCGCGGCGATGATGCGTGGTGCGAATTTCATGCGTACTCCCATGGGGTGATGAATGCCTGAAGCGTTCCTGCCGGTCGAGCGATCGTGCGCACGACTGCACTCACCTCCATGGCAACTCGCGTGCCCGCTTACGACGTGCCCGCTTACGACGTGCTCAGTGGCGTGTCGATGATCACGGTCGATGGCGTGGTCGCATCGAAACCGAACGCGTGTCGCGCGGACACCTCGCGCGCGATGCGCTGCCAACGAGAAGGCTGGGCGCGCAGCGGCGGCGCGTGTTCGTCATCGCACGTCACGACTAGGCGCACCCGTACCGCCGCGCCGGTGGCGGAAATGCTGATCGTCAACGTCGGCGACGCCGCGCGTCGACGATCGCGCACATCGAGGCAGCAGGCGAGCACGACATAACTCAGGCCGGCCGCGTCCGCGTGCGCAATCACCCCGTCGCCGATCTCCGCGTGTAGCGAAGTCCCGAGGCCCAGCACGCCAAGCGCGAAGCGTTCATTTTCGGAGAACCATGTCTGCAATGTCGTTGGGGCGCGTTCCTGAAATTGACTGACGACGGGCGGTGACTGCAGTTGGTGCAACCGACGACTGATGACGCGCACCTCGCGCGCAATGTCGTGCATCGCGTGCGCGGTCTCATCCGCCGGCGAGACGGCGAGCGTATCCGCGCGTAACGCCAGCGCGATGGCGAGTCCGCCGAGATCATGGACGGCCACCCGCACCACCTCCGCGAGGACGGGCAGTTCAGCATCGGCAAGTCGCGACGTGGAGGCTCCTATCCCTTTCGGGCGATAGTCATCGGTAAGTAGGCGGGCAACTTTTAATGAATGCATCGGCGCGTGCTGGCGTGATAGGGGCCCTACGATAGACTCCATAGGGGATTCGGTATGTACAGCTCAGCGCAAACGGCGCCGACGGCCGCTATGCTTTTAACCGCTGACGGAGGTCAGTCGATGACGTGACGAATACTCTCGACGTGTTGATCTTGGCGGCGATCGCCATCGTCGTGCTGGTCGCGATCATGCGGCGCGGCGCGCGGTTGAACCGGGCGGCGTCTGACCTGTTCAACGAGCGCGAGTTGTTCAGTATGACACTGGCCCGGATAGGCGACGCGGTGATCGCAACCGATCTGCATGGCCGCATCACCTTTCTCAGCCCGGTGGCGGAGCAACTGACCGGCTGGTCCCTCGACGAGTCGAAAGGGCAGCCGATCGACACGGTCTTTCAGATGGTTCGCGAAGGCTCGCGCACGGTCGTGGAGAATCCGGTGGCGCGCGCGCTGCATGATGGTTCAATCGTCGGCCTCACAAACCATACGATCCTGTTGTCGCGCGCCGGTACAGAGAAACCCATCGAAGATATGGCCGCGCCGCTGCACGATGTGGCGGGTCACGTCAATGGCGCGGTCCTGATCTTCCGTGACGTGACGGCGCGTCGCGGCATCGAAACGAGGCTCAATCAGTTCATCGCCGAATTGTCAGAGCGCGATCACCGGAACTCCGAGTTCCTCGCAGTGCTGGCGCACGAACTCCGGAATCCGCTCGCGCCGATTCGCGCCGCCCTCGAGATCATGCGGCTCGCGCCGGAAGACGAGCGTTCCGTCGAGTCGGCGCGCGACGTGATGGGACGTCAGGTCGGTCAGATGGTGCACCTCATCGACGACCTGCTCGATGTCAGTCGCATCACGCACGGCAGCATCGAACTGCATCGCGAGCGCATCGCGCTCTCGGCCATCATTCGCATGGCCGTCGATGCCGCCATGCCACAGCTCCGGCAGTTTGGCGTCCTGCTCAGTATTGCGCAGCCCAGCGCGGAGGTTGTGCTCGACGTAGATCCGATCCGCGTCACGCAGGCGATCACCAACGTGCTGAACAACGCGGCGAAGTTCACCGACCGTGGTGGCCACGTCTGGCTCACGGCGACGCTGGATCACGAGACCGTAACCATTGGCATCCGGGACAATGGTATCGGCCTCGAAATCGATCAGCACGACCGCATCTTCGACATGTTCACGCAGGTCGATGCGACGCTCGAACGCTCACGCGATGGACTCGGCATCGGCCTGACGCTCGTACGCAAACTGCTCGAGCTGCATGGCGGCACGGTCGACGTACAAAGCGGCGGTCTCGGCCACGGCAGTGAGTTCGTCCTGCGTGTCCCGCGCGCTGCGGGTTCGACGCATCCTTCGCGACTGCCCGCTTCCGTGGTGCCCACCTTTGGTGCGACCGGTCCGTTGCGCATCCTCGTGGTGGACGACAACCGGGACTCGGCCGACTCGTTGAGCGTGGTGCTCCGTCTGACGGGGCACGACGTGCAGGTCGCCTACGACGGGCAATCCGGCATTGAGGCCGCCGAAACATTCCGGCCGGAAGTGCTCCTGCTGGACATCGGCATGCCGCAACTCAACGGGTATGAAGTGGCCGAGCGGATTCGGGCGACCTCGTGGGGCGCGCGCATTATATTGGTGGCGCTTACGGGATGGGGCCAAGCGTCAGATCGCGAACGGTCGACCGAAGCGGGGTTTAACGTGCATCTCGTGAAACCCGTGGATTTCGCAGTGCTCACGAAGTTGTTGTCGGCCGTGAAGGACCCAGCGGCCATCACGCCCGACGGCGATCAACGCGCCAGGTAACAAATGGGACACACACCGATTCGGGTGCTGTTAGTGGACGATCAGACACTCGTACGTGAAGGCCTCGCGTCACTGTTGTCGGCGAGTGATGAATTTGAAGTGATCGGACAGGCCGCTGACGGCCACGAAGCGTTGCGCCTGTTCACCGAGCACACGCCGGACGTGTCGGTCGTCGACTTGCGCATGACGCCGATGGACGGCGTCGAACTGACGCAGCATATGCGCGGTGTACGTCCCGACGCGCGGATCATGCTGCTGACCACGTACGATACCGACGACGAGATCTATCGCGGCCTCTCCGCGGGCGCCTTCGGCTATGTCCTGAAAGATGTCGACTCGCTCGCCCTGATGGCGGCAATCCGCGCCGTGCATGCGGGTAAGAAGTCCATCTCGCCTGAGGTTGCGAGAAAACTGGCCGACAACGTCGCGTCCGCCCACCTGACGGCACGTCAGCAAGGCGTGCTCGAATGCTTGGCGCAGGGCAAGAGCAATCTCGAAATCGCGAAGACGCTGTTCATCAGCGAAGGCACCGTAAAGGCGCACGTAAAGGCGATTCTGTACAAACTCGGCGCGCGCGACCGCACGCAGGCCATCACGATCGCCTTCAAGCGTGGCATGGTGAAGGCGCTGTAGCGACGCGGGCGCACGGGACATCGCGATTTGGGATTATCTCTCCGGAGAGTGACCGTGATCGGCTCCCGTGGCCAATATGGTTTGGCGAGGCGGGTGACCACCTTTCGCAGCGCGTGAGAACCGGAGCTCCGTTGGCCGGTGTCATGGCGAGCGTTCATCCGATCTCGGAGTGTACCAATGATTCATACCAGAGCAGCAATGGGGCTATTGGCCCTCACCTTCACGGTCGCGGGCTGCAGCAAAGACGCACGAACGGACGAAGCGGTCAAAACGAAGACATCCACCGGTGACTCGGCGACGTCCATGTCGTCGGATGCCGCGGAGAGCCGTAATGTCGCGCTCGTGCGCGTCGTGAATGCCGTACCCGCCTCGCCGACGCTGATTGTCCGTTCCGATTCGTTGCACATGCTGCCCGGCGTCGCGTTCAAGGAAGTCACGCCGTTTCAGCCAGTCGACAAAGCGTGGGTGAAGTTTGAGGTGGGTGGCGGACCGGGCGGCGCCTACTCGACGCTGGCCGCCGATCGCGCGATGCTGACCGACGGCAATCGCTACACCATGCTCATCATGCGTGACAAGGCGGGCACCGGCTACGACACGCGTCTGCTCAAGGACAATGTCTCCGCCGATACCACGCAGGCGCATTTGCGCATCGTACACGCCGCCGTAGGATTTGAAAGCGTCAGCCTCGTTGCCAAGGGTGGCGCTGCACTGGCCGACGGCGTGAAGTTCGAGTCGGGATCCGACTTCAAAGACGTGATCCCGTTCACGGGCACCGTCGAAGTGCGGAGTGAGAAGGGAAATCAGCTGTTGTTATCCGTGCCCGACGTGGCCATGGGCGCTGGCGTGGCAAGTACGATCGTGCTGACGCGATCCGGCAAGGGCAAACTGGAAGCCTTCTGGTTCGTCGACAAGCCGATTCGCTGACACGATCGGAACACGATTACTGCAACATGCGCACCGACGTACGCCGAGTCCCGTCGCGGCGTACGTCGGTTGGATCGCTACTGATCGAGTTCGACGACGATGTCGCCCGCTACGATGCGATGAATCGCTGTCATCAACCGGTCGGCCGGGACACCCTTTGAGATGAAGCCTCGTGCGCCGAGGTACATGGCGCGTGTCACCAGATCATTGGTCGGCATGCCGGTGAACATGATGACATGGGCGGTGGGCACGCGCTGCACGAACATCGAGAGCATGGACAGCGCGTCGACTCCGCCGGGCAGGTTGACGTCGAGCAAGATGATCGTCGGCAGCAACCGCTCGGCCTCCGTGACCGCCGCCGTGATCTCCGCGCTCCGGTAGAACGCGACGAAACCCGTCTCCAGCGATAGTCTGCGTTCCAGCGCTTCGACGAGCAGCGCACTGTCATCGACGCACATCACCGTGAAGCGATTGACCGGTGGGGTTGTGCCCTCGACATCCTCCCCGTCGTGCGTCGTCGCGAGCCGATGCTCATCGAGCATCCCGGTCGCGAGTCGTTGCATCTGTTCGACGCTGCGACGTATGACGGCCAAGTCCTCACGCGAGGCGGCGGGAAGCCCCGGCGTCGCGTCCAGCACATCGAGGCGCAGGAGAGCGGGCATCGCGTGATTGCGCAGCTCGTGCGCCAGCGCATTCGCCCAGGCCGACGTCAGTTGCTGCACAAGCGGTTGCGTCAGCGGTTGCGTCAGCGGTTGCGTCAGCGGTTGCGTCAGCGGTTGCGTCAGCGGTTGCGCGACGCTGGCCAAGTCGGACCCGTCCTCATTATCGCCCAGCATTGATCACGTCGAAAAGAGTTCGCGCCATCGTGACCTTCGACTTCGATCCGGTGCAGGCGCCTCAGGACATTGTCCCGAAGGCCTGATCCGCGCCAGTGCCCCTGTTGCTGCTCGGGGTCTCGTCCGTGAAGTTGCCGGTGATCTGCGTCCAGCATCGAACCGCGCCGGCGGCACGCTTAAAGTAGTGCACGCGCTCGATGTGCACCGCGATCAACGTAAGGCGCGGGTCGGTGGCCGATCCGTCGCGATTGGCGTCAAGCGTCGGCAGCCAGAGCTTCCAGAGCGGCGTGTGCAGCCGCGCAATCCTCTCGGCGTCATAGACCAGTTCGGCTTGACCGCAGACGGACAGCCATTCGCGCGTCTCATCGTTGTAGAACGCGAGATTGACCAACGGGTCAACGCGGATCTCGGTGGCTTTCCGCGAGGTCGAATCGGTCGCGAGCCAGATCGTTTCGTGGCCGGCGTACTCCAACGTTGACATCGGGCGCGACGCGAAGCGCCCGTCGAGCGTTCTCGTCATCAGCATGCACATATCCACCCAGCTGACGATCTCTTGGTAGCGCGACCACCGGTCGGTGACAGGCAGGGGAGCTTCGAGCATTGCTGTCATGGTGGAATTCCTCTCTGGAGACGCGTAACCGGAGCCATCGGGATGGTCGGACAGTACGATCCGTCTGCGCGCCGAGCCATTCACCGGACGGCCAGTCTTGTCGTACCACTTCTGAGCGCGATTGGCATGCGCGTTCCGTGTAGTAGACTTGTGGAGAGCGAGACGGTCCGTTGCATCACTTTGACACCCGAGGCACCCCGTGTCGGTCGGCCCTTCATTTGAGCGTGATGCGCGATTGAAGCTGGCGCACGATCTGCGCGGCCCAGTGCAGGCGATGCAACAGGCGTTGGCGGCGTTACGTTTTGCTGGCCTGCCCGACGAGGCTCGTAGCATGATGCTCCAGGTATTTGAACGGCAGCTTGCCGCGCTCACGATCATCGCCGGCGATCTCGCGGGCGATCAGCCGGGCGCATGACATGACGGCGCTGCGTGTGCTGGTCGTTGATGACAACGCGGACGTCGTCTCGAGCGCCTGCGTGGTGCTGCGCCTGCTGGGCCACGTCGCGACCGGCGTCAGTACGGGGGATGCGGCGTTGACGATCCTGACCCATGCCATGGAAGTGGACCGCCCAGACGTCGTGTTGCTGGACATGGGATTGCCGGGTATCAGTGGGTATGACGTCGCCGAACGGGCGGGCGCGCTGCCCCATCGCGATACACTGACGTTGGTCGCCGTCACCGGTCGGTCGGACAAGAACAGTCGCCAGCGCGCGCTCGACGCCGGGTGCGACGTGTTCGCCGTCAAACCGTTGGGGCTCGAGGAGTTGCGTGCATTGATGAATACGGCCGCCGCCACGCGCCGCTAAGACGTTCGAGCGGACTCAGGATCGCTCGAACGGTCAATGATGCCGCCGCTACCGCCACGGCAGATTTAGCCCGCGCGGTTCGGCGAGCGCCCGAACGGCAACGAACAACTGTGCCGCGGAGAAAGCGCGGATTAAACCAAAGGCACCACATTTTTGGGTTTTGTGTGGCGCGAGCTGACGCGCCTCAGGCACCCGCAGTATCCGCGTCGTTTCCGTGTCGTTCATCCGCCAGTTTCCGCGGCAAAGTCGTTTGCCGTTGTCGTTGCTATGGTTGTTCAGGCGCAGGCCTGAACGGCAACAAGCACCGTTGTCACGGAAAACCGCGCGGAAAACTCGAACGCGCAACCATTTTGCTGATGGAGTTGGATTGACGTGCCAGTGCTGACAGCATCGTCCAAGGAATCCCCGGCCGGATCATCGACCGCGTCGACGACACGTCCGCGCGGTGCGGCGGGCCATGTGCCGTGGCATACGCAGTCTGCGGCAGACGTCTGTCTCACACTCGGCGTCGACCGCGCGACCGGACTCGCGGAGGCCGAGGTCGCGGCGCGCTTGGCGCGCGACGGGCCGAATGCCGTTGCCCCCGCCCATCAGCGCACCGCTTGGCAGATCCTGCTACAGCAATTCAAGAGCATGATGATCGTGCTGTTGCTCGTGGCGACTGGCGTCAGTTTCGCACTCGGCGACATCATTGAAGGGTACGCCATTGCACTCGTGGTCGCACTGAACGCCGCGCTCGGCTTCGCGACCGAGTGGCGCGCCGCCATCGCAATCCGGCAGCTGCGTGCGCATGATGAAGCGGACGCGCATGTGCGGCGCGCCGCTCAGCAGCGTCAGGTGGCGGCGCGCACATTGGTCGTCGGAGACGTGGTGATACTGGCCGCCGGTGATCGCGTGCCGGCCGATGCGCGCATCATGGATGCCGCCGATCTCGCCGTGAACGAATCGTCGCTGACCGGTGAATCACTGCCGACAGAGAAATCCGACGCGCCCGTCGATGATCCGCGGGCCTCGCTGGGCGATCGCACGAGCATGGTGTACTCTGGCACGCTGCTGACCGGCGGCCGCGCCGTCGTGATCGTCACCGCGATTGGGGCCGCGACCGAGATCGGGCGTATCGGTACGCTGATCAACGATGCCGGCGAACGACAGTCGCCGCTCGAGATCAAACTGGCGACGCTGACCCGCGTCATCATCTGGGCCGTGCTCGCGGTCTGTTCGCTGATCATCGTCGTCGGGTGGCTCAGCGGCCGTGACCTCGCAATGATGATCAAGGTCGGCGTCTCGCTGGCCATCGCGGCCGTGCCCGAAGGGCTGTTGGCCGTCACTACCATGACCTTGGCGCTCGGCATGCGCCGTATGGCGACGATGAAGGCGCTGGTGCGTCGCTTGCCGGCCGTCGAAGCACTCGGTTCGACGACGGTGATCTGCACGGATAAGACCGGCACGCTCACGCGCAATGAACTGACGGTACGCGTGCTCTGTGTCGGCGCGGCACAGTTCGAAGTCACCGGCACCGGCTACACACCGCGCGGTGAGTTCCGGCTGGATCACACGCCGTTCGCGTTGCCCGCCGCGTCCGTCGATGATCCGCTGATGCTCGCCCTGCGGATCGGCGCCCTGTGCAACGACGCCGTGATCGTGCGGACGAAGGGACCAGTGTCGGTGATCGGCGATCCCACCGAAGCGGCGCTGCTCGTGCTCGCGGAAAAAGCCGGGCTCGATCGTGCGACGTTGCAGGGCGAGTACGTCCGCATCGACGAACTACCCTTCCGCGCCGATGAGAAATACATGGCGACGTTGATGCGCGGCCCCGATGGTGCGGTGACGGCGTATGTCAAAGGGGCGCCCGCCGTCTTACTTGCTGCCAGCAGCGAGCATTTCGTCGACGGCCACCGTGTCCCGCTCGACGACGCGGCGCGTGCCGCGTGGATGGCGCGCAATGATGCGCTGGCCAGTCGCGCCATGCGGGTGCTGACGCTGGCGGTCAAAGCGCTGCCAGGCGTGACGACGATTGCCGCCGACCAGATGACCAGCGGGCTGACGATGATCGGGATGGTCGGCATGATCGATCCGCTCGCTGAGGACGTGGATACCAGCGTCGCGACCTGTCGCGCCGCCGGCATTCGCATTGTGATGGTGACGGGTGATCAGCTGGCGACCGCCGCAGAGATCGCGCGTCAGCTGGGGATTGATCGATTACCGGATGGGACCGCATTGAAAGCGGTTCACGCGCATGAGCTGGGCGATCTCGATGACGACGGCTGGACGGCCGCGGTGGCGCAGACCGCGGTGTTCGCGCGCGTCTCACCGGACGATAAGCAGCAGATCGTGCGCGCGTTGCAGCGCCGCGGCGAAGTGGTAGCCATGACCGGGGACGGTGTCAACGACGCGCCGGCGCTGCGCGTCGCGGACATCGGCATCGCCATGGGCGCGCGCGGCACGGACGTGGCCAAAGATGCGTCTGACATCATCATCACCGACGATCGCTTCGCGACGATCGTCGATGCGGTGGAACAGGGTCGCGTCATCGTCAACAACATCCTGCGCTTCATTCACTATCTCTTTTCGTGTAACGTCGCGGAGTTGGCCGTCGTGGTCATCGCGGTGGCGCTGGGATGGCCGTTGCCGCTCGCCGCATTACAGATCCTGTGGCTAAATCTGCTGACCGACGTATTCCCGGCCGTTGCACTCGCGATCGAGCCGACCGCTGTTGGTGTGATGTCGAAGCGCCCGCGTGATCCGTCCACTCCGCTGATGACGCCCGCGTTCGGGTGGCTCATCTCATGGCAGGGCGCGGTGCTGTCCGTGTGCACCCTGATCGCCTTTCGCACGGGGCTGCATTGGTACAGCGAGGAGCCGTCTGGTCTCGCGCATGCCGAGACGATGGCGTTCATGACGCTCGCCATGGCGCAGCTCGTGCACGCGTTCAACGTGCGCTCGGTCACGCGGTCCGCCTTCTCCAGTCGCACGCCGTCAAACCCGTGGCTCTGGTGGGCCGTCGCGGGCTGTGCGCTCGCGCAGTTGGCGACCGTGGAGATTCCCGCGCTGCGCACGATGCTGGGGACGACCAGTCTGACGCGCGCCGACTGGTTGATCGTCCTGGCGAACAGCATCGCGCCGCTTGGCGTCGTTGAGTTGGTGAAGCTGGCTCAACGACGGAAGCGGCGCGTGTAATGCGTTTGGGAACGGCTCAGGCAGTTCGGGCGGTCACCGATCGTGACGTCCGTGAAAACAGTGCACACAGCAGAAGGACCAGCACTGCCGTGGTCGCGAGCATGACCGGTCCCGATGATGCCACTGCGAGCCACAACACTGACTCCTTGGCGGCACCGGTACTGCCAGAGGACGAGCCCGGAACTCGGCCCACAACCCCAAGAGCGAGTAGCCGAGTGCGCCCGCTCCCGCCGACACACTGACGGAACGCGCCACCCGTGGGCCCGTCTAGAGCAGCACCAGCACGAATGACAGGGCCATCGCCACCGTACCGAGACTGCCCGCGTGCAAATGGGAACGCTGCATTTACGACCATGATTTCGCGACGACGGCTTTCGCCGCTGCGGCGTCACCATGATAGACCGTCGCCTCGACGGCTGCTGCCGATGCGGCGAGTCGCGTCAGAATGAGCGCTTCATTGAGACCAAAGACCGCACCTCGCGCGAAACCCAGCAGCAGAGTGAGTGTCGCCAGCACCAACCCTAGCAACACCGCACGCACCTCGGGATCGAGCATCGCGACTTCATGTCACCTCGCCGGCGAGAATCCCGCACGACGGGTCACGAGATGATCTTGCGTCCCTGAATCACACGCACCAGCAACACGACCACGGCGATGACGAGGAGGACATGGATCAATCCACCCATGGTATAGGCGCTCACCATGCCCAACAGCCAGAGCACCACGAGAATTACGACGATGGTCATCAACATGGAAACACTCCCACCACGAAAGGAATTCGCGACGACAGCGAACGCTGTCACCTGCAGTGAAAGCTATGAGTTCCTGACGTAATCGCTGTCGCTCGTGAGGCCTAATCGCACTGTGTCTTCGCGTGTACCGATGGCCTGCCTGGATCGCGTTACGCGGGAAGGGGGCGCGCGGTCATATCGAGCACCTCGCGAACCTTCCGGGCCAGAATGCTTGGCAGGAAAGGCTTCTCGAGAAACGGCACGATGCTGCGATCGATGCCATACGGCAGCAGTTGGTCGGCGTTCGCGCCCGACATGTACAGCACGGGAAGACAGGGGCGCACCAGTTGCAGGCGCCGCGCGAGCTCGCGGCCGTTCATCGAGGGCATGATCACATCGGTGATGAGGAGATCGATCGGGCCGTCGTGCCCTTCGGCGGCGGCCAGCGCGCTGCCGCCGCCGGTTGCGACGAGGACGCGGTAGCCGTGCACGATGAGCAGCCGGCGCGCGAGCGCGAGCACCGTCGGGTCGTTTTCCACGATCAGCAGCGTTTCGGCGGCCCCAGCGGGTAGACCGGGGGTGGACACGTGCGGGGGCGGCACGACTGGTGCGGGCGCGCTCACCGCAACGTCCGACTGGGCGAGCGGCAGATAGATGCTGACGGTCGTCCCGCGGTTCGGAAGACTCTCGATCATGATGCAGCCGTCGAATTGCCGCACGACCCCATAGGCGATCGAGAGACCGAGCCCCGTGCCACTGCCAAAGCCCTTCGTCGTGTAAAACGGCTCGAACGCGTGTCCGGCGGTGACGGCATCCATCCCCTGACCGGTATCGGTAACCGTGAGGCGTACATAGGGGCGCGCGCTCAACTCGACGTGCTGTTCTCGCGTGATCGCGTCGGGCTCGACGACGGCCGTGGTGACGGTAATCGTGCCGCCGGTTGGCATCGCATCGCGGGCGTTCATCGCGAGATTGATCAGGACCTGTTCCAACTGGTAGGCGTCGGCGCGTACCATTCCGGCGGACAATGCCAGCGTTGTGCGCAGTTCAATGTCATCACCGATGACCCGGCGAAGCAGCCGGTCGACCTGATGGACCACGGCATTGAGATCGAGCAACGTCACGTCGAACACCTGCGTGCGGCTGAACGTCAGCAACTGCTTGGTCAGCGCCGCAGCGCGCACGCCGGCCAGGCCGATCTCATGGGCGATGTCACGATGCGGATCACCGTCCGCCAACTCCAGCAGCAATACGTCGGCGTAGCCGTTGATGATCGTCAGCAGGTTGTTGAAGTCGTGCGCAATGCCACCGGCCAGACGGCCGACCGTTTCCATGCGCCGCGACTGTTGCAGCTCGATTTCCTGTTGCCGGAGGACCGCTTCGGCGCGACGACGCGCCGTGACATCGGCGAGGCTGACGCGACACTCGGAGGCGGTGGGCTCGGGCGCCGTGGTAACCTGCACCACCCGCGGGGACTGGTGCGCATCGAGCAGTGTCATCTCACACTCCTGCCGTTCGCCCGTCGAAAATGCGCGCTCCAGCATGTCGTTGAACATCGGACGATCGCGCTCCATCACGGCGTAACCGAACCGTGTCCCGATCATGCTTTGACGATCGCGACCGAGCAGCACGGCGGTCGCCCGGTTCGTTTCGAGGATCGTGCTATTGCGCGCCAGCGAGACGTACCCGATCGGTGCCAGATCGTAGAGATCGAGATAACGCGCATGCTCGCGCTCGATCTCCCCGCGTGACCGCAACAACTCGTCATACTGCATCTCGAGTTCGATCTGATGGACCTGCAACTCATGGATCAGGCGTGAGGCATCGACGTGTGGGTCCACCACGGATGCCGGATCGACGCGGGACGTGGTGAGTGCACGCTCCGCGTCCGTGCGAAGCGCGTCACGGGCAAGAGCGGTCGCGGTCTCGGATGGCGTATACGTTTTCACTGGTGAGCCTCGTCGCGAACGTCGCGAACGTCGCGGGACGGCGGGGTGACAGATTGTTCGACCAAGCGGACTTCGAGCGCCGCCCGCGTCTCGCGGAGTTCGTTTTCCAGCGCTTTAGCGCGCGTGATGTCGCTGAACGTCAGGACCACACCGTCGGCGCGATCGTCATGTGTGCGGTACGGCAAAATGCGGATGGCGAACCAGCGGCCATCGGTCGTCGCGATGTCGCGTTCGACGCTGACCAGCGTACGCATGACCGTGTCCGCGACCGTCGTCATGTCGGGGAAAACGAGCATCGAGGTGATATCGGTGATCGGGCGGCCGACATCGCCGGTCTTGAGCCGGAAAATGCCCGCCGTCGAGACCGTGAAACGCCGCACGAGCAGCGACTTGTCGAGGAACAGCGTCGCAATGCTGGTGCTGTCCAATAAGTTCCGCATGTCGCTGCTGGCCGAGTTCAGGTCGTCCAGCTTGGCCTGCAGTTCGTGATTGACCGTCTGCAGCTCCTCGTTCATCGACTGCACCTCTTCCTTCGACGTTGTCAGTTCTTCGTTGGTGGATTGCAGCTCCTCGTTCGTCGACTGCCATTCCTCGCTCGTGGAGCGCAGCTCTTCGTGTAGTCGCTGCGAATCCGAACGCGATTGAAAGAGCTCGTCGCGCAGCTGCGCGGTATCGCGCGCATGGATCGTTTGGCTCTCGACATCGTCATCGATGTTCGATGGCTTGCCTTGACTTCCTGGCACCACGGACGCGGCCACGTCGTGAAAAATCACGAGCGCGCAGCCGCGCAGCGATTCGGGCGTGGCGAGCGGCTGGATATCGATCTGCACCATCGCGGCGTGTTCGCCCGTGCCCATGGTGATGTCACTGACCGTCACCGGCGCCATGGTGCGCAGCGCGCGGCGCACGCCTTCGGTCAACGCATGATTCAGCCCCTCGCGCGCCATCGCGAAAACGTTCCAGTTGGCTTTCCCTGCGGCGGGCTCGAGGTATTTTCCAGTGCGACCGCTCACGTACAGGATGTCGCCCTGTTCCCCGACGAGGACCGCCGGCGGTGAGTAGCGCCGAAAGAGCAGCTGCTCCGTGAGCCCCTGCAGTTCCGAGGCCAGTACGGGCGGGACGCGCATCGCAGGTGCGGGCGCGGCCGTGGTGACACCAACGAGCGCGGCCAGCACGCCGGGACCCTTCGGTCCCTCGTGATCGATCTTCCGGAACAGGCGCAGCTTGCCGTCAATCGACTCGAAGAGATCGGTCGCACTGCCGATCGACTCCGCGTTGCCGAGGAGCAGCACGCCATCCGCAATCAAACTGTGGTGAAAGATCGGCAACAACGCTCGCTGTAACTTGGCCGTGAGATAAATCAGCACATTCCGACAGCTCAGCACGTCCAGGCGCGTGAACGGTGGATCCGCCACCATGTTCTGCGGTGCGAACACGATCATTTCGCGAATGCGTTTCGCGATGCGATAGCCGCGCTCCTCCTTTACGAAGAAACGCTGGAGTCGTGCATCCGAGACGTCGGCCGCGATGCCCAACGGAAAGAAGCCAACGCGTGCCTTTTCGATGGCGTCTTTGTCGAGATCGGTCGCAAACAGCTGCAACGTGATCTCGGGCGTCGGCGTGATCGATTCGAGCGCTTCGACGAACGCGATCGCGAACGAATACGCCTCCTCGCCCGTCGAGCACCCGGCCACCCATGCACGAAAAACCTCACCGGTCGTCCTGCGCCTGATGAGCGCCGGCAGCACGTCGGTCACCAGACGCGTCCACACGGCGGTATCGCGGAAGAAATTGGTCACGCCGATCAGCAGTTCCTTGAACAGCAGCTCGCCTTCGGCCGGATTCGCGCGGAGGTACGCCTCGTAGGCTGCAACCGTCGGCAGATGATGCACTCCCATGCGACGCTGTACGCGACGCGTGACGGTGCTGGACTTGTAGTGTGAAAAATCATGGCGCGTCTGCGAGCGCAGCAGCGAAACGACGCGCGCCACATCCGTCGAGACCTCGTCAGCTGGCCGTGCAGAACCCTCGACAAGTCGTGGTGCAACCGAGAGATAGCGCACGATGGCGCCGTACAACTCGTTGGCCGGCGCAATCACATCCGCCAGCCCCGCATCGACAGCGCTCTGCGGCATCGAGGAAAACTGCGCCGTGTCCGGTGACTGAACGAAGACCGCGCCCGCATGCTCCTTGATTACCCGCGCGCCGCTCGTCCCGTCCGAACCCATGCCGGACAGGATGACCCCGATGCTCAATGCCTCGCGATCCTCGGCCAGCCGGCGCAGAAAGCCATCGATCGGTAGGCGCAGGCCACGCCGCACCTGTGGATCGAGTAGCTGCAGCATGCCGTGGTCAATCGAAATATCGCAGTTCGGCGGAATGACGTAGATGTGATCGCGTTCGACCGTCAGTCCGTCCGTTATCTCTACGACCGGCAGCGGCGTGCAGCGCTGCAGCAATTCGACGAGCAGTGCCTTCTGCGTCGGGTCCAGATGCTGCACCACGACAAAGGCATAGCCGCAAGTCGCCGGCACTTTCGAAAAGAAGCGCTCGAGCGCGTCGAGTCCACCCGCTGAAGTTCCGACGCCGATGATCGGGAACGCGGCCTCGACGGTCGCCGCCGGCGCGCCCGTCAACGCGGATGTCGCGCCGGTGCAGTACGCGCGATTGCATTCATCGACGCTCCCGGACGCGCACGAAGGAACGAGCCTTCGCGTGCTACGTGGCAGGGAGACGCAGCCCGACGATGCGTCGTGCTCCCTCAGTCGCCAACAAGCCGTGCGAGTAGCAAGCATCGCATCGACTCGTGCCCGTCAAACATGACCGACGCGGACAGAAACCGCAATTTGATGTATTGGGCTATCTCTCGAGAGGTAAGCCCGCATGCAGTACGACATTTCCTCGGGCGATTTCACCATCGCGTCCATGTCCCGCTCGACGACGATCGTAAAGTCTTTCGCCAGGGCGACGATCCCGGCGATGGCCGCCCAGAACGGCAACAGCTCGGCGCCGGCAACGCCCGCCGTCAACGGCATGTCGATCAGCGTGCGCCCCGCGCCATTCCGCTACCGATGCGGCGCCCATTGCCTTCGCGGACTTCAGCCTTGCTCGCCGAGCACTTGATTGGTATTGATGGCAAGGACCACCGCGCGCACCGTCCCGCGCCGTGATGCACCGCGCTTCATGACGCCGCCGCCTGAAGGGAGCACCAGCACAATGCGCGAGAGCGCCGCCGAGCTGTCATCGACGGCCGCCGCCGCGAGTCCACGGTCGGCGACGTCTTCCGTCGGAACGAGGCCGTGACGCGCGATCCACGCGGCCGCACGCGCCTTGAGGTGATCGATCTCGTGGCCGCCACGGTCAACGACGGACGCGCGCTTCTTGCGTGCCGCGATGCGCTGCACCTGCGCGCCCGGTAAGTGTTCACTCACCAGCTGATGAATGCGTGCTTTCGTCTCGCGATGTTTGCGATTCATGTGTGCCTCACCAGCCCAGTCCGAGACAGGTGTACTGGTGCAGCGTCTTGTGCTCGATCGCCTGCGCGACCAGATCCGGGCCGCAGCCGTGCGGCATGCCGAGCGCAAAGCGATGTTTCGCTTCGAGCAACGCAACTGCCGGGGCGGTGCCGCGCGCGATCGACTGCCAGAACGCACGATGCAGTGGTCCACAGAACTGCAGGTACGGCGCGTTCATCGGTGAGTAGTTGAGACCGGTGCTGCCAACGTACGCACGAGCCCCTTTGCGCAACGCGGACAGCGCGACCGACGTGCGCACCGTGCGCCGCACCAGGCGCCGATTTTCTCGCCAGCGCCTCGCGGGAATCGTGCTCGCCTGCGCGCTCCAGCAGCATCCGGACAGAATCACGGCGCCGCTCCCCGGCATGTGTCGGCTGTGCACTGCAGGAACAACGCCGTCTTGCTCGCCCTCGACCTTCGCCTCGAACATATCCGTCGTGATGTCGAGTGGCATGGTCGCCGACGGCTCAGACGAATCCCGACTTGCAGCCGCAATCGATTCGTCTACACTCACCGCGCGTTCCCCCCATAACGTCCCACCGCGGTCGGGCAGTCCATGCAACAGCAGGTACACATGATCGCCGTGCAACGCATTGTCTGACAAACCTTTCGCATGCGCCGGCGCCGACTGCACGACGTGACCCTCACCCGGAATCAGCGCGAATACGTCATCGACGTATGGACGGCGCAGATTGCGCAGGCCGCGTCGCTGGCCAGCATGCAACGGCGTGGGCGCGCGCAAGGCTGCGAGCAGTAAGGCGGCCGAACGACCATCCGGAATGCGACTGACCGGAATTTCCGGAATGCCGCTGTTCTCCGGGTCGCCGTACTGGTCGTCGCACCACACGATAAAATCGTCCGGATCGCCACCGTCGTACGGCTGCCGGTCGATCCAGGCGCGTAACGATGGCGGCAGCACATCGAAGCGCACCGGTGGCACGACGTCATAGCCCCCCAGCAGTACCACGCCGTACACCTGATGTGTCGACAGCGCGTCGTGAACGGCACGCAGCGCCGCCGCCGGATTACCGACCGCCCCCTCGATATCGTCGAGAATCCTGTGCGATGCGCCGGCGATATCCGTGCTCGCCTCCCGAATCATCGCCAGCGCCGCTGTGGTCGCCGTGGCGCCAATGTGACGGCGCAGCGCGTCGCGATTGGTGACGAAGAGCAGGGGCGGCAGCGCGCGACCGTCCGCGAGTCGACGACTCACACGACGACCGCGCGTCGTCACGGCGTCCCCGCCGTGACCTTCGCCATGCGCTGCACCATAGCGGTGAAGCGCGGATCACCGCGCAGTGGCTCCCACTGCTTGTCGACGGCGAGCGCGAAGAGATACGGGCTGTGCGCCGTGAACGACTTCTCGAGCCACGCGAACGCTGCGTTCTTGTCGCCGAGCTTCGCGTACACCGTCGCGATCAGCTCCGGTCGCACGTACCGCTGCTTGGCCGCTTCCTCGTAGCGTGTCAGCAGCACGCGCGCGGTGTTCGCATTGCCGAGCGCAGCTTCGGCATTGGCGAGCAGGAAGTGCAGTGGCGGCGGCAGCATGCCGCGCACCTGCGTCAGGGTGGCTTCGCCGTCGCGCTTCTTCCCCTGCGCGATCTGTGCCTCGGCGATCGGCAGGAGCGCGACGGGCGCAAGCGGTGGTGCCAGCTCCACGACGCGACGATACTGCGCGATCGCTTCGTCGTATCGGCCCACGATGCCGAGGAAACGACCGAGCAAGAGCGCGTTCAGCGGCGACAGTGGATCCGTTTCCTGTCCCTTCTGCAATGCCGCAAGCGCCGAGTCGGGCTGCGCCAACGCGATGAAGAGCGCCTGCGTTGAGATCAGCGCGATGAATGACTGCGGCGCAAGAGCGACGGCGCGCTCGACTTCGCGCCGCCCTTCGGCGAACTGCCAATCGTACTGGAACAGCGCACTGCCGCGCGCCGCGTGCGCATCGGCGATGCTGCTGTCGATCGCGAGCGCCCGTTCCGCCGCTTTGCGCGCGGCGGGATACGCAATGTTGGGCGCCACATAGTCGTCAGCGAGAAAGAGCCAAGACAGCGCGATGCCGGCCCATGCATCGGCGTAGCGCGGATCACGCTGCAGCGCCTGATCATAGAGCGTGATGCTCTCGCGCAGCGGCGCCTCGTCGAACTTGTTGAACAGATAGCGAGCCCGCAGGTACAGGTCATACGCTTCGAGACTCTTGGTGCCCGACTGCGCTGGGGTCGCGGCCGATACCGTTTTCGAGACACCGAGGCGCGCGAGGACCGCGCGCGAGATGCTATCCTGCACCGAGAAGACATCGGTTTTCACGAAGTCGAATTTTTCCGACCATACGCCGATGCCGTCCTTCACGCTCGTGAGCTGCACGAACACGCGCAGTCGCTCGCCGTCGCGACGCATGCTGCCCTCGAGCACATTCTGCACCTTCAGCTGCTTGCCGATATCGGCCGCGCTCACATCGGTCCGTCCCTCGAAAGCAAAGGCGGACATGCGCGACGCCACCCGCAAGCGGCCGCCTTTCCCCAGCGAGCCCATGATCTGCTCGGCCATGCCTTCACGCAGATAGGTGTCGGCCGTGTCCGAACCGCCGCCGAAGGCCAGTACCGCCACGGAGGTCGGCGCCCCACCACGAGCCGTGTTCAACGCCGAGGCGAGCTGCGACGTCTGCGGCGACTCCGCGCGGCCACCCATGAACCACCAGAACGCCGCCGCCGCCACCGCGGCAGTGACCGCCACAATCGACGACTTCGCGCTCATGACGCGCTGGCCATTCGTGGACGCGTCGAGCGACGAAGGCGGCACCACCGCTGGCGTCGTCGTCGGCGTCATCGCGGCGATCACCGCCGGTGTCGTCTGCAGCGAGGGATTCGACAATTCGTCGAGCGTACGCACGAACTCGCCCGCGGTCTGCGGGCGGTCGTTCGGATCCTTGGCCAAGCAGCGCATGATCAACCGCGCGAGCGGCACCGGCAGCCCCGGGTGCAACGCCGTGATTTCTGGCGGCGATTCATGGATGTGCGCGGCGAGAGTCGCTTGCAGCGTGCGGCCTTGGAACGGACTCTGGCCGCCGAGCATCTCGAAGGCGACGATGCCCAACGCATAGACGTCCGAACGACCATCAATGTTCGGGTCGCCGACCGCCTGCTCCGGCGACATATAGGCCGGCGTTCCGAGCGTCACGCCAAGTGACGTGACCATCGTATTCTGGCGGCTTGAGGCACTGAGGGCCTTGGCCACGCCGAAGTCGGTGACCGATGCGCTATCGCCCGAGAGGAGGATGTTGTCGGGCTTGATGTCGCGGTGCACTACGCCCTGCTCATGCGCGTAACCCAGGGCACTCGCCACATCGCGCAGGATGCGCACTGTATCGACGACGCGGAGCGCGCCCTCTTTCTTCAGCCGGTCGCGCAGCGACAGGCCGTTGACCAGTGGCATCGTGTAAAACGGCAGCCCCCCACTCTCGCCCGCGGTCAGCAGCGGGACGATGTGGGGGTGCGAGAGGCGCGCCGCCAGTCGGATCTCGCGCGAGAATCGCTCGACGTTGACGGCGTCGGCAAGATCGCGATGTAGCACCTTCACGACGATTTCGCGGTCCAGCGACGCATCGTGGGCCACGTACACATGGCTCATCCCCCCCCCGCCGAGATCGCGCACGATGCGATAACTGCCGCCGAGGCTCGCTTGTAACGTGTCGGGGAACTCCGGCATGGCAAACCTTTCGAAAGAGGGAACACCCAGCCTCCGAAGCTACCAAACGAGTCGGTCGCGAGCCAGCACCATCGGCGCGCGTCAGAGAAAAACTGTTGCGAGAGTGGGCGTTGTCTTCTAGCTTCGCGCTCGTATGGCCCGACCACGGCGTGTATACGTCTCCAACGAGGAATCGATGTCGCCAGCGAAGAAGAAGGCCGCGAAGAAGGGTGGCAAGAAGTCGGCGAAGAAGCCGGCCTCCAAAAAGGCCACGAAGAAGGCCGTCAAGAAGGCGTCCAAGAAGCCGGTCAGCGCCGCCAAGAAGAAGGCTGCGAAGGCGAAGACGACCGCGAAGCACGAGGCCAAGCTGCACAAGGCCGGACTCGTGGACTCCGCCACGATGAGCGACGAGAGTCGCAAGAAGTTGGCGAAGCTCAAGCCTGAAGAAGTGAAGGCGCTCGTGTCCGCGAAGAAGAAGATGGGCTTCTCGGGCACCCTGCACGGCAGCGGCGCAGACTTCTTCTGAGCACGCGCTCGATCGACGAATCCGGAGCGAGGCGCAAAGGTGCGCCTCGCTCCGCCGTGGGGCGCCGTCCTGTCCGGCGCAGCGAACTCCTGCGCCTCAAGCTGGCGCTCGCGGCCGGCGAATACGACGCGGCCGCCGAAGCCCTCTGGTTGCATCCGGAGTTGGCCTCGCGCTTCCCCGACTACCTGTTCCGGATTCACTCCATCATCCGGGCGAGTGTGCCGGTAATGGAAGCCGCGCGCGACCGTGCCGCCGAGCTGGCGAACGATGATCCGGCCTGTGCGGCACTGGCGGCGTACCTCGCGCAGCACGTCCCCGAAGAACGGCATCACGACGACTGGCTGCTCGATGACCTCGAGATCCTCGGCGTCACGCGCACTGATGTCTGGTCGCGTCAACCGTCAGCGACGGTCGCGGCGTTGGTCGGGGCGCAGTACTACTGGATCCGCCATTTTCACCCGGTCGCGATCCTCGGCTACATCGCGGTCCTCGAAGGCACGCCGCCGACCGAAGAGCATGTCGAGGGCGTCATCGAGCGCACCGGACTGCCACCCGACGCGTTCCGCACTTTCATCAAGCACGCGCGGCTCGATCCGCATCATCGCGACGATCTGGACGCCGCACTCGATGCGATGCCACTGACCGAGGCGCAGGAGCTGCTCGTGACGACCAACGCGCTCGAGACGCAGCACTGGCTCGCACGGTCGTTGATCGAGGTGACGCTGGACTGAGCCGCGGGCGCGCTGTTGACGCGAGTGCAGCCGGTGTTCAGCGCGGTTTCGTCGTCGCGACGTACAGCGTGTGGAACGGGCCTGACGTCTCATGGGCGCGCACCTTGAGCGTTTCGATCTTGAGCTTCGAGCGCTGGAGTGCGTCGAGAAAGCGCGGATCGTCACCGACGGACCAATACACGATGACACCGTTCGGGCGCAGCGCGTTGATGGTCGATTCGATGCCGAGCATGTGATAGAGCGGCGCGTTTTCCGACATCAGCATCCCGTCGGGGCCATTGTCGGTATCGAGCATGATCGCGTTAAACCCGCCGGGATGCGCGCGCAGCACGTTCACGACGTCGTCATGCACGATCCGCACCCGCGGATCCGCCATCGCCTCGACCGAAATGTTGTAGTCCGGATTCGCGTTCCAGGCGATCACTTCCTCGAGGAACTCCGCGACGACGACCTCGGCGGTCTCTGGCAGTTCCCGCAACGCGGCGCGCAACGTGAAGCCCAGCCCGAGACCGCCGATGAGGACTCGCACACCCGGCACGTCCCGCACGGGCGTGCATGCCACAAGGGCCAAGCGGTCTTCGGACAGATGGCGACGGGTGGACATCAACTCGACGCCGTCGGCGCGAATGAGATATGCGCCGTCGTGCCGGTAGAGGGCGATCGTGGTGCCGGCGGGGGTGCGCGCTTCGCCGAGTCGTTCGAGAGGCTTCATCGCCGAACGTTAGTGACCCGGCGGCGATGGCGCAGCGGACGTCGACTTATGCGGCGCCCACGGGTTCAGTTGATGTGGAACCGATTGATGTAGACGAGAATCCCGATGGCGAGTTGCAGCACCCCGAGCACGGCAAGCGTGATGTCATGCCGGCCACGCCAGAACCAGCGACTGAGCCCCCAGAGCAGCGCGCCGGACAACACCGACAGGACGACGAAGCCGACAATGTGATCGCGATATGCGACGTAATACCCGCCGATCGCCTGGGCCGAAAGCAGATGGCAGAGCAGACTGGCCATCAGCAACACAAAACCGAACACCGTCAGCTTTCGACGGGTCGGCGATGCGAGCGGGGCAGCAGGGGGTGTCGTCATAGGACCTCAGGGATGGCGATATACCTACACATACGGCGCGCCACTCGGCGCTGTTTCGCGCTGTTCCTCCGCCTGTGTCCGCGGTAAAGTCGTTTGTTGCAGTGTTACGATCCCTCGCGCCCCAACGCACTTTCCTATAATGATCGCTCCATCTCTCAAATCACGCCGCATCTTCATGCTCGGCGCGACCGGCACCATCGGCCGTGCGCGTTGGCGATGTGACCAGTCCGGCATCGCCTGCACGCGATGGATTCAAGGGCGAGCGCTTCGATGCCGTAGTATCGTGCATGGCGTCACGCACCGGGGTGCCGAAGGACGCATGGGCCGTCGACCATCAGGCTCATGCGAACGCGCTCGCGGCCGCCGGGCAGAATGACCAATCGATGCGGAGGTTCTCAGTCCACGCGACACCCCTGTAGCTCTCGAGAGATATGGACCCGTCGTACCCTTCGGACTAAGTCTCGTGTTCACCGAGCGCCGTTCGGAGCGAAGGGCTGATCTGGCGGAGACCTTCCCCGCACGATCCCGTCACGGCGCAGCGCGAAGTCCCCGAAGCGACCATCGCACTTTTCGGTGCACGAGACATCCCCCAGATGACGCAGGAATCCCAATACGCGCGCAGCCTGCTCGAGGCCAGCCTCGATCCGCTGGTCACGATCAGCGCCCAAGGAAAGATCACTGACGTCAACGAAAGCACGATCACCGTGACGGGCGTGGCACGCGCACGACTGATTGGCACCGATTTTTCTGACTACTTCACCGAGCCCGACAAAGCGCGCTCCGGCTACCAACAGGTGTTCGCGCAGGGGTCCGTCACGGACTATCCGCTGACGATTCGGCACGTCGAAGGTCGTTTGACGCACGTGCTGTACAATGCCTCGCTGTACAAAGATGTTGACGGCAACGTACTCGGCGTCTTCGCGGCCGCACGCGACATCACCGCGCGAATCAAAGCCGAGCCGGTGCTGGTGCAGGCCGGCGCGCTGCAGGCGGCCATCTTCAACAGCGCCAACTTCTCGAGTATCGCCACCGACGAGAAGGGGGTCATCCAGATCTTCAACGTCGGCGCCGAACGGATGCTCGGCTACGCCGCCGCCGACGTGATGAACCGCATTACGCCAGCGGACATTTCGGATCCGAAGGAAGTGATCGCGCGCGCGCTGACACTCAGCGCCGAGCTGGGCACGACGATTACCCCCGGCTTCGAAGCGCTTGTCTTCAAGGCATCTCGCGGCATCGAAGACATCTACGAGCTGACGTACATCCGCAAGGATGGCAGCCGTTTTCCCGCCATCGTCTCGGTCACGGCACTGCGCGACGCGGATAACAAGATCATCGGCTACTTGCTGATCGGCACCGATAACACCGCCCGCCGGCTGGCTGAGGCCGAGCGGATGCTGCTCGATCAGGCCGTGCGCGATCAGCAGTTCTACACGCGGTCGTTGATCGAATCGAACATCGACGCCCTGATGGCCACGGACCCGCGTGGCATCATCACCGACGTCAACAAACAGATGGAAGCGCTGACCGGATCCACGCGCGATGAACTGATCGGCGCACCATTCAAGGGCTTCTTCACGGACCCCGAGCGCGCGCAGGCGGGCATTAATCGGGTGCTCAGCGAAGGCAAGGTCACCGACTACGAGTTGAATGCACGCGCACGGGATGGCTCCGAAACCGTTGTCTCGTACAACGCGACGACGTTCCATGACCGCGATCGCAAACTGCGCGGCGTCTTCGCCGCTGCGCGCGATGTCACGGAGCGCAAACGCTACGAGCAGTCGCTGCAGGAAGCCGATCGACGCAAGAACGAGTTCCTCGCGATGCTGGCGCACGAGCTGCGCAATCCGCTCGCGCCGATTCTCAATGCGCTGCAACTCATGCGACTCAAGGAAAGCCGCGAGTCGCGACGGACCGCCGCAGAAATGATGCATGCGCCGTCCGCGATGATGGAGCGTCAGGTCGGACAGATGGTGCGCCTGGTGGACGACCTGTTGGACATCAGTCGGATCAGCCGCGGCAAGATTCCGCTCCGTCGCGAACGGATCGAGCTGGCCTCGACCATCTATGCCGCCGTGGAAGCGATCCGGCCGCTATGTGATCAATTGAATCATGGGCTGACGGTGTCGATGCCGACGGAGCCGATCTTCCTCAACGCGGACCGCACGCGTCTGGCCCAGATCGTCGGCAATCTCCTCAACAACGCCTGCAAGTACACCGGCCAAGGTGGCACGATCGGGCTGATCGTCGAGCGCGACGACGATCACGTCGAGATCCGGGTGCGCGACAATGGTATCGGCATCGCGAGTGATCAGATCGGCCGGATCTTCGAGATGTTCGTGCAGATCGACACGTCGCTGGAACGGTCGACGAGTGGTTTAGGCATCGGCCTCACACTCGTCAACAGCTTGGTCGAGATGCACGATGGCACCGCCAGCGTGCACAGCGACGGCTTGGGACACGGCAGTCTGTTCACGGTCCGATTGCCGATCCTGAACGAGGTGCTTGTCGACGCGCCGGCGCATCCCGAAGGCGACGACATGCAGACGGTCGCGCGCCGCTTTCTTATTGTCGATGACAATCGTGATGCCGCGACGTCCCTCGCCGACCTGCTCAACGTGGTCGGCCATGAGACCCACCTCGCCTACGATGGCGAAGCCGCCGTCGCCGCTGCCAGCACCTTTCACCCCGACGTGATCCTGCTCGATATCGGGTTGCCGAAGTTGAACGGCTACGAAGTCTGCCGACGGATCCGTACGCAGTTTCCCGGCCGTGACATCGTGATCATCGCGATCACCGGATGGGGGCAGGACGAGGATCGCCGCAAGTCGCAGGACGCCGGATTCAACGGGCACCTCGTCAAGCCGGCCGCGTACGCCGATCTCGTGAAATTGCTCGACGAACTGCTGCCGAGCCAGCCCGTCGCGGAGTGAGTTGACTCGCCCTACTTCGCCGCCGCTGGGAACGCCGGCAGCTTGCTCACGTCGCGTGCGTCGTGCTGAATGATCACCGTCGCCTGGAGATTGGTCGCGATCTTCTTGAAGCGGTCGAGGGCCGCCAGTGACGCCGCGCGATCGGTATTGAACGTCGGGATGCCGTTGCTCTCGTAGTTCTCGCGGAAGTGCGTGACATCACCGCTGATGAGGACCGGCCCCATCTCCTTGAGATTCACCAGCAGGCTGTGATGTCCCGGTGTGTGTCCCGTCATGTTCAGCATGATGACCGAGCCGTCGCCAAAGACATCCTTGTCGGCCGCCTGTGGTTCGACTTTGCCACCACCGCTGATCCACTTCGCGAACGGCGTCGGATTCGCCATCGCGTTCGGCTTCGGATCGCTGAGCACGTCCCAGTCGCCCTTGCCGATCAGCAACGTGGACTGCGGGAACGCACTCACCTGCCCGACGTGATCGCCGTGATAGTGACTGATGCCGACGTATTTGATCTGCGCTGGCGTGAGTTTGAGCTGCGCAAGCAGATCGACGAGGCTCGTCTTCGGCGCCGTGGGTGCGGTGCCCGTCGGCATCCCCGTGTCCCATACGAGGTAGTCGTCGCCGTGGCGGATCAGGTAGCAGCTGTAGACGAGCTGCACCTTCACGCCGTTCATCGCGTACGTGTCGGAGAACCGGCCGACATCCGAAGGGGCCGCCGAGGTGCCGCAGTCAAGGCGCGTCAACGTCACCGACGCTTGGGGTGGCGTCGCGGCCGCCTGCGCGAACGCGGCGGACGTCGACAGCAGAAGCGCACTGGCGCCGATCAACGCGGGAGCGAACACGTGCCTCATGGATTTCTCACTGTCGGAGTGAACCGCGCTACGAGTCCATGTCGGGCTCCGCGCACCTCGAGAAATGTAGACGGCGGGGCGCGACGGCGGGACTGACCGCGCACTTTGACCCACACGGTGCGAAATTCCACCGCAAGACCCGGAGTGTTCCGACGGGTCGCAACACCGATGCTTCCTCATCGATCTGGTTCCCTGACACAGGAGATGATGATGCATCAGGCACAGTTGGCTCACACGGTCTACATGGGAGGCGCGATGTTTGATCCGGCATCTGATCCGACGACGACTGACGACGCGCGCTACCAGGCCGTCGTTACGCGCGACACATCACAGGATGGCGTGTTCTTCTACGCCGTACGTACCACCGGCGTGTTTTGCAAACCGTCCTGCGGTGCCCGCCCGCCGAAGCGCGAGAACGTGTCGTTTTACGGGACTGTCGACGCGGCGCGCGCCGCAGGATTTCGCGCCTGCAAGCGCTGCCGCCCAGAGCAGCTCGGCGCCGACTTGCATACCGAAGTTGTCACTGCGGTTTGCAAGATGATAGACGACGCCGTGTCGGCTGATCACACCGTCCCCGCGCTCGATGAGATGGCGACTCGCAGCGGGTATTCGCCGTTCCATCTGCATCGGCTGTTCAAGAAGGCGACAGGGCTCACGCCGAAAGCGTACGCAGCCGGCGCGCGCGCGAACCGTCTGCGCGCGAAGCTCGACGACAGTCGCACCGTATCGGAAGCGATTCACGCCGCCGGCTACTCTTCTTCGAGTCGCTTCTACGAAAATTCGTCGCAGCGACTTGGCATGACGCCGGCGCGCGCCAAACGCGGCGGCGAAGGTGAGACGGTGCGTTTCGCCGTCGGTGAGACGTCGCTCGGCCCCATCCTTGTTGCGGCGACGGACACCGGCGTCTGCTCGATTCAGTTCGGTGACGATCCCAATGAACTCGTACATGCGCTCGAACGTCGATTCACGAAAGCGACGCTGGTCGGCGACGATGCGGCGTTCGCCGATGTCGTGTCGAAAGTCGTCGGCTTCGTCGAGGCACCGCTGAACGGACTGGACCTGCCACTCGATATTCGCGGCACCGCCTTTCAGGAACGCGTTTGGGCGGCACTCACGGCGATCACACCGGGGACGACGGTGACGTATGCGCAGTTGGCCGAAAAGATCGGGCAACCGACTGCGGTACGCGCAGTGGCGAGTGCCTGCGCGGCGAACGAGATCGCGATGGCGATCCCGTGTCACCGCGTCGTGCGGTCGACGGGCGAGCTGTCGGGCTATCGCTGGGGCGTCGAACGCAAGGAAGCGATTCTGCGTCGAGAGGGGGCGCGGTGAAAAGTGAAATGAACGGCGATTTGTTCGGCGATGCGGCTGGTGTCGGCGTGCGCCCGCGCGCTCGTCAAGACGACGTCGTGTTGCCAACAGGCGCCGTCTTTCTGCGCGGCTTCGCGCTGCCGAACGAGTCGTCGTTGCTCGCCGCGTTTCATGACGTGGTCGCAGCCGCGCCGTTTCGACACATGGTCACGCCGGGTGGCCATGTGATGTCGGTCGCGATGTCCAACTGTGGTGCGCTGGGATGGGTGACCGACCGCACGGGCTATCGCTACGACGCGCGCGATCCGGTGTCGCGTCGTGCGTGGCCTGCGATGCCCGACGTATTTCGTGAACTCGCTGAGCGTGCCGCATCGGCGGCCGGCTATGACGGGTTCACGACCGACGCCTGTCTTATCAACCGCTACGAACCCGGCGCGAAGATGTCGCTGCATCAGGATCGCAACGAGCAGGATGTCTCGGCGCCGATCGTGTCAGTCTCGCTGGGGCTGCCGGCGCGATTCGAGTTCGGTGGACTGCAGCGCACCGATCGGATCACGCGCTTTCCGCTGGTGCACGGCGACGTGCTCGTCTGGGGCGGGCCGTCGCGCATGGCGTTTCATGGCGTCCAGGCGCTTAACGACGGCGAGCATTCGCTGCTTGGGCGGATGCGCCTCAATCTCACATTTCGAAAGGCGCGGTAGGACCAACGCGCGCATTGCGGTGACGTCAGCCCTATCGCGGTGCTACCGTAGCGCGTTGACGAGCGTGTTGCCAAGCGCGCTGAAGCCGATGGCGACGGAGCTCGCGAAGATAACGAGATAGGTCAACTCGCCCCACGCCGTCGCCGCGTGAACGCGCCGGCGGGTCACGAGGTCGTATACGATCAGTGAGAGCAGTAGCAGGATCTGGGGGAGCAGCACGAACACCGGGAACATCGTGAGGGCTCCCGGCCATCGGGAGATCGCCGGTGCAACGATACTGATCGATCCAATCAGCATCAGTCGCTTGTGCGCGTCGGGATTGCGCCGGATAGCGATCGCGCCACCAATCAGCACCGCGACGAGGATCAATGAGCCGAGGTTGCCGACCACAACAAGCGCGAGTCGGTCCGCCGGAATGCCACCGGCCTCCGATCAGGCGATCGATCCAATCACCACCAGCAACGAGGCTCCGAGCACGCCGAGTGCGACCACGGCGCCGTAGACGCCCAGTGTGCGGTGCCATCGCGTGCGTTTGGAGGCGACCAGAAACGACTGCACGATCAAGAGCGAGAACCACGCCGTCAGCAGGACGCCATGCACATTGAGATAAAACGGCAGCGGCTCGGCGTTCGTCAGCGCCGATTGGAACGCTGGTCGCAGGTAGAACGTGCGCACGAACCCGCTGGCGACGATCGTCGCCAGCACGAGTGACATGCCGATGAAATAGGTGAAACGTCGGCGCGCCAGAGCCGACTCACTGTGTCGAGCGGGTGCGTCCGGTCGAATGGTCGAATGGTCGTCGGATTCGTCATCTGTACACACGAACTGGTGAGGTCATCGAAGCATCTCCATTTTCTGATAAAGTTGCCGCGCAGAATGGTGTCGCGCGCCGCGACGCTCACGCCAGCGCCGGCCACGGAAATCGTGGCCGCCACCACCGCGCTGCCCGCGCGATAGAACACGCGCCGGCCGTCGCGAGCCCAGAGCGGTTCGGAACCACCTCCATTGGAAACCAGGGTGCGACCGCCGGGTCCGGGGTACGGCCGCACGTACACCTCGTCGTGCCCGCTTTCGTTGGACACGTACGTCACCCATCGGCCGTCGGGCGAGAAGCGTGGCGTAAGCTCGTCGAACTCAGTGTTCAGAAACACACGCGGTGTGCGATCGCCTGTCATATTTGCGGCGAAGATATTGCGGGACGAATTGACCCGATCAACGCGATAGTGCAGGGTCGCGCCATCTGGCGACAACACGCCCTCTTGTGCCGGCAGTCGCTCGGCGGCGGGCGAGAGCTGCTCGGCCTGACCACTTCCATCCACCGCTTTCCACGTGAGCACCGGGACGGCGAGCCGCGAACGAAAGAGAATCCGCGCGCCGTCTGGTGACCACTCTGGTCGGTCGCTCGTACCGTCGGTGGTGAGGCGATCAAGCGTGCCGCTGGCTAACGTCAGCACATAGATATCTGGTTTCTGCTCAGCGCCGCCACTCGACAGCGTCACGCGTGCACCGTCCGCCGAAAATCGCGGCTGCGCATCGTTGCCCATGTCCAGCAGCGTATTCGGCTGTCCATTCGCGAAGCGAATGAGCCTGCTGCCCGTTGCCCCTGACGCGCTGAACATCTCGACGGTTTCACCCAGTGGAGTCGCGCCGCCCACGGTCTTGTGCGCACGTCTGTCGATGGCGACCGCGTACTATGCGCCGTCGCCGCGCGCGAACACAAGGTGATCACCGAACACACCGACGAGTGCGTTGGCGACGATGTCCGAGATCTCGCCAGCGGTTCCTGCACGGAGCGAACCGACGCACACACGACGTCCGCCGAGTGCTGGTCCCAAGAGGAAGACCACCGTATCGTGATCGTCAAGAATAAACGGATCCGTCGCCCACTCGTCGTGCGGCGTCGTCCGCCTCAACGCCGACACGGCCGCGCCGCCAGTGGCCGCAACACGGCGGAGATGACTCATGCCGACGCTATCACCAGCGACTCCGTGTTGCCCACTCGTCACCAGCGTATCATCGTTGATCCACGCGTACGAGAAGCCTACCTGACGGGCGTTCTCCACGACGCCGACGTATATCATGCGCTTGCCATCTGGAGAAAACATCCCAGGCGAGCCATTCGCATCTGCCGGTTGCCCCTTGGCGGGCAGCAGCATCTCGAATTTGGTGACGACTGCGTCTGGCGGCGGCACGTCGCGATTTCGGAACATCACGGCGGCCACAGCGACTGCCGCCAACAACATCCATGGCAGTGCAACCAGCAGACGCGACCGCGTGGTGGGAGTCGCTGCGACAGACGTGTGCTCGGGGACGGGCCCGCCGCGGCCCTGCAATGCCTCGGCCAAGCGCGATGCGCGCTCCCACCGAATGCAGCCCAGTGCATAAATATCGCTGCGCCCATCGATCTGTCGATCGCCCGCCGCCTGTTCGGGGCTCATGTACTGTGGCGTGCCGAGCGACAACCCGGTCTGCGTGATGCGCTGTCCGCCGGCGAGCGACGTCGCAATACGCACCGCATCGTCGACCGAGAACTGCCGCTCGCGTTCCAATTTCGCGCGCAGCGATTCGCCGTCGACGACCGGCATGACGTAGAACAACAGTCCATTCGCTTCACCACTGTCAAAGCGCGGTAGCAAATTAGGATGCTGCAGATTGGCGGTGACTTTGATCTCACTCAGGAACCGCTCGACGCCCAGGAGCGCGCCCAGCTCCGGCTTGAGGACTTTGAGCGCGACCTGCCGCTCGTGCTTGAGGTCGCGGGCGAGGTATACCGTCGCCATACCACCGGCGCCAATTTCGCGGAGGACGTCGTAGCGGCCGAGGAGTGCGGCGTTCAGTTGGGCGATCGGGTCCGTGCGGGTCTGGTCACGCGTTCTTCCAAGGGCTGATCGACCGGGGCACGATGACGCGGCGTACGTGCCGGATGACCGGCGCACCTTGACCCCATGTCCGAGCCGCGAATGTACGCGCTGGGGAGTCTTGCGTCAGCAGTCCAAATGATCCCTCTCCTACGGGGCACCCCATGAAACTACTGGGTCCGCACGCCGCGCTCGGCGACCCGAAGCCGCTGACCGCGAGGCTCGACTTCTACTTTCAGTCGATGACCGCGCGCCGGTCGGGCATCCGCGCGGTGCGTTCAACACCGACACGCGGTCATCGGAAGGACAGTTCTTTCCGAACAAGGACTGCGATCTCGAAATCATCCCGTAGCGACGGCTCGTGCTTACCGGTCCATAATCGGCAGGTACGCGCGCCATGGTCCGATGGCGTCGCGGTGCTGCCTCGCCATGACGCGCGCGATCTGCGCAACGTGACCGAGGTCGTGCGCGACCCAGGTGGCCAGTAGCTGACGTAGCGTGACGGCGCCGAAGGCGGGATGCTCTCCTTCGAGCGCCAGCTGTGCCTCCGTGAGGTGCCACGCGCGCAACGTCGTCAGATTGTCGACGCGCTGCGTGGCGAACTCACGAAGCAGATCCGCCAGCGACTTGCCCACGCTCTCGTGAAACTGTGCGAAGCGATCGTACGGTGCGAAACGGCGCGAAGCCCGCTGCGCGAGGATGATCTCCGCGCGCGGGATCCAATCGGCGCGCTCTCCGTGAATCAGGTGCCCCACAATCACGTAGGGACTCCACGATTCGCCGCCTTCGGTGGCGTCAGTCCATGCCGAAGGCAGTCCGTCGAGCATCGCATGTAGGATCCCGGGCGTTCGCTCGAGAACGGGCAGGCTCGTCGCTAAATCGAAATGCATGACGCGTACGATGGTGCGGTGTACCGCCGCGCGCTATGACACCGCGAGTAGCACCTTCCCGGTCGTCTCTCGTCCTTCGAGCGCCGAATGCGCATCCGCAACCTGCGCGAGCGGATATTCGGCGCCGACGCGCACATCGAGCGCACCGGCGCCGATCCATTCGAAGAGATCGCCCGCGCGCCACGACAATTCGTCGCGCGTCGCGGTGTAGTCGCCAAGCTTGGGGCGCGTGAGAAAGAGCGACCCCTTCTGATTCAGTAGCTGCGGATCGATCGGTGCAGCCGCGCCACTGGACTGTCCGAACAACACCATCATCCCGCGCGGCGCGAGCACATCGAGTCCGCCGAGAAACGTCGTCCTCGCAACGGAGTCGTACACCACGTGCACACCGTGGCCCGCCGTGAAGCGTTTCGTTTCGGCCACGAAGTCCTGCTGCGTGTACAGAATGACATCATCGGCACCGGCGCTGCGCGCCAACTCGGCTTTCGCTTCGGTACCGACGGTTGCAATCACGTGCGCCCCGCGCCGTTTCGCGATCTGCACCAGCAGCAGGCCGACGCCGCCCGCGGCCGCGTGCACGAGCGCACGATGCCCACTCGCTAACGGAAACGTGGATGTCGCGAGATAGTGCGCCGTCATCCCTTGCAACATGACGGCGGCGGCGAGGCGCAGATCGACCGCGTCGGGCACTGCCACAAGTTTCGCGGCCGCGATTGTGGCGTACTCCGCGTACGCGCCGCTGATGCTGGCCCACGCCACGCGGTCGCCAGGCTTGACGATTGTCACGTCTGGGGCAACGGATTCGACCACGCCTGAGGCCTCTTCGCCGAGCGTGGAGGGCAGCGGCACCTTATAGGCGCCCGAACGCTTGTACGTGTCGATGAAGTTCACGCCGGCGTACCCGACGCGCACCAGAGCCTCGCCTGCGGCGGGGACCGGAATGGGAATGCGCTCTTCGACCATGGCCTCGGGTCCGCCATGGCTGTGGATCCGGATCGCCCGCATCCGTCCGTTGCTCACGGCTTCACCCGCTCGAACCATCCGTCACCGGTGTACAACCGCATCGGCTTTCCTGATTCTTCCGCGAAGCGCACCACTTCGCCGACTGCTGAACCACCGGTCGGCGCGGTGAAGCGGAACCGGCCGCCACCCAGCGGTTCCAGCGTGACTGGAGTATCGACGTTCGCGCCGTTGGGCGTGACGAGCACGAGCTTCTCTTTCAAGAGGACCACCTGTTCATCACCCCAGCGTCCACGATACAACCCTGCGAAGCGTGCCCACGCCGGATCCCACGCGACCACCACCGGCTTCGGTGCCGCCGCCTTGGCGACGGCGGCGCCGACGGTCACAATTAGCTGGCGCGCGATATCACCGACGTTGGAATCGTTTGTGTTTGTCAGGACGATCACGCCGACTTTGTCGTCGAGCTGAAACTGCGTCTGCGTCGTGTTGCCCAAGTACCCGCCGCCGTGACCGATCCACGTGCGGTTGTTGATGCGGCGCATGTCGAAGCCGAGTCCAGTGCCGCTCACCCACGTCTCATCGACGGCGCGTACTCGGTGCATCTCGCGCCAGGACCCGGAGCTCACGACCTGCGCACCCCCGCGCGGACCGCGACGGAATTGCGCCGACACGAACTTCGCCATGTCGTCGATGTTCGACGTGACACCCGTCGCGGCTGCCATGCCACGCGCGTCGATGAACGGCAACAGTTCGCGCGTACCGTCGGGCATACGACGTCCGTACGGCACGGTGAGCCCCGGTACGTTCTTGTCGACGCTCGATGACGTCATGCCGAGCGGCGTGAAGATGTGTTGGGTGACGTAGTCCGCCCACTTCTGTCCCGTCACTTGCTCGACGAGTAGTCCGGCAACGGCGAACGCGAGGTTGGAGTACTTCCAACGCACGTTCGGCGCGAAGGCCGCCTGGCGACTCGTGTACAGCTGCTTGAGTTCGGCCTCGGTGGGGAACTCGTTCGTCGTCCAGTGATCACCTGCTTCGCGCTGCAACCCCGAGGTGTGCGACAGCAATTGCTCGATCGTGATCGGACCGTCGTCGTCGCCGGCGGGCTTGGCCTTGAACCACGGTAGATACTTTTCGACGGGATCATCGAGCCGCAGCGTGCCTTCTTCGCGCAATTGCATGATTGCGATCGCCGCGAACATCTTGCTATGCGACGCCATACGGAACTTGGTCTGCGGCGTCATCGGCACCTTGTTCTTGATGTCGGCGAATCCGTAGCCGCTGCTCCAGACGAGCTGCTGGTCGTACACGACACCGACCGAGATGCCGGGCAGCCCTCGATACGCGATCTGTCCGTCCATCCAGGCAGAAAACAAGCGTTCTGCGCCGAGCACGTCGGGGTCGGTGGCGACATTTGGGGTCGGGGCGACCGTTGACGCGACCGTTGACGCGACCGTTGACGCAGCCTGTGCCTCGAGCCGTGTTGGCTCGAACGCCGTCAGCTCCGACACCGTGAGCACCAGCGCGCTGGCCGTCGTAACGGCGAGCGCAGCGGGGAATGACCGACGAATCATGAAAACTCCTAAAGAGGAAAGACAGCCCCACTTGGAAGCGTCGTCTCCGATACCGAGGACGTCAAGTTCCCGTGGCGTATCGGTTGTCCCGCGAATGACCTCGCGAACGGCGCGCGCGGACCACCTACTCAGCATTCGTCGGCACAGCGCCGTCCGAGTTCCTTGCACCCGAGCATCGCGCCTCTCTGCGCGACCTGTCCGGGGCGTTCCGTGCGCGGCGATGTCGAACACGTGAGAGAAGCGCTGTCGGATCGCTACCGTCTCGTGCAGGAGCTCGGCCACGGAGGCATGGCCACCGTCTGTGTGGCCGAAGACCTCAGGCATCAACGCAAGGTGGCGCTCAAGGTGCTGCGGCCGGAACTCGCGATGATGCTCGGCGAGGAGCGCTTCCTCAACGAGATTCGTGTCACGGCGAACCTGAACCACCCGAACATCGTGCAACTGCACGACTCCGGGGTGGTCGACGGCATCATGTACTACGTGATGCCGTATCTGGAAGGCGAATCGCTGCGTCAGCGGCCGGACCGGGACGGTCCGTTGCCGATCGACGAGGCGCTCTCGATCACGCGCGCCGTGGCGTCGGCACTCGATTAGGCACATCGCCACGATCTGGTGCACCCCGATATCAAGCCCGACAACATCATGCTGCACGAGGGCGTGCCGCTGGTGACGGACTTTGGGATCGCCCTCGCCACGGATCCGGCGTCGCGCGAGCGACTCACGAAGACCGGCCTGTCGGTTGGTACGCCGTCGCACATGAGCCCGGAGCAGGCCGTCGGCGAGCGCATCGTGCGCCCCTCGAGCGATGTGTATGCACAGGCGTGCGTGTTGTACGAGATGCTCGCGGGAGCGCCACCGTTCACGGCGCCGAATGCGACGGCGCTTATTGCGCGCATTATCAGTGAGCGGCCGACCAAGTTGCGCGCGGTGCGCAACACGGTACCGGTGGCCGTCGAGGCTGCGGTCGACAAGGCGCTGTCGAAGCTGCCGGCCGATCGGTATCAACGCGCGACCGAATTCGCCGACGCACTCAGTGCCTCAGCGCGGGACGCCTCGAGCGTGTCGCGCGCGGCATCCGTAATGCGCGCGGTCATCATCGGGCTTTCGCTGATCGCGGCGGCGGTCCTCCCATGGGTGACGTTCGGACGTAGCACGCCGAGTCGTGTCGCCGATACATCGCCGCCCGCGTCCGGCACGTCGGTTGCCGCGCGCGCCAGTTACGTGAAGCCGTCGGACGATCCGCATCGGCGATACGACGCGCTATCGCATGATGGGCGACGCATTGGCGACGCGCGATCCGCGGCGTATGCCGAGATGTTCAGACTGCCGTTCCGCGTGACGTTCAATATCTGGGATCCGAATCTCGCCGCGTTGCGCGACACACCGCGCTTCCGTGACGTCGTCCTTCCCCGTGTGAAGCTGCGTGGTGCGGTGGCAAGACTGGCGCCATCGCCCGCTCCAGTTCGCTGATTTTTTCGGATGGGTCCGCAGGAATCGGTCGAGGGAGTCCGCCTGGAGGATGTCGCGGGCATTGCTGCGTCCGAGTACCCCGGTAGGCGATACGGTCTGATCGCCTTCGTCGGTGTATTGAGCAGCTCGCCACGATGGCGATCAGGACGAGCGCGGGCGAACGCCTCTGTCTCAGGTGACTCTCCTTCAGAAGGTGCTACCGCGTCTTCGTGTACACCCGCACGAAATCGACCAGCATCGTGGCGGGAAAGATCGCGTCCGACTTCGGATCGCCATCGAACCCGCCACCGACGGCGAGATTGAGAATCACATACATCGGTTGATCAAAAACCCACGCGCCGTAGCGACCGATTGCGCTGCGCGTGACGGCGTAGTGCACCACGCTGTCGACTAAGAAACGCACGCTCGCTGAGTCCCACTCGACGGCGTACACATGAAAGGCATCGGAAGTGGTGCCGCTGGCGAGCGGGTTGCGATGCGCGAAGGGCGTGTTGCCGGAGTAGCTAGGCCCGTGAATCGCCGAACTCGTGATCTGCGATTCGCTCCCCTTGTTCTCCATGATGTCCAACTCACCGCACTGCGGCCACGGCGTGGTAGGGAACTGCGCGCCGAGCATCCAGAAGGCGGGCCAGAGCCCCTGGCCGGTCGGCAGTTTGATACGCGCCTCGACTCGACCCGGTGCGGCGAGCATGGTGCCGCGTGTGGTGATCTTGGCCGACGTGTAGGTGCATGGACCGTAGTAGCATGACAGCCCTGTGGCACGACGGGCCGTGATCATTAACTGGCCGACGCCGTTCATCGACACGTTGTCCGTCGACGACGTGTAGCGCTCCTTCTCGCCGTTGCCCCACCCGCAGTTGCCGGACGCGCAGCCGTCGCCGGTTTCGTAATGCCACTGCGTGCTGTCCACGCGTGCACCGGCGGCGCCAGCGAATTCGTCGCTCCAGACCTGCGTCCACTGTGGCGTCGCAACGGCGGCGACCGGGGAGGTACCGGCACGCGCGCAGGCGCCCGTCACTGCTGCGGTCGCACAGAGCACGGATGTCAATGATCGTCGCATGCGTTTCACTCCAAGATATGGCCGGCAGCGACGAGCGCGTCGCACCCCGCCGTCAACGCGTCGTGCTTCAGCAGAATGAAGTCGGTATCGAACGTACTGATAGCAAAGAGACTGATCGACGCGCGCGCCAACGGCGCCGTGAATGACGCCAGCACACCCACCTCCGCGAACGGGAACGGGCCGATGAGTTTGAGTGCGGACCAGCCCAATTCACATCGTAGCCCGTCGGGCACTATTGCGGCTGCGCACACGATCGAGAGTTCGTCGTCGGTGCGCGTGATTGAGACAAAACCGGTCGCGCTCAATGCCCATATCGGCACCGCGTCGGTCCTTGCCAGTTGCACGACGGCCCATGCGCCCGGCACGACTGAGAAATGGTACGCCATCCGCTACTCCACCCGCCACGGCGATGCCGACGGCCACTTCCGCATCGCGTTGGTCGCCCACGTCGTCGACTTGTCGGCGTGACAGGACGTGCACGCATTCGGCATCTTGTAGTCGTCCGTCATCGCTGGCGTGATGAACTTAAAGGTGTGCGAACGCACGAACGCGCCGGGTACCCCTTCGGTCGCGATTTTCGGCATGTGGCACGCAATGCAGGCGCTGCCCGTGCTGCCGGGCTTGTGCTGTGTATGCGCTTCGATGCTCGCCGCCGCGGGGCCGTTCGTCGACATCGGCGCGTGACAGTCAAGGCACAGCTTGTCGGCCGGTTTGCGCAATTGCGCGTAGTGCTCCGTGCCGTGCGAATCGTGACACGTAAAGCAGGTCACACCGTGCGTGTACATGCGGCTCTGCACGAAGTCGTTGCCCTGCATGCGATTTTTGTGCGCGGTGCCGTCAGCGAAATGCGTGAAGGTCGTCGCGCCTAGCGTTGGCTTCTCCAGCGTCCAGAAGTCCTGCAGCGGCAGACCGACGCGATAGCCGACAGGCCAGTCGTAGTATTTCCCTTCGATGGGGATTGTACGCGGACGTCCCTGCGAATGACACTGGATGCACGTGTCATTCGCACCAACGGCGTCCAGATGCGCGGGATTGAGAATATTCGTGCGCAGCGGCGTCGCGACGTGTGCACTGCCGGGACCGTGGCACCGTTCGCAGCCGACATTCCACTCGGTCACCGCACCGGTCTTGGTGTCGAAGTTCACCGAGTGACAACCGTCGCACGTCGGTCCGGTGGGCCGGTGCATGTTGTCCTTCGGATAGTACGCCGTCCACCAGTCGCCCGTCATCGGCACGTTGTACGGTTTCCACTGCTTGTGGCCGACGTCCCACTGCGCGCCGAGGGGAAAGTAGTCGTTGCCGACCTTGGTGAAATAGCGCTGCTTCCACAGGCTGCCGTAGACGAGGGCGACCTGATCTTTCGTGAATGGCGCGATCTCGTTCGTCGCGAGATCCGGAATGATCGCGTCGGGATGTTCACGCGGATCGCGTACGACGTTCGCCATCGGCGTTTTCTGCCAATGGTCGTAAATCTGCTGATGACATTTTGCGCACGCCTTCGAACCGGTGTACTGCGAGCTCGCAGCGGCCTGCGCGACATGCGCCTGTTCAGCGGCCGACGGCGATCGCAGACTGCGGAGGTAGTGCACGAGCTGCCACGGCGACGCATCCAACGCGCCAAGCGACGGATCGCGCGTAAGGTCGAACGCGGGCATTCCCGTATGCTGCACACCCTCGGCGATGATGTAGTGCAGCTCGCCGTCGGTGAGTGCTTGCGTCTCGGGCGATTTGAGACTCGCCGAGCGCGGATACAGGTTGCGACCGGTCTTTGCGGCGCCGTCGCCGTCCGGGCCATGACAGGAGGCGCACCGCGCGAGATACGTGTCGCGCGCTTCTGCCATCAGTTCGGGTGTGCGTGTGAGTGGATTGTTTGCACGACGCGCGCTGCCGGGAATCGCGAGGTCGCGTACCGCATGCGCGAGGCGGGCCTCGAACGCCGTCGGTTCCGCGCTCGCGCCGAAGCCGCGCCAGGCAAGCGCCGCGAGCCCAAGCGCCACGACCGCGATGACGCCGGACACGACGCGCAGTGCATCGTTCATGACTTTCACACGCGACTCCTGACGAGGTTCGAGAGAACGAGCGCATTGCACAAAAGTTCGCGCATGAACGTTGGGGAGTCGAAGTGTACGACGTGACGCCTACGGCCAGTCGATCTCGATCACTTGAACCGGCGCCTTTCCGGTGTTCCGTAGCGTGTGGTTCGAGCCGGCAACCCGCCAGTACCACGCACCCGCTCCCGCGTCTTTCCGGCCGGCTTCAGGCTTGGTGCCGCGCATCTGCAGCGATCCGTTCGTGACCTGCACCGTGAGTCCCGGCCGCGCATGGAGATGCAACGCCGTCGACTGACCCGGCGCCAGCGTCACGCGATAGATCCGCGCGCCCATAGACTCGTGGTCGAACGTCAGACCGCTGTTCGCTGGCAAGACCTTGGCCGCGATGCCCGAGGCTTTAAGAAACTGTCCAGCCACATAGTGAAACAGCGTCGACCCTGCGTTGGCGACGCGGTGTGTGTAGGGCAGTGTGGCCTTCGCATTGTCGCTGATGCTGCCGACGATGGCGTTCGAGCTGTCGGCTCCTTGCGCGGGCTTCCCGAGGTATTGCTGCCACGTGCGCGCCGCCGAGATGACGATCCCCAGCTGCCGGTCGGCATGCACGTGATAGCGCGACGTGTCGCCGACCGGGATGCGGACGTCGAGAATGCGCGTGTAGGCGTTCTCGAAGACCAGTCGATGCCGTGACTCCCGATATACGGGCACCGCGTCGACCGCCGCCGGTCGTGACTGCGCACTGCTCGGCGTCAACAGGCCGCCGAGCGGCGCCAATGTCACTGCCGATAAAAACCGGACGAGCATTCGCATCTCAGTCTGACCGCCATGTGCCGAAAGGGTGTTGTAGTGCCTGTCGCACGATACCGGATCGACCCGATGCGGGATAGCGTGTCGGCCCACAAGTTTCTTGGCATGCCGATGCCCATCCTGTCCATCCTCGCCGCCGTCGTGCTCGCGGCCGGTGATTCGACGCCAAAGTCCGTCGCACCAAAGACCCTCACTGAGCTCGAAGCGCGGATTCGCGCCGTGCTCGACAGCGAGAAGGTCCCGGGCATCGGTCTTGCAATCGTGCGCCACGACACCGTCATCTACAGCGGTGGCATGGGGCGCGCGCGGGTATCGCCGCGTGCGTTTGCGACCGACTCCACCCTCTTTCGCATCGGCTCGACATCGAAAGCGTTTATCGCGCTGACGGCGCAGGCGCTGGTACGAGAGGGCAAGCTCAAGCTCGACATGCCGCTCTCGCAAGCGTTGCCGGGCTTCTACTTCAAGAACGACTGGGAGGCGACCGATCCGGTGCGCATCGTGCATCTGCTCGAACACACCTCCGGCTTCGACGACAACTCGCTCAAGTCCTACGCCAACAGTGACCCGACGCCGCTCGCGCTCGCACCGGGGTTGGCGCTCGACAGCGCCACTCGCGTCTCGCGCTGGCGGCCCGGCACACGTTTTTCGTACTGCAACACCGGGCCCGCGATTGTCGCACTGATCATTGAAAAGGTCGAAGGCAAGCCGATCGAACAGGTCGTGCAGGAACGTTGGTTCACGCCGATCGGCATGCGCACCGCGACCTACTTCCGGCCGGACACGACGAAGCTGCCGACGGCCACGTTGTATCGAGCGGACGGCGTTACCGCTGTCCCGTACTGGCACGTATTCATTCGTCCCGCCGGTTCGATCAACGCGTCAGCGCGCGACATGTCGGAGTATGTGCGCTTTTTGCTCGGGCGCGGCACGATCGATGGCAAGGAACTGTTGCCGCGCGCATCGCTCGAACGGATGGAGCGGTCCGAGTCATCACTTGCGTCGCGTGCCGGACTGACCGTCGGTTACGGCCTGCATCTCTATCGCATCGCCGACACCACCGGATTCACGTGGACGGGACACAACGGTGGCGTCGAGGGCGGGCTGTCCGATTTGAGCTATCTACCGGCGCAGGGGATCGGCTATGCCTTCCAGATCAACAGCGGCAACGGGAAGGCACTGCAGAAAATCACCGGTCTCGTGCGTGCATTCCTCACGCAGGGTCTGCTACCGCCGGACGCACCGCCGCGCGTCGCACTCTCAGCACGCACGCGCACCGGGTTCGCCGGCTGGTATCGCGAGGTATCGCCGCGCGTGCAGCACCTGTATCCGCTCGAGCGCATCGCCAGTATCCGGCACGTGACGTTCACCGATTCGTCGATGACGATGAAGCCGATCATCGGCAGTGGCATCGACATGGTGCCGGTCGACAGTCTGCGCTTTCGCCGCAAGGCCGAACCGGAGGCGACGCTGGCGTTCGTGCATGACGAGGCGAACGGGCGCGACGCGGGCATCGAATCGGTTGGCGCAGGGTTGGGCGCGTCGATGGCGTGTGTGAGCGCCATCGACGCGGTCGGCACCTTCGTAACGAGCGCACTGTTCGTCGTCGCACAGGGATTGGCGTTCCTCGCGGTAGTCTTTGGCGGCGCGCGTTGGATCGTGCAGCGCCTGCGGCATCGGCCCCTCGTGCGCGCACCGGCGGCATTCGCCTGGCGTGCCACGGCGATGATGGCGGTGCTCTGCGCCGCAAACATCGGGCTGCTCCTGATCGGCAGCAATGATATTCAGGCGATCGGTTCACTCACTCCCTTAAGCGGGACGTCGTGGCTGGCGGGCGTGCTCTTCGCACTCGGCGCCGTGCCCACTACCGTGATCGCGTTCCGCCGCGTCGTCGCCGGTGGGCGCTGGTCGAGTGTATCGCTCTGGACCGTCCGCGCGGTCGCGGTACTGGACGTGGTCGCGGCCGCGTATCTGGTGGTGCTCGGGTGGACCGGTTGGCGCACGTGGGTGTGAAATCCTGCGGCTGTGCGATGCGCGATACGGCCGCCTGACACCGCCGTCTGATGCGTCGCGCGTTACGGCCAGTCGATCTCGACCAGTTCAACTGGCTTCGTTCCGATGTTCTGCAGCATATGCGCGATACCGACGCCGACCTGCACCGTCATCCCCGGCCGAGCGTGCTGGTGCATCGGTGTGGCCATTCCCGGTGCGAGTCGCACGCGATATACGCGCGCGCCCATCGACTCGTGATCGAAGCGCAATCCACTCTTCGGCAAGAGGACCGAAGCCGAGATGCCGGAAGGGGGACAGCAATTGCCCGACGACGAAGTGGAACGTCACACGATCGCCGTTGCCGACGCGATGCGTGAGCGGCAGTGTGTCGCGAGCGTTGTCGGCGACCGTGCCGATCGGGATGGCGACGCTGTCAGGCGACTCTGCGGGCCGTCCAGATTGCTGAGCCCACGTGCGCCCGTTTTCGATGAGTACACCGATCTGCCGAGACGCGTGCACGTGATATCGCGACGTGTCGCCCGGCGGGATGCGAACGTCGAGCAGGCGCACGAACGCGTTCTCGAAGACAAGCCGATGGCGCGGCTCGCGATAGACGGGTAACGCGAAGATCTTGGCCGGTCGGGGCTGCGCGTGCACTGTGCCGACGCTCGCGACGAGGAGAATCAAAGCCCGCAAATTGGTCTGCATGAAATATCTTAAGCTGCCTGATGTTCTCGTAGCTAATCTCTAACCGCTCAACACATGCACACCCACGCATCATTCAACCTCATGGGTGCCGATCATCTTCCGGGACTGCTCGGGATTGCAGTCACGCACATCGGTGTTCGCGAACTGCGTGTAGAAATGCGCGTTCAGCGATCGGTGATGGCGTCGAACGGATATCTGCATGCGGGCACCGTCGTCACGCTCGCCGATACTGCCGCGGGCTACGGATGCATCGCAAATCTACCGGAGAGCGCGTCGGGGTTCACGACGATCGAGCTCAAATCGAATCACCTTGGTACCGCGCTTGACGGGACCATCGATTGCGTGGCGACGGCGGCCCACATCGGACGGACGACGCAGGTGTAGGACGCGACGGTCACGCATTGGGAAACCGGCAAAACCATCGCCTTGTTTCGGTGCACGCAGATGATCTTGTATGCGCGCAGCGGCGCGTCGTAACGGCGCGTGCAAAAGAACGTTCGCCTTCCATACGTCTACTCACTCGGCGCCATCGCCTCATACGCGATCTCGGCGAACATCGGCAACCCCGCCGCTTCAATGATCTTCACGAGGTCGCCGCGGGCGTGGAACTCCATGTTGTCGCGATTGATAATTACCGCCGCGGGATCCGCCGCCGCTAACCGTCGGAACTCGGCGTCGATCAGCCGGAATCGGTGGACCATTTGATCGACGTCCTCATGCGCGCGACTGCGAAGCTTGATGTGTTTCTCGACCGTCTGCGTGCTTGACGTCAGGCAAATGATGCGATCCGGCGCCCACCAGTCGCCGATGCTCAGCACACGCTGTATCGCGTCGTGCGCGTCGGCGGGATACTCCGCGATATGCGCTTCAAGTGTGATGCGCGCGCCTTCAAAGAAGATGACGCGGCCAGGACGGTCATGCTCCATCGCGTCGCGATAGTTCGCGTCGTACAGTTGCGCGAAGTACGCGGTCACGCCGACCGCATTGCGCCCCGCCTCGATATCGGCCAGCAATCGCGGGTCCCACACACCCTGCTCACCCTCGCCGTACGACCCGTTGTGATAGAGGTCGGCGAGTTGTCGGACGAGTGTGCTCTTCCCGATGCCGGGTCCACCTACGATCGCAACGCGCATTTATCTGGGGCCAGAAGGATCTGCGCAGTCTAGGCCCTTGTGATGCGCTCAGGCAACCGGGTGCCGTACTTCGAGCGCGCGGCGCGTGAGCCGCGCGTCGAGGAACGTGGCGACGATGATACCGAGCGTGTAGGCCCCAAGGTCACGCAGATCGAAGCCGCTGCCCAACACCAACGCGCCCAATCGTGTGGCGCGCACCGCGTCGAGAAGTGGCGCCTGCGAGAGCTGGCTCAGCTCGACCGCCACACACACAAGGAGCGCGATCGCACGCCGCGTCGGTCGGGTGCGCTCTGGCGCCACAGCGGAGATCCACCACAGGATCATGGCGGCCCAGAGCGCGTCGCCAAGCACGTCTTGCATCACCACCCCCAACACGCTGCCACGAAGATGCACGAGGAGACCGACGGCGATCGTGCACAGCGCCAACGTGACGTACGCGAGGCGAGCCGGGGGCAGGGAGTTCACGTCGGCAGAAGTGCTACCGAACGAGCGGATGCACCGGGTACGCTGCAACGTCATCCGCCGTCGCATGTTCAGTCGGCGCCGGCACGTCACCGAATCGTCGCTCGCGCGCGGCGTAGTCCGCCAGCACGGCGTCGAGATCAGCCGTCGACAGGTCAGGAAAGTGCACGTCGAGAAACGCCAGCTCAGCGTAGGCGCACTCCCAGAGCAGGAAGTCCGACAGCCGTCGCTCGCCGCCGGTGCGCACCAGCAGATCTACCGGCGGGAGCAACGGTTCGCGTGGTCCATCGCCGGAGTTTGCATCGCCGGAGGCGATATTCGACTGCGTGAATGCTTCCTGCATGGCGGCGCGACTCGAATAGTCGACCGCGACGCGAACATGCATGGTTCGCCCCGCGGCCGTACGCGCCTCGGCGGCAGCAAAGGCATCGACGAGCGCTTGCGGCAGCCGGTCACGCCGCCCGATCACCGACAACCGAATGCCGTTCGACACGAGCGCGCCGAGTTGACGGTCGAGATGCGACTGGAAGAGATCAAAGAGGAATCCCACCTCCTCTCGCGGGCGCTTCCAGTTGTCGCTGGAGAAAGCGTAGAGCGTGAGCTGTTCGATGCCGACGCGCGCGCAATGCGCGATGACCTCGCGGACCGTGTGGGCCCCACGCACGTGTCCCATCCAGCGCGGGCGACCGCGTCCTGCGGCCCAGCGGCCGTTGCCGTCCATGATGATCGCCAAGTGCGACGGAATCGCGGCGGATTTCGTCATGCGCTCGCCACCGGTTGATTAAAAGCCATAGCGTTGAGTATCGGAACGACGCGCCCAAATGTTAAGTACTTTGTGATACAAAGTACAAAAACGGATGTTCCCCGACATATTGCGGAATCGTACTCTACGCGGGCAGCAGCAGCGCGCGACAGTCCGCCGTCCGACTCGCCCACGATCCGTGACATGACGAACGCTCCGCCGTCCTCCGACAGCCTTGGTGTCGCCCTCGCCCAGCTGACCCCGGTCTGGCTCGATCGCGACGCGACGATTGCCAAATCCGTCACGGCGATCACCGACGCCGCGACGCAGGGGGCACAGCTGATCGCGTTCCCAGAAGGATTTGCCCCGGGCTACCCCTTCTGGATCGAACGCACGAATGGTGCCCTCTTTGATAGCCCGGTTCAGAAGGCACTGTTCGCACACTACACGCGTGAGGCCGTGCAGATCGACGCAGGTCATCTCGCGCCGATTCAAGACGCGGCACGGCGAGGCGCGATCGCCGTCATGTACGGCTGCATAGAGCGACCGGTCGATCGCGGCGGTCACAGCGTGTACGCAAGTCTTGTGTACATCGACGCCGCGGGCGACATCCGCTCGGTGCACCGCAAGCTTGTGCCGACGTATGAAGAACGTCTTGTCTGGTCGCCGGGCGACGGGCACGGTCTACAAGTGCACGCCCTTGGTCCGTTCACCGTCGGTGGACTGAACTGCTGGGAAAACTGGATCCCGATGGCGCGCGCCGCGTTGTACGGGCTCGGCGAAGACCTGCATGTCGCCGTCTGGCCCGGCAGCGACTACAACACCCGCGACATCACGCGTTTCGTCGCGCGGGAGTCACGTTCGTATGTGATGTCGGTGAGCTCGGTGATGACCTGCGATGACATTCCCGCAGGCGTTCCGCACCGGGACCTGATCGTCGCCGGCGGCGCATCGCTGCTAGCCAACGGTGGCTCGTGCATCGCGTCACCGGACGGCACGTGGCTGGTCGAGCCGGTGGTCGATACGGAACGCGTCATCCTCGCGACGGTGGCGCACCACCGCGTTCGCGAGGAACGCCAGAACTTCGATCCCTCTGGTCACTATGCACGACCGGACGTTCTTCGACTCGCGGTCGATCGACGGCGCCAGTCGACGGTGCACGTCAGGGACTGAAGATCGCCGTGCGACGTCAGCGCGGAATCCACGCCGCTCAATGCGCTCAGCGACGGATCCGATGCAAGCGCGCGTCAGGGCTAGTACCCCTTCGCCAGCCCGAACCCGCGCGGTTCGGTCACGCCGCTCCATTTCCCCGCCTCGCGATGGATGCTCTGCACATTGGCGAGCGACCCCCACGGCGACGGTTTCACCGCGTGTCCCAGCGGCCGAAGCATCGCTGCTACACTGTCGGCCCACGGCACCCCACGTTCCACCACGAGCGAATCCGGTACATCCTGATGGTGGAACTGCGGGGCCCCCATCGATTCCGCCAACGTGCGACCGTAGTCGATGAGCGAGACGATCTGGTGCGCGACCGCGGTGATGATGTACGCCCCGCCAGCTGCACCAGTGACCAACTCAATCGCCCCGGCCGCATCGAGCACGATAGTTGGTGTCATGCTCGACAGCATCCGCTTGCCCGGCTCGATGGCGTTCGTCGCTCCTTGCACCAACCCCATCGCATTCACTGCCCCCACCTTCGCGGTGAAGTCGTCCATCTCGTCGTTCAACAGAAACTCGGCGCCGGCCACCGTGAACGCCGACCCGTAACTCTCATTGAGCGTCGTCGTGATGGAGACCGCGTTTCCGTGCGCGTCCACCACAGAAAAATGCGTCGTGTGCCGTGGCTCCTTCGCGGCAGCCGTATTCGCATTCCCTGACGAGCGATCACCGATCTCCGCGCGGAGCGCCGTCGCCGTATCTTTCGAGAGAAACGACGCGAGGGGAATCTTCACGAACGCGGGATCGCCGAGCACCGAGTTGCGACGCGCGAAGGCACGCCGCTCCGCCTCGGCCAACAGATGGATCGACGCCGCCGAACGCCAGCCAAGCGCCCCGACATCGCGTCCTTCGAGAATGCCGAGGATGAGTGCCAGCGTGAGGCCGCCTGAAGAGACGGGCGGCATCGAGATGACATGATGCCCGCGGTAGTCGAATTCGATTGGCGCGCGCCAGATCGCTTGGTAGCCCGCGAGGTCTGCCTTCGAGATGATGCCGCCGTGACCTTTCATCGAGGCGACGATCATGTCGGCCGTTTCTCCGCGATAGAAGCCGTCGCGGCCACGATCGGCGATCCGCTTGAGCGCCGCTGCGAGTCCCGGCGCTTTCCACAGCGTCCCCACCGGTACGAACTTGCCGCCGCGCAGAAAAAGCGCGGCGCTCGTCGAATCGAGTGCGAGCCGCTTGGCACCATCCTCATCGTCATCACTGAACGCCGTGTCGATGGCAAATCCCTTTGCTGCGAGCTCCATCGCCGGACGCACTAATTCGGCCCACGGCATTGACCCGAATTTTTTGTGCGCCTCAAACAGCCCGGCCACCGAACCCGGCACGCCGGCCGCGAGCGCACCCGTCAGGCTCCGATCCGTGACGTTGCCCGTGGAGTCGAGATACATGTCTCGTGTTGCACGGCGTGGTGCGGTTTCACGAAAATCGAGGGCAACGGTCTTACCGTTGATGCGCGCCACCATAAAGCCTCCGCCGCCGATGTTACCGGCCGCGGGATAGGTCACGGCGAGCGCGAGTGCGACCGCGATGGCCGCATCCACGGCGTTTCCGCCGCGCTGCAACACCTCGAGCCCGGCGCGTGTGGCGTACGGCGATGCAGACACGACCATCGCTGAATCGGCGACCGCGGTCGTTGGGAGACGTGGCGGCTTCGCACTCGCCGACGCTTGACGAGCAGTCGTCGCGGTGTCTGATGTCGCCGCCGTCTTCGCCGGCGTGCAGGCGGCGAAGACGAAGGGCGCGAGGGCGAGCACAGAAAGGGCGCGGCGCATGGAGTCGTGGCGAGGAGTGAATCGAAGGGCGAAAACGCGCGCCCTCCGACGTGCGGAATCACGGCGTGTGCATTAGCACCTAGACGTTGACCAGACCGCGAAAGCTTCTGCCGGCGTAATATGACTCCGCGCCGTTGTGATACACAAAGACCAAGCCAAACCGGCGGTCACAGAAGAGCGCACCACCGAGCTTCCTGACGTTCGGCGGCGTCTTCACCCAGCTCGACGTCTTCAGGTCGAACTCACCGAACGTTTGCAGTTCGCGATATTGCGCTTCGGTGAGCATCTCAATGCCCATCGCGGATGCCATCTCGATCGCGTTGCCGCCAGGCTTGTTCGCCTTGCGCGCGTCCAGCGCGGCGCGGTCGTAGCAGATGCTGCGTCGGCCGCTGGGGCTTTCCGGTGCACAGTCACAGAATGTGAAACTGTCGGTCGCCTTGTCGTAGCCGATGACATCCGGCTCGCCGCCAGTCCGTTCCATTTCCGCGAGCGTATCGAGCGTTCGCGGATTGGCGTCGAGCTTCGCCTGCACCGCGCTCCACTCTATGCCCGTGTGACGACTGGTGTTCGTCTCGAACCGATCCTTGAGCGTCTTGATCAACGCGTTCTTGTCGGCGGCTTTCATGGGGTGATCTCCTCGCGTTTGACTGCAGCAACGATCATGAGACAGCTCCGCGCGACTAGAGGTCGAGCGCGAATCGCAGACCTTCGTTGACCTGTCTTAACAACGCGGGCGACAATGTCCGTATGCGCTCGGTGAGCGCGTCGCGATGCACGGTGAGGATTTGTGAAACGTTCACCACGGAATCGCGTGGCAGACTTGAGGCTTTGGCCGGAATGAGGACATTGCCGGGCGCATCGAGCAATCGCATGTTGCCGGTCAGCGCGACCACCGTGATGGTGGCGATGCGACTGCGATTAAAGGTATCGCTTTGCACAATGAGGACGGGTCGTCGATAGCCCGGCGTTGAACCGGTCGGCTCAGGCAGATCCGCCCACCACACGTCGCCCCGGCCAATGTCCATCGGTCACCACGACTCGCGCGGCAATGTGCGGAGCTGGGCAGCGACCACGCCCGCATCCACGCGACTGTCTTCGTGGGCGTAGACGGCGTTGAGGCGTTGCGTCAACTGACTGGCCTTATGCTTGGCCACCAAATCGGCCAACGCACGCGCGTAGAGTTCGCTGCGGCTGACGCCTAGGCGCTTGGCCAAGGCATCGCCGGACTTGAATAAGTCGTCGGGGAGCGAGATGGCTGTTTTCATACCGGAGTATAACCACCAGAAGCCAGCGCGCCAAACGCGACAGCGCTGGCCTCGGCATTGCGAGGCCACGCCCGACGATCGGCGACTGACGCCTAGTGCGGCACCCCCTCACGCCGTATCATCCAAGAGGCCGCGTACGCCACGATTTCCTCTTCCCCTCGGCTTGCTCTCAGCGCCGGCACACTGACGGAGCACACTCGCCATGCTGGCCCCACGTTCGATCATCGCACTTGCTGTCGTGTCCCTGCTGGCCGGCGGGTCGTCGCGCGCGTCCGCCCAAGGCGGCATGGCTGGCATGGACCACAGCATGCACCGCATGGGCCCCGAAATTGTCATCCCCAAAGGCGTACTCTACACCAAGGCGGACGTCGAATTCATGCAGGGGATGATCGCGCACCACGCGCAGGCGATCGTGATGTCGCGCATGGCGGAAGCGAATGGTGCCAATCCACAGGTACTCAAGCTCTCGCGGAAGATCGATCAGTCGCAGGTGCCCGAGATTCGCATCATGCAGCAGTGGCTTCGCCGGTACAATCAGTTCGCGCCGGATACCGCCTCGTGGCACGACATGCGAATGGACGGCATGCTGACGGACGCCGCACTCACGGAGCTCAGTGCCGCGAAGGGCTTCGCCTTTGACCGAGCCTTCCTCAACGGCATGATCAAGCATCACGCCGGCGCGCTCAAGATGGTCGACGATCTGTTCAAGTCTCCGGGCGCCGGACAGGAAGTGGACGCGAACGTCTTCGCCAACGAGGTCGTCACGGCGCAGACTGGCGAGATCGGCATCATGCGGCGCTTACTCACGCAGCTCCCGCCGAGGTAACATGGCCCCCAAGGCGTTCTCCCCGCTCTCTGACCACCATTGGAGTGTGACCTGATGCGCGTTATGCGTGCCGTAATCCTGCTGTTCGCGACTGTCGTCACACCGACGCTCGCGTCGGCGCAGACGTACCCGTCCAGCAAAGATCCCCGCAGCACTCTCAAGCCGGGCCGATTCGATGCCGGCGTCGCGGCGAGCAACATGAAGCTCCTCTCGTTCTCGCCCAAGCCGGCGCAGTTCGACACGGTCCGCGGCCTGACGTTCGTCAACTCCGACATGGCATTCGGTACCCATTTCGCCTATCAGGCGAATTTCGCTGGCTTCACGATTTGGGACATCACCGATCCGACTAAGCCGGTCGTTGCATCCGTCATGCAGTGCATCACCTCGCAAGGTGATCCGTCAATCATTGGAAACCTGCTGTTTGTCTCAGCCGAAGGTGCGGGCAACCGCAATGATTGCGGTGCCGGCGGCGTGCAGGACCCGAAGGACCACATGGCGGGCGTGCGCATCTTCGACGTCACGAACACGAAGGCGCCCAAGCTCATCAAGAACGTGCAGACCTGCAAAGGGTCGCACACGCATACGGTCGTGCCCAGCCCGACGGATGCCAACATCATCTACATCTACGTGTCGGGGCAGCAAGCGGCTCGGCCCGACACGGAACTCGCCGGGTGCAAGAATGGCACCGACCCGGCCGACCCGACGAACTCGCTCTATCAACTCGACATCATCAAGGTCGCGCTCAATCATCCTGAGCGGGCCGTGGTGATCCCCGGCGCGCGGATCTTCACGGGACTCGACGGCAGTGGGGAGTGCAAGCAGTTCTGCGCGCCAACAGGCGCCGGCCGCGGACGAGGCGGCGCCCCTGCTACTGCGGCGGCCACTGCAGCCGCACCGATATCCACCGGGCCGCGCAACTGCCACGACGTGACGGCGTATCCAGCGCTGCACCTACTCGCCGCCGCCTGCTCGACGCACTCCATCCTCGTCGATATTTCAAACCCCGAGAAGCCGTTCCGGATCGACGCGCTGACCGATACGAACAACTTTCAGGGGCGGCACACGGCAGCGTTTAGCAACGACGGCAAGAAGCTGGTCCAGACGGACGAGTGGGGCGGCGGCACGGGTCCGATGTGCCAAGCGTCGAGCATGATTGAGCTCGGCGGCAACACCATCATCTCGCTCGATGCGAAAAGGAAGCAGGCGCAGCACGCGTACTTCAAACTGCCGTCGGCGCAATCCGCTGAAGAGAACTGCGTGTCGCACAACGGCGGCATCATCCCGGTGCCGGGGCGCGACCTCTACGTGCAGGGGTGGTATCAGGGCGGCGTCGACGTGATGGACTTCACCGATCAGGATCATGCGTTCGAGATCGCCTACTTCGACCGCGGGTCGATCGATCCGCCAGCGCTTGTCGACGTTCCCGCGGCTGCGGCTGCGGCTGCTGGTGCAGCGGGCGGCGGACGAGGACGCGGCAATACGATCGGTGGGTCGTGGGGGGCGTACTACTGGAATGGACTGATCTACTCGTCCGAACTCGATCGAGGCATGGACATCTATGAGCTGACGCCCAGCGCACAACTGTCGGCGAACGAACTCGCGGCGGCGAAACTGGTCACGTTCACGGAGTACAATCCACAGAGCCAGCCGAAGATGACGTGGCCGCCGGCCTTCGTGGTCGTGCGGTCGTATCTCGACCAGCTGGTGCGCGGCACTGGCCTCGCGGCCGATCGCACCTCGGCGATTTCCGCGTCGCTCGATGCGGCGGAGATGAAGTCCGGAATGGCGCAGGCGGCCGCGCTGAACGCGCTCGCGGTGCAGGTCGATGCGGACGCGAAAGGCGCCAAGGACGGCGCCCGCGTGCGCACGATGGCCAACGAGATTCGGCGGCTGGCGGCGGCCAAGAAGTAAGTCGAATTCCTGCGACGTCAGCGTTCGCACGAAACGAAGGGCGCTCCTCACGGGGCGCCCTTTTTTTCATACCGACAGTGTCGTGAAGACAATTATTGGCGTAAATCGAACGTCTGACGTTAGATTTACGAGCATGATACCACGACTCGCCCTCGACCTGACCCGAGGCCGCCTGAGGGCGATGCCCGCAGTGGTCATCCTTGGGCCCCGGCAAGTGGGCAAAACCACGCTCGCCAGAACACTCGCCCGCGAGCGCGGCGAGCATGCGCTGTATTTGGATCTGGAGCGCGAATCCGATCGGCGCCGCCTAGATGACGCCGATGCGTACCTCCGCGCCCAGCGCGGAAAGCTCGTCATCCTCGACGAGATTCACCGTATGCCGGGGCTCTTCGAGTTGCTGCGAGGCATCATCGACGACCGTCGCGCCACTGGGGAAAAGGCCGGGCACTTCCTGCTCCTCGGCTCAGCGTCGCTCGATCTCCAGCGCCAAGCGGGCGAATCGCTGGCCGGCCGCGTGGCGTACATGGAGCTCACGCCCGTGCTGGCAAACGAACTGCCGTCCCAGGAGATCGCCGTCGAGCAGCTGTGGATTCGCGGGGGATTTCCCGACAGTCTGCTCGCGTCGAGCGTCCGTGCCAGTCACGAATGGCGCCTCGACTTCATTCGCAGCTATCTCGAGCGTGACGTGCCGATGTTCGCCCCGCGGCTGCCAGCCGAAATGGTGGGCCGCTTGTGGCGGATGCTGGCGCACCTGCAGGCTACGCCGCTCAACAAGGCGCGACTTGCAGCTAGCCTGGAAGTCTCCGCGCCTGCTATCAGCCGCTACGTAGACCTGCTCACCGACCTGATGCTCGTACGCCGATTGATGCCGTGGAGCGGCAACATCGGCAAACGTTTGGTGCGTGCTCCCAAAGTGTATATACGCGATAGCGGGATTCTGCACGCGCTGTTGGGATTGCAGACTGCGGATGAGGTCCAATCGCACCCGGTGGTTGGGGCGAGCTGGGAGGGGTTCGTGTTGGAGCAGCTGATCGCTGCCGCCGGCCCCGAACGTATTCCCCTCTACTTTCGCACGGAGAAAGGTGCGGAAGCCGATCTTGTTCTCGAGCGAGGCGGACAGGTGGAGATGGTCATCGAGATCAAGCGGTCGATCGCGCCGGTGGCTTCGAAGGGGCTCCGCATCGCGCGCAAAGATCTCGGGCCGCGCGAGACTTACGTGGTGCACGGCGGCGACGGGACCTGGCCCATGGGCGATGACGTCACGGCCGTATCGCTCGACGCGCTGGTGCAGCGACTGCGTGCGAGTCGATAGGGCGCCCGTCTCGGGGGGCCCTTCGGTCATTTACTTCCTGCTCCAGAGTACCAGTGCGCCGCAGGTAGCGTTGTCGCGAACCGACGCGTCGCGCAGCTCGGAGGGGACGGCGCTCGAATAGAACTCGACGCTCGCGAGATCATCGGTGAAGATCTTGTCGAGATCCGGCGGGCTGGCACCTTCGAACGGATAGATACGCAGCCCGTCGCGAACCACGGCCGCATAACACGGTGTGGCTGCGCGCGACTGCCTCGACGATGTGCCCGCCGTCCTCAAGCTCGGGGATGCGCACGACGCCCGCGGAATCAGTGACGCCGGCGTCGATCGTATGATCGACCGTGATCTGCGCGTTGCGAATGGCCACCGTGTCCCCAGCTTTGCGGAAGCGGAGCACGACCGTGCGCGCGTCTTGCGCGTTCGCGTGACGCGCCGAGAGCAGCATTCCTACGGCGGCCGAGGCGAGATAGAGCGCGTGAGTGATCTTCATGGGGAGAAACGATAGCGGGAAAGCGCATGCAGCGCAGTGAGGAAACCCTTGAGAGGACCGATCTAGCGCTCGTCACCCGCAACCGGCGCGCGATCCTTCACCTTCTTAAGCACCGCATTGTTCGATCCCGTCAGTGACCGCGGCACATGGTCAGCCGCGACGAGAGCTTCCGCGACTTGGCGTGCGTCGGCAATGCGAAGACGATGCATGCGCAGGAGTCGGACGGCCTGCGCGCGCACGCCGTCATGGCTACGTTCACCGTTCGACGCAAAGATCTGCTCAAACCACTCGAGGCACCGCAAGATGCACATCGGACTGATTGGCGGCATCGGGCCCGCCGCAACCGTGTCGTACTATCAGCGACTGACGTCGCGCATGCGCCAACTCGACACGCCGCTCGAGCTGACCATCGTGCAAGCTGACGTCCACACCTTAATCCGCAACAACCTCGCCGATCTTCGCGATGAGCAAGCCGCCATTTATGCCGCGCTGATCACTCGGCTTGCGGCTGCCGGGGCCGAGTGTGCCGCCATTACGTCGCTCGGCGGCCACTTCTGCTTCGCCGAAACCGAGCGGATCTCCGCGTTGCCGCTGGTGTCTGCGGTCGCGCCGCTGGATGCGTATTTCGCGAGCGAAGGGGTGCGGCGCGTCGGACTCTTGGGAACGCGCGTCGTGATGCGCACGAGGCTGTACGGCCAGTTGCGTCAGACCGAAGCCGTCGCTTGTGACGACGACCTCGAGCGACTCGGTGGACTCTATCAGGACATGGCCGTGAGCGGCGTCTGCACCGACGCGCAGCGCGAGGTCTTCTTTGCGGCGGGCCAGCGCATGGTCGACGACTTCGGCGCCGACGCCATCGTGTTAGCCGGCACCGATCTCAATCTCGCGTTTGATGCGCAACACGATCCCGGCTATCGCGTGATCGATGCGCTTGATGTGCACGTGGCGCTGCTGGCGGACTTGGCGACAGGCCGAACGCGACTCGATGATCTGAGATACTGAGCGACGTGGCACCACTACTGGCGCGCCATCGCGCAACGTCCCAGCAACCAGCGATATTGCTGCTCGAAATACGCGGCGAGATCGGTCCGCGCTCCTTACGACCGGCACCGGTATCACTGCATCGGCAACCAATGCGTGTGCATCACGCCGATCGCTTCTTGCCACCGACACCAGGTACGGCCGCGATCTGTGTCATCCACTCTGCGAGCTGGCGTTCGTCGAGGTCGTTCACGGGTTCGAGCTGTACGCCCCGCGTCGACTTGCCCATCCCGACGGGTGTCGCCGGCGGTACCGGCGTGAGCGACGCACCGTTCACAAACATGAGCTTGACGTGGCCGGCGAAACCACCACAGCAGAAGCACCAGCCGTCGCCGACGCCGTCGTACGACGGCCCCACTTCACGGAGCGCTGCAGGCCGGGAAGCGTCTTGTCCGCGAGGGCATCGACACGTTCGGCGTTGCCACGCTGCGGCTGCGGCAGGCTCGCGATGTACGCAAAGACCGGCTGGGGTTCTTGCACCAGTTTCGTGTACGCTTCCACCTAACGAGAATGGGAGTTACACCTGCCGCGGTCCGGGCCTCGCAAGCTGTACAAGTACACCGACGAGTTTAAGCAGACGGCCGTTCGCCTCAGTCATCAGCCAGGCATGCAGGTCAAGACGGTCGCGGCCGCGCTGGCCATCCATCCCTTCATGTTGTCGAAGTGGCGGAAGGACGTACGTGAGGGGATCATCCGCGGGCGAGCGGTGAAGGCACCGCCACCTGGACCGGCGCGCGAGATCGCGCAGCTGCAAGCCCTCGAGCAGCGGTATGCCGAGCTGCAGCAGGAGCACGAACTCTTAAAAAACGCCATTCGGTGCTGTTCCGCTCAACGGGCGAAACGTTCGCCTGCATCGACGCGCACTGCACGCAGTGCCGCGTGACGTGGCTGTGTCACCGCTTCGACGTAACGCCAAGTGGCTTCTATGCCTGGCGCGCCCGCGGGGTGAGTGACCATGCGACACAGGACCGACGCTTGACCACCGAGATTGTCCGATTGTTCGCGCGCCATCACGAGCGGTACGGGAGCCCACGCCTGCACCGCGCGTTGGTCGACGCCGGCTGGACGGTCAGTCGCCGTCGGGTCGCGCGACTCATGGCGGCTGCCGGCCTGCGGGCCAAAGCCGTGCGCGGGTATCGCGCGAAGGCCGCTGTTCATCAGCGGTATGCCCGCCATCCGAACTTGCGGTGGAAGACCACGGTGACCACGACCAATCAGGTGTGGGTCGGCGACATCACGTACTTCAAAGTGGCCGGCACCTGGTGGTATCTCGCGATCGTGATGGATCAATTCTCCCGCCGCATCGTGGCGTGGTCATTGACGCGGCGCCGCACGTCGGCGGTCACGTGCGCGGTGCTCGCCGAGGCCGTCCGCCGCCGCCGACCTGCGGAGGGTGTGATCTTTCACAGCGATCGCGGTACGGAATACATGGGTGCGGCGTTCTGTGCCGCCGTTGCGGCCCACGGCATGCGCCAGAGCGCGCGTGTGCGAAGGCCTGGTGCTAACGCGCCCGCGGAGTCGTTCTGGCACTCGCTCAAGGCGGAACTCACGCGCGGCGTCACCTTTCTCACCGATCACGCGCTCCGCACCGCGCTTCGCCAGTACATCAGGTACTACAACCGCACGCGCTTGCATTCCAGCCTGAACTACACGTCGCCTATCGCCTTCGAGCGTTGCGCAGCATAATCCATGAGTGTCCACGAAAGTGGTGCAAGATCCGCCGTGTGCCAGTGCGCCTCGTCGCGAGGTGACGGCTGAAAGCGGGAGTCTCGCAGCCGCCGAGTTCGCAACGTACTCCGCTACGGAAAGGCCGGCGGTGGTACGCGCCGCTTTGTTGCCTGCTCGAACGCGTAGGCGAGCGCGATCATCTTGGGCTCCGCGCACTGCGCGGTGAGAATCTGTACGCCAAATGGCACGGGCTTCGGATCAAAGCCCGTCGGATACGGATTGTTCGCGGGCGACGTTACGGCCACGCGCGCGAAGGGCACGGCGATTGACGGGTAGCCGGAGCGCGCTGCGAGGTCGGAGCCCGCGTTGCCGGGAAAGAGAAGCGCGTCGAGCCGGTTGTTCGTGAGCGCCGCGTCGAGCCCCTGTGCCCGCGACAGCCGCAAGTCCTTGCGGCGATCGGCGTCGTAGCGGTCACGATCCTGACGCAGCTCCATTTCATCCGAGATGTCGAGGCGCGTCTGTCCGTACCTGATCGCACCGGCGCGCTGATGCGCGATGTTCCACTCGCGGAGCGCCGTCAACGATTTCACGGGCGCGCGGTCACCGAGGCTGGTGAGCCAGAGGTTGAAGTCACGCTTCAATCCGTACTTGAACACGACTGAACAATCGGCATCCTGCCCGCGCGACTGATCCGCCGTCTGGCAGTACGGAAACTCGAGTACGTTGTCGTCGCGTTGCTCGGCCACGACGCTCGGAATGTTAGCCGGGTCGACGATCACCGCACCCTGCGCCTTGAGGGCGGCAATCGCGTCGATCATCGCCGAACGCTGCGCCGTGTTGAGTCCACCGCGCGTGCGGCCGAGCACCGTGAGCGTATCGTAGAAAAACGCGCGGGGAATACCGATGCGGGCGCCTTGGAGCGCATTCACGTCGAGAAATTTCGTGTAGTCGCGTGCCGGTGGTGGTGTGCAGACCTTCGTGGCTGGATCGTTCGGATCGGGCGCGGCACTTTCGAGCGCACCGAAGAGAATTGCGACATCGGTCACGCTCTTCGCCATCGGGCCCGGCGTATCTTGGTCGGCGGTAATCGGAATGACGCCATACCGGCTGATGCGACCCGTGGTCGGCCGGATTCCAACGAGCATGGTGAAGTTCGACGGGTTGAGAACCGACCCGCCGGTATCGGTGCCCACGTCGGCCGGCCAGAACGAGGCGGCGGTGCCGGCGCCGCTCGACGATCCGCCGGTGGACATCACGGGGCGTCCATCATCGAGCCCGGCGCGCGGATCGACGCGCGCGTCATAGGGATTGAGACCCTGTCCGCCGACCGCCGTGTAGTTGCCCGGCATCGTGTGCGACGTCCAGTGCGCGAGTTCGGTGAGCTGCGTCTTGGCAATGATAATCGCACCGGCCTCGCGCAGGTTGCGCGTGAGCGTGGCGTCGTACGGCGGCACGAGATCGGCGAAGGCGAGCGATCCGCCGGTGGTGCGAAGGTCCGCGGTGTGGATGTTGTCCTTGAGGGCGATCGGGATGCCGTGCAGCGGGCCACGCAGTTTGCCTTGCGCGCGCTCACGATCAAGGAGATCGGCCTCCTGCAGTGCGCGCGGATTGACACTGATGGTGGCGCGCAGCAGGCGGTCGTACGTCGCGATGCGCACGAGATACTCTTCGACGATCTGGCGTGATGTGACGCGACCCGACGCGAGTGCTTTCTGCAGGTCGGGGATGCTCGCCTCCACGACGGAGAATGGAGCGGCCGCCGTCTTGGCCTTCTGTGCGCCAATGGCGGCGAACGCCAGCGCACTCGTGAGCACGCCGGCGGTGAGGTGATGGACGAACACGCGACGCGTCATGCGAGAGACTCCAGAGGAGGATGGGGTGGCATTCCTACGAATATTCGCAGCACCGCGTACGTTGGGCCATCGGCGACCAGCGGGTGATTGACTGACCGTCGCGTGATCGTCCGTCTCAGGCGCCGAGCAAATCCCAACGGTTCCCTTCGAGATCGATGAAGATCGCGACGTGCCCGTACGGCTCGGCGCGCGGTGCCGTCACGAACGTCACACCGGCCGCGACCAGGCGGTGATACTCAAGATAGAAATCATCAACGCGCAAAAACAGGCCGACGCGTCCGGCGAACTGATTCCCGACGATGGCCGACTGTTGGTCGCCATCGGCGCGTGCAAGCAAGATGCCCGTGCCACCTCCCGACGGACGCACCACCACCCACCGCTTGGGTCGGCCATCGCTGGTGAGCGACGGCACATCCTGAACCAACTCGAAGCCGAGGACCGTGACGAAGAACTCGATCGCGGGTTCATAGTCGCGCACGACGAGCGTGATCAGATCCAGCTGTGCCATCGAACCTCCAAGAGCCTTAGTGCGCGACGCTATCCACCGCGCTCGTCGAAATCACAATACGGTTCTGCCCCGCCGACAGCGTCAATATCACCAACCGCTTGCCATCGACCGACGCATCGTACTGCGCGTGCTCACTGAAGTCGGGGAACGTGATCGGTAGCGACTGCCACCGCGCCGCCGCGCCGGCACGGTGAACTCGGCGCCGGCCGACACGGTCGCGACCTCGAGATTGCTGGCGGTCGCGTTGTACAATTCCGATCCGCCGCCGGACCACATGGGCATACGACCACCGGCGGGCGAGATGCGACCAGACGCCGCAATATACAGCGTCTTGACGAGCGCACGTGGCGCCGATGATCCATCGACGGGTACGATCCAGATCGAGCGAAACTTCTCATCGGGGCGGTCGGTGAACACGACCCATTTACCGTCACGCGAGAAATCGGACGGCCATTGCGTGCCCACGCGCTCGATCAGTTTGCTCGGCGGGGTGCTGCCGTCGGCGGGCATGCGATACAGATGCTTGACGGCGGGCCCGCTCGAGTCGTTCGCCGACATCGCGAACCACCGCCCGTCGCGACTCCAGGTGGCATCGTTGAAATCTCGGCGCTCCACACCACCCGATGTTAACCGTTGATCGGTGCCACTCGCCACGTCGAAGATCCATAGATCGGCCAACACCGGCTTCGCCGCGTCGTACTTCGCGAAGATGAGTTGCTTGGCCGAGGGCGACAACCGAAGACTCCACATGCGCGCGTGTTGCAGCAGCGTGCGCGGTGAGACGCCGGTGTCGGATACTTGCAAAAGCGCTCCCGTCGCCTGCGAGGACACCCAACTCACCGCGCCCGTGCGCGACGCCGCCATTGTCACGGCCTCGAAGCGTACGATGGCCCCCTGAGCGATCCGCGTCGCGGGTCCCGTCGTGTCGCCGGAGCGCGCATCAAACGGCAGCCACCACACGCCGATTTCCTCGTTCGCGCCGATGCTGCGCACGCCCAACACACGGTCACCGCCGGGAAGCGCGGCCAAGGAGTGTAGTGTCGCCGCGCTATCCGCACCGTGCCGCACCAATCGTGTCGCCGTACCGCCCGAAAACGGCACGCGCATCACCACACTATTCACGCTAAAATCGATCTCGCCGGTATCGGTCCACGCGGCACCGACGATATCGAGTCCGTTCGTCATCGGGGCAATGGTAAGGGGCTCGGCGCCGTCCAGCGTCACGCGACGCAATGCGGTGCCGGTCGCAAAGCCAAGCTGTTTGCCGTCGGGCGCAAAGAACAGCACGTCGCCGATCTCGTCGTTCGCGCGCGGTAGCGCACCGCGTGCCGCCGTTGTGCGACGGCCCGACGCGCCGGTCGTCCGCCGCGCCTGCCCAAGCGCCGACAGAAACTGCGCCGTCGTCTCAAAACGGTCCGCCGGCAATTTTGCGAGTGCGATGCTCACCGCCTCCGACACGTGCGCGGGCACGGTGGTGCGCAACACATCAAGCGCTTCCGGCTCGCGCGTGAGCACGGCGGCCATCACCGCCTGCACCGTCGGGCCAGTATGCGGCGGCTGCCCGGCGAGCATTTCATACAACATGCGTGCCAGCGAATACTGATCGCTGCGTGCGTCGAGGTCACGTTCACCGCCGGCCTGCTCGGGACTCATGTACGACGGCGTGCCGAGCGACAGGCCGGTCTCTGTCAGTCGCGACCCGCCAGCGCGACTGGCGGCCAGCGCGATGCCGAAGTCGACGACCATCGCCTGACCGTCTAGCAGCAGCACGGTCTCCGGCTTGATATCGCGATGAATGATGCCGCGACGGTGCGCGTAATCGAGTGCGCAACCCACTTCGCGCGTGATGCGCACCGCGTCACTCACCGACAGTTGACGCTCACGATCGAGTCGCGCGCGCAGCGACTCGCCTTCGACATACGGCATGACGTACTACAGCAGACCGTCGGTCTCGCCAGAGTCGATCAGACCGAGGATATGCGGATGCTGCAAGTTCGCCGTGACGCGAATTTCGGTGAGAAATCGCTCGCCGCCGATGATCGCGCCGAGTCCGGCGTCAGCAGTTTGATCGCGACCTTGCGCTCGTGGCGAAGGTCGTCGGCCAGATACACCGTGGCCATGCCGCCCGGCCCATCTCGCGATCGAGTCGGTAGCGATCGGCGACACCAGCTTGCAGGCGGGAGAGCAGGTCGGCATAGTCAGCAGGAGGCGGAGGCGACGCGATGGCGCGGCGTGAGACCGTGGGTGCGACGCCGCAACACGAAACTGGCCGTTGGCCGCCGCATCATTCCCCTTCGCATGGAGTTCGCATGGCCAATCGGTTCAATATTCGCACGTGCACCACTCTCGTTTTACTGTGCGCCGTAGCAGCGTGCTCCGGAGGCAAAGTGCCGGCCGCGGACAGTGCAGCGGCCGCGACGACGCTCGCAACGCCGACGCTCGGTGCCGGAGAGGCGATGCTGGCGGTGCGCGGTGGTCGCATTTGGTACAAGCAATCGGGCGTCGGTACGGGAACGCCGATGGTCCTGCTGCACGGTGGGCCCGGCGCTGGCAGCTTCTACCTCAAACCGTTCGAGGCGCTGGGCGACGATCGCCTCGTCATTCGGTACGACCAGCTCGGCGCCGGAAAGTCCGATCGGCTGACTGACACTACGCTGATGAATATTCCGCGGTTCGTTGAAGAGTTGGATTCGTTGCGACGCACGCTCAAGATCGAGCGTTGGTTTCTGAACGGGCAATCGTGGGGCACGGTGCTCGCGCTCGAGTACTACAAAGCGCATCCGGATCACGTCGCGGGCATCGTCTTCGGTGGGTCGGTATTCGACTGGCGCCAGTACGCGGTCGAGGCAAACACGTGGGCCAAGCAACTGCCCGATTCGATGTGGCGCGCGATTGCGCAGTGGAAGAAGGACGGCGTGGATAGCACGAAACTCTTCAAGGCCGCGAGCGACGAGTTCTATGCGCGGTATGTCTGGCGCACGCCAGTCAAAGCCGATCTGGATTCGACGACGGCGACATTCGGCAACGAGCAGTACGTGTACATGCAGGGCAAGTACGAGTTCGTGGTCACCGGCACCATGAAGAACTACGACCAGACAGCGTTCCTGCCCAAGATCACGGTTCCAGTATTGACGACGACCGGCGAGTTCGATGAAGTCGGACCGAAGACCGTCGAGGCGCACGGTAAACTGATTCCCGGCGCCAAGTTCATCCTGTACAAAGGCGCGGCCCATGTGACGTCGTGGGACGCGACCGAAGCGAATGTGCGCGATGTGCGCGATTTCTTTCGGTCGACCGATAAGCGCCACTAGCCAGCAGCCGGCTCCCACAGCTCGACTTTATTGCCTTCCGGATCGATGACCCACGCAAACTTGCCGTACTCCGGGTCATCGATCCGGTCGAGCACAGTGCACCCTTCGGCTTTCAGCGCCGCGACCAGCGCGTGAAGGTCATCAACGCGGTAGTTGACCATGAACGAGGCGTCGCTTGGCGCAAACTGTTCGCTGGTGTCGCTGCGCGTCGCCAGACTGCGTGATCGCAGTTCGATGCGGGCATCGACAATCTCACGCCGGCGGTGCGACGTCGTCGCCGAGCCCCACGCGCTTTACCATCGGCCAGTAGCGCGGATCGTCTCGGATAGGGTCTAGGCGTGGGTGCACGCGCAGTTGAAGCAGTCCGGACGCCTTTTCCGCGATGGCGACCTCCAGCCACGCGAACGCGTCGTCGGCGTCGCCCAACGATGCGCAGAGTGCCGCGATGCCCCACGCCGAACGACGCGCCCGCCGCTGCGCCCGCGAGTTGACGACCCGTTTCGTACGCCGCGCGCGCCTCCTCGAAGCGACCGAGTGCTTCGAGTCCTTCGAGTGCATGTCCTCGATCCGTATAGGCGCCGTCAACACGCGTGGTCGAGTGCGCTGGCCGCCTCGCGCGCAACGCGCAGCGCGCCGGGGATGGGCAGCTGACGCTCGCGCTTCAGGCGCGCGCGTAAGGTCTCGCCGCGCACGAAAGGCATCACGTAGTACAGCAGGCCATCGGCCGCGCCGGAATCCAGCAGCGGCAGAATATGCAGATGCTGCAACTTCGCGGTCGTCGTGATCTCGGCGAGAAAGCGATCGGCGCCGAGTTCACGGACGACGGTGTAGCGGCCGTCGAGGGCGATGGTCGGGCGGGCGAGGGTGGTGGGCACCTCGGTAATGTGCTTGCCGAGACGCTCGTCAGCGAGATCGCCCTGCCATGGGTGACGTGCGCGGAGCGCAGCGATGCTCGCTATATTTCGACATGGAGCGAAGCATACAGGTGCACGCCTCTCATGCCGCCGCGGCTGCCGCGGACCGCGACGGTCTCCGGCGGCTTTCCGCTCAGGAACGGCTGAATCGGCTGCTGCAAATGCAACAGGTCATCCGGGAGCGATTGGGCGATGCTGGACGCGGACTTGCGCGAGTTGCTCGCGTTGTTGATCGACCACCGCGTTGAGTTTCTGCTCGTGGGTGGGCACGCGGTTGCTTTTCACGGCTACCCGCGCTTCACGGAGGACGTCGATTTGTATGTGCGTCCCACGCCGGAGAACGCACAGCGCATTATCGCAGCGCTCGATGCCTTCGGGTTCGGATCGGTGGGGTTGACGGTCGACGACTTCACGGCCGACGATCGGGTTATCCAACTGGGACGAGCACCGAACCGCATCGATCTCCGCCCGCGGTTGTGGGGTGTTGAGTTCGAGGCAGCGTGGGCTCGCCGGTCGGAGGGCCTGCTCGACAACGTGCCCGTGTCGATCCTTTCGCGCGCCGACCTCATTTGCAACAAGCGCGCGACCGCCCGTCCTCAGGATCTGGCCGACGCCGCGGCGCTCGAGTCACTGGACGCGCCCCCGGACTTTTAGGTGGTCGCGATTGCCCAGGTCGGCCCGGCGGGCGCAGGGGGTCTCGACGTCAGCGGCGCGTCTCCGCCATCCGCGCTCGCGCCTCGGCGATGAAGTTGCGCAACACGATATGATGCGGCGGCCGCGGACGGGCCGCACCAATACTGTGCGACCGTCACGGGCCACGTCGAGCTGCGCGCGCGCCTGTTGGTCGAAGCGCTTGCTCGTGACCGACGGCGGCTTCCGGCCCGACGGGACGTTCGTGTCGTGGCCCGCGCACGGCACGGCGCCGGCCGCGATCGTTCCCGCACCTCGGCTGGCGCCGACCGAGGGCACCCGCCGGTGGGCGAAGGTCTTACGGCGGCCCTGCTGCAACAGCGCGTCGAAGTCGACCCGCTCGCGTGTCCCACCGGCCATGGCACGATGCGCGTCGTCGCGTTCATCACGCAGGCGTCGGTGATCGACCAGATCCTCACCCACTTCCGCACCCGCGCGGCGACCGCCGCGTCCGCCGCCCGATCACCACTGTTTGCGAGGCAGGGGACCGGGGCCGCTACTCACCCCACCCCGATTGAAATTTCTATCCCGACGTTGGTTGACGTACGTCCACGCACCATTGATCGACATGTGCTACGAATTACCGACGTTCCACTTCGAACTGGAGTGATGTGTGAGATGACTGAAAAGGATGAATGTGACAAATTAGCAGATGAACGGTGGACCGAGGTGATGCGCCGCCGCGAAAAGATCCTCCCGCTGTTCGCGGACATGGAACTACGGCTCAGCGCGCATGCCGTGGCGAAGTGCGTTGGTCTGAGGGACGCCGGTGATCTGAACCGTTGGCTAGTGCTGAAGCAATTGTCGCCGTACCGGCGCTTACGCCTGTGGATCTATGTCGAGCAGATGGTATCCCGCTTCGACGACGAGCAGACACTGAACCACTGGGCGGAGCAGCGTGGATCTCGTGCCTCGAGCTACTACCGATTTGTCGAAAAAAAACCGGCCATGCTTGGGGGGATTTGAAACGACTCGGACCGTGATGGATCCGTCGTCATGCACTGAATGCGTGGAGCTCGTCCTTGTCGTGAGTCGATCTCACCGGTTTGGGTGTTACACCCGATTGGGTGATAGCGATCAGCGAACGAGATGTGTATCGTCAGCTGGATCTGTCACTCCGCTGCCGCACTCACCGCGAGGGCGATGCCAACGTCGGCCACCATGGGCCGACCATCATGCAGGAGGATGTTCTCCGGTTTGATATCGCGGTGGACCACGGCGCGTCGGTGTGTCCAGTCGAGTGCTTCGGCGACATCGGTTGCGATGCGGACCGCTTCGTCTACCGGCAGCTGTGTCTCGCGCTCGAGCTTTTCGCGGAGCGTCTCTCCTTCCACGTACGGCATCACGTAGTACAGCGATCCTTCGTCGGCCCCCGAATCGAAAAGCGGCAGGAAATGCGCGTGACTGAGCGACGCGGTTGTTCAGATTTCGGCCAAGAATTGCTCGGCGGCGTCGGGCATGGTCGAGAAGCTACGCCGCGGTGGTCAGGCGAGACAGCGTGGGCATCAGCAATCGGGTGTTCGATGCTTTTGCTGCAGCGCGTGGCTCGGCGTTGTTGCTACGGATGTCGTCCGGGGAGCGTGAACCGAAAAGTCGAGCCGACACCCAACGCGCTCTCCACCGTCACGGCCCCGTCATGTGCCTCGACGAACGTCTTGACGATGGCGAGACCGAGACCAAACCCACCCTCCTTGTCGGGATCCGTTTCGTGCTTTTCGAATACCGTACTCACGCGGTCCGCCGGTATCCCCGCTCCGTTATCGCGAACGAAACACTCGACGGCACCGCCGTCACCCGACTGCCGCGCGCCGATAACGACCTCTCCGCGCGATGTGTAGGAGATCGCGTTGGCGATTAAGTTTTGGAACACTCGCCGCAGCAAACTGGCATCAGCATAGACGACAAAGTCCTCGGGCACCGCGTTGACCAGTCGAGTGCTGGAGGTGCCGGCGACGGGGTGGATGTCGTGAATGAGCGCCTCGATCAGCGGCCAGAGGTCAAACTCCCGGCACTCCAGCTTCATCCCCGATTCGGTATCGAGATTCCTATTCTCCTCGATCACCTTTCCCACCAGTGCCTCAAGGTGTTGAACGTTCCGGCGGAGTACCATCAGCATCTGGGTCGACTGCGGCGTATCAAAATGGTTCTGGGAAAGGATCATTTCCATCACGCGCGCGGAGAGCGAGATGGCATTGAGGGGTGTGCGCAGGTCATGCGCCACGAACGCCAAGTACTCCTCTCGGCGGAGTTGGACCTCACGTGCCTTGTGGGTCGCGAACGACTGCACGGCCGAGCCGATCGCCGCATCCAGGACGCGGTTCAAGATGCGGAGCGGACGCCCTTGGAGATACAAACTGTTGCGGTCTGCTAGGTCGTGAATGCAACCGCGCAGCATGTTGTACTCGGCGACGACTTCCGCGATGTCGAAGGCGTCCTTGACGCGTTGCAAGCCGTGGGCTGGCGAACTGCCGTCGAGAAGCGCGTGCGCAATCGTCTCGTCTGATTTGGATCGCAGCGCGGCGATAAGCTCTTCGAGGAGTTTGGGTATGTGATCGTTTAGTGTGGGCACATCGAGATCCCGCGCCGCGGGGAGTTCCCGGACCTGAACGCGCCATCGGGTGAGCAGCGCATCACTTTCTTGCTCGATGCGCCGAGCAAGTTCATCGAGGATGTCTATCGTCATCGCTACTCCCGCTTCTGTTGTCGGTGGAATCAGCTTGCCGCGGCCGAACGAGACTGTAGGATAAGTCCGGGACGCGGTGATGTCGTCACGAAACGTCTCGGTCAGTCAGACGTTCGCCGGTCAATGACTTGGTTGAGATTCAGCTCGTGGTTCCCGAACCTCGCATTGCGATAGCGATGGCCAGCAACACGATGTCCGGTTGAAAACGCTCGCACGCCAATACCGCTTCTTCTCCGTCGCGCGCCGTCAACGTGTCGTGGCGCACGTCGTCTCCCTGCGGATCCGAGAGATCGAGCCACTGCTACAGGAAGAACACACCGAGGGTAATCCCCGCACTGCCAAGCGGCGGCAATTTCTGCGGGGGGGGGATTGCCTTCGCCGAGAGGCTCACGGGGGGTGCGACTCTTGACAAAAGTGGCGTGCACATGCGTATTAGCAGATGCCAATGCGTATTAGCAACCGTGTAACCGCCGTCGATGTTGCCCAGAAAGCGGGGGTTTCTCAGCCCACCGTGTCACTGGTGCTGTCCCAAAACCCCAAGGCACGGGTCGCGGACGAGACCCGTGCCCGCGTCCTCAAGGTCGCCGACGAGCTCGGCTACCGACCCAACCGGCTGGCTCAGGGGCTTGTTCGCCGCCGTTCATTTGCGCTCGGTGTCATCGTCCCGAGCTTCGGCAATCCGGTCAATGCGTCGATCATCTCGGGCGCCGAACGCGTCGCGGCCCAGCAGGGCTACGCGGTACTGCTGTGCGAGACCGGTGACGTCAGCGTCGCCCAGCACGTCAAAGCGCTTGCTGATCGCCAAATCGACGGCGTCATCATCGCGGGCATCAGCGACGGCGATCTCGTAGACGTCGACCTCGGTCGCCTGAACGTCGTGTTGGTCAATCAAAGCTCCGACGAATGCTCAGCGGTGCTCGATGATTCGCTCCACGCCGGTGCGCTGGCCGCCGATCATCTGCTTTCCCTCGGTCACCGCCGCGTGGCGTTTATCGGACCGGTGTCGGGCGGTTCAGCGTTTCGCCTTCGTGAGCGCGGATTCGCTGCCGCGCTCAAAGATGCCGGCATTTCGCCGAGTAGTGACCTCTGGCAGCGCGCCGATCCAACGGTCGCGGGTGGTCTGGCGGCGATGCGCGCGTTGCTTGCACTTCCCGCGCGTCCGACGGCGGTATTCTGCGCCACCGATCTCATTGCGCTCGGAGCGCACAAGGCGTGTGCGATGGCGGGCGTGTCGATCCCTACCGACCTCTCGATTCTCGGTTGCGATGACATCGACCTGGGTACCTTGGTCACGCCCGAACTCAGTACGATCAATACGCCGCAGCGCGAATTAGGCGCCCGCGCGGTGCGATTGCTCCTTCGACAGCGCGAGGGCGACGGAAAGAGCGCGGCGTCGACGCAAACACTTCCGGTCAAGCTGGTGGCGCGCGGCACGACCAGTGCACCGCGCCAAGACCATGTCACCGAGACCATGTCGCCGACGCCCGCGGCCAGCGCATGAAGCGTAGGCTGATTCACCTGCTGGTCGTGTGCGTGCTGATGGTTGCCAGCGCGTACGCCAGCATGCTGGCAACCGCAACGCCGACTGTGTGGGCGCCGCTGCTGCTCGCCATCGGTACCAACGGCATCATCATGACGTTGATGGCGCTTGGCGCCACGCGACGGGACACGATTCCGCGTTCGCTCGTCATCACCTTCGTCGGCGTGTTTGTGCTCTGCGTCGGCGCGTTTTCGGCAGCGCTGCTCATGTCGCCGGCCGAGGGCGCTGGTGGTGCGTTGCTCTTTGGCCTGCCGCTGCGGACCGCGATTGTCGTGTACACGGTCGGCGTGATGCCCATTGTCGTCCTGCCGTTGGCGTATGCGCTCACCTTCGACTCGTCGACCCTCAACGACGCGCATCTCGCCCAGGTTCGCGCGGCCTTTGCCAGCGTTCAGGCAACGCCGAGCCACCATGAGCCACGCCACACCGAGACGCGGTCGTCGTGATCGTCGCCATCGCGCTGGTCTACTTCGTGATTGTGGCGTGCATTGCCTCGTGGGCAACACGTCGCACGAAAAGCGCGAGGGACTTTTTTGTGGCGGGGACCGGCGTTGGCCTGTGGACACTCGCGATCGCGAAAATGGCGGCGACCCTGTCAGGCTTTGCGTTCATTGGTGGACCGGGGCTGGTGTACACGATTGGCATCGGCGCGGTGTTCATCATCTTACCAGGTGCCATCACCAACGCTTTGGGTGCCTGGGTGTTGGCCAAGCGCATGCGGCTGCTTGGTGAAGCGCGCGGATTGTTTACCGTGCCCGACGCGATTGGTGCGCGCTATCGCTCACGCGTGGCGCAAGGACTTGCGGCCGTCGCCGTGCTGGTCGCGGTCGTGGGGTATATCGCGACCAACTTGCTGGCGCTGGGTCTGGTGATCGACGCGATCTTCGGGACGGGTCTCGCGCCCGGTATTTGGATTGGCACGGGCGTCATTCTTGCCTACTCTGTCGCCGGCGGGATTATGGCCGGCATTTACACTGACGTGTTTCAAGGCACGGTGATGGCGGTCGCGAGTGCGGTGGTGTTTGTGTTTGCGCTCAAGTCGGGCGACGGCATGAGTCACATCTCGCGCACCATCATGGCCGCCGACGCCACGTATCTGGGACCATGGGGGACGATCGGTCCAATGGCGGCGATCTCGTATTTCTTTGTGTTTGGTGTGGGCTCGCTTGGACAGCCACATGTCATCCACAAGTTCTACATGCTGCGCGACCCCAAGCAGCTCAAGTGGTATCCGTTGCTCATGACCGTCGCGCTCGCAGTGACGCAGCTGCTGTATGTGGGCGTTGGTGTCGCGATGAAAGCGTTAGTCGTCGGCGGCGCGGTCGCCCCACTCACGCGCGCCGACCAGGCGACGCCGCAATTTCTGCTGCACTACACGCCAACATTGGTCGCCGGACTGGTGTTCTCCGGCGTCGCGGCGGCAATCATGGCCACGGTGAACTCGTTCATGTCCGTCGGTGCTGCCGCACTCACGCATGACTTGCCGGTCGCGTTCGGTACACGTGTGAAAAACGAATTGCGCGTGGGGCGCATCACGACCGTGGCGCTCGCGCTGTTGGCCGCCACCGTAGCGCAACGGTCCGGAACGTTGGTCGCGTTTCTCGGCATTTTCGGGTGGGGGCTGTTTGGTTCGACGATCGTCCCCGCACTCGCAATCGGACTCAATTGGGAGGGCGCCACCGCGGCAGGCGCGATTGCCTCGATTGCCACTGGACTGATCATCACCCTCCTCGGCGAGACGCTCGCGTTTTTCAGAGTGTACTCGCTGCCGGTGGGTGTGTCGGTCTCGGCGCTCGCCCTCGTGAGTTCATTGCTGATGTTTTTCGCCGTCTCATGGCTCACACGCGCGTCGGCGGCGCGCACCATCGACGCGGACATTCTCATTGTGATGCACGCCTGATGCGAACGCGCTCCGATAGCGGATAACACCGTCTCCGCACCCGATACCCTCCCTTCCTCATCCGCTCGCGCGTCTCGCGCGATGCCTTTTGTCCGACGGCGATCCCACCGGCCGTGCAGCAGTTACCGGACCACCTCCTAGGAGATTGGACATGTTTCGTAGCATTCTGAAGCGCGCGCTGTGCGCCGCCACGCTGATTGTCGCCGTCGCTGCCAATGCGTATGCGCAATCGAGCGGTCGCATCGTTGGGCGCGTCACCGATTCGAAAGGGGCGCCTGTCGCCAACGCGCAGATGATTGTCACGCCGGCGGGTGCCTCCGCGGTCACCGGCGATGACGGCACGTACACGATCCGCAGTGTGCCGTTGGGCGCGGTCAGCATTCGGTCGTTCCGACTAGGATACAAATCCAAAACGATCGAGATCACAGTAACCGGCGGGCAAGCGGTCACCGTGAACATGACGCTCGACGCCGCCTCGGTGCAGCTCGCGGGCGTCGTCACCACGGTCTCGCGTCGCATCGAAAAAGTCACCGATGCACCAGCGACGATTACACGCCTCGAAGAGCCGCAGATCGCCAACTCCATTGGGAATTCCTTTGCGGCGGCCCTCAAAGAAGTGAAAGGGCTCGAGTTCATTCAAACGGGAATTCTCTCACAGGCCGTGAACGCGCGCGGATTCAACTCGTCGTTCAACAACCGCATGCTGCAGCTTGAAGACGGACGCATTGGGGTGTTGGCCGAAAGTGCCCTGCCAGTGGGTTCGCTTACGACGCTGTCGAAAATCGATCTGTCGTCTGTCGAAGTGTTGGTGGGGCCGGGCGCTGCGCTGTACGGTCCCGATGCGTCGAACGGAGTGGTGTCGCTCACGACCAAGGATCCCAAACAGTATCCCGGGTGGAGTGTTGAACTCGATGGTGGATCGCGCTCGTTCTACAACGCGCAAGCGCGCTACGCCGGAACACGCGGTCGTCTTGGATACAAGCTTACGGGTGAGTATGTCGCCGTGAACGAATTTGAGAGCCAAGCGACCTATCCCAGCGTCACGAGCGGTCGTCCAGACCTCGTGATCCCGGAAAAAGACGCCAACTGGCGGAACGACATTACGCGTGGCAGCGGCATGCTGGCGTACTATTTGAACAACGGCAGCCGGTTGATGGGCACGGTCGGTATGAGCAAACTGAACGGCATTGGTCCCACCAACGTGGGGCGCAATCAGTTGTCAAACTACGGCTATCGCGACGCGCAGTTGCAGTACACCGGCTCACGCCTGTTCGCGCAAGCGTACATGTCGCAGTCCGTATCGGGAAAAACATTTCAGTTGAACGGCCTCGCGCAAAACTCCGTGCGCTTTCCCACCATCAGCTACGACTCGGCCAAAGCGCTGTCGGCGTTTCCGGGCGACGGTCGCATGCAAGCGGCCGAAGTGCAGAACAACTTTGACATCGGCATGCTCCTGAAATCGGGCATCTCGGCCATCGACAACACGCACATCACGTACGGCGGCCAACTGCGCCGAGACCGTGTCAGTTCATACGGACACTGGCTTAGTGATCGCGCGACGGGTAAGCCCATCCTGATTGGGCAGCAAGGCGTGTACGGGCAGATCGAAACGCCGTTGTCGCGGATGTTACGGGTCGTGCTGGCCGGTCGCTATGACAAACACGACAAGTACGACGCCCAGTTCTCACCGAAGGCCGCACTGCTGTTCACGCCCATCGTCGATCAAACGCTGCGCGTCACGTACAACAAGGCGTTCAAGTCCCCGTCGGTGCTGCAGACCGACTTCTACTTTCCAAACTTTCAGCCGTTCATCGGTGTCTTTGGAAACCTTGACGGGTTCGATATCAAGAACGCGGCCGGCAGCATCGTCAACACGATTGACCCGATCCGTCCCGAGATCAACAAAACAATCGAGCTGGGCTACAAAGGCGTGATTGGACAGCGCGTGTTTCTCGATATCGTCGGCTACCAGAGCAAGTTCGACGGCTTTATCAGTCCGCTCGTGGTGATCGCGAATCCGTTGGCCGGTGCGGCCGCAACGACCGCCTACAATCACGCGACCGGTAAGAAGGTCACCGATCCAGCGGGAGGCCCGCAGATCGCTTTGACGTACTTCAACGCCGGTAAAGCAACGCTCAACGGCATCGACGGTGGTATCAAAGTCTATGTCACCAACAACATCTCGGCGTCGCTCAATACCAGCGTGGTCAAGATTGACACCATCATTCGCAAGGCGACCGATCCGGCCGAAGCGACGGCGTTTAACAGTCCGTCGGTCCGGGTGACCGGTGGCATGGATTTCAGCAATCCTGTGCCCAACATGACGGCCGGGTTCACGACGCGGTATGTGGCAAAGTATGACTTCCGTTCGGGCGTGAACTACGGCCTCATTCCCTCGTTTGGCACCCTGGACCTGACGGCGACGTACACCCTGCCGGCGCAGCACGCGAAGATCCTCTTTCAGGCCCAGAACATTTTCTCATGCGTTGGTGGTACCACGACACCACCCGTATTGGGCATTGGATCGGCGAATAAAGCCGTGTACGCGGCCGGGCGCACGTGCGGTTTTGCCAAAACGCATCAAGAAATGATCAACGCGCCGAAAATAGGTCCGATTGTACTGATCGGCATTCGTCTGGACGGACGCTAACATGCAGCAGGCCGAACATGACGCAGGGCTTCACGTTGCCGGTGCCGCGGTCCGCGGCGCCGGCGCCTTGCGCGAACTGATGCATCGACGACATGGTGCGCCTGTGTACGTCCTGCCCATTGACGAAACACGGGAGCGAACAATGTTCTTTACGCGCGGGTCTACGCTGCACAGCACGATTGAGTATCTCGAGCACGCGCTTACGCCGAGTGCATACACTGAGGTGCTGGCGCGCTTGTCGGCGGCGGATCGCGCGCAGTTACGCGACGCCGCAGTGACCGATGATGTGCCGTATTCTGTCGCGCTCAACTTGTGGCGGAGTGCCGACGTCGCGCTCCGTACGATCGATCCGTTGTGGGCTGAGCGCGCGGGCGCCGAAGCGATCCGCGTGCGTGGCATGAAGTTGTACGGTGGGCTGCTGCAAAAACCCACGCCGTTGGAATTTGTCACGCAGCACATCTCGCTCTTTCAACGCTACTATCGCCCCGGCGATATGAAGGTCACCGAACGCGTGGCCGGACGCGCGCTCGCACGGCTTGTCGGATTTGAGCCGGGCGATCGGCTTTTTTGTCGCCGCCTGACCGGTGGATGGCGCGCTGCGATCGAGATCGCCGGCGGTCACAGCGCGCAGGTGACGCACGCGCGTTGTGTGATGGAGGGTGATCTGTTTTGCGAGTGGGACATCCGGTGGAAGTGAGATCAGGCCCATGCCAACCGTAACGCTGGACGGGATACGCGTCTTTTACGAGCAGCGCGGACAGGGCGACCCGGTGCTGCTCATTCACGGGCTGGGTTCGAGCACCGAAGACTGGGATATGCAAGTCGAGGCGTTGCAACGCACGTACACCGTCGTGACGTACGATGTCCGTGGGCACGGCCAATCGGACAAGCCCGCCGGTCCGTACTCCGTTGCGCAGTTCGCGCAGGATGCGGCGCGACTGATCGAACATCTCACGCTTGGACCGGTGCACGTGATCGGCCTGTCGATGGGTGGCATGATCGCGTTCCAACTCGCGATCGATCGTCCCGACCTGGTGCGCAGTCTGGTGATCGTCAACAGCGGACCCGCAATGATTCTCCGGTCGTGGAAAGCACGGCTGGGAATTATGCAGCGTCGACTCATCGTGCGTTGGATGGGGATGCGCAAGATGGGAGCCGTGCTGTCGACGCGCCTGTTGCCGGCTCCCGAACACGCCGCCCTGCGCGCGACGTTCGTCGAACGATGGTCGCGGAACGATCCGCGCGCGTATCTGTGTGCGCTGAACGCGCTGGTGGGGTGGAGCGTCCAATCATTGCTGCCGACGATCACTCGGCCGACGTTGGTCGTCACGGCGGACATGGACTACACCAGCGTGGCGTTGAAACACGCCTATGCGAAGCTCATGCCAAACGCGCGACTGGTGGTGATCCCCGATTCACGACACCTGATGCCGGTCGAACGGCCGGACGCGTTTCACGCGGAACTGCTGCCCTTTCTCGCGATGGCGGGGGCGGGCGTGGGGGCGGACGTGGGGGCGGGGCACGCGACGTGAACGTCGGCACGCTCATTCCGCGACACGGACAGTATCGCGGAGATCACACTGCCATCGTGTGCGGCGACCAACGACTGACGTACGCCCAGTTGGCGGCACGCGTAAATCAGACGGCGCACGCGTTACGCGGACTCGGCCTCGTGCCGGGCGATGCCCTCGCGGTGATCATGCCCAATGGCGTCACCGTGCTCGAGGTGTACTGGGCCGCCGCGCAGCTGGGAATTGTACTCGTGCCGCTCAGTCCCTTGCTGCGTGGATCGGCGCTGGTCAGCCTGCTCCGCGATGCACAGGCCGTGGCGGTGATCACCTCGCCGGAATTGGTGGCTGAGTTGCAATCCATTCGTACGCAGATGACCACGGTCGAGGAGGCGCGGTGGCTCGTGACCGGCGCGGCGCCTGCAGCGGACTTTCGGGCGTTTGACGCGATGGTCGCTGGTCAGCCAACTGCGGCGCCAGCCCGCGTCGAGATCGTCGGCGACCACCCGTTCAACATCATCTATAGCAGCGGCACCACCGGTACCCCCAAGGGTATCGTGCACACGCATGACGTGCGCGCGATGTATGGTGCGCTGTTTGCGTCGGCGTTTCGATTCACGCCGGAGAGTGTGTGCATGCACGCGGGTTCGCTGGTGTTCAATGGCGCCTTCGTGACGCTGATGCCCGCGATCTTTCTGGGGTGCACGTACGTGCTGCAAGCCCGGTTTGACGCGGTCGAGTTTATAGAAATGGTAGCGCGCGAACGCGTCACCCACGTGATGCTGGTGCCATCGCAGATCATCGCGGTGCTCAACGCCCCCAACTTTGCGCCTGAGAAATTTGCCTCGATAGCGATGCTGGGCTCCGTGGGCGCGCCGTTGCACCGCGAGCACAAGGGACGGCTCATGGCCGCATTGCCCAACGTGTTTTATGAGTTGTACGGTCTGACGGAAGGCGTCATCGTGATTCTTGATAAGCATGACGCCGAGCGAAAGATGGGATCGGTGGGAATCCCAACGCCATTGTTTGAAACGCGAGTCGTTGGTGCGGATGGCGAGGAGGTCGCGCCACACGTGCCCGGTGAAATCATCGGACGCAGCCCGTTGCTCATGTCTGGCTACCACGGTCGGCCCGATCTCACGGCGCAAGCGATCGTGGCGGGATGGATGCACACGGGAGATATCGGGTACGTGGACGACGACGGCTTCCTCTATCTCGTCGATCGCAAAAAGGACCTGATCATTTCCGGCGGCGTGAACGTCTTCCCGCGGGATATCGAAGAGGTCATCGTGACGCACCCCGAGGTAATCGAGGCGGCGGTGTTTGGCATCCCCAGCGACAAGTGGGGAGAGGCACCCTTGGGCGCCGTTGTATTGCGCGCCGACGCGACGGTCACCGCCGATCAACTCAAAGTGTGGGTAAACGAGCGGGTCGGTGCACGCTACCAGCAAGTGTGCGACATCGTGCTGGTGACCGAATTCCCGCGCAATGCGGCGGGGAAAACACTGAAACGCGTGATGCGTGACGTGTACTGGGAAGACCGTTCGGCGCAGATTTAGGGCGACGCCGTATTCGTTGCACACAGGTACCTATTCAGAGACCACACGTGCGAAAACTCGAAGGGACGGTGGCAATTGTGTCGGGATCGGGGCGTGGTATCGGACGTGCGGTGGCGCTCAAGCTCGCCTCCGAAGGCGCACGTATTGTAGTAAACGATCTTGACGACGCTCCAGCGCAAGACACCATCGCCGAAATCCGCGCGCGTGGTGGCGAAGCGGTTGCGTGCGTGGGCAGCGTGGCCGACGCAGACTTCGGGGATCGATTTGTCGCGACGGCGCTCGAAGCGTTTGGTGGTCTCGACATCATCGTGAACAACGCCGGCATGACGCGCGACAATGTCATTCAAAAGATGACCGACGCGCAGTTTCAGGACGTGATGGATGTGCATGTGACGGGTCCGTTTCGCATTTTGCGCGCTGCGACTGAACACATCAAGCGATTCAACAAAGCCGAGCGCGCCGAAGGGCGCGAGGTGTATCGGAAAGTGGTGAATATCTCCTCCGTGTCGGGACTGGGCGGCAATCCAGGACAGGTGAACTACGCGGCGGCCAAGATGGCTGTCGTCGGCATCACCAAAACGCTCGCCAAAGAGTGGGGGCGCTACAACGTCAACGTGAACTGCGTCGCGTTCGGGTTTATTCGTACGCGGATGACGCAACCCCTTACCACGGAATCGGACAATCAGGGCGGTGAGCGCACCGTGGGTGTGCAACCTGCGCTGATACACCAGCTGGAGACACAGGCCATCCCGTTGGGGCGCATTGGCACTCCGGAAGAAGCGGCCGACGGTGTGTACCTTTTCTGTACACCAGAGTCGAATTACATCTCTGGCCAAGTCATCACGGTTGGTGGCGGGATCAGCTTTTGATATCGTCGCGCACGGTTCGGGCGGCACTCCTCATGCTCGTTGCGGTGAGCGCCTGCGCGACGATCAAGACACAGGGCAATAGCATGACGACCGCGACGAACACGCGCGCGACCTTTGTGCGTTCGCAGGGCACGCGTGAGTTTGTCTTGTACGTGCCGGCGACGCGTCGAGCATCGCCAGCCTCGCGTGCGCTGATTGTCATGCTGCACGGGTGCGCACAGAACGCTGCCGATTTCGCCACCGGTACGCGCATGAACGCGCAGGCCGACATTGATGGATTCGGAGTGCTGTATCCCGAACAGTCTGCGATGGCGAATCCGCAAAGGTGCTGGAACTGGTTCACCCCATCGCAGTCAATGCGCGGACAGGGTGAAGTCGCGCTGTTGGCGGAGCTGATCGACTCGGTTGCCACCGCGCACAGCATCAGCGCGACCCATATTGCATTGGTTGGCATGTCGGCGGGCGCCGCGATGGCCGCCAATCTCATGGTCGCGTACCCTGAGCGCTTCGGTGCGCTGGCCATGCACTCGGGGATCGCAGCGCTTGCGGCAAACGATATGACAAGCGCGCTGTCGGTCATGCGTTCCGGGCCAACGCCCGGCGTACACGCGTCGCACGTATCGCTGGGTGCGCGGGCGATTGCCGCCATGGGTTCGCACACCAGAGGGATCCCGGTCGTTTTGCTGCACGGTGACGCCGACAAGGTCGTCGTGCCGATCAACATGCAAGCAGCCGCACAGCAATTCACCGACGTGAATAGTGCTGCATCGGGAGCGCGTGCTCCGGTCGAGCAGCATCTCGTGGTGGGAGTCGGTCATGCGTGGAGCGGAGGTGCGGTCGAGGGCTCCTACACCGCGCCAGCGGGCCCACGTGCGACCGACATGATTGTGGAATTCTTTCGTCGTACCGGTGTGCTGCGGTAGCGCGACGCCGTTCGCCATCCGCCGCGTCGTTATTTGCTGACGATGACGATTTCGCGGTCGCGCGAGCGGGTGGGCAGCTGAGGGCCGGTGATATTTGCGCTGCGGAGCGGCAGACGGTCATTGCCGTGCCACACGGTCGACCGCGTCCACGGCATGAAATTGCACCATACACTGTCTACGACATGAACCGCGCCGGGACTGCAGAAGGCTCCACTTTGTGAGAACTTGGAGCCATGTCCAAAGCCAACGCCCATCGATGCAGTCCTGAGGTTCGCGAGCGGGCGGTGCGGTTGGTGCGGGAACAGGTGCCCCACCATACCTCCCAGTGGGCCGCCATCGCGGCGAT
>JANLPE010000070.1:0-42335 GCA_031366985.1 Gemmatimonadaceae bacterium
CCATCCCGACTTGGCGTAGGCTTCATCGGTTCCGGCTTCAACGCGCGCTTTCACATGCTTGGATGGAAGGGCGTGCGCGATGCCGACATTCTTGGTGTGTGGAGCCCCAACGCAAAGAACGCGGCATCGGCCGCGAAGTACTGTCGCGAACTCGAAGTCGGTGCATGCAAGCCGTACAAGAGTATCACTGACATGGTTGCCGATCCCGCGATCGAAGCGCTCTGGTTGAATGGACCGAATCACGCGCGCATCGAAAACGTCGAAGAGATTTGCGACGCAGTCACGTCGGGGAAGGGAACGCTCAAGGGCATCGCCTGCGAAAAGCCGCTCGGTCGTGGCGTCGCCGAAGCATCGTACATCCTCAAACTCGTCGAGAAGGCCGGCATCATGCACGGCTATCTCGAGAATCAATATTTCGCGCCGCAGGTTACGACGGGTCACCACCTGATATGGAAGCGTGGTGCCGCGGCGACCGGCCGTCCGTACCTCGCGCGCGCGGCCGAAGAGCACAGCGGCCCACACATGCCGTGGTTCTGGAACGGCGCGAATCAGGGCGGCGGAGTACTCAGCGACATGATGTGTCACTCGCTGCTCGTCTGCCGTCAGTTGCTCACACCGCCGGGCGAGTCGTTGCGCACACTCAAGGTGAAACGCATCACCGGCCATATCGCGTCGCTCAAGTGGACGCGCAAGGAGTATGCGGCGCAGCTGAAAAAGACGATGGGCGTCGATTACACGAAGACGCCGTCAGAAGACTACGCCAGCGTGAACGTCGAGTTCGAAACGCCGGACGGCCGCATCGTCATCGGGGAAGCGACAACCAGCTGGAGCTTCGTCGGACCGGGTCTGCGCTTGAGCGCCGAACTGCTCGGCCCCGAGTACTCGATGAAGTGGAACTCACTCGAGTCGGGACTCGATCTGTTCTTCTCGCGCGAAGTAAAGGGCAAGTCCGGCGAAGATCTTGTCGAGAAGCAGAACGCCGAAGTCGGCCAGATGCCGGTCATCGCGAGCGAAGCTGTCGCGTACGGCTACGAAGCCGAAGATCGTCACTTCGTCCGCGCGTTCTTGGGCAAAGAAAAGCCCGCGCTCACTTGGCACGACGGACTCGATGTCGTCGAGATGCTGATGGCCGCGTACATGAGCGCCGAGTCGGAAAAGACCGTTCAGTTCCCACCGCGGGGCTTGGCCAAGTTCCTGCCGGCCGTCGCGCAGGGCAATTGGAAACCGCGTTGAGTAACGAGTAAGGAGTAGGGAGTAAAGAGAAACCGCCGAGTGCGGAGAGCACTTCTCTCTACTCGGCGGTTTCTCTTTACTCCCTACTCCTTACTCCCTACTCGAAAGTTCACGTCCATCGCGTGTAGCCGAGCGAGATGCGGCTCAAGGCGCCGCATAAAATCCGGGAAATCCTTCCGCGCCTTCGCCGTCCACACGGCCTCCGCGAGCGCACTCAAGCGCGGCTGCAGCATGTACTCCACCTGCTTGGCGTTCTGGATGTACTCCGTCCAGACCTGCACCTGCGCGCCCAGCACGTGCTTCGCCTCGGTAGGGGTGAGTTCCGCCGGCACGGGCTCGAATGAGTAGACCGTGTCGATCGGCAGATAGCCGCCGATCGCGAGCGGCTCGGCGGCTTTGTTGAGCGACTGGTAGTGATCCAGATACGTGTGGCTGCCGGGCGCCATGATGACATCGTGATTAGCCTTCGCTGCAGCAATGCCGCCGGCCATACCGCGCCATGACATCACCGTCGCGTTCTCGGCCAATCCGCCCTCGAGAATTTCATCCCAACCGACGAGCCGGCGACCCTGCTTCGTCAGATAGCCGTCCATCTGCCGGATGAACCAGCTCTGCAATTCGTGCTCGTCTTTCAGTCCGAGCTGCTTAATACGCGCCTGAATTTGTGGACTCGATTTCCAGTACGTCTTGTCCGCTTCGTCGCCGCCAATGTGGATGTACGGGCCAGGGAAGAGCGCGAGCACTTCCGACAGCACATCCTGCATGAACGCCACCGTCGAGTCGTCGGCGTTGAGAATGAATTTACTCACGCCCCAGATCTGCATCACGCCGACCGTCGTGTCGGGTCGCACGCCGAGTTGCGGGTACGCACTGACGGCCGCCTGCGCATGTCCCGGCATCTCGATCTCCGGCACGACGGTGATGTGGCGCTCCGCCGCGTAGGCCACGATCTCACGCACATCATCCTGCGTGTAGAAGCCGCAGTGCTTCGTACCATCGAACACGCGCTTGCTCGGATCTTCGACGTAGCGACCGACGAGCGTCTGTTCGCGGCATGAGGCCACATCGGTCAGCCGCGGATACTTCTTGATCTCGATGCGCCAGCCCTGGTCTTCGGTCAGATGCCAGTGAAAGCGATTCATCTTATGACGCGCGAGCTGATCGATGTATTTCTTGACGAACTCTTTCGGCATGAAGTGTCGCGCGACATCGAGGTGCGCGCCGCGCCAGGTGAATCGCGGCGCGTCTTCGACGTGCACCGACGGCGCCGTCCATGCGGTGCCGGCGAGCGGCGCGTCGCGATAGATCGCCGCTGGGAACAGCTGCTTCAGCGTTTCGAGCGCGTAGTACGCACCGGCGGCATGCGCGGCGCGCACCGTGACACCGGTGGGCGTCACATCGAGGCGATAGCCTTCGGCGCCGAGCGCCATCGTATCCTTCGCCATCGCGCGGACCAGCCGGATCGTGCCGACGGCGTCGTGCATTACGCCACGCGTTACGCCTCGCGTGACCGTGAGATCGAAGCCCGTCGCGTCGGCAATGTCTCGCGCAAAGCGGTGCCCGACGGCGAGAAAGGCCGCATCAGCCGCGATCGTCGTGCGTACGGAGAGTGTGAAGTAACCGGGCCTCGGCGTCAGCACGCTCGGCCGGGGAATGATCGCGTACACCGACGAATCGGCGGCACGCGCGACGGGCAGCGCATGTACACCCTGCGCCGGGGCGGCGGCGCCGAACGCCAGAACGACCGTGGCAAGAATGCGCACAGTCGTTCGGGATGCAGAGAGTGCGATCATGAGAAAGAGGGAGAGGTTGCGCCTTCGGACGTCGTGAGGGCCAGCACGACGTCGCGTACGATCATGGGATCCGTCGCGCGCGTGTGGACTTCACGGACGCCCGAGCGCGCGACGAGCTCCTGCACGTTGTGGCCGCGCACGCCTCCGCCGGCGAGCACCGTCAAGCGTTCACCCGCGCACCGCTGCAGGCGGAGCAACTCCTCGACGCCCATCGCCGCCGTTTCGGCGTGTCCCGACGTGAGCACGTAACTCACGCCGTAGTTGAGGAGCGTCTCGAGCGCGACGAGTGCGTCAGGCGTGCGATCGAAAGCTCGATGAAAGGCCAGCGTCATCGGACGTGCGAGCGCGATCAGCTCGACCAGTTGCCCGACGTGAATGGTGTGATCCGAATGCAGCGGCCCGATCACCACGCCGTCGACCCCCAGCTGCTTGGCGGCGACGATGTCGTTGCACATGACGTCGAACTCGTCGTCGGCATACACGAAATTGCCGGCGCGCGGACGAATCATCACGTGCAGCGGGATCTGCACTTCATCCCGGCAGCGCGCAATCAGTCCGAGCGACGGCGTCGTGCCGCCGTCGCCCGGACCGCACAGTTCGATGCGTCCAGCGCCGTATGCCTGCGACTCGCGCGCGGTGAGCACCGAATCACAGCAGGCCTCAACGAGTGGTGGCATCGGGGTCAGAGAAAACGAGGGAATCTCGAACACCTTAGTGTGCCGCCGCCGGGAGCTCCGACGCGGTCGGCTTGGGACGGAACAGGAAGAGGAACACCACGAATACACCGAGCGCAAGAAACGCGGCCGTCTGCCAGATCTGGAACCAGTCGTGCGACGCCGGGCTATTGCCATTGCCGCCGGTCGCGTACTTGCTGACGACGGTACCCGAGATCGACGCGCCGACGAAGTAGCCTACGCCATTCGTCACGAGGTTGAGGAACCCCTGCGCGGCGGCGCGGATCTTCGGACCCGCACGCTCATCGGTGTAGATCTGTCCGGCCACGAAGAAGAAGTCGTAGCAGACGCCGTGCAGGAGAATGCCGGCATACACGAGCCACATGACGGGACCGTTGGCCCCGTGACTGAACGCGAAGTAGCGCAACGCCCACGCGAGCATACCGACAAGCATGATCCATCTGATGCCGAGCTTGCGCAGGGCGATCGGCAGCAGCAGCATGAAGCCGATCTCGGACATCTGTCCGAATGTCTGAATGAACGCGGGATTGGGCGCGCGGATTTCGTTCAGATACGGGTTCGCAAACGCGTAGTAGAACTGCAACGGAATGCAGAGAAAAAACGAGCCCAGCACGAAAATCAGAAAGTCCCGGTGCTTGAGCAGTTGCAGCGCATCGAGGCCCATCGCGTCACGCGCGCTGAACGCCTGACCGGCCGCCTTGGGCGGCGTGTGCGGCAGCATCAGCGAGAACAGCCCAAGCACGACGCTGCCACCGGCCGCAAGTTGCATCGGCAGCGCGAGCTTGTCCGCCTGCAAGACCTTCCCAACAAGAATGCCCGCCGCGATCCATCCGATGGTGCCGAGCACACGGATGAGGGGGAAATCGCGTGCCGAGTCCGTGATGTTGTGGAACGAAATCGAATTCGTCAGCGAGAGCGTCGGCATGTAGCAGAATGCGTACGCGAGCAGGATCGGATAGAAACTGCTCCAATGCGTCTGCTGCGACAGCAGGAACATCAGGGCGCCACCGCCGATGTGCAGCACGGCCAGTAGCTTTTCGCTGGCGAAAAATCGATCGGCGACGATGCCCATGAAGAAGGGCGACACGATCGCCGCGATCGCCATCGCGCCGTACGCCGCGCCGACCTGCGTATCGGTGAAGTGCAATGTCTGCGTGATGTAGGTGCCCATGGTGACGTACCACGCGCCCCACACGAAATACTGCAGAAACATCATCACCGATAATCGGGACTTCGTGCCCATCAGCGCAGCTCCTAGATGCGAATGTGGCGAAAAGCGACAGACCGCTATGGTATGCACCGTACCGACGCCACGGAAGGCACCCGGCGGCCCAAATGGCCGGTTTCTTGTCGGGACCGGTCGGCGACCCTCTCTACCGACCGTCGCACCCCCGAATCAGCTTCCGTGGGTGACGGCTGGACACCCTTCTCTCACCCTCCAAGACGCCATGGAGCGCTACATGGACCAAGACGCACCCGGGGCCGCGAACGCCTCGTCGGCCAGCACGCTTTCGTTTCCGATTGGCCAGCATGTCGCGCAGGCCGCCTATTCGGCCGAAGAACGGAAGACGAACATTGCCCGGCTGGCCGGTCAACCGGCGGCACTGGCCGCTGCGCTGAGCGGGCTGGCCGAGGATGGCTTCGCACGGCCATACCGGCCGAGCGGATGGACGGTGCAGCAACTGGTGCACCACATCGTCGACAGTCACGTGAACATGTTCGTTCGGGTGAAGCTCGCCCTCTCGGAGGACGAGCCGATAATCAAGCCGTACGATCAGGACGCCTGGGTCCTGCAACCGGACGTGGCCGCCGTCGCACCGATGGTGTCGATGGCGCTGCTCTCGGCGCTCCATGAGCGCGTTGTCGCGTTGTATCGCGCGCTCACCGCCGAACAGTTCGCGCGGGGCATCATGCACCCCGAGAACGGCCGCATGACGGTCGAGCAGATACTCGCGATGTACGCGTGGCACGGCGATCACCACATCGCCCAGATCACCGCCATGCGCGAACGCGAACGTCTCTCGTATCTCGTGTCTTGTGTCTAGTGTCTAGTGTCTAGTGTTTCGTCTCATGACTCTAGACTCTCGTCGCTAGTCGCTTACGGCTGCCCCTCGAGCACCCGCGCAATCTCGCCGACGGCGGCAACGGCACCCGATGTGCCGATCCCGAAGAGCGAATAAATGATCGACGTCGACGACGTCGTCAGCGAACGCCACGATGTGCCGTCGTAGCGCAACACGGTGCCACTGTCGCCCGCGGCGTAAATCTCGGTCGGACCGCGACCCCAGATGGCGCGCAGGTCGCGTGACGTGGGCACCGACTGCGCGCTCCAGCGCACGCCGTCGTAACGGAGAATGGTGCCGCCGTCGCCGGCAATGAACACATCGTTTGACGACGTGCCCCAGACGGCGCGCAGTCGCTTGGTGTTTGGCACGGGCACGGTGATCGTACTCCAGCGTCCGCCGTCGAAGCGCAACACGACGCCCGAGTCGCCCACGACATACACGTTCGCCGGATCCGTCCCCCAGACGGCGCGCAGAAACTGCGGCGTCCCGCTGACTTGCGGGACCCACGCGCCGCCGTTCGCGCGCAAAATCGTGCCGCGTTCACCGACGATCACCGATTGCCCCGGTGCGCCGACCCAGATCGCGCGTAGCAGCGCCGCCGTCGGCGACGCATCTCGGCGCCACGTCGTGCCGTCGAACCGCAGAATCGAACCCGTGTCGCCGACGGCAATGATATCCGTCGCGCTGCTGCCACTGATGCCGAACAGATCGGCCGCACTCGGCACGGGCTCCGGCTTCCACGAGGTGCCGTCGCGGCGGAACACCGCGCCACCAAAACCGACCGCGAACATGGGACCCGTCGGCGACCCCCACACGGACAACAACGACGGATCGGAAATCTCCGTCGTGCCGACCGCATTCACCCCGACACCTCGCAGCGTCACCACGGTACCGTACCAACCGCCGATGCGGAGCGATCCGTCGCCGCGCTGCGTGATCGCGCGAAGATTCTGTCCGCTGCCGATGCTGAGCGCGCGCCACGTCGTGCCATCAAAGTGAAAGCAGGCGCCGCGATTGCCGACGGCATAAATGTCATTGAACGCACGGCCGCGCATCGCGAACAGGTTGGCCGCCGCTGGCGTCGTCATCGGCGTCCACGACGCGCCGTCGTAGCGCAGGATCGTGCCGCTCGTGCCGACCGCAAAGACATTGCCCGCACTGGTGCCCCACACGTCAAACAGTGGATTCGCGGTCGGGACGTCCATGCGTCGCCACTGCTGTCCGTCGAAGCGCAAAATCACACCGTTATTGCCGACGATAAATACGGCGCTGCTGTTGGCGCCCCAGATGCCCCACAGATCATCGGTGACCGGGATCGCCTGCGGTGTCCACTTAGTGCCGTCCCAGCGCAGTACGGTGCCTTTGTCGCCCGCGATGAACACGTCGGTCGACGACAGCCCCCACACTTCGAGCAACTCGGACGTGGTGCCGCTCGGCACCTTCTCAAACGTCGTGCCGTCTCCGTGCAGAATCAGTCCGCCCGTCCCGACGATCCAGATATCCGTTGGCGACGCGCCCCAGATGCCGACCAACGTCTGGGTGGTCGGTATCTGGATCTTCTCCCACGCCCCGTCATTGCGTGAGCGCAACAACACGCCGTTCTGCGCCGCACCGTAGGTCGTGCCAGTGCCGTCGTCCCAGATGCCGAGCAACGTCGCGTCGGACAGCCCGGCGCGTGCCACCCGCCACTGCTGCACCCCCGGTGCGATGGCCGTCACGCCGACCTGCACGGCGGTCGTGAACGTGCCGACGGTCGCCGTGATGCGGGCCGAGCCCGGCGCGAGTGCACGTACGCGCCCCGCGGCGTCCACCGTGGCAATCGCCGGCGCATCCGAGCGCCACGTGATCGTCGCGTTTGCGAGTAGGACGCCGCTCGAGTCACGGACCTCGATGCCGACGACGCGGTCCTGTCCCGCCTGCATGTACATCGATGCCGGCAGAGCGGTGACCGAGGCCACGCCAGAGAGCGGCGGCGGCGGCGTTGGTCCGGTCGTCGAGTCTTTGGAACACGCCGACAGCCCACCGGTCGAAACCAGCGCGACCGTGGCAATGACCGTGGCAATCCAGCGTGCGAGTGAAACGGGGCGGGGCCGACTGGGAATCATCATCACGCGGAGCCTATCCACGCGGGGGCGTGCCGCGCAACGGCAACGGTCGTAGCTTTCAGTCATGAACTCACTCTACCCGCGTAGGACGCCGCGCGTTCAATCGTGCGTTGCCGGTCTGATGCGTATCGGCGTTCTTGTCGCCTCAACGCTCGTGGCCACGGCCGCTCACGCCCAGGCTGGCCGTCCTCCGAACACCGATGTCTTCCTCGTGCCGCTCACGATGCCGAACGGCGAGCTCAAGGTCGGCGTCCCCGCCAACCTCACGCGGCGCGATGGCTACGACAATCAGCCGTCATTCTCGCCGAGTTCGCGCGAGATGTATTTTACGTCCAACCGCGGTGATGGGCAGAGCGACATCTATCGCTACGATTTCATCAGCGGGCTCTCCTTAGCCGTGCGTCTCACCAAGCCGGAGAGCGAGTACTCCGCCTTCCCGATCGACGGTGGCAACGCGCTCGCCGTGATCCGCGTCGAGGCCGACTCAGCGCAACGCCTGTGGCGCCTGCCGCTCGACGCGAGCGCACCGTCCGTGCTCTTCCCGGACATCAAGCCGGTCGGCTATTTCGCACAGTCCGATGATTCGACGTGGGCGATGTTCGTACTCGGCAGCCCGGCCACGTTACAAGTCGCAACGATCGGACGCTCCGGCAGTACCGTGATGGCCAGCAATATCGGTCGGTCGCTGCATCGCATTCCTGGCACCACGCGCGTCAGCTATGTGCAGAAGAGCGCGAGCGGCTGGTACATCATGCAGCTCGATCCCCTGACAAAGAAAGTCGATACGCTGACCAAGACCATCGACCGCAGCGAAGACCTCGCATGGGTCGACAGCACGACGATTGTGATGGGGCAAGGGACCAGGCTCTTTGCGTGGCGCCGCGGGTCGTCCACGTGGGCACAGGTTGCCGACTTCGGCTTCGCGCATCTGGCAGGGATCACGCGACTCGCGGTGAGCCCGAACAGGCAGTGGCTTGCTGTTGTCGCCGACGTCGTACCGCGCGCCGCCGCTGCGCCGCGACCGGTGTTCGCCGACAAGTTTGATGCCGTCACGATTCAGAAAGACGTCGATATTCTCGCCGCGGATTCGATGGAAGGACGCTTCACGGGCGCACGCGGCGGTGATCGCGCCGCGAAGTGGATCGCCGAACAGTTCAAGGCCGCTGGCCTCGTGCCCGCGGGTGACTCGGGCAAATATCTGCAGCGGATTCCGTTGCAGATGGCGGCACAGCGCGTAATGCCCGGTTCGGGTGCACCGACGCCGTCGCAGCCGCGTCCCGGCGCCATGGCGTCGTGGGCGCAGTGGGATTCGCTTCCCGTTGCCGCGCGGCTGCAGTCGGCAAACGTCGTCGGCGTGATGCCCGGATCCGACCCCGTGCTCAAAGACGAGACCGTCCTCGTCACCGCACACTACGATCATATCGGGTTCGGACGCGCCGTCGATGGCGATTCGATCAACAACGGTGCCGACGACGATGCATCGGGTGTGACGGCGGTCATTGAGATGGCGAAGGCGTTACGCAAAGGACCGAAGCCCAAGCGCACGATCGTCTTCATGGCGATCACGGGCGAAGAAGTGGGTGGATTCGGCACGCGCTGGTACATCGCGCATCCCGTGCGCCCGCTCGACAAGACGGTCGTCGATCTAAACGTCGAGATGATCGCACATGCGGATTCGCTCGCCGGCGGATTTGGCAAAGCATGGCTGACTGGCTATGAGCGTTCGACGATGGGCGATCTGCTGGCCGACAATGGGATTCCGCTCGTCCCAGATCCGCGACCGGGGCAGAACTTCTTCGGACGCAGTGATAATGTGGCCTTCGCGCGGATCGGTATTCCCGCGCATTCGCTGTCATCTTTCAACACGGTCACGCCGTATCACCATCCCAAAGATGAATCGTCAATCATCGACGCTGCGCACATGCAGCAAGTCATTGGAGCGACCGCGCGCGCGCTGCGTCTGCTGAGCGATGGTCCGCGTCCGGCGTGGCATCCGGGCGGCAGGCCGGAGGCACCGGCGCCTCGTCCGCCGCGTTAATTACAAGGCTAGAATATCTCACGCGAGCAGAGGGTCAACGGCATGACGCAAGGAATACAGTGGCGAGACGCGAAACCGAATGTGCAAGCGCGCTCGATATCAGGCGTGGTTGCCGTGCGCGCCGCGATCGCGCTCGGTGCACTCGCGCTGGCATCATGCGGCGGCGGAAGCGATACCGTCGTCGTACCGCCGGCACCGGTGCCTGGCGTCATCACGACGATCACAACAACCATCACCGACTCCCCGCTCGAGATCGGGCAGGGCACCGCAGCGAGCATAGTCGCGACGGACGGACTGGGCACCAACGTGCGACTGGCCGGACGCACCGTGACATGGGCCAGCAGCAATCGCGCGATCGCCACGGTGCAGACGAATGGCAATATTTCGGGCGTCGGTGTCGGCACCGTGAACATTAGCGCGAGCGTCGCGGAAGGATCGAAGACAATCACCGGCACCGCACCGCTTGTCGTCACGGCGATCGCCAACGCACCGCTCTTCGCTGATGTTGGTATGCAACCCCAGCTGTTCATCCCGTTTCAAACGGTGGTGAAGGTCGGCGGTACCGTGCGCTACTTCTTCACCCCGATCGATCACAACCTCATCTGGTCGCCCCGTTTGCCGGGCTCGCCGAGCGACATTCTGGTCACGCGGAACGCCGTGGTGTCGCGCACCTTCCCCACGGTCGGGGTCTACAACTTCGAGTGCACGGTGCATCCAGGCATGAGCGGCGTCGTCATCGTCTCTCCGTAGCGCGATGCGCTACGGCTTCGTCACGTTGAACGAGCGTGGCGTGAAGTCGGGGAACACCGTCGAGATGTTCGAATTCCCCAAGCGGTTCTGCACGACTTCGGCGAGGATATGCCGATGGTCGAGCGTGACGCGCAGATCTTGTCCGGACTCGAGGTTTTCGCGCGCCAGACCCGGCCAGCCGTTGGTAAGTACGCGGCCGCCGTTGATTTTCTTACCCATCGCGAACGCTACGTTCCCGCGACCATGATCGGTACCGTTATCGCCATTCTCGCGTGCGTTGCGGCCGAACTCCGACACGATCACCACCGTCACGCCCATCGACGTCGTGCCCTGAATGACGTCGGCATAGAACGCCGCGAGCGAGCTTGACAACTCGAGCATGTGCGTGTGCATATAGCCGCCATCGATGCCTGGCACTGCACCCTGCTTGGTGTGCGTATCCCATCCACCGAAGAACGTGTGCACCGCCTCCACGCCGACGTCGGCCTTGATCAGGGCGGCGGTGGATTTCAACGCATTGCCGAAGCCGGTGGTGGGATAGACCGCGCCGTTCTGTGTCGTGTAGCCGTTGAAGTTGATCGCGCCCAGCAAGGCGATGGTGTTGGTCGTGTCCAATGCGCTCGAACTCACCGGGTCGATGGTCGACGCATAGTTCGACGCCAGCCACTGCATTCGCGCCGTCGCGGTGGTCGTACTGCCGTCAATACGGAATCCGGCCGGGTTGGCGATCGGCAGCGTTTTCGGCGCGCCGACCAGCGATTGCGGCAGGCCATTGGTGAGGCCGAGCGCGCGAAGCGGCGAGTTGGTGCGAACGGGCGTCGACGTGGCCAAATGACGTCCCAGCCACCCCGTCACAAGCGACAAATCCTGCGGTTTGCCCGTCTCCATGTAACGCTGCGCAACGAAGTGCGAGCGCGTCGTGTCGACCGAACCGGTCGCATGGGCAACCAGAAGATCGCCCGCTTGATACGCCGGGAACAACGGCGCCATACCGGGCGAGAAGCCGAAAAAGTTGTCGAGCGCCGTGGCCTTCGGACCGCTACCGGCCGCATCAGGACGCGGGATCGCGATGGTCGGGCGGCCGGTATAGTAGTCGGGATCACCGAACGGCACGACGAGCGACATGCCGTCCATGCCACCGTTCAGGAAAATCGAGATGATCACATCGCGCGTACTCGCCGACTGCGCGAGGACCACGTTCGGCAGCCACGAGGGCACGAGCGCGGCGATCCCGAATCCCAGACCCGTTGCGACAAAGTCGCGTCGCGCCAGTGAGCGGTATTCCTTGCAACCAGTATCGATCGGTTCGTCATGCATGGCGAATCATCCTGAGCGAACGTGAGCGGCCGTGGCGAACGGGAGAAGACAACGCGCGCAAATGCTGTGCGCGGCTCAGTACCACTGGTACTGATGACTGCTCACGGCGAGCGCGATGGTTTCGCGGACCCGTGTGTCGGAGTATGGGCCCGCTTTGAGATACGTCGTTAGCTGCGTCTTGAGCACGGTCGACATCTCACCACCGAACAGACGCATGTTCATCTGAGTGATCACGCCGTCCGCGCTGTCGAGCGGCGCCCGGAAGTTCATCACCGTATTGATGCGCACCGCGGTACCACTGTTCAGATTTGACACATAGGTCGCATAGTTCCAGCGCAGGATGGCGAGCCCGCTCCACCACGACATCTTGTCGGTATACCCGTCCGGCTGCTCCCAATAAAACAGCCGCTGATCCATCGCATCGACCCGTTGGCGCGCCCCGCGGATGTTCGCGACCTCAGCGCCCAGGCCGCGCATTGACGACGCGAGCAGATGGAACGGCCGCTTGTACTTGGCCGGCGATGCCATGAGGTTCTTGCCCGTGAGAATCGTGCGGATCATCGCCTTGATGTCGCCGCCCGTCGCCAGATACGTCGCCGCCGTCGCATCGATCACGGCTTGCGGCGGCGTATAGGCGAGCAACCACTTCGCCATCTTCGTGGCGATGTACGTCGCAGTCGCCGGGTGAGTCACCAGCAGCGTGATCGCCTGATCGGCTTCCGACTTGAATTGTGCATTCGATGCCGTGGACGCCATCGCGGGGAAGCTCACCCCAAAAAAAGTCTTCGCGGTGAAGTCATGGAAGCTGCGATTGTACGAGAACGCGGCGTTACTGTCGTAGGAGTATCCCGTCAGGATGCGCGACAGCTGCGCCACGTCGTCCTGCGTATAACCGCCATTCACGCCGAGCGTGTGAAGCTCCATGACCTCGCGCGCGTAATTCTGATTCGGCGTCGGCTTGCGGCTGGAATTTTGATCGAGATAGCCGAGCATCGCCGCGCTCTCCGAAGAGGCGCGGAGCATCGTTGGGAAGTTGCCGAGGGCATTCGGGCGGATCACATCGCGATCGTCCGCGACTTTGAGCGCGCCGATCTTGTCGTACAGGCTGTTGAAGTGATCGGACCAGAACTCGACCATGCGCTGGTACAGCTGCGCCTTCGAAAACACCGCGCGCTGCAGCATCGCGTCGGCGAGCTGGTTATACACTTCGCCGCTGTCCTGGGTCTTCAGCAGAGAGTACGGCTGCTGCACGAACGGCATGCGCTGCTGCACCAGCAGTTCGTTCGACGTATCGTCGATGGCCCCATAATTCAGGTGATACTCGAGGTACCCGGCGTAGCCGAGCGAACGGGCCAGAGCGACCTCATTGGGCTCGAGGCCCATCGTGATGCGACGGACAAGTCGCAACACGGGATCTTTCCAATCCGTGGATACATCGGCCCGCGTCCCCGCCGGCAACGGCATCGGCAGCGGCTTACCGCGCAGCACACCGGGCTGCGCATCAAGCGCCATCGTCCCCGCCATCGACGCGACGGCCGTGGCGCCCATCGCGAAGAAGCGGCGCCGACTGGGCACCGCCGCCTCAGCTACAGCGACCTCCGCCAGAGCGACCTCGACGGCCTCACCGACCTGATCGTGCGGCTCGTGGTCCTGCTGGACGGCGTCCGGAAGCGTCTGCATGAAGATCACCGGTAGTAGAAGAACGAACTCCCAACAGAACGGTCGGGTTCCACGTGCGACTCGTCAAGTCCTCTGTACAATCGCCGTCGCCGCAGCACGGTAACAAGTCGCAGTCTGTGACACATGCCGCAACCAGCAAACGGTTGCTGGAAAGCGGGCGCCTCGGAATCCCAGGGCGTTTGACGACTTAGAGCACGCTGGCGTTAAGACCGTAAATCGCTTGCAGCAGGGCAAGGGCGACAAACCCGACGATCCCGCCGAAGCCGAGGATCATCACGGGCTCGATCAGCGTGACGGACTGACTGATCTGTCGCTGCCATTCCGCATCGGCGGCGTCCGCTGCGCGCGCCGCCATCCCGGCTAGATCGCCGCTCGTCTCGCCGGCATCCAGCAGCCGCTCGGCCAACGGAGGCAGCAGCCCTGATAACGCGGACGACACAGACGTGCCAGCCCGAACCCGCGTTTCGGCCTCGCGCAAGGCGTTGGCGAGATAGCGATTCCCGACGACCGCACGTGCCAGCGCCATCGAGCCTAACAGCGACACACCGGCACGGAGGGCGACGGCCAACGTACCGGTATAGGCTGCCGACGCGCGCGTGCGCTCCACCGCGCCAAGCACGGGCCAGCGAAGTCGGCGCTCATCGAACGCGCGACGCGCCGACGGGTTGCGCAACGTCCGCTCGAGGAGCGCGCCGCCGCCGAAAATGGCCAGCAGCGCTGCCCACCAACCTTTCGTGAACGCTGTACTTAGCGCGACGAGCGCCCGGGTGCTGAGGGGCAGCGTGCCGCCGCCGTCGGTGATCAGCGCACCGAATCGGGGCACCACGACGAGCAGAATCACCACCACGCCCAACACCGACGCCACCCCGAGAATCGACGGGTAGACGAGCGCGCTCCGCAGCTTGGTGCGGAGCGCATCACGCCGTTCTAGGTCATCGGCCAGCAGGGCGAGACTCGCGGAGAGAGTGCCGGACGCTTCACCGGCCCCAATCAATGGACCGAACACCGGTGGAAATACCGACTGTTTCCCGACTGCCGCGCTCAACGACTCGCCGCGTTCGACCGCGTCGCGCACCGCCCTGAAGCTCGCGCGCAGCATCGGGTCCGCGGCCTGTCTGGCCGCGTAGGTCAGCGCGCGATAGAGCGGTACACCCGCCCCAATCAGTGTCGCCATCGCGCGGACGACGACCGCCAAATCCGTTTCGCGTGAATGCCACCAGCGTGACGGTCCGACGACATGATCGCCCGCCATTACGCCGTCGCCACGGAGCGCCGGCGCCGCCGAGGGCTGCGCCGGCGCTAGCGCGATGACCCAGAGCGACCGACGACGCAGCGCGTCAACCGCGTCTCGCTCGGACGCGGCCTCGATCTCGCCACGCACGGCGGTGCCGTCAGCGTCCGCCGCCTGGTAGCGCCAACGCACGCTCCCGGCTGAACCCTCTGCTGCGCTCACAGGCGCTCGTCCTCGCTCACCACGCGCGTCACTTCGGCGATCGTCGTCTGACCGTCGCGAACCGCCCGCCAGCCATCATGCAGCAGCGATGGCACGCCGCGGCTCCGCACCTGCGCCCGCAACACGTCCAGCGATGCACCGGCCGCGAACGCTGCACGCAACGCGTCATCGAGCACCAGCAACTCCGCGATTGCCGCCCGTCCGCGATAGCCCGTCTGCGCGCACCGCTCGCAGCCGCGCCCCTCACGCACCCGCATGACAGGCGGATCCTGGCTCGACATCACGGCGAATTGCGCCGATGCGCGCTGCAATGCCTGTTCCTCCGATGTCAGCGGACGCCATGCACCGCACACGTCGCACGTCAGGCGCACGAGCCGCTGCGCAAGCACACCATGCAACGTGGCGGCGAGCAGATACGGCGGCACGCCCATCTCCGTCAGTCGTGCGAGCGCGCCAGTGGCATCCGTCGTGTGCAACGTGCTCAGCACGAGATGGCCCGTCAGCGCTGCCTGCACCGCGATCTCGGCCGTTTCGGCGTCGCGCATTTCGCCGACCAGAATCACGTCGGGATCGTGACGCAAAATGGCCCGCAACGCATTCGCAAAGCCAAAGCCGGCCTTGGTATTCACCGGCAGTTGCACGACGCCATCGAGGCGGTACTCGACCGGATCTTCGACCGTCACCACCTTCACGCCCGGCGTACTGCGTTCCGTCAGCGCGGCGTAGAGTGTCGTCGTCTTGCCCGAACCGGTCGGTCCGGTCACCAGCAGCAGTCCCGAGGTCCGCGCCACCAATTGAGACCACGCGGCCCGAATCGACGCAGTGATGCCGAGGTCAGCCAGTGAGCGCGTGCGCGTACTGCCACTATCGAGCAGTCGCAGCACCAGACTCTCACCGTGCAAAGCCGGCAGCGTCGAGACGCGAATGTCGATGTCGCGATCATCGATGTGCACGCGCGCGCGGCCATCCTGGGGCATGCGTCGTTCGGCAATATCCAATCCCGACACCACCTTCAGACGCGACAGCACGCCGGCTTGAAACGACGGCCCCAGTTGCTGCACATCGTGCAGCACGCCGTCGCGACGCATGCGCACGCGCAATCCGTCGGTCGTTGATTCGAAATGCACATCGCTCGCACCACTGCGCACCGCTTCCGCGAGCAGCGCATTCACCACCTGAATCACTGGCTCGCGGCTGGCGAGTGCCCGCAGATCGTCCAGCGACTCCGTCAGATCGCCCTCGAGCGACGCGTTCAGGGCACGCGATACCGCCGCCGAGCGTGGCGTCCCGACGATGGCCGCGCGAATCTCCGCGGCGGGATACGCATGGACCGACACCGCCGCCAGCAACCCACGCGCCAATGCATCGGTCACCAGCGGTGGAATCACGCCGTCGGCCGCGACCTGCGCGACGCCGTCGGCCGTCGAGAGCGGCAACACCGCATGCTCTTCCAGCCAACGCGACGGAAATCGCAGCGCCAGCGCGCCGGCCGCCGCGTCGCGGAGTGTGCGAGCGTCGCGTTCCGGCATGGTCAGCGTGACGGCGGAAGAGTATCCGTCGCCGGCTTGCGCACGAGCGGAGTGCCGTTGAGCACGCCCGGCGCATGCTCTTCCATGTTCTTGCGAACCTTCTCGCGGATCGCTTCGGCTTCCTTGTCCGTGCGCACGATGTAGGGAGTGACGAAGATCGCGAGTTCCGTCCGCTGACGTGTCACGGATTGCCGCTTGAAGAGCGCGCCCAAAAACGGGATGTCCATCAGGAAGGGAATCCCTTGATCAGTCATGGTCCGCGATTCGCCGATCAACCCGGCGATCACCGCCGTCTGGCCATCTTTGAGAATCGCGCGCGTGCTTGCCTCGCGTGTCGAAATCACCGGCGCGCTGAGGGCGGCCGCGACCGTCTGTTGCGTGAGCGAACTCACCTCCTGCAACAGCTGCACCGAGACGTAGCCATCGTCGTTGATGGTCGGGATGATCGACAGTTTCGTGCCGACGTCTTGATACTGCACCGCGCGATCGATCGACACATCGTTGCCCAGTCGTGTCGACGAGATAAACGGCACCTTGCTTCCGACGAGGATCGTCGCTTCGCGGTTGTTGGCCGCCGTGATCGCTGGCGTCGACAATACTCGCACATCGCTCGTCGACGCGATCGTGCGGAGCATCGTGCGAATTGCGGTGCCGTCGAGCCGCACCAGACGCAACAAGGCCGAGGTCGACCCGGTGTCCGGAAACTCGGGATTGCCGAAAGTGCCGTTCACATCGCCACCGCGATTGATCGCCGACCAATCCACGCCGAACTCGCGCCCTTTTCCCAGCGCGATCTCGGCGATCGTCACTTCGAACATCACCTGCGCCGGACGCGTGTCGAGCGCGTCGATGGTTTCACGCAACAGCGGAAAGTTCGGTGGCGCCGTGCGGATGACGAGCGCGTTCGTCGGCGCATTGGCGACAATCGTCGTGCGTCCAACCAACAGCCCCGCCGCCGAATCGCGCGGACTCGGCGCTGCGACCGCTGCCATCGGCGCACCGTTGGCGCCGTTCATCGAACGCTGCCGAAAGGTCTCGGCGTCGCGCGCGCGGAACGTATCGAGTGCTTTCGACAACGACCGATCGCCCAGCGAGCCGCCATTCGTTCCGCTCACCTGAATGCCGAACAGCTGTCCGAGCGCACCAGATAGATCATCGGCCGACGCGTACTTGAGGTTGACGACGTACGTGCGCAGTCCGGCTTCACCAGCCGGCGCCGCGTCGAGCTTCTGCAGCAGATCGAGATAGCGGGCGACGTTCACACCGCGGTCGGTGATGAGCAACGCATTCGAACGCGCCACCGCTTCGATACGCGCGCCCTTGGAGAGAATTGCCCGAAGGGCATCGGCACCCTCGTCCGCGCGAATCGATTTGAGCGGCACCAGCTGCGTGACGAGACCAAGCGGAGGCGGATCGGGGAAACCGAAACCCGTGCGCAACGTTCCGGTCGCCGGTGCTTTGTCGTTCGGCATGACCTGTGATACCGTGCCTTTAGGCACGAGCATCAAGCTGTACGTTTCGAGCAGCGACTCGAGGATACCCTCAAGCTCACCGGCGTGCACCGGGGCTGCGGTGGAGAACGTCACGCGCACATCGGGCACGTCGCTGGTCAAAATCGTGCGGCCGAGCATTGTGCCAAGCGTCCTGATCACATCGGACAATCGCGCGTTGGCGAAGTCAAGCGACGTGCCGGCTGCCGTCGTTACAGGCTGCGCGGCTGGTGGGGACTTGGCGCGCGGCTGCGCGTTCGCCTTCGTCGACGCCCGCGCCGAAGCCTGTGCATGCACCGCGCTGCCGGCCATGCTAGCGGCCAGCACGATCGTCGCACCGACGCGCCATCGAAGAGAAGTGAAGATCACGGCAGATTCTCGAGAGAGTCCGGGGTCGCGCGAGACGAAAGCCTCAACGTGCGTGTCCCGGCGCGACTGGCAAGGACAACCTGATCCGGTCCAATACGCACGATGCGGAAACCAGCGTGCACGTCACCAACACCAAACAAGTGCGGCGCGCCGTCGCTCGCGGTCAATTGCACGAGGGCGCGTCGTTCGCCGTCAACCGTCACGATGCCGGAGAGCCTCGGCAACGACAGTGAATCCGTGGTCGCTGACGGCGCGGTCTCCGCCGTCGCGCTCATCGCCGGCATGTCGGAACTTGCCTGACCCGGCGCGGTGAAACGCACCGACGGGGCGCGCCGCGTCGCGCTGAACACGTTGCCATTCACGACCGTGGTGATGAGCGGATCGTCTGCTGCTGCCGGGCCGGCGACGACCCCCGCGGCAGTCCCCGACGTGCTGCTCGAAAGGACGGGTGCGCGCACGGTCATCGTCACCTGCACGACATCGGGTGCGCCGAGGAGTGCCGCATTCCGCTGCATCACCATCTTGTCGATGATTACGACGCGTGGACCGCGTGCCAAGAGATCGAGGAATGCCGTAACGCCGACGATGTCACCGTACGCCGACATGGTCGCCGGCACCGCGGTGGCAGCAGCGGGTTCATTCGTGGCGTCGCCGTCAGGTGCGACCTCCAATCGCGTCACCACGACGTGACTCGCATCCGCCGCGTCCTGCAACAACGACTGCAGTGCGCTGGCCGCCAGTGTCGTCGAGCGTGCGTGAATCGCGCGTTGTGGTTGCGATGCGAGCAACTGCTCCGCGTCGCGCGCCGACGTCTCGAGTTGTGCGCTGCGACCGACGAGCGCCTGCACATACCTCAGACGTGATCGCGCCGTATCGAGCGAGACGTCCCGCGCCGCCCAGTGCCGCGCGAACGGGAGCACTGCGTACGTCAGCAGCAACGCCGCGGCGACGATCACCGCACCGATGGTGACGACACGACGCTCACGTGTAGCCGCGTGCGAGGGGCCGGTCATGACGTCAGGGCGTGCCATTCGTGCCCCGCTTGTCGGGTCCGACGGGCGATGGCTCGGTGCGCTTGGTCTGGAAGCTGATCGCGAACGATTCCCGCTGGCGGCCGGCATCGACAAAACGTTGGCTTGACGCCGCGATGCGCACGTCACGGAAGTGCGCGTCGGCATCGAGCAGCGGCACGAGTCGTGGCGCGTTGTCGGCCGTTCCCTCGACACGCCAACTCTGTCCATCCCACTCCAAACGCTGCACGAACGCATCGCGCGGCAGGATGCGACTTAATTGCGCCAGCACGACGAGCGGCGCGTCCGGCGCCACGCGTCGCGATTCAGCCTCCCGCAGTAATCCCAACTCGGTCCGCGCCTGCGCGCCACGCGTCTCGGACAATCGCGCGGGTTCGGCGCGCTGCGCCAGCGCCAGCGCCAGCGTCTCCACGTCGGCTACCTGCGAGTCCCGCCAGCGATCGGTCGACCAGGACAGCGCGATGACCGCGATCGCGGCGACCGCCACGATTGAGAATGTGCGACGCGATCGTGACGCACGGATGCGCCGTTCGATCGTTGGGTCAAGCAATTGATCGGCCAACGACGCACCGGCCCACTCGAGCGCCGCGCAACCGAGCTCGGTCGCAGTCAACAACGTACCGTCATCGCGCGCCGGATCGGCGCCCATCGCACGACGAACACTCTGCAGTCGGCCATTGATCGCACGCATGAGTCCCCGCTCGCCCTCGGCCGCCGCCAGGCGTCGCGCGCCCGTCCCGACAAGCTTCGCGGCGACCTGCGGCGCGGTGACGATCGCGCGCACCGACCCGAGCGCCGTGACAGCGCGCACCCAACTGTCGAGGCGTCGTGCGGACACACCGAAGGCCAGCGCGTCGGCGCATGCAACGGCGACCGGCTCGTCAATCGGAAAATAACGATCGGCATCGCGCCAGAGTACGGCGCGCCGCGCGGCGACGGACAGCGGCGGTAACTCCGGTTCAGTAATCTCGAGCAGCCCAAGACCGATCACGAGCGTGATCCCCGACGGGGCGCCGTACGCGGCACGCACCGCGTCGACCATCGCGTCCGGTGCGTCGGGCGACCACGCGAACGCGCGCGACGAGGAACCGCCGCGCGCTACGGCGTGCACGGTATCGACGTCGAGCACCAAAGCGATTGGTGCACTCATCGGTCGTGCTCCCGCCAGCGCACCAGATGCAGACCATCCGCGGCGACGTCGTAGACGGCCTCGATCTGGCGCGAGAGCGCATGCCCGCGCTCCCATCCACGCGCGATCAAGAGCAACCGACTCGGCGCGTCGACCATGGTGCCTGACGCGGCGGCAAGTACCGCTGGCGTCGCCGCGCGACGATTGGTCTGACCGTTTCCGTCAACGGTCAGCAGCGACGCGATCTTCGCGAGCGCGCCAACGTCGACGCCAGGGATCTCCTGCAACGCATCGAGCGATTCGAACGGACGTCGCAAACGTGTTCCCACAGTGCGGCCGAGCAGCGCGGCCGAGAGCGAGTCTCGCGCCCGTGCGCTGTCGTCAGCGAATGCGTCGCCGCCGCGCGCGCTTCCGCGTACGCGCGCGTCGATGCGTTCCGCCGTGGCGCGCGCGGCACTGGGCGATGTCACCGTTGCAAGCACCTGGGCCAGCCCGTCAGCGCCGGCGTCGTTGACATCGAGACGTGCGCTGACATCGACGACCGTCACGGCGAAGACGCCGTCGGCCAGCGAGTCCTGCAACAACGGCCTCGCATTCGCGTCTCGCGGCTCCAGTCGCGCAAGAAACGCATCGCGCAGGATGGCGTTGTTGCCGTAGGCGAGCAGGGAGTCCTCGATGAGCGCGCTCGCCGCCACGATACCACTCTCGGCCATCGAGCGCGAAATCGCCTGCGCGCGCATGTTCGCTGCGATCGCCGCACTCGAGCGCGCGGCGCTTCTGGCCATCGCCGTTACCGTCGCGAGCAACGCCACTGTCCAGAGGACGACCACCAGCGCGATGCCGCGGCGCCCGCGCGTGTCGCGGGTCACTGGTGCACCGTGACGCGTGTCGGTGCGGCGGTCGGATTGAGCGCGAGTGGATCCAGTGCGACCATCAATGGTGGTCGCGCCTGATCATCGCCGAAGCGTACGGCGATCATCGAAGGGCGCGCCCGGTCCAGCGGCCAGTCGTCGCGCCATCGCGCGCGCGCCGAGCCGGTGCGCGGTTCCAGGACGAGCACGCGTAAAGCGGGCACGCCCGCGAGCACCGAATGCAATCGCGTGCCGTCAGGCACCGCACCGATCGGTTCGGCGTCCACGGTCAGCGAATCGCGTTCCACGGAGACCGTGACGCGCCAGATGCCACCCGTGCCGTATGGCGCGCGCACACCCTGCGACAGGAAGATCAATCGCGCGTCGCCACGCGCGGTCCGCGTGACGCGCAGCAGCGGCTCACGCACCGCGTCGGCAGGTGGGGCATGACGCAGCATATCGGTGAGCGACGCACGCACGCGTGATTCGCGTTCGAGCGTGATGCGATGTACCGCCACCACATCACGCGCGGTCGTCGCGGTACGTAGCGCGGCCGACGCGATCGCCACCGCGATCGCGGTGAGTACGAGCGCCAGCATAACCTCGAGCAGCGTGAAGCCGGCGCCACGCCGGCGCTCCGGCCGAGAGTCCGCGCGGTTCATCGCGCTACCGTCGGATTCGAGGGTGACGTCAAACGCGACGCGCGATCAATCGATGGCACCAGTCTCGAGATCACATACGAACGCCCCTGCGCCATCGGTACGGTGACGCGCACTTCATCCAGCCGATCGCGCCACGGTTGACGCGCCACCTCCGCGCGGGCTGCGCCTGCTGACGGCGCCGTCGTGCCGTCGATCGGGACGTCCGGCGCTCCAGACACCGCGGCCGCCAGAGCGGCGTCGCCCTGCGCGATCGCGCGATTCCACTCGGCGCTCGACCGCTGCAACTGCGAGGCGCCGCGTGACTGATCGAGACACACAATGCCCACCAGCGAGAGCAACACGAACGCAATAACGGCCTCGAGCAACGTCATTGACGCGCCTCAGGGCGGCGCATCGCGTCTCTCGGCACTGCGCACGACAAGGGGTCGAACAGCTGTATCGACGAGGCCTGCCGCGCCGGAACGCACGCGCCCAAGGCATCAATCATCACATCCATCGAACTCGTGCCGTCTGCCAGTGCCGACGACGCGAGTGCCGACGACGCGAGCGATACCGTTCCCGAATCGATCACGGCCGCATCGCGCGCCCCGGACAGTCGCCACGCGCCTGAGGACTGCATGACGAAATGGAGCGGCTCCGCGCGCTGGACGGCCCGGCGGCGGGCATTTGTCAGCGCCACGAGATCGGCCCGCTCGTCGGTGAATGCGCGCCGAGCCAGCACCGGCGCGACGATCGCCGCGGCCATTCCCATCAGCGAGAGCACGATCACGAGTTCGAGCAGCGTGACGCCACGTCGTGGCCGTCGGCATCGCCGGGGACTCGGACGGGTCGCAGCGAATCGAAGGGCAGGAAGCGAGGGCAGGGGCACAGTGCACAATCTCTGACTCGGATGAGGGAAGTCAACAAAGGCCGAGGGATGGGTCACGAGCGAGGCGGGCCAAACTCCGACAGCTCTGGCGCAGGTCGTGGGCACCACGCGACCTTCCTCTCTGCAGCATCGGCGAGCCTCCGACTGGCTCGCTGGCCTCCGACCTGATCATGGAGAACGCGTCGTGTTACGTGAATTTGCTCGTGGAATCGCCGGTGGACCTCGGCGTTGGTGGCGTCCGACGGCCACCGTCGCATCCACCGTCGCTGCGCTCAGCCTCGGGGTTGTGCTCGCGGCACATCGTCGGACGACGACGGAGATGGCACCGGTCTGTGCCGCTGACAACGCCGGGCTGACGCTGCCGGCCGGATTTTGCGCCTCTATCTTCGCCGATAGCTTGGGTGGCGCACGCCATATGGCCATCGCCTCCAACGGCGATGTCCTGATCATCCGTCAGAACCGTCAGCGTGGCGACACGACCGGCGGTGGCATTATGGTCTTCCGACCGCAGGCGACCGGTCGCGCCAAGTTCATCGGTTCTTTCGGCCCTGTCGGGGGCACCGGCATCGCGATCGAGGGTCGTGCGCTCTACGTCGACGCGAAAACGGCGATTCTGCGCTTTCCGTACTCGGCGGGTGCGGCCGCCCCGTCGGGCGCGCCGGACACCGTCGTGAAGGGCCTGCCCACCGGCGGCCATGCGGCGCGCAATTTCGTGCTCGATGGTCGTGGCACGATGTACGTGAACATCGGCTCGCCCTCCAACAGCTGTCAGGAGAACGACCGCAAGAACAACGCGAAGGGCGCCGACCCGTGCGTCGAGCTCGAGACGCGCGCCGGCATCTGGAAATTCTCTTATACGCAGCTCGGCCAGCAGTTCTCGGCGTCGGCGCGATTCGCTACCGGCATCCGCAACGCGGTCGGCCTCGCTTGGCATCCGACTGAACGTCAGCTCTACTCGACGCAGCATGGTCGCGATCAGCTCTTCCAGAACTGGGCGCCGCTGTACGACGAAGCCGCGTCGGCCGACCAGCCGGCCGAAGAGTTTCTCAAGATCAACGACAAGGACGACTTCGGCTGGCCCTACTGCTACTTCGACACGAACCTGAAGCGTCTCGTACTCGCGCCAGAGTACGGCGGCAACGCGAAAGACGCCGGGCGCTGCACCACGAAGAAGGCGCCGACCGTGTACTTCCCCGGACACTGGGCGCCCAATGGCCTGATGTTTTACACGGGCAACGCATTCCCGGCGCGCTATCGCGACGGCGCCTTCATCGCCTTCCACGGCTCATGGAATCGCGCGCCGAAGGAACAGGGCGGCTACAAAGTCGTCTTCGTGCCCGCGTCCAAGGGCGTGTACGACGGCACGTACGAAACGTTTGCCGATAACTTCGCCAACGGCAAGCTCGATCCCGCCAAGGCCGATCATCGCCCCACAGGGCTCGTGACAATGAAGGACGGCTCAATTCTCATCAGCGATGACAAAGCCGGCCGCATTTACCAAGTGGTCTACACCGGCACCAAGTAACCCGCAGTCACCCGCCGTCATAGGAAAACGGCGAGCCCCCAAAAAGGCTCGCCGTTGTCTCACTTTCCCTACTCAGCAGCTTCTCCCGACTCTCTACCCCCTACTCCCTACTCAATTGGGTTTGATGAGGGGCTTGACCTGCTCCGGCACCGCGAACGCCGCGTCAGTCGCGCCGTTGATGATGACGTCCTTGACCGTGATCACGATCTTCTGCGGTCCCATCGTCTGCTCGATCTTCGTCGGCATCATCAGGTTGCCGAACTTCTTGTACTCCGACACCACCTGCGACGACGTCATCGAGCCCATCGGTGATTCCGTCGTGCTGATGCCGCCCACCATCAGGCCAGACGTAGCCGAGAAGTAGGCGAAGGACTCAGCCTTCGTTGCTTTGCGCACCATGCGGATCTTGTACGCCTTCTCGCCGGCGATCGTCGTGTCACTAACCGTTTCCATCGTCGAGAAGCGGTCCGCCGGATAAAGCATGTTGCCGTAGAAATCGGCGTTCTCCGTCATGTTGGCGAGTTCCTTGTCCGCCAGCAGGCGCGGTCCCTGCATCGGATTGACATCCCAGCCGACCGTCCCGTTGAAGCCGTTCTGCATCTCGCCCATGCCAGGGATGTTCGTCTTCATGGCCATCTTGTTCGGCGCCGCAGCGAACATTTCCATCGACGCGCTCAAGCCGATCGCCGGGACTTCCATGGTCGCGATCTGTTTCAGCGACGTCACCTTCATGACTTCGGCCTTGCCGCCGATCGCCGTAACGTATTTCGCGATGATGTCGCTGGCGGGCGGCAGCGCCTGCGCGCGCACCGACTGCGGGGCCACGACCGTCATCGACAGCGCCATCACGGCCGCGGCGATCCGGGAAAATGACTGCATCAGATAGTCCTCAAAAGGCTGAGTGTAATGAACTGCTCGGTTAGATCGACTGCGGTGAACGGTCCTGCGCAACGCATTTGCACAACGCATACGAGCAACGCACACGCACTACGGCGTGGTCCCTTTCAAAGTTTGCTTCGCCGCTTGGACCGCCCACGCGAGTGCGGCGTCCCGGGCGGGATCCTTCCCCTCGCGCAGCGCTTTCAGCGTGATCGGCGCGATAACGTCCGGCTTGACGCCGTCCCCCTCCACCGGTTTCCCCGTGGGGGACGTGAAATCGGCAATCGCGTGATACAAGATGTCGCCGTTGGGCAAACGCTCGGGCACCGAGGGCAACGCTTGCCCCGAGGTTTGTACTCCAAATACCCGGGCTCGGCCCAGCTCCTGCAGGCCGCCGGCGAAAATTTCGGTCGTGCTGATCGACAGCTCATCGACCAGCAGCGCCAGCGGTCCCGCGAACGGCCTGACCGAATGCCCCTTCGTGTCAACCCGTCGCGGGTTGGCCACGAACTTGAGCGCCGCTCCACGCTGATGCATCGTGCCGATCGTCAGCGCGCTGTCGAGGAAATGCCCCGCGATCCCCATCGACATGCCGCCCACGCCGCCGAAGTTGCCACGGACGTCGATGATCATCGCGTCCACGTCCCGCAGCGAGTCCATCGCGGCGTCGAACTGCGGCGACAGCACTGGCATCCAGATGTTGAAGCGGATGATGCCGACAGTCTTGCCGCCCTGTTTCACCCGTTCGTGGGTCAGCGAGGCTGGGAACGGCGGCAGGTTGCCGAACTTCGCCAGCGTGCCCGGTTCGCTTTCGCGGACAATGTTGACCGTCTGCGCGGCGCCATCGTTGTCGCGAAAAGTCACGGTGACGGCCTCGCCGACCGGACCGGATAGCATGCGCGTCGTGACGCTGAAATCCGTCAGCGCGGCGCGCCGTGGGTCTGGATCGTGCGGAATGGCCTTCAGTCGGGTCGCGATGGGGCAGCCGGATACCGCCTCGACCATCCAGCCCGGCTTGACTCCCGCACGGGAAGCGGCGCCATGGCCGGGGACCTGCGTGACGACCACCCCGCCGTTGAGCGCGCGCAGTGTGGCGCCGATCGTACCGCTCTGATCCCTCGACGCGCGTCCGTCACCGCCGACTGTCGCGTCGCTGATCTCTCGAGGAATGATCGAAAAGTGCGACTGCTTGAGACTGGCCACCATCACCGACAGCACCCCCCGCAGCTCGCCCGTCGTCTTGGCCGCCGCCGCTCGTGGTCGAAGCGTGTCGCGCAGGGCCTTCCAGTTCACCCCGTTGTAGGTGGTGTCCCAGTGAGTCCGCGCGATGATGGTCCATGCCGTATCGAAGGTCACCAGCGGCTCGGACACCGGCGTTCCCGCCAGCGAGCTGCTCGGCGCGGCGACCGGAACGGCACAGGCAGCCGCGATGGCCGTGAGGTTGGCCGGCGCGCTCGCGGAGCGCCGAGCCGAGTGGCAGGCGCTCAGCGTCGAAGCGACGATGACCATCGTGGCGGCGACCCGGAGCGACGGGTGCCGCAACACGACCGCACGTCGTGGAATGACCGGAAAAATGACACGTTCACGCATGCACAGTGGGCCAGAGATAGGGAGCAACGGCACTTCAGGATGAATACGATCAGTGCTGTGATCGGTTCCGGATAGAAATAACGGGCGCAACCGGTTACGGGAACGTGCTAAGGGGCGCGCGACGAATTACCATGCAGTGTTGCGATTCCGTCTGGCAATCGCAGCGGCGCAACCATTTCCGACTCGACTCCACTCGCCATGTCCTCGCGCCTTCACACGCTGCACGCTGCTGGGCAATCGCTCTGGCTTGACTATATCGACCGCGTCATGCTCGGCAACGGCGATCTTGCCCGTCGTATCAAAGATGATGCACTGACCGGCATGACGTCCAATCCGACAATCTTTGAAAAGGCGCTGGCGGAAGGCGCGGCGTATGATGCGCAGTTGCGTACGCTGCCCGACGCGATGAGCGATCGCGATGCGTTTTTCACCGTCGCCGCGACGGACGTCCGCGACGCCTGCGATGCCTTTCGCGGCGTGTATGACGCGACCCATGCAGTCGACGGCTATGTCTCGCTCGAAGTGTCGCCCGACCTCGCGCGTGACGCGGCGGGCACGATCGTCGAAGCGCGCAAGCTCTGGGCGTTGGTCGATCGCCCGAACCTTATGATCAAGGTGCCCGGCACCACCGAAGGCGCCGTCGCCGTGCAGCAACTGATCGCCGATGGCATCAATGTCAACGTGACGTTGCTCTTTGCTATCGACGCGCACGCGCAGGTCATCGACGCGTACATCGCGGGCCTCGAGCAGCGCGGCGCTACGGGATTGCCGATCGATCGCATCGCGTCGGTCGCCAGCTTCTTCATCAGTCGCGTCGATTCCGCCATCGACAAGCAGCTCGAGACGATGGCCATCGCCGACGAAGCTCACGCGGACACGCTGCACGCGCTGCAGGGCAAGGCCGCGATCGCCAACGCGAAGCTCGCGTACCGACTGTTCACCGCGAGCTTCTCGTCAGCGCGATGGGCCGCGCTCGCGGACACGGGAGCGCGGGTGCAGCGCCCGCTTTGGGCAAGTACGAGCGCGAAGAACCCGGCGTACCGCGACGTGATCTACGTCGAGGAACTCGTCGGTCCAGACACGGTCAATACGCTGCCCCCCGCGACGCTCGAAGCGTTCCGCGATCACGGAGAAACACGGCGCAGCGTCGATAACGACGTCGCTGGCGCCGAGCGCGCGTTGGCAGCGCTCGAAGCCGCTGGCGTCTCACTGCGTACCGTCACCGATCGCCTGCTCCAAGAGGGGCTGGCCTCATTCGAACAATCTTTCGTAACGCTGTTGGCCGGACTGGCGCGCAAACGCGCCGCGCTCGCCGCCGCATCCGCGTCCGTAACTCATGCCGGAGCATAAGTCGTGTCCGACACGGAAACTGAAACTCATCCGATCATGACCATCCCACGTACTGGCCCCGAGCGCGCCGCCGCCTCGATCTCGACGACGGACAGTGGCACAGCGACGTTTAAGCGTTCCCATGTCCCGCGGACGAAGATCGTCGGAACACTGGGGCCCGCCAGCAACACGCACGACAGCATTCGCGACCTGATCGAAGCGGGCCTCGATGTCGCGCGCATCAACTTCTCGCATGGCACGCACGAGCAGCACGCGCGGACCATTGGAATCGTGCGCGAAGTGTCGGCCTCGCTTGGGCGAACTGTCGCCATTATGGGCGACTTGCAGGGACCGCGTATTCGTATCGGCGACTTGGACGCACCGCGCGAACTCGAGCCCGGACATAGTGTCGTCCTCGTCGAGGAAGAGCTGGCCGCGGATGACGAGATCCCGGTCACGTATGATCAGCTCAGCCACGACGTCGGTCCCGGCAATCGTATTCTGATCAACGACGGCCTCATCGAATTGCTCGTGACCGCCGTCAATGGACCGCGCGTGTCGGCCACGGTCGTGCACGGCGGTAAGCTCTCGAGCCACAAGGGCATGAACCTGCCCGGCATTCCGGTATCGGCGCCGTCGATCACCGAGAAGGACAAGGCCGACATCACCTTCGCCGTCGCGAATGAACTCGATGCGCTGGCGCTGAGCTTCGTGCGCAAGGCCGAAGACATCGAATCGCTGCGGGCGCTCATCCCCAAGTCGATCCTTGTTGTCGCAAAAATCGAAAAAGATGTCGCGCTCCAGAACATCGAAGAGATTCTGCGCGCTTCCGACGCCGTGATGGTCGCGCGTGGTGACCTCGGCGTCGAGCTGCCGTTCGAGAAAGTCCCGATCGCGCAAAAGAACATCATCGCGATGGCCAATCGCATGGGGCGCCCGGTTATCACGGCGACGCAGATGCTCGAGTCGATGATCGAGAATCCGCGCCCGACGCGCGCTGAGGCCAGCGATGTCGCCAACGCAATTCTCGATGGCACCGATTGCGTGATGTTGTCAGCGGAAACGGCCGCCGGCGCATATCCGCGCCTTGCCGTCGAAGCGATGCGTCGCATCATCTTTGAAATCGAGTCAAATCCGCGGCCTCACAACAGTGGTCGACCGGAACGTCGGTATGAGAGCGGAGTGAACACGGAGGAGGCTATCGCGGCCGCAACGGTGGCGGCCGTCCGCATGCTCGACGCGCCGCTGGTCGTGGTCTTCACCAAGAGCGGATTCTCGGCACGCATCGTCGCGTCGCATCGACCGAGTGTGCCGATTCTGGCGCTTACCGATGAGCCGCGCGTCTGCCGTCAGCTGTCGCTCGTGTGGGGCGTCGTACCGCGCCTCGTCCCGACGGCGCGCGGCTACGATCACATGGTCGCGATGGCGTTGCGCGAAGCGCTCGATCTCGCGCTGGTCACGAAAGGCGATCGCGTGCTCGTCACCGCCGGCGTGCCGTTCGACGTACCCGGCACGACGAATCTGCTCAAGGTCGAAACGGTGTGATCGCATCGTGCGGCTGAGGTTCCTCGGGACCGGCACAAGCTTCGGGGTTCCACAAATTGGATGCCCCTGCGCGGTCTGTCATTCGACAGATCCGCACGATCAGCGTACACGATGCGGTGTCATCATCGAGACGGATGATGGCACGCGTCTGTTGATCGACACACCGCCCGAACTCCGTCTGCAGCTCGTGGCGGCGCAGATCGATATGGTGGACGCGGTGCTCTTTACGCACGAACACGCGGACCACATTCACGGCATCGACGATCTGCGGTCGTTCACGATGCGTCGTCACGTGCCACTGTCGCTGTACGGCGCACAGGAAACGCTGGACGTTCTGCGCGAGCGCTTTCCGTACATCGTCGACGAGAACGTGCGCCCGCTGCCTGACACCAGCAAACCGGAAGGCAATCTGGTGGCGGTGACGCCGGGCGTTCCGTTCATGGTCAACGCGATCACCGTGCTACCGCTGGCGTTGCCGCACGGTCGGTCAACCGTGCTTGGCTATCGCGTCGGCGACATCGCGTATGTGACCGACGCGAAATCGCTGCCGCCGGACGCGCTGGAGGCACTCGCCGGCGTGCGCGTGCTCGTGCTGAATGCGCTGCTGCGCCAGCCGCACTCGTCGCACCTCTCGATCAACGAAGCGGTGCAGGTCGCGCGGCAGATTGGTGCCGAACGCACGTACCTCACGCATCTTACGCATCACAATTTCCACGCCGATCTCGCGGCGGAGCTGCCAGCGGGAATCAGTCCTGCCTACGACGGTCTGGTCGTGACTCTTGATCCGGAACTGCCCGCATGACACTGCGCATCGACTTCACCAACATGATGGCGGGCGCACTGCCCGACGGACTCGGCATCAGCGAGACGGAGTGGCGTGGCGCGCGCGAGCCCTTCGCGGCCGCACACGCCGCCGTCGAGGCGCAGCGCGCGTCGTTGGGATTCCTCACGCTGCCGACGAACGAAGCGGTTATCCGCGCGACGCTCGATATCGCCGGTCGTGCGCGCGGACGTTTCGACGATGTGCTGCTGCTCGGCATCGGCGGCTCGGCGCTCGGTCCCATCGCCCTGCGCACCGCACTGCGACCGCTGGCCTGGAACACGCTCAGCGCCGCGGACCGGAACGGCCATCCTAGGCTGCACGTGCTCGACAACGTCGATCCTTCGACGATCAACACCATCCTGTCGCGGCTCGATCTGGCCCGCACGCTCGTGCTCGTGGTATCTAAGTCCGGCGGCACGGTCGAAACGATGGCGCAGTATCTCATCGTGCGGGAAGCGCTCGCGCAGTCGCTCGGTGAAGACACGGCGCGCGAGCATCTGGTGTTCGTAACCGATCCCCAAGTCGGCGCGCTGCGCCGCATAGCACGCGCCGAGAATATCACCACGCTCGAAATCCCGCCAAACGTCGGCGGTCGTTTCTCCGTGCTGTCGCCAGTCGGCATGCTGCCGGCAGCGCTGATCGGCATTGACATTCGTGCCCTGCTCGGCGGCGCCGCAGACATGACGACGCGGGCGGCCAGTAACGACCCTGCCGTCAATCCGGCCGGCGCGTTCGCGGTGCTGCAGTGGCTGTCCGACACGAAGCACGGGCGGCACATCCACGCGCTCATGCCGTACGCCGATCCGTTGCGCGACCTGGCGCTCTGGTTCGTGCAGCTGTGGGCCGAGTCGCTTGGAAAGATCCGCGCCGACGGCGCGCACACCGGCCCGACGCCTCTGCCGGCATTGGGCGCGACCGATCAGCATTCGCAGGTGCAACTCTTCATGGAAGGGCCGCTCGACAAGACCGTCACGTTCATCGCGGTGAACGGGCGAGTGAACGAAGGGCCGATTCCCGCGCGGCACGCCGACATCCCCGAACTCGCCTACCTCGGCGGGCACACGCTCGGCGAGTTGATCGACATCGAACAGCGCGCAACCGCCGGTGCGTTGGCTGCGCGCGGACGGTTCAACACGACGATCGCGATTGACGCGATCGATGCGTGGCACGTCGGTAGCCTGCTGCAGCTCTTCGCGCTGGCGACGGCCTACGCGGGCGCATTGTACGGCATCGACGCCTTCAATCAACCAGGCGTCGAACTCGGCAAAAACTTCGCGTACGCGATGCTCGGCAAGCCGGGCAGCGACGCGGCCCGCGCGGAATGGGACCGGCTGCCGAAGCCCGATTCACGCTGGAACGTGTAGCGCCGATGCAAACGATTACAGCACGCGAACCCGGACGGTGCAGCCCGCTCCGCCCGAGTTGCGTTCTACTCCCATTTGCTACTGCCGCAATCGTGCGATAAATGGGATGTTTCCCGCTGGAACGGTTACCTGCCGCCGTTCCACTCTTCAGTCTGCTTCCAATTTGCCGATGACTTCCCAAAACGCTTCCGCATCGCCGTTGTTTGGTGGCGCTGTCACCGTCGAAGGTGGCAAGGTCCACCTGCACGATCCAGCCGCGCTTGAATCTGCGCACATGGACGCCCTCATCTGGCAGGCCGTGTTCGCCGAAGAATCCGCGCGCGATACGGCGCGTTGGATACTCTGGGAACTCGGCCAGTCGGTCGGTGTTCGCGCCGCGTCGATTCATGATCTCTACATCGCGCGAGGCCAGGGCAAGTGTCACGGCTTCACCGTGCCTGCGATCAACGTGCGCGGCATGTCGTACGACACCGCGCGTTCAATTTTCCGCACCGCCAAGTCGATGGATGCCGGTGCGTTCATACTGGAGATTGCGCGCTCTGAAGTGGCGTACACCGAGCAGCGTCCGGCGGAATACGTCTCCGTCATGCTCGCCGCCGCGATGCGCGAAGGCTTCCGCGGACCAGTCTTCATTCAGGGCGATCACTTCCAGGTCAACCACAAGAAGTACGCGGTGGATCCCGTCACGGAAGTGAACGCGGTGAAGGCGATCGTGAAGGAGGCCGTCGCGGCGGGCTTCTACAACATCGACGTCGACACCTCGACGCTGGTCGATCTCTCAAAGCCGAATCTCGACGAACAGCAGCGGCTGAACTACGAGGTCTGCGTCGAGATCACGCGCGCCGTGCGGGCCGAACAACCAGCGGGCGTCACGATCTCGATCGGTGGGGAGATCGGCGAAGTCGGGACGGAAAATAGCACGCCGGCCGAGCTCGAGGCTTTCATGGATGGCTTTAATCGCACCCTCGCCGCGCAGGTGCCAGGCATGGCTGGGCTGTCGAAAATTTCCGTGCAGTCCGGTACATCGCACGGTGGAGTGGTGCTCGCCGACGGATCGATCGCCGCCGTTGCGCTCGATCTCGATACGCTCGAGTCGTTGTCGAAACTGGCTCGCGACAAGTACAGCATGGCAGGCGCTGTACAGCATGGCGCGTCGACGTTGCCCGACGCGGCGTTCAACAGCTTCCCCACGCGCGAGACGGCGGAAATCCACTTGGCGACGGGTTTCCAGACCATGCTGTACGATCATTTGCCTGCCGAGCTCAAGCGTGAGATGTACGCTTGGCTCGACGTCAACGCGAAGGATGAACGCAAGGCGACGGACACCGATGAGCAGTTCTACTACAAGTCGCGCAAGAAGGCGATTGGACCGTTCAAGAAGAAGCTGTGGTCGTTGCCGGCGGAGATGCGAGCGACGCTCGGCGCCGCCTACGACAACAAGTTTGGATTTCTGTTCCGTCAGCTCGGTATCAGTGGTACGCGCGACGCGGTTACGCAGTTCGTCCATCCACCGGCGCAGCATCGCAAGGCGCCGGACGGCACGACGACCGTGATTGCGGCGCCCGATGATGCGGATCTGAGCGACTAGTCTCACGTACTGAGTACTCGGTACTCGGTACTCAATCGGAGGTGCAAATGGCCCGGCGAGATGAGTACGATGATGAACGCGTAGTGATCGTGGAGCAGGGTGGCAGTGACAGCGGGATTGGCATGCTGCTGCTTGGCATGGCGCTCGGCGCCGGTGCCGCATTGCTCTTCGCACCGGCGAGCGGCAAGGAAACGCGCGAACGTCTGCAGCGAGAGGCGCGTCGTGCGGGACGTCGGGTCAAGGACATGACAGAAGACCTGACCGATGAACTCGGACAGCGCGTGGATAAGACTCGCGCGAACTTCGACGCACGCGTCGATCGTGCGCGCGCGAAGTTCGACGCGCGGGTGGATCGTGCACGTGACGCCGTGCGCGCGCGGACGGACGCCGTCGGTGATGCCGTCGACGCCGGACGCGAGGCGGCGCTACAGGCTCGCGCGGAGCTCGAGCAGGCCGTCGCCGAATCGAAGCGTGCCTATGCGGAAAGCCGTCAGGCGTACCGAGACGCGCGTCGACAGGCGCGTGCGTCGTCGTCACATGACGAGCGACACCAACTGAGACATAACGGTGCACACGACGGTGCACACGACGTCGCCCCGGAGGGGGCAGGGAAAGATCGCGCTGACGGCACTGCGACCGACGATTGAGACGTGGTGGGACGTTGTCCGCCGCATCTGGAAACAGAGCGCGGAGGACAACGTGCTCTTTCTCGCGGGCGGGCTGGCGTTCAACGTCCTGCTCGCCCTCGTGCCGTTTGTGCTGCTCTTGATCGCTGGCATCGCGCTGCTGCTCGGCGCCGAGCCGGACGCGGCCGCACGCACGGTGAATGGATTGCTGCAGTCGTTTCTCCCGAGCGACTCCAACACCGCGAGTGAACTGCTGCAGAGCATTGTCACTGATGTGCTTGCGACGCGTGGTCAGGTCGGGCTCTATGCGGCGATCGGTTTCGCGTGGTTCTCGACGCGACTCTTTGGATCGTTGCGCAGTTGCCTCGCCCTGATCTTCGACGGCGCCGATCGCGGGATCGTGGTCGGCAAACTGTTCGATTTCGGCGCGACGCTCGTCGCCACGCTGGCGGTCGTGCTGTACATCACCGTGTCCGCGTACATTACGCTCGCGACGACCCAGGGGCTCGAACTCCTCGTGCGCATCGGCCTGCGCGAATCGGCGATGAGCGGCATTACCTACGTGATCGGACGCGCCATCGCGATCAGCGTGGTCTTCGGGCTGTTTTACTCACTGTACCACGGCCTGCCACGCCGCCGCCCATCGGCGCGCACCGCCCTGATCGCCGCAACCGCGGCGTCTGTCTTATTCGAAATCGCGCGCAACGTGTTCGCCCTACTCGCCAAACAGTTCGATCCGAGTTCCCTGTACACCGGCACCATCGCCGCAATCGTCGCGGTGGTCTTCTGGACATACTACGGATCCCTGCTTTTCCTGATCGGCGGTGAACTCGCCCAAGCCGTAGAACTACGCCGCCAAGAACTCAACGCCCTCAACACCCCCCGCAAGCGCCGGTAAAGTCCCGAGTATCGAGTCGCAGTATGGAGTATCGAGTCTCAGTATCTAGTATCGAGTACCGTCTCCCAACTCGCCGTTTCTCCCGACTCCCTACTCAATACTCCCTACTCAATGATTGACCTCCGAAGCGATACCGTGACCCGCCCCACCCCCGCCATGCGCCGCGCCATCGCCGACGCCGAAGTCGGCGACGACGTGCTCGGAGGCGATCCGACGACGCAGCGACTCGAGGCCATTGTCGCCGAGCGACTCGGCAAGGAACGCGCGCTCTTCTTTCCTACTGGTACGATGGCCAATCAGGCGGCTATCTGGTTGCACACCCGGCCGGGCACGGAAATTCTCGTTGACATCGACGCACATATCGTCGAGTGGGAGATGGCCGGTACCGCCGCATTGTGTGGCGTGCAGATCATTCCGGTGCGCCCCGCCGCTGGCAGTGTGATGCGGGCGACCGATCTCGCCGCCGCCATCCGCCCGGACTCAGATTCATCCGCCGAGCCGTCACTGGTCTGTATTGAAAACACCCACAACGGTGCAGGTGGCGTCGTCACGTCGCTCGACGAGATGCAGGCGATCGAGCGCGTCGCGCGCAATGCGAATCTTCCCGTGCATCTCGACGGCGCGCGCCTATGGAACGCATCCGCCGCCACCGGCACGCCGCTCGAAGACTTCGCGGCCTGTGCTGATACCGTCATGGTGTCGTTCAGCAAAGGGCTCGGCGCGCCCGTCGGTGCCGCGCTCGCTGGACCGGCGGATCTCATCGCGCGTGGCGTGCGCGTGCGCCGACGCTTCGGCGGCGGCATGCGCCAGAGCGGCATCCTCGCCGCCGGCGCACTCTACGGTATCGAGCATCACCTGTCGCGCCTGCATGAAGACCATGCCGCCGCGCGTGACCTCGCCAACGCGATCGACGGTGCCGGCGGCGTAAAGGTCGTGCATCCCGACACCAACATCGTCATGATCGATCTGCCCACCCCAAACGCCACCGAGATCGTCGAACGCGCTCAACAGCACGGCGTCCTCATCTCCTTCTGGCACAACTCCCGAGTTCGCGCCGTCACTCACCTAGACGCCCCCGCCGCCATGGTCGCCGAAGCCGCCCAACGCCTCCGCCGCGCCTTGGAATCGTTGTGACCCCTCTCCAATATCGTAGTAGCTGTTGTCAGATATCCGACATCGTAGTCGCAGTTCTCCGATATCCGACATCCAATATCGTTTAGCCGATATCGTAGTTGTCCGCTATCGCAGTCGTCAGTTCCCGCAGTTCCATCCTCCCTTCCGCCGCACTATCTTGCAGTCGCTCCGGGTCCCGGAGGGCGTTAGCCCGCCAAATCCGTCAGGACCCCGAAGGTAGCAGCGGCACGTGGTGTCTAGCGTCGCTTCGTCAGGCCCGGAGCACTGCGCGCGGGAGGATCCGCTCCATTCGTGGAGCAGACCTCCCGCGCGCTTTTTGCCCCCCCCCTGCAGTTCTGCCGACTAATAAATTCAGCGGCGACCCATCGCTTGGCGTCGGCAGGCTCGTCGGCGGACTCGCGGGCAGTCAATGCAACGGTTCACCCACCGCGACCAGTCGCGCGAATGCCGGCCCCGCGAGCGGATGCGACGGCAGAAATCCCTGACGCAGCAGACCGCCCAGTACCTGCAACTCCGTGAGTTGGCGCTCGCCCTCAATGTCGTCGGCGACGGTCGCGATTCCATCCTCACGCCCGGTTCCGCTACGGTGACGCCGAGGCTCGCACCAATGCACGCTTCGCGCCCTTCGAGCACGAATGGACGCGTCAGCTCCTCGAGCAATTGCTCCGCCGTCGCCGAACACCTCGCTATGTCGACATCTTTCAGCTGCACAGCGAATTCATCACCGGCCATTCGCGACACCGTGTCAGCGGCGCGAACCACCTCTTCAATGCGGCGCGCGACCTGCTTCAGCAATTCGTCGCCGGCCGCGTTGCCCAGCGTGTCGTCAACGCATGTGAGACGCGATCGGAGAACAGCATGCGGTTCGCGAGCCCCGTCATCGGATCATGAAACGCCTGCCACGACAGCTTCCCCCCGAGTTTGCGGCGCGCCGTGACGTCGCGACCGTTCAGCACCAAGCCGTGAATGCTGTCCGTCTGCAATCGGTGCGTGTTTAGGATCTCGATCCAGCGCCATTCACCCGTCGCGGTCTTGCTGCGACATTCAATCGTTTCCGGTGAATCTGGTCGACGCACCAGTCGCGCGAGCTTCAACCGCGCCGCAGCGACGTCATCGACATGTACCAGCGACCGCGCACGCTGACCGATCATCTGCTCCGCCGTCAGCGCCGCGGGTCGCGCTTCGGCGGCACGTGATGCATCGCGCGAGGCGGCCACGTTGTCGAGTCGCGCATGCTCGCCCTTCACTTGTGACTGGCGAACGAGTACGCACGTGAGCACCAGCACCAGAAACGTCGCGAACCCGATAACCGCGGGACTCAGCGTTGGACGCGCCCCGGCCGTGAGGTCGATCAGCGCCAGCGCGCCGACGAGCAGGTAAGCAATATCCATCAGGCGCGGAGGCGAGACCATCAGCCACAGATGTCTCGGCGCTCGGCCGCGCATTCTTCACCAGATCCACCGCCGCGTGGCCGGAAAGCGGCTAAATTGAACGCATCATGTCGCTCGCCTTAGCTCGCAAATACCGCCCGCGGAACTTCGCGTCCGTCGCGGTACAGTCTCACGTCGCCAATACGCTCAAGGGCGCCATCGCCCGTGGCCGGGTCGCGCACGGGTACCTCCTGTGCGGTCCGCGCGGCACCGGCAAGACGACACTTGCACGCGTCCTCGCCATGGCGCTCAACTGCGAACGCCGCGGCGAGCCGGAATTGCAGGGCGAGCCCTGCGGCAGCTGCATCAGCTGTCAGCGGATCTGGGCCGGCAGCACGTCGCTCGATGTCGTCGAAATCGATGCCGCGTCGAATCGCGGTGTCGACGACGCCCGTGAGCTCCGTGAACGTGCGATGTACGCACCGTCGGGCGACGATCGCTACAAAGTGTACATCGTCGACGAAGCGCACATGCTGACGCGCGAAGCGTGGAACGCGCTCCTGAAAATTCTCGAAGAGCCGCCACCACGCGTCGTCTTTGTCTTCGCCACGACCGAGCCGCAAAAAATTGCGCAGATGGCCGCGCCAGTGTTGTCGCGACTGCAGCGCTTCGACCTTAAGCGTATCGGTCCCGCCGAAATCCGCGAACGACTCGCCATCGTGTTACACGACGAGGGCGTCTCGTTCGAAGACGACGCGCTCGCGATGATCGCGCGTGCCGCCGACGGTGGTCTGCGTGATGCGCTCTCGCTCACCGATCAGGTACTCTCGCTCGGCGATGTCGGTGCCGTCACGTCAGCGCGCGTGCGCGCCGCGCTGGGGCTCATCCCCGACGACGAGTACGTCACGCTGCTCGATCTCATCGCCGAACGTCGCGCCGCCGAGCTCTTTCCGGCCGTGCAGCGACTCGCCGACGCCGGTGTCGACTTCACGCTGATCCTCGCGGGACTGGGCGATCTTCTGCGCGCGCAACTCGCCATCGCGCTCGGCGGCACGCCGCCCGATTTGCCCGAGCGACTGCGTTCGCAACTTGCGGAGCGTGCCGGGCGGGTGACGGTGGGCGATCTGCTGCGCATGCTGCACGCATTGCTTGAGATGGAACCGATGTTCCGTAAAAGCGGACAGCCGCAACTGTTGCTCGAGACGCTGCTCGTGCGCTTTGCGCTGCTCGATCGCACGATCGAACTCGAGGAAGTGTTGAACGGATTCGGCGAAGGCGGCCGCGAAGATCCACCGTCGCGTCGCGTTGCCGTTGAGTCCCGCGTGGCCTCGGCGCATGCACTGCCGCCATCACCTCCCGCCGCCGTCGCTCCAGCGCTGGCACCACCGGTGTTCACTCCACCGATTCCGCGACCCGCAACGCAGCAGGTGGCACAAGCCGCCGCCGCCGCGCAGATGGCCGCACCGGTGAAGCACCCCCCGCGCGCCGAGCCGTCTTCGCGTGTCGCACCGCCGCCGTTGCTCGATACGGTGCTCGAACGCTGGTACGAAGTCCCCGAGATGATCAAGCGTAACGGCCGCGGCATGGTCGCCCAAGCCATGCAACGCATGACCCCGAATCACATCACATCACAGGGTGCGCTGATACTTGGCTATCTCGCCGCCGATGACACCTGGGCCCGTGCCGTCGAAAGCGCACGACCCGACGTACTCGCCGCGCTGCAAGGCTGCTTCGAAGGCCTCACGACCTTCACGCTCAAAGCACACCACGCCGACTCCGCCGCCGCGAAACAATCAACGAACGACCGCGCCAACTCCACCCGCATCACCGCCGCCGACGTAACGAAAGAGCGCATGGACACGCTGACCGCTCTCGACCCGCTGTTAAACGCCGCCGTAAAAGCCCTCGACCTGGAGCTCAGAGACTGATTATGAGTGACCTCTTCAAGATGCTCGACACTTTCAAGAACATGCAGTCGCGCCTGCACTCCGCGCAGGAAGCCCTCGCCGCGCGCACCTTCACCGGCTCCGCTGGCGGCGGCATGGTCACCGTCGACTGTGACGGCAAAATGACCGTCAAGCGCGTGAAGCTCGAGCCCTCCGTCGTGAACCCCGCCGACATCGAGATGCTCGAAGATCTCATCGCCGTCGCCTGCGCCGAGGCCCAGAAGAAAGCCGCCGACGCGATGGCCGAAGAAATGACCAAAGTGACCGGCGGCATCGAGCTCCCGTTCAAGCTGCCGTTCTAAGTCAGAAGAAAAACCAGTCAAGCAACCTTGCCGCGGACACACGCGGCAAAGCAGTCAGTTGCAGTTGAAGTGTCGGTTCCTGTCGCCTCCCCAACCCCTAGATCGCAAGCGTGTCCGTCATTGACGACCTGACCGGCGAGTTCGCGCGCCTGCCCGGCATCGGGCGAAAGACCGCGCAGCGCCTCGTCTTTCACCTGCTGCGCCAATCGCCCGATCAGAGCCGTCGCCTCGCCGAAGCGCTGGTCTTGCTGACCGAGCGGGTCCGCACTTGCGAGCGGTGTCGGAACCTCACCGAGGCGCCGCTCTGCGCCCTCTGCCAAGACCCGCGCCGCGATGCGCAGCTCGTCTGCGTCGTCGAGGAAGCGTCCGACATCGCCTCCGTCGAGCGCTCCGGCGAGTTCCGCGGGCTGTATCACGTCCTCGGGGGCCGCCTGTCGCCCATCGACGGCGTCGGTCCCGCGGATCTTGCCATCGACGCCCTTCTCGCGCGGATCGAGCCCGAAGCCGTACGGGAAGTCATCCTCGCCACCAATCCGTCCATGGAAGGGGAGGCCACCGCGCTGTACCTCCAGCGGTTGCTCGTTCCGCGCGGGGTGCGGATCACCCGGATCGCGCGCGGCCTGCCCGTCGGGGGAGATCTCGAGTATGCCGATGGCGTAACGATCGCGCAGGCGCTGTCGGCCCGACGCGAGATGCTCTGACACCGCCTCCATGCCCTCTGGCCGGGTCGGTTACTTTTCGCCCTGTCTGCGCGTTACGTTCGTAGAAATCCCACCTCGGATGTGCCAGCCGCGTGACGCCGCGCGCCGGTGCTGAGGTGCTCGACCGACCCTTCGCCCCTTCCGTTCATGCCCGTCGGCGCCGCCACCTGGTCGTTCACTGAGGACGATTTCGGGGCCATCACCATTACGCTGCAGCGTTTTCTGTACGACGCCAAAGCGCGTTGCGCCCTGCTTGTCGATCGCAGCGGGCAGTTGGTCGCGACCGTCGGCGAACCGCCCAATTTCGACGCGACCGCCTTCGCCACGCTCACCGCAGCCGACTTCAGCGCCAACGATCAACTCGCCAGACTGATCGGCGAAAGCGATTTCAGCGTCCTCTTTCATCAGGGCGAGCGCGAGTCGATGTATCTTGCGGACATCGCGCGACGCGTCATTCTCGTCGTGCTCTTCGATAACCGCACAACGCTTGGCTTGGTTCGCTTGCGCATGAAGTCGGCCGTGGATGAACTCACCCGTACTTTCGAAGGCGTGTTCGCACGCGGCGGGACCTCGCAGTCAGCACCCCCGGGATTTCTTGCGGGCGCGGAAGACGAGATCGATCGACTCTTCCAGTAAGGAACGTTCGCGATGTCGATGATCAATTACGCGTCACGCGAGATCAACTGCAAAATCGTCTACTACGGGCCGGGACTCGGCGGCAAGACGACCAACCTCGAGTACGTGTACGGCAAGGTGTCACCGAGCACGCGCGGCAAGCTCATCTCGCTGGCGACCGAAACAGAACGCACCCTGTTCTTCGATTTTCTGCCCGTCGATCTAGGGACGATCCGTGGTTTTCGCACGCGTTTTCACCTGTATACCGTGCCGGGACAGGTGTATTACAACGCCAGTCGCAAGCTGATTCTGAAAGGTGTCGACGGGGTGGTGTTCGTCGCCGATTCGCAGACCGATCGCGCCGAAGCCAACGTCGAGTCCATGCAGAACCTGTACGACAACATGGCTGCGTACGGTTATGATCTGACACGCATGCCATTCATCGTGCAGTACAACAAGCGCGATCTGCCGAACGCCGCGCCGCTGGCCGAGTTGCAGGAGATGCTCAATCCCGGTTGGGAGGTCACCGATCCCGCGCGGATGCGTCCACTCGCCGATCCCTTTCGCGCTGGCGATTTTTTGATCTCGCAACTTCCTACCGGCGAATGGGTAGAACGGGCACCGTATTTCGAGGCCGTCAGTGTGTCAGGTGACGGGGTGTTCGATACGCTCAAGGCCGTTTCCAAGCTCGTGCTCAAGACGCTCGCCTGAGGACACAGGGATGATCCACCGCGGCCACGCAGACGAGACGGAGCCAGAGCTCGATGCGGCGCGTGCCGAGCGCGCGGCCCATCGACGAGCGACGTTGTCAGTGCGCTTCGTGCCGCTCAGCGAACACGGCTTGGCCACGGACATGAGCGACCTCTCTCCTGCAGAACGCTTCATCGCCGTCTGGACGTGCAGTCGCAACGCATACGCCTTCGCCGGCGTGGGTGACCCAGACGCGCCCATGCGTCGTGACCTGGTCACGGTTCGTCTTGGCGCCCGCTGATCGCGCCGCCGCTCGGCGGACGGATTCGCTTCCCGACGATTTTCGCGACC
>JANLPE010000031.1:0-6778 GCA_031366985.1 Gemmatimonadaceae bacterium
CGAGTCCAGGATCCATCTTCACGCCGACCATGAATGATGCGCGGTCAGCGTAGCCTTGGTCCAACCAACGGAACGCGGCGTCGTGATCGCCCATGCCGGCGAACGCCATTGCGAAGTGATACGCCAGCGTTGCACCCCGACGATTCGTCTCAAGTAAGCGGCGCATGATCAACCTGGCCTCCTCGCGCTGCCCCGTGGTGCCGTAGGCGTACGCCAGTTGCGCCGAGTCGCGTGGCCCGCTTCGGGCGGCAGCCTGCCGGAATGCGGCGATCGCCTCGGTCTTCATCCCCTTTGCCAGGTACGCATGCCCTAACTGCTGGTACGCGAGATCCAACTGCGGATCGAGCTCCAGCGCCTGCCGCAACGTGAAAATCGCACGATCCGGTTGGCCGGCCATCACGTACACCCGGCCGAGCACGTTGCTGATAGCGGTGGCGAGTGGATCGAGACTGCGCGCGCTGTCGAGTTGGGCCAACGCTTCCGCAAGCCGACCTTGCGCGGAGAGACAGATCGCGAACGGCACGCGGGCGAACGCATAGCCAGGATTCAACGCGATAGCGCGACGGAACTCCTGTTCGGACTCGACCCAGTTGAAGTCCGCGATCATGAGCGCATGCGCGAGCGAAGAATGAGCTTCCGCCAGGGTGCTGTCGAGCGCGAGCGCATGCCGCGCTGCGGCTTTCGCTTTCGTCAGCGACTGACGCGGATCACCGTAGCCGAAGACTCCCAATCGGATCTGCGCGTCGGCGAGACCGGAGTAGGCCTGCGCGTAGGTGGGATCACTGGCGATGGCTTCGTCAAAATACCGGATGGCCTGCCGAACGCCGTCGGGATCGACACGGGACTGAAACACGCGGCGTCCCTTCAGATAGAGCTCATACGCAGCAGGATTGGTCGGTGCCGGCCGATCATTCGCCGCCACCGATTCGGTAGCTCCGAGTTGCCGTCGCATCGCGCTGACAATGGCTCGCGCAATCTCTGACTGGACCGCAAAGACATCGACAAACTCGCGATCGTACGTGTCCGCCCAAAGCACGACGCCGTCTGGCGCGCTCACTAGCTGGGCGCTGACCTTGAGCCGACTCCCGACCCGGCGCCAGCTCCCCTCCAGCACCGACCCCACGCCAAGCGTATCGGCGATGGCGCGCACACCAAGTCCGCGTCCCTTGAGAGCAAATGCGGACGTGCGACCGATCACCCTGAGCCCTGGCACTCGTCCCAGCGTACCGATCAGTTCATCCGTCAATCCGTCGGCGAGATGCTCATCCGCACCGGTCCCCGTCGTGTTGGCAAAGGGGAGTACGGCGACTGATGGTCGCGCCCCCGACAACGTAGCGACGCGTGTGTTCAACGCCCCACGTTTGGCCGGCGCATCGCGGGTCGTCCAGGCAGCGCGCACGCCGAGGAAAACCACCGTCACCACCAAAACGGCCCCAAGCAGTGGGGCGACCGACCACCGGCGCCGCTTCTCGGCGGACGGCGGCACCGCTGACGTCGTTCCGACCGGCAACGGCACGATCGGCGGCGTGACGCCCAGCGGCGGCACAATGGTCGCTCCGACGAACGACGCATCCGACAATGCTTCCCACGATGCAACCGTCGCCGGTGCGACCGGTGCCTGACGGAGAGACGCTGCCAGGTCGGCGACCGAACGATCGGGCTCGCTTCCCAGTTCGCTTCGCACGAGGGTTTCGTGCACGCGGGCATGCTGCACCGCTGCAGACCGTTCACCCGCAGCATCGAGCGCGTGCATCAAGCCGACCGCAATGCGAGCGCTGAGCGGATCGTCGGTGGCCAGACGTCGCCACCAAGCGGTAGCGTCGTGCACGTCCCCACGCGCGTGGGCGCGCACGGCCAGTCGTTCGAAGTTGCGCGCCGCCAGCCCAGACAGCGACGCGCGTTCGGTCGCGGTCCACCGCTCGAAGCTATCGGCGCCCTTCAAGTAGAAGCCATCCAGGAAAGGGGCACGGTACAGCGCAGCCGCGACGTCGAGCTCTCCCTGCGCAATGGCCTCGCGAAACTCCGCCACGTCACTCGTAATGACCGCCGGATTCAGTCGAAGCTCGGCGGATGGGAGCAGCAGGTCGGGCTCGGCGAGCTGCGTGCGAAGCGCGTGGGCGAGTTGGCGAAGCGACGTGCGCGCACGCTCGTCGTCGCTCTCGGGCCAGAGCAGCGTTGACAACGACTCCCTCGTCATCCCACCGGCGTCGGCAGCCAGGACAGCGAGCAACGCAAGCGCCTTGCGTTGCCCCGAGAGTCCATCCAATCGAGTACCGTCGCGCTCCAGAAAGCAGCCACCGAACGTGGAAATGCGGAGCACGAGCTATCCGGGGGAAGGGTTCACGCAGATCTAACGCTGAGTCTACGCGCCTCCGGTAGCTAACACGCACTCAGGCCGAGGGGCAAGCCGCACAATGCGACTCTGTTTCCAAGCCGAGCCACCCGTGTTTCCCGGAGCGACCGATGCGCCCATTTTCTATTTCCATGATCGTGCTCACACTGGCCACCGCAGGCTGCAAGAAAGCAACAGAACTCGTCGCGCCCCCAACGCCTCGCGCGATCAGTGGCAGTTGCGACTTGTCGATCGCACCCGCTTCAGGTCCCGCGCCAACGCCGCCGCTGGTTCGCCAGACCGATAGCGGCACGTGCGACCTCTCCCCCCTCGGCCGCGTAGCATTTGCCGGCACCCTTGAAGTCAATCCGGTCGCGGGGACGCAGGTTGGGGAACGCACGCTCACCGCCGCCAACGGCGACGTGCTCCGCATGACCAGCGCTGGCACCAGTGCACTGAGCGCTCCCGGCATCGTGAGCTTCGTGGCCACGATCACTTTCGCGGGCGGTACCGGCCAGTTCGCCAACGCCACCGGGCAGGCTCGGGCCGAAGGTTTGGCAAACATGATGACGAGCAAGACCGCGATGCAAATGGTCGGTATGATCACCTACAGCCCCCGTTGAGTCGCGCGCCCTCCTGTCGCGTCCTGCCTTTCCAATCCTCTATCCCACGTCCGGACCGCGGACCGAATCAGCCTAAACCATCCTCGATTCAGTGGTGCGTTGGAGCCGCGTTCCTGGTGTCGGTATAGCGCCCGTGCCCAGAGCAGGGATACGGCTACAGCACCACCACCGATGCCGCGGTGGCTTTTTGAACGGCGCTGATCGCGATTGATCGATCGAAGAGACTCACGGCGTCTGACCAGAACTCGTGCACCCGGTTGCTGGTCGCGCGGCGGTGTGCGACGAGTGATCCGCATCGAGCAACGCGATCAGCACATTCACATCGAGTAGCGCGCGCATCAATACGAGTCGTCGTGGCGAAGCCGATCAATCAGGTCGTTGGTGACGAGCGTGCCCCGACGCTCGAAGGGCTGAACGCCGTAAACCGCAGGCGGCTCGTGCGGCGCGTTGAGGGCGTGTCGCGCCAACTCAGATACCACCGGCCCCATGGACTTCTGTTCGCGCCGAGCACGCTCTTTAGCTGCGGCGAGGACATCGTCATCGATATCGAGCGTGGTACGCATGGATCGTATAACCTCGCATCAAACATCAAGTGTCAAGATTTCTACGGCTAGATAAACACTACACAACGCCGACGCGGTCGCGCATTGCGAATTAGGCGCTGGAAATATCAAGTTGAGACTTGCCTAAGTTTGATCCGCGCCGCACCGCTCTTTCAAAGCGAAAGTTTGTGATTGCGGCGTGAACGTACGGTGTCGTCTGTGATCAGCGCCTGCTCGCCGGAACATCCAGCGTGGGATTCCGCGCAAAGAATGACGTGGGCACCAGCTTGAATCCACCGCGGTGGATCGGCATGTACGGCCAATCCTCGGGGCGCGGAATGTGAGTGATGCCAAGGGTGTACCAGAGCACGACATCAGTATCGAGCAGCGAGCGATTCGCGGCCGTCCATCGCGGCAACCCGTCGCCTTCGCGCCCGAGATTCTGAAACTCGCCGGCCGCATATAATTCGTCGGTAACATGCGGACTGGCCCAGAACTGGTGACCGATGTAGCCCGCTGCTTTGCGTGGGAGTGAAAACTCCTGTGAAAAACTCGGCGTCGCCGCCCCGGGAACGAGCGTGTACCCCGTGAATTGTCCCAGCGAGTTGCGCACGTGTGTGTTGGCGACGCGCCACGAACGAACGGCCGCGAACGACACGTCCATGGTGGCGGCCGATTCCGAGCCGATTGCCCGTTCCCGCATCTCGATGCTCTCGCCCTTCGCGTTCGTCGTGCTGTCGGCGGCGCGGGATTCCATCGTGTAGATCGAATTGGCGGTACCGTCCACATCGAGATCCAGCCGATAGCTGAAAAAGTGCTGATGATTGGGCGCATTCACGCCGGGTGCCACCAGATGTCCCGTCAACGTATGTCCTTCCGTATGCGCAGTGTCGAGCAGGCGCGCGGTCGGATTGACATTCATGATGCCGGAGAGGGCGACCTCGCTTTCGATGGTGCCATCCTGCGAAAAAATCCAGTTGAACTGGTAATCGTAATTATCGATGGTGGCGTGGGTGCTCACGACCATCTGACGCGCACGACGTGCCAGAGTGGCGTGGCGCCACAGGAGTCCACCGTCACGTTCGTAGACAACGATGGAGCGTGGAACGACAATTGGTCGCCCCATCTGATCGTGCATGATGGCCGACAGAAACAGGGCATTGGCCGGCGCATCGTTGTGAGCCACGGCCGACGTCAGTCCGTACAGGCCCATGCCATAGTCACCTTCGTCGCGCGGGTACCACGTGCCGAAGACGGGATCGCCATACGGGGCGACGATCTCACTGACCGAACCGCTGTACAGCACGGAACGTCGCCGCGTGCCATCACGGAACGAGACGTCGTGCACTTCGAGGCCGCGCCGAGGATCGATGCCGACGCGTAGTTGCCAGCGGTCCCACGTGATCTCATTGCCCACGATGCGCACCGACGTACCCTGCGGTTGGGAAACCGTAAGTGCCATCAATGCGCGACGCGGATTGGCCAGAGCCTTCAGCGCGCTCGAATCTTTGATTGCCAATGCTTTCGCAGGATTGATGAATCCATCGAGACGTCCTCGTGTGAGATTCACGTCAAGGACCATGCCCTCCACCGTGAGCGCATCCGGCACACCATCACGCAGCCACACGCTGGCAAAGACAACGCGGTCTTCACCCTTCCGTGGCAGCTTGGCACGCTCGCCGAGGCGCAACGCAACACTGACCCGCGAGGTGTCGATGCCACGTGATCGCATGGCGGCAACCCAGCGCGGATCGGCGTGCGCAATCTCTTCCGCACGACGGATCGTTAGCAGGCGCATTGGGGGTTCGCTGTCGATGACCGTGTACGACTGCAGTCGCGATGTGAAGAGATCGACGATCGCCAGAAACCCCTCGTGCCGAGCCCAATCGAAGCCGATCACCCGCGCCGCCCGCGTAGCGACAGCGGACTTCTCCGGCGGGTTCACCACGATGGTCCCAAAGCGGGCCTGATCCGAAAGCCGACCTTCGGCACGCAGTACGGTCGCTACGCGAGTAATCTCGGCGGCGCTCAATGGATCAAGTGCATGCGGCGGACGCGGCTGCGTTCCAGCCGTATTGCGGATTACCAGCGAAAAAACCATGAGCACGGCGGAACGTGTGCCTGACGTCATGACGCACTCCAGAATTGTCGATGTTCGCCCGTATCGGCGACGGATAATGGTTCGCAGAATCATACGATGCACGCGTCATCATCCGCGGCAGCTTCGCGCTGGCGGCGTACTGCGGTGCCGAAGCACCACTCCGCAACTCCGCGTTGGGATGTCCTTTCAACGGTGCCGTCGACAGTGCGCCGCTGTCACCACCTATGCAATGCGCGCCGTCCTTGCCTCGGTCGACCCGCGCGATATCTTCGCCGAGTCCGTCTCGTCGGGAGTAAGCTCCTCTCTTCACTGATATGCGCGTGGAGCGATCAGGTTGCGTTGGTGCCCGCTCGTGCTGTTGTTCGTTGCCGCGTGCAACACGTCAGCCCCGTCGCCTCCCGTTGCATCGGTGCCGCCCACCGCGCCCGCGATGCCGCCGTCTGCCGCGGTGCCGTACAAAGCCGCCGTCACCACCAGGCAGTTGATGGCGGAAGTCCTCGAGCCAGCCGCCAATGTTTACTGGGAGGCTGTCGGCAGTACGATTGACGCGCGCGGCACGGTGGAGAAGGCGCCCAAAACCGACGCGCAGTGGAACGCGGTGCGCGACGCGGCCACCATTGTCGCCGAGTCAGGGAACTTGCTGATGCTCGACGAGCGGGCGCGAAACCACGACGAGTGGTCGATACGCCCGAGGGGCGCGAGCAATACGGGCGACGCTTCGCCGCCGTCGAACCGGTGTGCGCGAACGTGCGCTACACCAAACGGCTGGATCGCGTCACGCTGCGCCGCCGAACGAACGTGAACGGCCAGTGGCTGCGCTGTTGCTTGGTGCACCACATCGAAACGCGCACTCACGCGGGGGATGCCGCGTCATTCACACAACGGGCGGCGTCCTAGCCGTCCCTACTGACCGGCTCACGACGGAAATCTAGGGGAAAGCACTGTTTCAAAATGCCGCATCTCCTCGCGCGGAGTTTTTGCGCCACGCAGGACCTTCACCGGCGGTGCGTTGAGGATTTTCCTACAGCCACAACGCCGGCTTCTGCTGCGGGCGATCACATCATCGCGAGCGCCGCGCGCTTCCGAAAACGCCCGTCTGCAGCAAGCATCGTCAGCAACTGTCTTGAAAATCAAGCCTCCACGAGTACCTGTTCGACGGTCGGTGCGAGCCACCGCGTGT
>JANLPE010000053.1:0-106757 GCA_031366985.1 Gemmatimonadaceae bacterium
AACGAGGGCTCGGTGCGGACGGGTGGCGACGCTAGACCGAGATGTCACCGACGCGTCGCAGTAACAGAACCGGTAACAAGCGGTACCAGAAATAGCCCTTTATGCCGGTCAAGCCATTTTTCTTTGGTGCCGTAAATCAACGACTTACGAACAGTCTGACCGTTGGGGAGAGGTCTGCAAATCTCCCACCGTCGGTTCGATTCCGACCGGTGCCTCTCGAAAAAGAAACGGCCGTCCTGAGGGGCGGCCGTTTTTCGTTACTGGGGCACCGGCGTTCACACGACGCTCAATACCAGCGCAGGTCGAAATCGTAGTCGCCGTACCCTGAACGGCGATCGATCACGCGAAGAATAGCGGTGAAACCGTTCGACGGGTTCGGCTGCTCTACGACGATGACCGATCCGCGCCCCTTCACGACGTCGAGGGCGAGCGTGATTGGCCGACGTGGCAGACCGTCACCGCGCAGGTCGACGCGAACGTTGCGAAGCGGCTCGCCGCTGCGGGTCCGGTATTCGACCCGGCGGCCCTGAAGGCGGATCTCCGCCACATCGTCGACATCGCCGCGCCACGAGAGTTGGCCTGCGTCGCGGCCGGCGTTGCCGCGAGCTGTCCATGCGTCGTGTCCGCGCTTCCGCTCGTCCTTCCGCTCGTCCTTCCGCTCGTTCTTCCGCTCGTTCTTCCGCTCGTCCTTCCACTTGTGATCCCCATCGTCGTCACGCCCACGGGCGTCGCGATTCCCGTCGCGATTCCCGTCGCGATCCCACTCGTCCCGATCGCGCCCACGATCTCGATCACGGTCCGCTTCACGATCTCGATCTCGATCACGATCTCGATCACGGTCCGCGTCACGGAAATCCCGGTCGTCGCGTAACGGCGACCACGACACGATGACGCGATAACCGTCGCTCCCCGATTTAGGGTCCCGTACGCGAACGATCGCCGTGAAGTCATTGCGCGCTGACGGCTGCTGTACCACGTCGACCGCGCCGCGCCCGTCAGCGACATGGACGGCGATGTCGCCCGCTTGGCGCGGCAGTTCGTCGCGCACCTCGAGCCGAGGGGCGAACGAGGCGTCCAGTCCTGATGCGCGCGTCTCGATACTTCGGCCGCGGATGAACAACAGGACCTCGCGATCGACCGTGCCGTTCCAGGTGAATAACGTGCGCTCGGCAGTCGCGCCCGCGGGCGTGAGCGCGTGAAGCGGCGCGACTGCGGTGCTCATCAATCCGAGCGCTGCGGGTACCGAGACCAACATCCGACGAGTGAATTGCATGTGACCCTCCGAAGCAGGTGTGTCTGTCGCAGGCAGCGCACGCCGAACGGCTCGTTCGCCGCATTCGGAGATAAGGAGGGCATCAGTGATGCCACGGTCATGAGCGGCCGTCATGGCGAACCCGGCGCGGCGCAACCGGATGGTAGGGAGCGAGATACCGGTACGGCAGCGGTCCATCCGGCCCTCGTTCCCGTCGCGTGGCGTCCTCAGGAAAGGACATTGACCCGTGTGCCCCCGTGGACGATTTGGGGATCATCCATGGTGGCAATAGTGTCGGGAGAGCTCGAACTGAATCTTTCGTTTCCATCGGCGACGTTGCCACGTCGATAGCTTGCGATATGTGTCGTTCCACTCAACGATTCCTGAGCTCTTAGTAACATCGTGATCGTGCCCCGTCAGACTGTCCGCCGAGCTATCGTGACGGCCTCCGCGCTCCTCGCGCTCGGAGCCGCCTTTGCGGTAGGCGCGCGCGTCGGTGCAGAGCGCGTGCGCGCCCAAGACGAATGGGCCGATGGCCGACTGCTGTCGACGGCGATCGACTCGGTGCGCGTCAACGCGCTCGACTCGCTGCCGAGCGATGAATTGATCCGGCGTGCCGTGTCGGGGATGCTGCGCGAGTTGCACGACCCGTATGCGGCGTTGCTAGCGCCCGACAGCTACCGGACGTACCGGGGCAGCCTGCTCGGTGAAAGTCAGGGGCTGGGCATGTCGCTCCGGCAGCAGGGCACGCAGCTGAGTGTGCGGCGCGTGGCGGCGGGCTCGCCGGCCGCGACAGCAGGCATTCGTCGTGGCGATCGTATTCTCGCGTGGAACGGCATACCGGTCGACGACCGGCGGGCGCGTACAACGGTGGACAGCTCGCGAAGCCAAGGGGATTCGACGCAACTGTTGATCTGGCGTGCCCCCTACGGTGACTCGACCCACGTGGTCGTGCGGCGGGCGACGTGGCGCACGCAGGCCGTCATCGAGTTCGGCCTTTTGGCGGACTCCGTGGGATATGTGCGCCTCGCGTCGATCAGCCAGAATGCGGCGAAGGAAGTGGCGACGGCGGTGACGACGCTCGAGCGTCGTGGCGCGCGGTCGCTCGTGCTCGATCTACGCGGCAATAGCGGCGGACTGCTCGAAGAGGGGGTCAAGGCGGCGGGGCTGTTTTTGCCGCGTGACGCGGTCGTAGCATCACTGGCGGGACGCCCAGGGGTGGCGCCGCAGGTGTACCGCGCGAGCAATTCGCGGTGGCCGACCATGCCGATGACGGTGTTGGTCGACGCGGGGACCGCGAGCGCGGCGGAGATCATTGCGGCCGCACTCCGCGAGCACGGGCGCGCGCTGCTCGTCGGCGCGCCAACGTATGGCAAAGGGGTGGTGCAGCGCATCGTCAAACTGTCGCCCGATCTGTCGCTGCGATTAACCATCGCGCGCTGGCTGACGCCACTCGGCCACTCGCTGGAACGGCGCCAAGGGTCCGGCAAGAGCGCGACGGGCGGGCTGTTGCCTGATGTCGTCCTCGATGATCCGTCGTGGCGCGATCCGTCTGGTGTGCCGCGTGAATGGGCCGCACCGGCGATCCAGAGCGTCGTTGCGGCAGCGGACAGCACCGCCATGCGCGCGCTCCGCGAAGGGTGGGCGATGGCCCCGGTCTCTCTGCTGGAGTCGCGACTTCGAATTCGACTCGCGACGCTGGTTCCACGTGCCTTGCCGGCCGATGTGGGCGCCGCGCGCTGGGTGAACGTGGCGACGCGTCTGGCGACGGTGCGCATGCTGGAAGTGCAGGGGTTGAACGAAGCCCTGCTGCGCTACGCGCTGCGCGAAGATGCGGCGATTCGCGCCGGCCTCGATGTCGTGTCGCCTGGATCGGACGGTGTGCGTGTGCTTCCGTCCGAAATGCCGCGCACTCGGGTCAGCGACCGCGATCGCGCCCGCGAGTGACGCGTTTCGCAACCGCGACGGCGACCGCGCTCGCTGTGGTGGTGCTGTTTGGGAGTCGTTCAACGGTTGCGTGTGCTCAGTCGGCACCGGCGCGACTCGCCGGCCTGTTCGCGCTCGACGGATGGCTGGCGTCTCGCTATCGCGAGCTGCAGCTGTTGCCGGACACTTCCAAGTCGACCCGTTCGATCGCGGCGGATGCGCCGCTGCCGCACGTGGAGTCGGTCGTCGACGTCGCGACAGGTGCGGCCGGTTCGCCAGAGTCGCGACGTCGCGACACCCTGTACGCCGTGCACTTCGGAACCAGGCGTGACATGCCGGCCTTGCGTGTCGGCACGCGGGTACGGTTGACGGCACCGTCCGGCGCGATCACAAGCACCACGGCGGATGTCGTCGCGCGCCGCCCCTTTCGCGCACCGCGTCGTCCGGGCACCGCCGCGGTCGCGCCAAATGATGCGTGGCGTTACGGATGGGCCTATCTCGCACTCGTACCACGTGGCGCGCGTTCAACCAGCAGCGTGATGTACCGAGGGTGGCTGTTGCTTGATGCGTCGTCCGCTGCACCCCGCCGCTAATTTGTCCGTCGTGAGGCGATCAGTGCGTTTCGTTCGACGAGTGGGCACACTACGGCTCGCATGGCTCGCGGCCGCGGCCTTGGTCGCGTCGGCGGTCGCGACTGCGACTGCCGACGCACAGGCGTCGACCGCCGCGTCACGCGTGCGCTGGAATGATCCGGTCGCCGATTCGCTCATTACGCGCGCGACGCAGCGGCGCAGTCTGCAGTTAGCCGACAGCACGTTGCTCAGCTATCGCGCGGATGCGCACGGATTCCTCGCGTTCCTTGGACAACTCGGCGAAGGCGTGATCATTCCGCCGAAAGTGATTCAGAGCGAGGAGCTGGCGCTGACCATTTCGTGGTGGCAGCCCAATCGCAGTGCTCAACTGCTTGTTGGTCGTCGCGACACGACGCTACTGCCAGCCGAAGTCGGCTACTATCGTGATCGTTACGGCGTCATCCTCGACAACCTGCCGGATCGCATCCGACTGGGTGACGGTCAGGACGTGAGCGACGTCCCCCATCCGCTCGCGGCGAGTGCCCGCAGTCTGTATGAGTTTCAGCGGGCCGCACCGGTCCGGATCAACATCCCTGGACGGGAAATCGTCGTCGACGAAGTGCGCTTCCGGCCGGTCGATGGGTCGGTGCCGGCGGCGATCGGCAGCGTGTTTCTGGATCGTGAAACGGCCGCCGTCGTGCGTCTGTCGATGACGTTCACGCGCGCCGCTATTCGCGACAAACGGATTGAAACGCTCGTGGTCACGCTCGAGAACAGCCTTGTGCGCGAACGCTACTGGCTGCCGCGCCGTCAGGATGTCGAAGTGTCGCGCGGTTCGACGTGGATGGACATCCCGGCGCGCGGAATCGTGCGCGGTCGCTGGGAGGTCTCGAACTACGACGTGAACGAACGCGTGCCGCCCTCGGTGCGGGCGATGCCGAGGTGGAGTTCGGTCTCGGCGGATTCACTCAAGCGCTATCCGTTCAAGGAACGCGTGGTCGACATCCTGCCGCCCGAGATTCAGATCGCGACCAGCGAGGATGTGGCGCAGGTGCGCATCCAGGCCGAAGCGGCGGTGCGTGCGGCGATGTTGACGCGACCGGCGCATACGGCGGCGACGGGCCGCGGCATCAGCGACGTCGGACGATTCACCCGCGCCGAAGGGTTGTCGTTCGGCGCCGGTCTGTCGCGTCGATGGGGTGCTGGATGGATTGCCTCCGCGCGCGCACGCTACGGTATCAGCGATAAGCAAGTGAAGGGTCAGCTGGCGCTCGGGCGAGCCCCCGCATTCGGACGCGAGCCGTTGCTGCAACTGTTTGCCGAGCGCGATACGCGCGATCTCGCGTTTGCCGAACGTGGTGGCGTGACGAACTCGCTCGCGGCACTGGCCCTCGGCAGTGACTATTCGTTGCAGGTCGACACGCGCGCCGCGGGCGTGTCGGCGCGTCGCTCGCCGCTCGATCCGTTCACGTTTCGCATCGCGTACGAGACGGACGATCCGCTGCGTCTCACGGCGCGCTCAATCAGCGGATCGTTCGCGCCGGTCATTCCTGCGTGGAAGATGCGCGGCGTGCGCGCCGAGGTGCGCGGTACGGGCGGATGGGTTCCGGCGGATGCCCACGGAACGCGCGGATTATGGATGCTGCATGTGTCGGCCGGTGGCTACTCGGGCGAGATGACGCGACGCGATTCCGTGCGTGTATCGGTGCAGCCGCTGGTCGCGCGCGCGCAGGGATTCCTGCAGTTGCAGCGCTCGCTGTCGCACGACCGCGCGTGGCTGTTACTCACGCAGGGTGGCGTTGCAGGCGGTCGTGATCTGCCGCCGCAGTGGTTGGTCTTCGCCGGCGGTCCGTGGTCGGCGCCGGGATATGATCCGGCGACGTTCGCGACGCGCGCCTTCCTGTCCCAGCGAGTGGAGGTGCATCAGCCGGTGCCGTTCTTCCCGATTCCGCTTGGCCGATATGGGAAGTCGCCGGGGCGTATCGTGCTCGCGCCGTATGCGCAGGCCATCGCGGTCGCGAGCGGCACGTCACTGATGCCGACGCGCGTGTCGGCGGTGTATCCGTCGGTCGGCGTGGGCGCCCTGTTCTTCTTTGAGTTGCTGCGTTTCGATGTCGCGCGCGGCGTGCGTGACGGCGCGTGGCGCTTCGCGATCGATATCGATCGCGGCTTCTGGGGCATCATGTGAGCGCGTCGCACTATGATCAGGCGTACTTCGACAAGTGGTACCGGCATCCGCAGCACCGTGTCAAAACCGCGACGGAGCTGACACGTCAAGTCGAGTTCGTCGTGCGCATGGCCGAGTGGGTGCTGGGCCGGCCGGTGCGCACGGTGCTCGACGTCGGCTGTGGCGAAGGCCAGTGGTATCCGGCGATTGCCAAGCTGCGACCGGCGGTGTCGTACGATGGCGTCGATCCGAGCGCATACGCAGTGAAAAAATTCGCAACCCGCCGTCATGTGCAACTGGGTGGGATCGAGGACCTCGACCGGCTGCCACTGCGCGCGCAGTACGATCTCGTCGTCTGCTGCGGCATGCTGAACTACCTTCCGTCGGCCACTTTTCGCAGTGGGGTCGCGCAGGTCGCGCGACGTACGGACGGCCTCGCCTATCTCGAAATCTTCTCGAGCGCCGACGCGTACGAAGGCGACACGGATTGGCCGACGCCCAAGTCCGCGGCGTGGTATCGCCGGGTGCTGTCGCGCGCCGGCCTGCGATCCGTGGGGATGCACGGATACCTCCCACTGGGTCAGGTCGCCCGCCTGTCGGCCCTGGAGTGCGGAGACCCGGGGTGATACGCCAGATGCCTCCTTTCACCGCGAGGACGCTGGACTTTGACGATCCCGGGCATCATGGTCAGATCATGCCCGTTTACATGAGTAATTGGTCTGCGTTCGTTGATCGTCTGGTAGTCGTGCGTCAATCTGCGACGCACGCGCCGCCGATGCGGGCGCTTGCGGAAGAATTCGCGCAACGCGCGCTGTCCTTGCTCTTCCCGCAGTTCGCTGGCGTGGACGCCCACTGCGGACTCGATGTCCGCGCGGATGCGACAGACCTCGCACGTGTCCTCCGCGCCGCGATTCAAACGGTCGTCGAGGGTCCGGACCAGATCGTTGCCGAGTTTCTCGAGACGCTGCCCGCGATGTACGAGAAGCTCAACAAGGACGCAGACGCCATTCACGCGGGCGATCCTGCGGCGGAGAGCCGTGACGAAGTGATCCTCGCGTATCCAGGCTTTCTTGCGATTGCGGTACATCGACTGGCCCATGAGTTGTATCGCCTGCACGTGCCGATCGTGCCGAGGCTCGTCTCGGAGTGGGTGCATCGCGAGACGGGGATCGACATTCATCCCGGCGCCGAGATCGGCGAATCGTTCGCGATCGATCACGGAACGGGAATCGTCATCGGCGAGACGAGCGTGATCGGTGAACGGGTGCGCGTGTACCAGGGCGTCACGCTCGGCGCGCTCGCGGTCAGCAAACGGCTGGCGCATCGCAAGCGCCACCCGACGATCGGCAACGATGCCGTGCTCTACGCCAATGCCACGATCCTCGGCGGCGAAACGGTCGTCGGCGAAGGATCGATCATCGGCGGCAACGTCTGGCTGACCTCGTCGGTCCCCCCGCAGTCGGTCGTGCAGTTCACGAGTACGGTCGCGAAGCGTCCGACGGACGACGGCCTCGAGTTCCACATCTGATCCAGGGTTGCTGATCGTGCGCGTCAATTCCATTCTGGACACCATTGGCCACACACCGCATGTGCGGCTGCAGCGTCTCTTCGATTCACGGGTCGAAGTCTGGATGAAGCTCGAGCGTGCCAACCCCGGCGGCAGCATCAAGGATCGCATCGCGCTGGCGATGATCGAGGATGCCGAGCGTCGCGGGCTGCTGACGAACGAGAGCATCATTATCGAACCGACGTCGGGGAACACCGGTATTGGCCTGGCGATGGTGGCGGCTGTCAAAGGGTACCGATTGATTCTTGTCATGCCGGAGTCGATGTCGATCGAACGTCGGCGCATCATGGCGGCGTACGGCGCGACCTTCGACCTGACCCCGCGTGAGATGGGTATGAAGGGGGCGATCGCGCGCGCCGATGAATTGGTCGCGCAAACACCGGGCGCGTGGATGCCGCAGCAGTTCGACAATCCAGCGAACATTCACGCGCACGCGCACGCGACCGCGCAGGAGATCCTCGCGGATTTCCCGGACGGCCTCGACTATCTGATCACCGGCGTTGGGACGGGCGGACACATCACGGGATGTTCGGAAGTCCTGAAGCAGCACTTTCCGAACATGCAGACGTTCGCCGTCGAGCCGGCAAAATCGCCAGTGATCAGCGGCGGTGCACCGAGTCCGCACAAGATCCAAGGCATCGGCGGCGGATTCATTCCCGCGAACCTGCATGCGTCCACGCTGGATGGCGTGCTGCAGGTCACCGAAGAAGATGCCTACAGCTACGTGCAACGCGCGGCGCGTGAAGAGGGTATTTTCATCGGCGTGTCGAGCGGCGCATCGTTGTCGGCGGTGCAGCAACAGATTCCGTTCATGCCGGATGGTGCGCGCGTCCTGACTTTTTGCTACGACACCGGCGAACGCTATCTCTCCATCGAAGGACTCTTTCCCGTCTGATGCGCACATACATACTCGCGGCCACGATCCTCAGTGCGGTCCTCGGTATCACCGCCGGCGCGCAGGGCGCGCCGGTTTCCGCTCCTGCTTCGACCGTATCGCGTGCCGATCTTGCCGCGGCGTACGTCCGCATGGACAAGGCGTACGCGGCGGCGTCGGCAACGATGGATGATACGACACGTGCGAAGGTCAACCGGCAGTTTGATCGGTCGACGCTGAGCTTTTTCACGGGCCGGTTCGCCGTGACCCTCAGCACGATCGATTCGGCGACCAACGCGATTACGACCACGCCGTTTGTGCCACCACCACCGTTATCGCGCGTCGTGAACGGACGGATCGCGTCGATGTGGCGCGATGGCTTTTTGGCGCGCCTCGCCAAGATTGATACGGCCGGTCCGCTTGCGCAGGCGTTCGTGTCGGCGCGCGCGCGGGCGCTGTTGCTCGTCGATGAGCCGTCGCGTGAACGCAGCGCGGAGTTTCAGAGTGACGCCGCAGCGTTGGCGCGGGACCTCGCACGCGAAATCGGCGTGCTGGAGCGCGGTCGCGATCCGTATGTTGGTCAGGCGTGGGACGCGTGGCGCACGTTCCGCGGTGCGAACGGAACACTGATTCCGTTTCGTATTGTTGCGCCGAGTGCGGCCGCGACGAGCGGTGCGCCGGTGCCGGTGGTGATCGCGTTGCACGGTGCCGGCGGCGACGAAAACATGTTCGTCGATGCGTACGGTGATGGCGTGTTGGCGAAGATGACGCTCGCCGCGAATGCGATTCTCGTCACGCCGGCGACGACGCAGTTTGGTGCTTCTCCGGAACACTTCGACAGCCTGATGGCGGTCTTACGGTCAGAGTATCGCGTGAACAACGGCCGCATCTACGTCATTGGTCACTCGATGGGCGCGGGTGTGGCGGCGAAGCTGGCGCAGTTGCGACCCACGCAGATCGCAGCCGTCGCCTGTCTGTCCGGTGGCAGCGCGGTGACCGTGCCAAACGCGCCGGCGATGCTCTTCATCGGTGCGTCGCTCGATCCGATCATTCCGGCGAAAGTGGTGAATGCGGCCGCGACGGCGACGCCGAAGGCTCTGTACGAAGAACTGCCGAATGAAGGACACACGCTGATGGTCGGGAACGGCGTGCGTCGGGCGCTGCCGTGGCTACTCACGCATCGCCCGTGAGGCCGCTGGTTCTGCTGCACGGGTATAGCAGCGATGGTGGGGCGTTCGCGAGCTGGCGACGGGAACTGGAACAGGCGGGATGGACGCCGGAGCAGCTGGTCACGGTCAGCTATGTGTCGTTGACGAATGAAGTGTCGGTGCGAGATATCGCCGAGGGTTTCGACAAGCTGCTCAAGCAGCACGCCGCGCTCGCCAACGACGAGCCGTTCGATGTCATCGTGCATTCGACGGGCATGCTTGTCCTGCGCGCATGGCTCACGCGCCGCGGTGCGACGGCGACGCGACTGTCCCGCGTGAAACATGTGATTGGGCTCGCCCCGGCCACATTCGGATCGCCGCTCGCGCACAAAGGCCGCAGTTTTCTGGGCGCGCTGGTGAAGGGGCGAAAGTCGTTCGGTCCCGATTTTCTCGAAGCCGGCGATCAGGTGCTCGATGCCCTCGAACTGGGTGGCCCGTTCTCGTGGCAGCTCGCGGATGCGGATCTGTTTGGTACGCAGTCCTACTACGATCATTCACGCGCGACACCCTATGCGTTCATTTTTTGCGGGACGCGCGGCTTTCGAGGCCTGAGCGCGATTGCCAACTCGCCGGGAACCGATGGGACCGTGCGGTGGGCGGGGTGCGCGCTAAACAGTCGCAAGCTACGGTTGGACTTGTCGGCGGAGTGTCCCGAAGCGGAGCGCGTGCAGACAGCTGATTGGACGCAGGATGACGTGCCGATGCACCCGATCGCCGGCGCCGATCACGGGACTATTCTTTCCGCGCCGCCGGCGACACTGGTGCAAATGGTCGTCGACGCTTTGCGTGTGAACTCGAAGGCGGCCTACGCAACATGGAGTGCCGCCGCGTTACGCACGGTTCGCGAGGCGATGGACGCACTGACGCCGTGGCAGCAGTTTGTTGTGCGCGCCATCGACGAACGCGGGGATCCGATTCCGGATTGGAATCTGCAACTGCTGCTCGCCGATGGGGCCGCGCTCGAACCCTTCACGCAGGACGTGCACGTCTACAAGCACGACGCGAGCTACCGTTGCTTTCACGTGAACCTGACCCGCTTGCGTGATGCGGCGTTGCTGAGCGCGCGGCCGCGCCGGTTGTCCGCGCAGTTGTATGCGAGTACAGGGACGCAGCGCGTGCTGTATTCGGGTGCGCTCACGACTCCGAGTGCCGGGTCCCCGAACCGCGCGGGCACGTGGTGCGGCACGCTTGACCTGTCATCGGTGCTGCCGGGCGGCGCCATGCGGTTCTTTCATCCGTTCACGACAACATTTGTCGAACTGCGACTGGATCGCGACCCGCTGATCGGTGAGGGGATGGTCATTCGCATCGACTCCTCCGCGTGACAGGCGCCTCGGAGCTCTTCGCGCCCCTCCTGCTCGCGATCGTCACCGGTACAATCATCGGTGCGGTCATCATGTGGATCGCGCATCGCCGTATCCTTGAGGCGGATGTGGCGCGCGCGCGACTGGAAGCGGAAGCGATCGCCAACACGGAGCGCGCCGCGCTGCGCGAAGCGTTGGCCCGGCAGGAAACCGAGGCGAGTCTCACGGCGCGACACGGCAACGTCGCCGAACTGTTGGCACCCATTCGCGAGACGCTGTCTCGGTACGATGATGTGCTGTCGCAGATGGGGCGCGCGCAGGCGCAGTCTGCGGGGGCGATTGGCGAGCGCCTCGATGCCGTCGCGCTCGCGGGCGAGTCATTGCGGTTCGAAACGCAGCGACTGTCGCAGGCGCTGCGCGCGCCGAGTGTTCGCGGCCAATGGGGCGAACTACAGCTGCGACGCGTGTGTGAGTTGGCGGGCATGCTGGCGTATTGCGATTTCGAGCCGCAAGTCACCGTGCGCAATGAAGACGGCATGCAGCGTCCGGATCTCGTGGTGCGCCTGCCAGGAGGACGGCAACTCGTCGTCGACGCGAAGGCGCCACTCTCCGCCTATCTCGAAGCCGTTGCGGCAACCGATGACAAGACACGCGCGATGCATCTCGCGACGCACGCCGCGCATGTGCGCGGCCATGCGCAGCGTCTCGCCGCGAAGAAGTATTGGGCGCAGTTCGAGGACACACCGGAGTTCGTCGTGCTGTTTCTCCCAGGCGAAGCCTTCTTCGCCGCTGCGCTCGAAGCCGATCCCTCGCTGCTGGAAGTGACGCTGCAGGAGCGCGTGCTATTGGCGACGCCAATTACGCTGATCGCGCTGCTCAAGGCTGCCGCATACGGCTGGCGTCAGGAGCGCGTCGCGGCCGACGCGCAGCTGGTGGTCGCGCTCGGTCACGAACTCCACCAGCGTCTCGCCGTGTTCGACGAACAACTCGGCGAGATCGGCAAGGGGTTGCAGCGCGCCGTGATGGCCTACAACCGTGCCGTCGGCAGTCTCGAGAGTCGCGTGCTGGTCTCGGCGCGCAAGCTGGCGGATCTGCACGACGGCGGGCCGTCACTCGACGCGCCCGCGCTCGTCGAGACTGCGGTACGCGAGGTCGCCGAGTAACGCGGGCGAAAAACCGCCCTAGAGAGAGCCGAGCAGGTCGTCAATCGCTTTTCGATCGGCGTCCTCGAGCGACTCTGCGCCGTGGATGATGCGCTGCAGGATGTCGACGGCCTCGGCCGCGAGGTCATCCGTGTGACGGCGATCCTTCTCGAAACGTACGATGTGGCCGAGCAGGATCGTCTCGAACGGCGAGTCCTCATCGTCCATGCCCGGCATTTCGCTCACATCGTCATCATCATCATCGTCGTCGTCATCATCCAGATCGTCATCGTCGGTCGCATCACGGGACGCCTCGTAACTCGGTACACTGGCCTTCCACGGTTCTGAAGAATGTGCGTCGGCCTCGAGCGCGGCGCGCGGCACCAACGCGAAGAGTCGACACTGCAGGCCGGGTGCCTCCTCGTAGGCGAACAAGCCCAGACGCACGGACTCTTCGAAGAGCCGCAATTCGAGCAGACGCGCGATGGCCTCGGGGGGCATCGCACTGCGCGCAATCATGCGGCCGTCGATGTACGCGGCCAGCGCCGATGATTCAGGCGCGCGCGGATCGTCCAGCTGCGACACCGTGATGGCCACGGGCTCGCGCGTGGTGACAAATACCGCAGGCTTCGCCTCACCCTCGTCGGATGAATCGGAGCCTTCGTCTTCAGAGTTGTGGAAATCGTCAGCCGACATGACGGAGTGCGAACAGGAACGGGACGTGCGCCGAACGGTTCGGCGACGGAGCAGGAGGACGTGCACAGATCACGTCACCCGTGACGACGGATGATGCCACCATCACGCGCCGATTGCGATCTCGGAAACGTCGGTGCGGTCGAAAAGATCACCGAGCCAATAGATGACCGGCCATAACTCGAGCAGTAGAAGAATACCGCCAAGCAGGGTGGCAATGAGAACGGACCAGCCGTGCAACGCATGCCCAAAGAAGACGATCAGTAACCCGAGACCCACCGGAAAGACCAGCGCCACCGCGGCAACCAGCGTCGTGGCTCCCATGGTGAGGAGGTTTTGTCCCATGGTCTCAAAGCCGCGGGCCTCAGTGCCGAGTCGCACCCAGGCCGGAAACATCAGCGCGGCGCCGTTCTGGACCGTGAACATGAGCGTATTGAGCACGGGGATAGCGATGGCGACCGCGAGAAACATCGGTGGACCGATGCTATCGGTCGCGAGACGCGGGTCCATGATGACGAGCACAATCGGCACCGTCATCAACGACCAGATCGTCGCCGAGTGCAGCAACGTTACGGCCGCGATCTCGGCCGCGACGATCTGTCGACCGGGAAGCGGCCACGTCTTGAGAATCGCGATGCGCGGCAGGTCCAGGCGCAGGTCGAAGCGCATCCAGAGTGGGCCGACCAAGACCAGCATCGCGCCCCACCCCACGGTCACGCCGACGAACAGGTCAGCGGCGGCATCCGACGCCGACCGAATGACGATGGCCATGACAATGAGGCCGACCGTGAACGAAATCAGCTGTGATCGCCACGCCCCACCGCGAATCGCCGCCGCCACGTTCTTCCACGCGATGGCCATCGCCGGCTTCCCACGAATGCTGAGAGGCGGGATGCGCGGCACCTTGCCATTCTTGGAACGGGTTTGACCGACCTGGAAGGAACGGAATCGCTGCAGGCGCTCAGCCCGATGCTGCGTCGCTTCGAGCGCGGCTTCTTCGAACGACGCATCCATGCGTACGACCCAGAGGTAGTGCACGAGCAGGATGCCAAGGGCGAACGGCAGCGTGGTGATCCACGCGCGAAAGTCTGCAGCAAAAACCGGGGCGAGCACCGCGCGCACCGGCCAGAGCGCGATCGAGGGGATCGGCTGCTCCAACGCATCGATCAGCGTCATGCCGGCCTCGCGAAATCCCAAGGTGCTCGCAGCGCGCAGCGCATCGAGCTTGGAGACAATCCCCCACGTGACCGCCCCCAGCAACGAGCCGAAAACGATGATCGGCGTGAGGCTGCGACGCTGCCCCGGACGCTCATGCTCGAGCGCATTCGCACGCACAATGGCCGCGCCCAACCGATGCAGCGCCAGCACAGAGAAGCCGATCCATATTGCGATGCCGCGCCGCCACCCCTGCAGGGAGCCGCCACCGCCACGCAACAGCACGGAATAAATCACGGTACTGAGCAGGATCGCGAGTTGCGTCCGTGTCAGCTTGGCGTAAATCAGCGCCCGGCGCGACACCGGGGCGGGGAACAGGAACTGCACTTCTGCTGGCGCGAACGCGAGCGTGCCGCGATCAGCGCCGAAGATCCACCATCGCGCTGCGGCGATGAGCAGGATCGCGGCCAGTCCGGGCAGGATCAGCTCGGTGCGCACGAGCGCGGCGAGTGGTCCTCCGCCCATCCGTGAATTCCGGAAGATCGCCCACCAGAGGTAGAGCATGCCAAGGACGACCGCGGCGAGATAGCGCGGACTGCGGGCCCGCGCGATCTGCCGGCGCAGGCGATTGCGCGCCGTCGTGAAATAGAGAAACCACATCGCCGACAGTGGCGACGGCGTGTTCACAGGAGACTCACTGACGACTCACGGGCGACTCATGGTGACGCCAGCGCGGTGAGGTCATCGCCGGTGAGGGCGATGAACATTTCTTCCAGCGTACGTCCCTGCAGTTCTGGCCGCGCGGCGACGATGTCGGCGATGGTGCCGATGGCGACGGCCTGTCCACGCCGAATGACTAGGATGCGCGTGCACAGCTCTTCGACCAGATGCAGCAGATGGGAACTGAGCACGACTGCCGCCCCCTCGCGTGCGCGCGCCAGGATCGTCTCCTTCATGCGTCGGATCCCGACCGGGTCGAGTCCCGTCAGCGGTTCGTCGAGCAGCACCGCCGACGGATGGTGTAGCAGGCCGCAGGCGATCGCGAGCTTCTGCTTCATACCGCGCGAGAGTTCGGGCGGCAGCGCGTTGGCTTTCGGCGTGAGTTCGAGTTCCTCGAGCAGCGTCGGTATGCGCGGGCCCGCATCGGTGACGCCATACAGGCGCGCGACGAACTGCAGGTGCTCGGTGACGGTGAGATAGTCGAAGAGCTGCGGCTCATCGGGGATGAACGCGAGCTGCGCCTTCGCCTGGACCGGATGCGTCTTGAGGTCGATCCCCGCGATGCGGATCGTGCCGGAGGTCGGCTGCAAAATTCCGGCAAGGGCGCGCAAGGTCGTCGTCTTGCCGGCGCCGTTGGGCCCGACCAATCCAAGGACTTCGCCAGCCGGTACAGTAAACGACAGCGCGTTCACCGCCACGGTGTCGCCGTACAGTTTGGTGTATTGCTCGACTTCGATCACAATGCTCCACGAGTGAACACGAGAGTCACGGAACCTGTCAGCCGGCACGCTGCTTCGAAAGGCGGTATTCCTCGAACATTCCCCAAAATGGAATGTTGATACGTACGACCTCAGTTGCGCCCGTTCCCTGACGATACTTAAACGGGTGAAATCCCTGTCGTCTTCCCAGACTGTCTATATCGCTCGTCAACCCATCTTCGACGCGGGCAACCGTCGGGTGGCGTACGAGCTGCTGTATCGTTCCAGCGCCCATGCGACCGATGCGGGGCTCATGACCCAGGACGTCATGTGCAGCGACACGGCGTTGCACGCGGTCGTCTCCATCGGTCTCGACCGTCTGACCGGCGGCGCCATCGCGTTTGTGAACGTAACGCGTGAGCATCTCGTGACCGATCTGTACAGGATTTTCGACGCGACGACCGTCGTGCTCGAGTTGCTGGAGACCGTCGATGGAGATGCGCAGGTGCTCGAGGCGTGCGCGCGCGCGGTCGAGGCTGGGTATACGCTGGCGCTCGATGACTACGACGGTCGCGCATCGCTCGAGGCCCTGCTTCCGTTCGTCAAGATCGTCAAACTCGATGTGCTGGGCCGTGGCGCTGCCGAACTAACGGAGGCGGTCCGCGTCCTGCGCACGCACGGCGTCACTGTGCTTGCCGAAAAAGTCGAGACCGGCGCCATGCGCGCGCTCTGTCAGCAGATCGGGTGCACGCTCTTCCAAGGCTACGTCTTCAGTCGACCGGAAACGCTCGGTGGGCGTGCGATTACGCTGCAGCAGACCACGATGCTCAACATCATGGGGCTGTTGGGCGATGCCAGCGTCACGGAGCAGACGCTGGAAGAGGCATTTCGTTCGCATCCGTCGTTGTCGTTCGCCTTGCTGCGCATCGTGAACTCGGCCTCGTTCGGCGCGCGCTCGGTCGAGTCGATCCCGTACGCTATCCGCTTGATCGGTCGCGATACGCTGTCCCGCTGGTTAATGGTCATGCTCGTGGCGTCGGTGGCGACGCAGAGTCCCGTGGCGACGGAAGTCGTGCTGCAGGCCATGACGCGCGGTCGGTTTTGCGAACTGCTCACCGTGCGCCGCGGCACCGGCGACCCGGCGGCCCGATTCCTCGTCGGGCTGCTCTCGTGCATCGATGCGCTGCTCGGTCAGCCGATGGCGCGCATCTTGGAACGTCTGCCGATCAGTGTGGACGTGCGCGATGCACTGCTGGATGGCGTCGGCCCGCATGCGGCGACGCTGGAGCTCGTGTGCTCGTACGAAGCCGGCCACTGGGCAGATGTTGACGCGCTCGAGGACGACGCACCCGATACCCGGCCGATCATGGCCGCGATCTATGCCGAAGCCACGCTCTGGGCGAACGAGCGACTACACGCGACCGCCTCACAATAAGTTTGAGGCACCGCGTTCATCGCGGTGCCTCCGGCCGCGCCGTCGATGGCGCTACGGCTTGGTCGCTGCCGCCGGCGGGGGAGCGGCCGAGACCGGGACCGTTGATGATGGCGACTGCGGCAACGGTTTGCCGATGCTCGCAACCAGCGAGTCGCGTTTACTGAGCGCGAGTTCTTCCGGCGATCCTTCCTTCGCCGTCACATGCGTAAACGGCAACAGAATCGATATCCGGCGATTGGCCGCCGACATCGGATCGCCCGCGACGCGAGGCTTGGTGTCGGCGTAGCCGCGCACGCCCGTGATCTGATGCGTCACGCCGACGGTCTCGAGCACTCGGCGGGCCGCGTTGGCGCGATCAGAGGAGAGCTCCCAGTTGCCGTACCCACCGGCGGCGCCGAACTTCGCGCCGTCGGTATGGCCTTCCAGTTCGATCGGATGATCGAGATCCGACAATTCTGAGCCGATGAGCTCGAGCGCAAGCACCGTCGCCGGTTTCATGCGCGATGAGCCGATCGGAAAGTAGTTGTCGCCGGATCCGGATTCGACGAGTTCGATACGCAGTCCATCGGGCGTCACCTGCACGTCGAACTGCGCATTCAACTTCTTCAGTGAATCGTTCTTTCCGAGCTTGTTCTGAATGGACTTCTGCAGTTTTTCGAATGTGGCCTGTTCGGTCGACCGCACCAGCATCCGCAACTGCGTCTTTTGCACGTTGGCCGGCGTGGTGCCCGTCGACAGGGGACTGGCGCCGGCACCGTAGCCTTTTTTGTACCCCACCGGATTCGCGAAGTAGCCCTCGATGGCCTGCTTCGTCTTGTCGTCCATACCAAGAATCCACATCACCATGAAGAACGCCATCATGGCGGTCACGAAGTCGGCGTATGCGACCTTCCACGAGCCGCCATGATGGCCACCGCCCCCTTGGATGATCTTCTTGACGATGACGACTTTCTTCCCGGCGCGAGCGGCCATGGTTAGGCGGCCTTTTTACGCGTCATGTCTTCCAGCTCGGAGAAGCTGGGGCGCTCGTGTGGTTCGATGTTGCGGCGTGAGAATTCGACCGCGGTCATCGGCGCATCGCCACGGGCGAACGACAGCAGCGCGGTGCGAATGCAGAGCATGTAATCGTGCTCGGCGTGAATGCGCGTCTCCATCGCTTTCGCCAAAGGGCCGAACACGCCGTATGCGAGCAGAATGCCGAGGAAGGTACCGACGAGCGCCGCGGCGACCTTCTCGCCGATCTCCGAGGCGGCGCCGCCGATCGAGCCCATCGTGATAATGACGCCGAGTACGGCGGCGACAATGCCGAAGCCCGGCATCGCGTCACCGACGGTCGTGACGGCATGCGGCACCTGCATGGCCTCGTGATGATGCTTCTCGAGGTCGACGTCGAGAATATCCGCCAGATTGTGATCTTCGACCGTGCCGGTCAGGAGCACCTTCAAGGTGTCGCAGAGCAGCGAGATCGCGTGATGGCTCGACGTGAATGACGGATACTTCTGGAAGATGTCGCTAGTTTCCGGATTCTCGATGTGCGACTCGAGGCCGACAAGGCCATCCTTGCGGGCCTTTTGGAAGATGTCGTAGAGAACCTGCAACAGTTCCGCGTACGCCTTGGCGCCATAGGGGTTCGGCTTCATCAACCCGACCGTCTGTGACAGGCACGCCTTCAGCACCGCCGGTGGGTTCGCGATGATCAGCGTACCGAGTGCGGCGCCTCCAAGAATCAGGAATTCGTTGGGCTGAATCAGTACCGCGATCTGACCATGGTGCATGACGTAGCCACCGATCACGGAACCAAACACGATCACCAAGCCGATAATGACGAACACGCGCGCGATCCTGGAGTGTGAGTGAGCGACTCAGTGAACGGCGAGCCAACAGGCGCGGCCCGTGAGGGCGCGGCCCTTCGGGGCGCAGCCAAGGCAGGGGCATCCCGCTGGCTCTCCGTACATGACGATCTGTTGCGCGGGCTGACACATACGCTGAGCAACCGGATTGGGACGATTGCCGCCGCGGCCTACATGGTCGAAGTGCAGCCAGGCTCCGTCGCGACCATCACCGCCACCTTGCGGTCGGAAAGCGACAAGCTCCAGACCCTGCTGCAGCAATTGCGTCTCCTGCCTCGACGCACCGATGCCGTGGCGGAACCCGTCATTCCGACGGACGCGGTCGCCCAGGCGATCGCGCTGCAGGAGCATCATCCGGAGTTGCGGGACATTCCAGTCGAGGTGCTGCTCGACGGGGATCTGCAGCCCGCGTACGCGGAGCCGACGGCGCTCGCCATGGCCGTGGTGCTGATTCTCGGCGCCGCACAACGCGCGTGCGGCAGCGGCGGACGCGTCACCATCACCATCGCCTGCAGCACCGACGACGTGCATGTCGTGGCGCGCGGACTGCGTCGTGACGGCAGTCTCGGCGTCGGCGATGACCTCGCGGCGCTCGATGTCGAGGCCGTGCGATGGTTGCTCATGCCGTTCGGCGGCGACGGCCGCGCCGACGATGACGGAACGACCGTCACGATTCCGACGCTGCAGGCCGCTCGGCGCGCGCAGCGGAGTTGACGGCACGCTCACGCGTCGACCGCTCGTACAGGGGTCATGGCTGCTGCTGACGGCGGGCTCGCGGTGGCAACGAGTGACGCCAGCCACGGCGAATCGCTCGAGACCGTGGTCGCGCGCTGGTTTTCCAGTGCGATCCTCTCCGCGATCTCACCGCGCAGAATCTTCACATCGGACGGTGCTTCGATGCCGATACGCACCCCGCCCCGGTCACACGACAGCACGACGATGCGGATACCGCCTTCAATCAAGATCGAGTCGCCTTCGCGACGGCCAAGGATCAGCATCGTCGCTCAGATGAGTTGCAGGAGAGTTTGCATCATTTCGTCGGCCGTCTTGATCAGCTTCGTCGCGGCAATATAGGACTGCTGCACACGAATCATCTGCGTGAGTTCTTCATCAGTGCTGACGCCGCTGACGGACTGACGCCGCGCATCGCCCTGATCGGCGAGCGTCTTGTAGACCGTGGCGTTGTCTTCCGCGCCCTTGACCGTGATACCCAGCGTGGTGACCGTGTTGCGGAAGAAACCGACGAAGGAGCCCGTCTCTATACCGCCGGAGGACGACGTATATGTCACGGTGTTGGGCGCGATCCGCAGCACCGCCAAGGCTTTCGCCGTCGCATTGTCTGTCGGCGCGTTGGCGTCACCACTCGCCGCAATCTTCGACGGATCCGCCTGAATGGCGGCGTCCAGCGTGATCGTGCTGGCGCGCACCGGATTGGTCAGCGTGCCGGGGGCGAAAAAGTTGCCGGCCGCTACACCGGGAATCGTCGTCCCACTGAACACGAAGCCACTCGCGTGCGCCGCGTTGACGGTCGCCGCGAGCGACGAAGCCATCGCATCCAATCGGCCGCGAATCCCCGGGACATCCGTGTTCACCACGCTCACCAGCGCGTTCAATTCGCCGCCCAGCGGGGCCAGCCGATCCGTCGAGTCACCGAGCGTGATGCGCACCGGCACGTCGCTCGGCGTCACCGCCGGCATCGGATTCGGCGTCTCGAACTGCAGCTTCAGGGCACGAAAATTGCCGCCATCAACGAGCGTCGAATTACCGATGATGACCGACACCGTGCCGTTGTTCTGATTGATGACGCGAGTACCGGCGAATGTCGACAGACTATCCAGCACCCTGTCGCGCTGATCGCGCAGATCGTTCGCCGTGTTGCCGTTTGATTCGGACGTCACGATCCGCCCGTTCAGGTCGGCAACCTGTGCCGCCAGTGCGTTCACCTGCGTCACCGTGTTCGACAGCCGTTCGATCGACGAGTTCCGCTGCTGAGTCAGCTGCGTATCGTAGTCGTTGAACAGCTGTGACACCTGACGGCCGCGCTGCTGCACGACCGCGCGCGCTGAGCTGCTGCTTGGCGTCGTGGTGAGATCGCTGAATGAGCTCCACAGCTGGTCGAGCGCGTTCGACATCCCCACGTCGCTCGGTTCGCCGAAGATCCCTTCGATCTGCGAGAGCGAGTCGCGCCGCATGCCGGCGTCGCCGGACTGGCCGGCGGCGGTGCGATAGCTGTCGTCGAGCAACAGGTCGCGCTTGCGACCGATCGTCACGACGTGGATACCCGTGCCGACGACGCCGTACGGCATCTGCACCGGGACGTTGGCTTCGAGCACAGCTTCCTGACGCGAATAGCCAGGCGTCTCCGCGTTTGCGATGTTCTGCGAAATCGTTTGGAGAACCGCCTGATGCGACAAAAGCGCACTGCGCGCGATGCTGAATAGCCCGGAGCTCATGGTCAAACCGTCCGGTTGACGAGAATGCCGCGGGGCGCGCCGGCGGAGGCCGGTGCTGCCCCTTCGAGTGCATACGTCGCCGCCGTCGCCGGGCTGCCGACGAGCGTGCGGACATACTGATCGTTCGCACTCAAGGCCTCACGCAGCAGCTTGCGATTCATGCCGACTTCACGGGCGAGGACATCAGCGGCCTGCTGCAGACGCGCACGCGCTTCACGAAGCCGGCCGTCGATCTGGTCGCCCAGTTGCTGTTCGAGTTCACGCAGCGAGCAGTCTTCACTGCCGCCGAGCAGGACGTTCAACTGGCGGCGGCGCTGCCGTGCCTGGCCGAGCGTCGCAAGAATGCGGTGTGTCGCGAAGGTGCTGTCGTCCACGCCCTGGATGTCATCGATGCCAATCGCCGCGCGCTGCCGACGCATCTGCGCGATGAGATCGTCGAGCAAGCGGCGCTCGCTGAACAGCGCATCATGCAGTGCCTCGAGCAGGGCCGCGGCTGGCGGTCCGTAGTGCGGCGCGGCGTCTGTGGTGAGCAAGGTCGGCGACATCAGAGGGCGGTGGTGTCGGTGTTCAGCGCGATCGCAGGAACGTTCGCGTCAGCAGGCGCCGATGCCGCGGCGGCATCGGAGGGCAAACCACGGTGGAGCTGGCGATACAACGCTTTCGAAAGACCATTTTCCCAGTGCTTGGGAGTCTCGGCAGCAAGGTGTTGATCCATCAGTCCGGTGAAAATGTCTTCACCGGCCCCGCCGGAAACGATTCCTTCCTGCTGTGGAACGGTGTCGCGCATGGCCTTAAAGAGCTGCTGGACGAACATGCCCTCCAGCTGCTCCGCCGCTTTCTTCAGCTTGCCGTTGCGCGAGTCGGTTGCGGAGGACGGCGTCGTCGCCCGGCCGATGGAATCAATCATCGAACAATTACCTCAGCGGTAAGAGCACCTACTTCGCGTAGCGATGAGAAGATCGCTGCGATTTCACTGGGCGGAGTGCGCACGGCATGCAAGGCCGCGGCGACGCGTTGCACCGAGATGTTGGCCGGGAGTCGGACGCTGCCAGGAACGGCGCTGGTATCGGCAGCCACGTCGGCACCCAGCACGAGTGTGATCGCTCCATGACTCACCGTGGCGCTGCCCACCATCATGTCGCCGCCGGCCACCACTGTTCCATCCTTGCCGTCGATGACGATGCGCGGCGCGCGTTCCGGTTTGATGCTGAGCTCACGGATCGTTGTGTACGCGGTGGCTTTGACGACGCTGTCGGCCAACGTCACTTGCACGGAGCCTTCGTCTTCGACGACGGCGGTCTTCGCGCCCATGGCTGTGTTGATCGCGGTCGCGATGCGCGTTGCGGTGCCGAGATCCGGTTCGCGCAACAACAGGCGTGACGTCGCGGCGATCGTCGGACGCGGCAGATCGGCCTCGAGCAGGCCGCCCGTCGGGATACGTGCCGATGTCTCGATCGCCGACTGATAGCGCGTGGTGGAGCCGCCTTCGCTGACGAGCAACGGACCCTGCGCGGTCGCGAGCGGTGGCCCGTTCGGATTATCGACGAGTGGCGTCATGTACAACACGCCGCCTTTTAACGAGCGCGCATCACCCATCGACGACACATGCACTTCAAAGCGTCCGCTCGAACGAAGAAACGGTGACACCTCGGCCGTCACGAGCACCGCGGCGACGTTGCGCATACGGAGCACGTCCGCCGGCACTTCGACATTGAAGCGACGCAGAATATTGATCACGCTCTGCACGGTCTGTCCGCCAGACTGTCCACCGATGGCGCGATCCCCTGTGCCATCGAGACCGACAACCAAGCCGTAGCCCACGAGGCGCACCGGTAGTGCGCCTTCAGGCGACGTGAGATCGCGAATCTTGACGTCGCGTTGTGCATGTGCGAGCACCGGTAACAGCAGCAATCCAGCCGCGATCACGGTCACGCGCATCACGCGCCGGCCCAGCGTGCGGATTTCAGGTGACATGCTCACGGCCACAATCCTCCAAGAATCTTGCTGATGATGCCCTGACTCGGCTTGCCGAGCGGTCCCGGCGACACGTAGCCGAGTTGGGCGTCCGCGACGCGGTTTGATTCGATCATGTTCGTCATCGACACGTCTTGCGGACGCACCCAACCGGTGAACACGATGTTCTGGCCCGACTTGTCGATGTCGATGTTCTTCGTGCCCTTGAGTTGCAGCAATCCGTTGGGGCCGATCGCCACAACGCGAACACTCATCTCATTCTGGAATCGGTTCTCGCGACGTGCCGAGCCGCGCTGCTGCTGGTCGGCGCTGTTCTTCGAGTCGAGCCCGACGCTCTTCGACGACGTGGGCAACTGCACGCTCACGGAGAGACCGCGGGAGCGTGCGTCCGTCGACGTATTTTCCTTGAGGGCGCTCGAGACGGTGTAGTCGTCGATGAGGACCGTGATCAGATCACCGACGACGAAATTGCGGCGGTCTGAGGTCCATGATTCGAGCCGCCGGACGGTCGGCGCGGCGGTCGTCGCCGCCGATGCAACGGCGGGTACGGTACTGGCCGCGGCCCGTGGCGCCGACGGGGTCTGTGCGACGAGCGGAGCGCTCAGCGCCGGCATGCTCAGCATCAGCATGGCGCCGGCAATCAGTCGTGCCGGTGAACGAAACAACGCAGCAACCCGGGGCATGGCTTTCAGCCTCAACGGAGACGAACGGTATGGGGCGCGACGGCGATTCCGTCGAGCCGACGAGTGGCATCGATGCGCACGCCAACGGGCGCGCCGAGCGATGCGCTATTGGTCGCGATACCAGCGAGCTGGATGCGAACCGGTCCATCCTGATAGATCACGGAGACTGTCTGTCCGACATTCACGACCGGCGGCGCGCCGACGGCGGGGGCGCGCAGCACTTCACCGGCGGCAATCGGCCGACGAGCGACCCAGCCGATCTGCGCGCGTGTCGTATCGGGAGCGATCGTGGTCCAGTGCCAGACGATGGTCGTGTCGACGATCGCGATGTCGTCGGCGCGCAACGTGTCACCACGTTGCAGCGCGTGTTTCGCGATCGAGAGTCGGACGCTCGCCATGCCGCGCGGCGCCGACTGCGCACCGAGCGCCGGCGCCACGCACAGGGCGATGGCGAAGCAGGCGAGCGCGCGGCGCATCAGCGCGTGATGTTGTTAGCGATCTGACCCATCTCGTCGGCCGTCTTGATGGCCTTTGAGTTGATCTCGTACGCACGCATCGCGCTGATCATTTCCACCATTTCCTGCACGATCTCGACGTTGCTGCCTTCAAGACTGCCCTGCAGTGTGCGCCCCATGCCTTCATCGGACGGGAAGCCAACCACTGGCTGACCCGACGACGCTGTCGGCGCGTACAGATTCTGTCCAAGCGAGAGTAGACCGGACGGATTCGCGAAGCGCGCAAGTTCGATTTTGCCGATTTCGGTCGGCTGAATGTCCTTGCCACGACGCACCGTCACGATGCCGGTCGCGGAGATGGTCAGTTCCGCGGAATCCCTCGGCACGCGGATCGGCGGCTGTAACGCCTGGCCGCCGCTGGTGACGAGCAGACCCTGATCGGAGATCTGAAAGCTGCCGTCGCGCGTGTATGAGGTTTCGCCGTTCGGCATCTGCAACTGAAAGAAGCCTTCGCCTTCGACGGCGATGTCGAGATTGCGACCGGTCTGCTCCAGCGGACCCTGTTCGTGCATACGCTGCACGCCGGCCAGACGCGTACCGCGACCGACCTGAATCGCCGGCGCCGTCTCGGCGCTTGGATCGCCGAGGATCGACTGACCCTGCACGGTCTGATAGAGCAAGTCTTCAAAGTGCGCTCGGCTGCGTTTGAAGCCAGGCGTGTTCACGTTGGCCAGGTTATTCGAGATGACTTCCGTGCGCGTCTGCTGCGCCATCATGCCGGTTGCGGCGGCGCGAAGAGCTGGATCCATGGGATGCGTTCCTGTTAGACGGGCTTGGCGAGATCGGTCACGGCCATTCCGCGCACCGCGTCGAGCGTGGTCAGCGTTTTCTGGGCGGCGGTGTAGCGATGCAGCACTTCGAGCATCGCCGTCATCGCGATCATGGGATTCACATTCGATTCTTCCACGAAGCCTTGGCGCACGTTGCGCGCTTCGGGCGGAATGGCCTGACGCGTCGCGACTGGCACGAAGTGCGTACCGCCTTCGTGCTGCAGATCGGTGCCGGCCGGCACGCCCTCGACGCGCAGGCGTTGCACCGGCTTGCCGTTCACCTTCACCATGCCGGTGGCGTCGACTTCCGCGAATCCGGGGGGCAGCGTGATCGGACCGCCTTCACCGAGGACGGCATTGCCGTGGTCATCGATCAGCTTCCGCTCAGGGTCGAGGTGGAAGCTCCCGTTTCGGACCAGTCGCTCACCGGCCTTCGTCTGGGTCACGAAAAACCCGTTCCCTTCAATCGCCAGATCGAGCGCGTTGTGCGTCTCGGTCAGGGTCCCTTGGGTCAGGTCCAGCGTGGTCCCGGTCGTCGACAGCGCGTCTCCCATCATCCTGGAGAAAACGCTTTCGCCCTTGAAGCCGCGGGTCGAGGCGTTGGCGAGGTTGTTGGTCAGGACCTCCTGCCGACGCTCCAGTGCTTGGAGGGCCGCGGCGGCACTGCTCATTCCGTTTGGACGTACGCGATCGGGCATGGCGCGCTTTGGAAAGGGGTGCATGAACTCAACCCCTCAAAACGCAACGGTCGGGCCACAATGGCCCGACCGTTGAAAATACCTGTAAGGTATTGTATTGTATCCACTTAGATTCACTTGAGCAGATCCAGAACGGTTAATGTTTCACGACCACCCTCGGAAATTCATGCCGTTGGCGGCTGGAGTTGCCGAGCTCCGGTTGAAATAGCCAACAGGAGCTGTACGGCATCAAGCGGCAATCCTGTCCGCCACGCGATATCGGGCGCTGAGGCGCCCGAGGCGGCCAAGGCTTCAACGGCGCGCGGGGTTTTCGAGCGATTCGAGGATGTCCGGCCGCTGCCGCGTGGCGTCTGCCTCGCGGTCGGCCGCTGGAGCGCGCCGACGTCGGTCGTGGCGACGGCCACCGTGATGCTTGGCGGCTGGCGGCGCATCAACAGCGCGACCATGGCGCTAAAAATCGAGAGCATGGCGAGCCCTGGCACCGCGAACCGCGAGATCGGCGCCGGCATCTGCGTCAACACGCTGCGAGCACCCGAGCGTGTTCGATCGAGTACCGTTCGCACGACCGAGCTGACCGACGCGACCACCTGCGACGTCTGCTGCACCGCGTCAGGACGGGTCGCTCGAGCGACGACCGGTGCGACGACGAGGGCGCCAGCGATCACACCGCCGATCGTAACGCTGACGGCGAGCGCGCCGATCAGTAGCGCACGGATCGCGACCGAGCTGGCAGCCTTCGCGCGCAGCACGTCGAACACGCGAGTGATACCGCGCGAGATAGTGCGAGCAATCGCCGCGTTCATGCGGCGTGATCCCGCAACGGCTTGAGATCAACGCGCAGCTTGCTCAATGCTTTCGACCGGATCTGCGATACACGCGACTCGGTCAGTTCAAGCACCTTGGCGATCTCGTGCAGCTTGAGCTCTTCGAAGTAATACAGGGACAGCACCACGCGCTCCTGCTCCTTCAGGCGCAGAATGGCGTCCTTCAGGTGCATGACTTCCTGCTCATGGGTCAAGCTTTCTTCAACTTCCGATTCTTCACTGCTCGGCAACAGTTCGGCTTGCGTCGGCGCGTTGCTCTCGCGTTCGCCCGGGGCGCGATCCAAGGGAATGTGATGCGCGCCTTCGACATCGGCCTGCCAACGCCAGAGCGTATCCATGTCGACGTTCAGTTGCGCGGCGAGCTCGCGATCTTCTGGTGCTCGCCCGTGCTGGCGCATCCACGCTTCACGCGCCGCGCTGATCTCGCGTGTTTTGCGACGGATCGAGCGTGGGACATGGTCCTGCTTGCGCAACTCGTCGAGGATGGCGCCGCGAATGCGGGGTGCCGCGAAGGTGCTGAATGCCAGTCCTCGCGACGCGTCGAATCCTTCGAGCGCCGTCATCAGACCGATGGTACCGGCGCTGACCAGTTCGTCGAAGTCGGCGCGCACGGCGAGCGTGCGGGAGACCTGTCGGGCGACATGGTGAACCAGTCCCAGATGATCCTGGAGCAGGCGGTCGCGAGCACCATCATTGCCGGCGTGATACGACTGCCAGAGCTTGGTGTTCATGGCCACGGATCCTTGAGGCGTAGCGTTAGTCACAGTCAGACACCGGGTCGAGAGGAGGACGTCCCGGTCAGCGTCCGCATCACGACATCGTGTGCGGCGATCGCTGCGGGTGAACCGGCTGCGGCATCGGGGAAAGGCATCCCCGCGCGGAGCGCAGCGTCGAGCGTCGGGTCGGTTGGTATCGCACCGGCGAACCGGAGCGGGGTCCCGAGGAAATGGCGGGCACCGGCATCGATGGCGTCGAAGCAACGAACCGCTTCGCTCCCCTCGTGCCGATTGACGAGTACATCCATTGGAATGGCACCGTGCCTGGTGGCGACGGCCTTGCACAACGCATAGGTGGACGCGAGCCCGATCGGGTCGGTCCCCGCGGCAATGGCCAGCAAACGTTCGTCTGCTTGCAGGGTGATCGACGCGACGACCGCGTCGAATCGCGAACCGCAGTCCACGACGACGAGGTCCATCCCGTGGCCAAGCGCGCTCACTCGCAGCATGCAGGCGCGGCGTTCCGCGGCTGTCAGCGGTGCACTACTCGAGCCGGCGAGGCGTGCGGCCCCTCCGGCGACGAGGGTCAGCGTCGTACTCATTGGCGTGGCGGCATCTTGTGGCGCAATGCGACCACCACGCAGATCCTGCCAGCTGGATCGTGGCTGCACGCCAAGGAGCAGCGCCAGCGGTCCGACGTGTTCGTCTGCGTCGACCAAGAGGACGCGATAGCCGTCACCGGCAGCGGCCACGGCGATCAGCGCCGAGATCAGTGTTGTCCCACTGCCGCCACGACCAGCGGCGCACAACAGTGTCGGCACGCCGCCCGATCGATCGTGCGACGAAGCGGTGCCGGACGCGGCGCGGTGGCCACGCAACGCGTCAACCTGCGAAGGCGGCGAGAGCAGAGACAGACTCACGCGGGCATCCAATCAGGCTCGGTGTCGATCGAAAGCCCGTACGAGCGCAGCAGGCGCGGTGCCCCGGGCTTTAGGTCCGCGGGCACGTCCTGTCCATCCGTGATCCAGCGCGACGGCATTTCGAGCGACAGCGCAAGGTCGGCGATACCGGTCTCGCGCGGGACTTCATCGAACTTCGACACGAGCAGGTGCGTCGCACCGCAGTGCGTGCGCGTGGCGCCGTACGAGCGGGCGATGTCCAGCGCGAGATCGGGACGCAGCGACGCTGGCAATACGAGATGCACTTCGTCCGGTGCCAGCGCATCCAGCAGTGTGCGCCAGCGCTCCGTCAACTCGGACGATGCCGGACTGCGGCCCGGCGTGTCGATGATGAGGACGTCGCACTGCGAGAGTCGCTTCATCGCGCCATCGATTTCACGCGCGTCGTACACGACTTCGAAGGGCACATCGGCGAGTTCCGCATACGTGGCGAGCTGCTCCATCCCGCCGACCCGATAGGTATCGATGGTCAGCAGTCCCGGCCGCGCTGCGCCGAACATCCCGCGTCGTATCGCGAGCTTGGCGGCGGTCGTCGTTTTGCCGGCGCCCGTCGGACCCACCAAGGCGATGCAATACGGTTTGCCATTGGCCGAACGCAGCTGTTTCGGGAACGGCGTGGGTTCCATGCGTGCACGCACCCGGTCGATCGACGGCGACGTCGCGGCGAGGACTTCCACCATCGGCACGCCGCCGTCTCTCACGGTGCGCGTGTGTAAAATCATGACGTCGTCACCCAGTGAGCGACGGGCGCGATCAGCGACCTGCGTCAGATCGGCGCCGCGAAATCGTTCAGGAGCCATGCGATATCTCCCAGGTGGCGACACTGCTCAGCGTGATGGCGGCCGGCAACTCGGCCAGCGAGACCACCGGGAGGCTGGGGAGCACCGGTTCGATCAGACGACGCACCCCGACGCGCAGCGACGGCGGCGTGATCAACGGCAGCGGACGACCATCCATCGCGTATGTGGTGGCGAGATGATTGAGATCACGCAGCATGCCCGCGAGTGACTCCGGCGTCAGCACCGGCGCGTTCAGCTGTGACGAGCGCGGCGAGAAGAGTCCGAGCAGCGCCGATTCTAGGCGTCCGCCGATCGTGATGCCGCGGACGACGCCGGTGCCATCGGCAAAGAGCCGTGCGATGACATTGGTGAGGGACTTGCGGACGACTTCGGTGAGCGCCTCGGGGTCCTTCGTCGTCTCGGCGCCATCGCCGATTGCTTCGAGGATCGTGACGAGATCGCGAATGGGCACACGCTCGCGCAGCAGGCGTTGCAGGACGCGATGCAGCACGCTGAGCGACACTTTGTTCGGAATGATTTCTTCGACGAGCGCCGGATGTGATTTCTTGAGCGTCTCGACCATCTCCTGCACTTCCTGACGGCCGAGCAGATCCGCCGCGCTGCCCTTCAACGTCTCGAGCAGATGCGTCGCGACGACCGTGGTCGGCTCGACCACGACATAGCCCAACGCTTCGGCTTCCGTCTTGCGCGTACTGGCAATCCAGCGCGCCGGCATGCCGAACGACGGGTCGATCGATTCCATACCGTCGATCTCCGAGTACACGCCACCCGTGTTGAGCGCCATCAGAAAGCGTGGCAGCACTTCAGCGCGCGCGACTTCCGAGCCGCGCAGCTTGATCACGTATTCGTTCGCCGGCAGGCGGATGTCGTCGCGGATGCGAATCGGTGGCACGAGAATGCCCAGTTCGAGCGCGGCTTGTTTGCGCAGCAGCGAGATACGTTCGAGCAGGTCGCCGCCCTGGCTTTCGTCGATGAGCGGAATCAGCGCGTACCCCACTTCCAATTCGATCGGATCGATCTGCAGCAGATCGCGCATGGGATCAGCAGGCGCTGGCACTTCGATGTCGGTCGGCACGTCGCTGACCAGCGCGAGTTCGTGGCGCCGTGTTTCCGCCTTGCCCGAGGCGCGTGCCATGAAGGCGGCGCCGGTCGCGAGTGCGAAGAAGGGGAACAGCGGCAGACCCGGCACGAAGCCGAACGAACCCAGCACGCCGGCGGCGATCCACATGGCACGTGGGTGGGAGCCCAGCTGCCGCGTGAGGACGACACCCATGCGATCGGTGCCCGTGGCGCTGGTCACCATCAAGCCCGCGGCGGTGCTGATGATCAACGCCGGCACCTGCGACACGAGTCCGTCTCCGACGGTCAGCAACGTGTACGTGCTGCCCGCCTTCGCGAGCGGCATGCCTTTCTGGACGACGCCGATGAAGATGCCGCCGAGAATATTGACCGCGACCACCATGATGCCGAGGATCGCATCGCCCTTCACATACTTCGACGCACCATCCATCGCACCGTAGAAATCGGCCGTCCGCGAGATCTCATCGCGGCGCTTGCGCGCTTCCTTTTCATCAATCAACCCGGCGGACAGATCGGCGTCGATCGCCATCTGCTTGCCAGGCATGGCATCGAGGGCGAAACGGGCACCGACTTCCGCAATGCGACCGGCACCCTTCGTGATGACGATGAAGTTGATGCCAATCAGCAGCAGGAAGATGACGATTCCAACGGCGTAATTGCCGCCGACGACGAAATTGCCGAACGCTTCGATGACTTTGCCTGCGTGCGCCTGCGTCAGAATCAGACGGGTCGACGATACGTTCAATCCGATGCGGAACAGCGTGAGCAGCAGGAGCAATGCCGGGAAGCTGCTGAAGTCGAGCGGGTTCGTCGTATACAAGGCGACGAGCAGCACGACCAACGAGAGTCCGATACTGGCCGCCAGGCACAGATCGAGCAACATCGGCGGCAATGGCACGACGATGAGCGCGAGAATCAGTACGACGGCGAGCGCGAGGGCGACTTCGGCGCGTTTCTTGGTATCCGGCGCGTCGAACGCCAATGGCATCGTGGCGGCGGTCATGTCGACATCCTCACGCAGTCATTCATGCGGCCACCGTCCCGCGCCAGCCGCGACCAAAGCGTTCACGTTGACGCATCACGAAGGCGAGCACTTCGGCCACGGCCAGATACATATCGACGGGGATCATCGTGCCGACTTTCGCGGAGGCGAGCAGGGCGCGCGCCACGGGGATGTTTTCGATCACCGGGACGTTGTGCCGGAACGCGAGCTCCTTGATGCGCTCGGCGATCTTGCGCTGACCGATCGCGACGACCATCGGCGCTGGCGCGACATTCGGGTCGTACTTGATCGCGACGGCGATGTGAATCGGGTTCACGATGACGACGTCAGCCTTTGGCACGGCGGCGAACATCGCGCGACGAATGCGCTGGCGGCCGATCGCCCTCCGCCGGCTCTTCATTTCCGCGTTGCCTTCCTGCGACTTCGCCTCCTCTTTGACTTCCTGCTTCGTCATCTTCATGTCTTCCATCGTCTTGAAGCGCTGCCAGCCGTAGTCGGCGGCGGCGAGCCCGAGGAACATGAGACCGGCGTTCTTCAGTAACGCGATGCTGTACTTGCGCACGATGTCCATCAGCGCGAGCGGCGATTCCTGTGAAAGACTCTGAATTTCCGGCCACGCATCGCGCACGGTCGCGTACACGGCCCAGCTGACGATCGACATCTTGAGCAGCGACTTGGCGAGATCGACCCACCCCTGCGTGCCGATGACGCGTCCGATGTTGGTCATCGGATTGAGGCGCTGCCAGTTGGGTGCCATCGCCTTCGTTGTGATGATGCCGCCCGCCTGCGCGCCCTGGACGAGGATGGCGATCACAGCCATCGAACCCATGAGACCGAGCATCGCGACGATCGTGCGAAAGCCGAGCATCTGCAGCCATGGAATCGCGGACGCGTCGAAGTGCTGCCTGTCAGACGCGGTACTGAGACCTGTGCCCATCGTTTCGAGCAGGAAACGCCACAGGGGTGGTCCGGCCATCGACAACGTCATCGTCGAGCCGAGCAGAAACGCCGCGGTCGTCAGCTCGGGACTCTTGGCGATCTGTCCCTTCTGACGTGCTTCTTCAATGCGTTTGCCAGTCGGTTCTTCTGTTTTTTCGCCAGATTCGTTCTCCGCCATGTTAGCGCGCTCCCACGGAAGGGAGTGGCGAGGGCAGGCGAGATGCGGACGCGGACGTGGACGCGACGTGCGACGCGCGGCCAAATGCTTCGAGTGTCGTGCTGAAGGTCGGCGTCCAATCGCTCATCGCGTGCACCACGAGTCCGAGCGAACTGGCGAAGGTCAGCAAACCAAGCCCGATTTGCAGCGGAAAAGCCAAGCTCATGATTTGGAGCTGCGGCGCTGCGCGACCGAGCACGGCGAGTGCGATGTTCATCAGGAGTACGGCGGCGATCACCGGTGCCGCGAACTGGAGTCCCGTCGAGAAGACCGCGCGCGCGGCCACGACCACCGCATGAAAGCCGGCACCAAGATCGACCGGTGCACCCAACGGCATCGCGACGAAGCTCTGGGCGACCGCTTTGAGCATCATGATGTGGCCGCCGCCGATAAGCAGCGTGATGAGCGCGAGTAGCTGCATGAACTGCTGCAGGATCGCGCCCTGCGTATTGTTGACGGGATCGAAGATTGCGGCGCCGGAGAGTCCGATCGACGTCGTCATCAATTCGCCGGCGAATTCAGCGGCGCCAATCACGAGCGACGCGGCGAGACCAATGACAAATCCCACGGCCGTCTCGGCAAGAAACGTGGCCGGTGTGATGCGCAACGTCTCCATGTGTGCGGTCGACTCGGCGGCCGGCAGCAAGAGCACCGCAAAAATGACGAGCAGCGCCGTTCGCAAGCGCATGGGCACGACCTTGGCCGACCACGCTGGGGCGACCAGCAGCAGGCCACCGACGCGCAATGCGGTCAGCAGCAAGGCCGCCGGTACGCCCGGCGCGAAGAGGTCAGGAAGGCCGAACGCGTTCACGCGACCATCGCGGGAATGCCGCGAATCAGCTGGGTCGTGTAGCGAACCAGGACTTGCAGCAACCATGGCAAGCCGACGATGAACGCTCCGCCGACGAGTACGAGCTTTGGAACGAACGCGAGAGTCTGTTCCTGGATCTGCGTGACGGATTGGATGATGCTCACCAGCAACCCGACGCCCAACGCGATCAACAGCATCGGGGCCGCCACCATGAGCGCAGTCATGATCGCGTCGCGTGAAAGGTCGATGACCATCTGGTGTGACATGGCGGTCTGTCTAGGGCCTGAGAAGTCGTGAGGCGTCGCGCTAGGGGCGACTCTGGCGATCTGTATAAGCAGGGACCGTACCACGGGCTATCCATTTTCCAGTATTACGGAAACGCTTTCTGCTTAATCAGTTAGGATTTTCAACAATCAATTCCTGACACCACAGCCAAGGGAATCCGGAAGAAAGTGCCGTAGGTCACAGCGGCCGGAATTGCCGCCATTCCGTGACCGCGCAGGCGCGAGTGTCTTACGTCGCTCTGATCGCGTGCACGCAACGAAAGACGCGGCCGAGTGACTCGGCCGCGTCTCCGCAGTGCTCCAAGAGGTGACGATCCAGTGGTTACTTGAAGCTTTGCACCAAGCTGCTGATGGTCAGGCTCCATCCATCGACGAGCACGAACAACAGCAGCTTGAAGGGCAGCGAGATCATCGCCGGTGGCAGCATGAACATGCCCATGCTCATGAGCACGGAGGCGACGACGGCGTCGATGATGATGAACGGCAGATAGAGGGCAAAGCCGATCTGGAACGACGTGCGCAACTCACTGGCGACGAACGCCGACATGAGCACATGCAGCGGCACGTCGTCGGCGGTATTCGGACGTGGCAATCGGCTCATTTCGATGAACGTCTTGAGGTCGGACTCGCGCGTCTGCTTCAACATGAACTCGCGCATCGGGCCGACGCCGGTCTTCATCATCTCGACTTGATTGATCTTGCCGTCCAGCCACGGCGTGATGGCGCGCTCGTTCACCTGCTTGAGCGTCGGGGCCATGACGAATCCGGTGAGTAAGAGCGCCAGCGCGCCGAGCAGCTGAGCCGGCGGTGCGCTCTGCGTCCCCATGGCCTGCTTGAGGAAGTGCAGCACGATGAGGATCCGCGTAAAACCGGTCATCATCAGCAGCAGCGTCGGCAGCAGCGTCAACAGACCCATCATGACGACGATGCCGACCGTGCCGTTTAAACGCAGGCCACCATCCTTCTCATCGCCGAGTTTCACATCCATCTGCGGCAGCAGACGCATGACCGCTTCATCCGCCCCGATGGGGGCGGGCTGGGCGGCGCCTGCGCGCGGGTTCTTCGCGGTGTTCGCGGCGGAGTCGATCTGCATCTTTGACATCGGTCGCGTCGCCGCGGCACCGTCGGGCGTAACGGATGCGCCGTTTCCGCGCTTCGACCTGGGCGTGTTCGCCGGTTGCGCCCCGCGCATTGATGGCGGTAGCGAGACTTTCGGCGCCGTCGGTGGCACGGGAGCATCCGACTGCGTGGACTGTGGCGCCGTCGCGGGCGTCGCCGTGGGCGGTTGCACAACCGGCGGTGCGGCCTGGGCGTGCACTGGTATCACCGCCGCTGACGCGAGAATCATCGCGCCGACGAACACTGCCAATCGTGTCGCACCGCTCAACGCACCACCGAGCATGGCGCGAAACTCACGGTCGGCCTGGCCGGCTGGATTCGCTACGACGCGCGTCGGATCGCGGCGTGGCTCGCGCAGCGGCGCCAGCGATGAGGGACTGTAAGAAAGTGGTTGGCCGCCGCGGGTGATCGGCGCCGCTGTCAGAAACGACGGAATCTCGACCCCGTCGTTCGCGGTGAACAGCATCGTCGCATAGGGGTCAATGGACGGTCCCGTCGGCGTCGTCGTCGCGAACATGCTTGTTGGCGCGACAGGTTCCGCATCAAGGCCGGAAGGCGGCAGCGGGGTACGCTGCAGGGCATGTCTCAGCGTCTGGCCGAACGCACCTGGCAGGAACTTCACGAACGCCGCTGTGGCTTCGGTGCTGGAGATCATCGGCGTTGGCACCTGGCTGCTGGCAATGATGCGCTGGCGATCCGCTTCATCCAACTCGAACAGGGTCCGGATGCCGCCATCGCCGACGGAGACGGCTATGACCTTCTCGCCGACGCGGACGACCGCGAGACCCGTCTTCGGTCCCAGCGGTATGCGTTGCACGACCTCGACGGCAATGCGGGTGCGGGCCGATAGGGACATCGTGCCCCAGCGCTTCAGCGCCCAAAGGCAGATGGCACCGAGTCCCAACACGAACGCGAGAGCCGCGATGACTCCAATGCCGGCGATGAGCACGGGCGCTACGCGATATGCTGGTTGGCCGCGTTACCCGTCGAGACGATCCGGGTGATGCGGACACCAAAGTGCTCGCCGAGAACGACGACTTCCCCTTCGGCAAAACGACGATCGCCAACGTAGATGTCGATGGGTTCACCGGCGAGCCGCTCGAGTTGAATCACCGAACCCCGACCGAGGCGCAGCAACTCTTGCACCGTCATGGACGTGCGTCCCAGTTCGATCGAAATGGGCAATGTCAGGTCCAGCAGCATGCCGATGGGCACTTCGCTGCTGTTTAGCATGGTCTGCTCAAACTCGGTGAACTGCGGCGTACGCGCGACCGGGGCTTCGGCAATCGCATCGCCAACCAGCGTTGACAACGGTTGTCCAGCGGCCTTGGCCGCCTGCGCGCTGGCCACCAGCGCGTCAATTTCAGCGGAATTCATGCGGAGGTCCGGGAGTCAGGTGACGATGACGTAGACTGCACTGCGTCGAGCACGCGAATGGCAAGGTTTCCTGCAACGCGGCCGGGATGACCAATGAAGCGTTCTTGCGTACCGGCGCGGATGATCACGCGCGCGTCTTTCGGAATGCCGGTCGGAATGACGCTGCCGACTTGGATCTTCGCGATCTCGCGCATCGACAGCTGAAACTCGGGCAGACGGGCAGTGAGCGGCACTTTTGTTGCGCGCAACGCTGCTTCACTGCGCTGTCGCGTGACTTCACGCTCGGCGTCACTCGTGTGGAGCAGTCCCGTGCGCTGCTGGCCACCCGATGTGAAGAACTTGTCGAGGACGGAAAACGGCAGACAGACCAGCAGCAGGCTGCTCACGTTGCCCGTGCTGAACTCGACGTTCGCCACGAGCACCGGATCTTCACGGTTTACGACCTGCAGAATCTCCGGCGATGATTCAAATCCGCTGATGGCAATGTCCATCGGCACGTGATCCTGCCAGATCTCCTGCAACATCGCGGCGACTTTGTCGGCGACCGAGCGTACCGCCATCCGTTCGATCGGCGTGAGCGCGCGCGTCAACGTACTGCCGTTGCCTTCGCCGCCGAACAGCCGATCGATGATATAGGTGGAGAACTCAGGCCCGATGTCGATCACGCCCTTCTGGCCAGTGCCCGTGATATCGAAAGTGAAGGACGTGCACGGCATCGGCAGCGAGAGTGTGAACTCGCCGAACGAAAACTGCTCGACGCTCTGCAGGCGCACTTCCATTTGACCACGAACGCGTGAGACCAGCCACGCTTCGAGGCCTTTCACCAGACGCTCATACATTGCTTCGAGCGTGCGCAGGCGTTCCTTCGAGACGCGGTGCGGACGGCGCCAATCGTAGACCTGCACGTCGAGGGCCGCGGCAGCGTGTGGTGTCAGGCGCGCGCCACCACCACCACCACCGCCCAACAGGCGATCGATATCGTTTTGGCTGAGTGTCTCGGAGGCCATGATGTCGGAGTCGGTGCGAAGGGGCGGGTTACTGCACGACGAACTGCGGGAAATACAGGCGCTTCACCGAGGCCTTGCCGAAGCGCGTCGTGATAGCGATCTGCACGTCTTTCTTGATGGCCTCGCGCGCGGTCATGTCGGTCAATCGATCGACCGTCTTGGTGCCGAGCGAGGTGAGGATGATGTCGCGCAGTTCTGAGTCGCGCGTCGTCATCTCGGTCGCCGCCGCCGCCGTGCCCGTTTCAATCGCGACGGACAAAAGGAGGAAACGGCTTCCGCCACTTCCGGCCGGATTCAGCACGAGGTTTTCGAGCAGCTTGACCGAGGCTTCTGCGCCGCCAGCTTCCTTACCCTTCTCGCCGTCTTTGCCTTTCTCGCCGGCCTTTGCCGCCCCACCTTCCTTGCCGGCTGCCGAATCGGCGCTCGCGTCGGCGTGCGGCGGAGCAACCTTTCCCATTCTCTTGGCCACCATCGGACCGATCAGGGCGGCACCGGAACCGCCGCCGATCGCGAGCCCGACAGCGACCATCGCGATCATCGGCAGTTTGGCCTTCATGCCGCTGGGAGCGGCGTCGCCTTCGGCGTTTTCTGGAGCGGGAGTGTGATCAGCCATAGCAGTAGTCGGACGTGGGTGAGGCTTGCGTGCTCCTTCAACGCACGGGCGATGCCATAAAGCCGTTGGGAGTATTCCAGTATAAAGAAAGTAGTAAAGACATACAAAACAATGAGTTAACGAGACTATTACAAAATACAGAAAATGGAAATCATCGGCGACAAAAATGAGGAGGCGGCAAGGAAGTCCGTGCTCGGCAATTGTTGCCTGACGAGAACGACGAAGACGGAGGATGTGGCCCGGTGGACCCCACCCTCCGTCTCTTCCTCACGGCTCGCGCCGTGAGATCGGAATCTCGGCTGCCGACCGGATGAGACTATCCGTCGAGTACCGTCAACCGGTTACCGCTTAATCGTCATCAGCTCCTGCAACATGTCATCGGAGGTCGACACGACCTTGCCGTTCGCCTGGAAGGCGCGCTGGGCCACGATCATGTTCGTGAACTCCTGCGCCAGATCGACGTTCGACATTTCCAGCGCACCGCTCGTCATCTGCGACTGCGACCCTTCGAGCGCGAAGCCGAGCACTGCGCCGCCGGAGTTCGCCGACTCCTGCAGCATGTTGTCGCCGATGCGCTGTAGGCCGCTCGGGTTGTTGAAGGAGGCGAGGACGATGCGCGCGAGGGGCGACGTCGTACCATTCGTGAAGAAGCCGGTGATCAAGCCGAAACGATCGATGCTGAAGTTCTGCAGCGTGCCGGCCGTGTAGCCGTTCTGGTCACGCAGCACAGCGGTCGACGCCGTCGACGCGAACTGCGTCAGGCCATTCACGCCGCCGTTCAACTTGAGTGCGATCTGCACGGGGTTCGCACCTGGAACGCCGAAGTCGAGCGCGGCACTGACGTTCGTGTTCATGATGCCGGCCTGATCAAACGTGAACGTGCCGCCGTTCGTGCTCGGGGCCGGCGTCGTCGGGCTCAGGAAGTAGCCGATCTTGATTTCGGAGTTCGACGGCATCGCGGCCGTGAACTGCACCGCCGGCGGCGGGCCAGCTGAGAACGACCAGTCAGCAGGCGTCGAGTACGCCGTGCCCGTGGTGCTCGTGACTTTCACGTTCGCCGGCAAGATCTGATAGCCCGCGCTAGGCGTCGGCAGCGAAATATCCGCTGGCGGCGACGCAGCGCTCGTCTGAAAATTCTCGACCAGTCCCGACGCGATCGGATCGACGCGCCAATCCCAAGTGTTCGGGGCCGTCTTCCACATCTGAATTTTCACGTCGTGCTTGCTGCCCTGCGAATCGTAGACGGCGATCTGGGATTCCGTCCATGACTTCTCGTTGATCGGCAGGGCACGGTCGCTCGCGTTCAGGAACGAACCCTGAAACGCCGGGGCCGATGCGTTCAGATTGCCCGCCAACGTGGTCTCGGTCGTCGGCTTCGCCGATACCTTCTGACCAAACGGCAACTGGATATCCTTGATACCGTCCTGAATCTGGCCATTGTCATACATGCGTCCTTGCACGATGAAGCCGTTGGCCGGCGATACCAGTTGGCCAAGCGCGTCAACCTGAAAATTGCCGGCGCGTGTATAAAAGCTCTGATTGCCCTTTCGAACCACAAAGAACGAATCACCCTGAATCGCGACGTCCGTGCCGAGTCCCGTCGTTTCCAGGTTGCCCTGATTGACGATCTGATCGATCGAGCCGATCTGCATGCCGAGACCGATCTGGATCGGATTGATACCGCCCTGATCTCCAGGCGGACGGCTCGCGCCCTGCAGCAGTTGGGCAAAGCCTTCTTTGAACGTGACTCGGCCCGCCTTGAAAGCGACCGTATTCACGTTGGCGATGTTGTTACCGATGACGTCCATGCGCACCTGATTGTTGCGCAGGCCGGAGACACCAGCATAGAGAGAACGAAGCATATCGAATGGTCCTTGGTAGAGAGGTTCGCGGTCAGCCGCGGATCTGCGTGAGCTTCGACATCGGCACGGCCAGCGAGTCGCCGATGATCAGAATGGGGTTGCCCTGATCGTACTTGAGGCCAGTAATCCGTCCGGCCGAGTACGTCTTCACTTGCTGCCACTGGCCGCCATCCGTTGCGACCTCAAACTTGAACTGGTACTTCCCCTGCTTGAGCGGCGGGTTGAAGCCCACGTCACGCAGGTCGATCGCCTGCTGTCCTGCGACAACGTTGCCGACATTTGCCGTCGCGATCTGCTTGCCCTGATCATCCAGCACCGTCACACGACCGGGGCCTTTCACCGTGCCAGTATCGATGACGAACTGTCCGCCACCGTCGCGGTCAACGAAGATCGTGTTGCCTGGTGTCACACCGATCTTGCCAACGGTCGACACGGCCATCTGTCCTTCGATCAACTGCGACAAATTGTCGGCACTTTGTGTCTGCGATGTCGACAGCGCCTCGATCGCCTTCGCCATGTCCGACTGCGACTGCTTCTGCGCAGTGACCGACGTGTTCAACTGCTGCAGTTGCTCGACCGCGGAGAACTGCGCGAGCTGCGCGGCCATGTCCTTGCCGTCCATCGGATTGAGCGGATCCTGATTCTTCAATTGCGCGACGAGCATCTTCAAAAACTCATCGCGACCCATGCCCGACTTGTTGGTCGGCAGGACCCGGTTTGTATCGGACGGCTTCGCCTCGCCGATTGGTGCAGTGGCTGCCGTGCCACCCGTCGTCGGTCCGCCGGCCTTGGGCGGCGTGGTGGACGATGTGTCGGACGCGCTGAATAACGGATTGCTGCGTACGGCTGTGATCATGTCGCACTCCTGTTAGACGTGCCGCGCTGGCCACGCTGGCCAGCACCCTGTCGTTCATCCTGCTTCTCTTCGCGCGTCTGACGCGACGACGCGGGCCGTTCGAATTCCCGTGCGTTGGCAGAGCGTTCCTGCCGTCCCTGATTGTTGGTCCCGTCTCCCGTCGCCGCCTGCTGTGCGGCGTTGAGCCGCAGCCCGTCGCGCTCACCGGCGATCGCGCGCGACGCATCGGTCTGTTCGGCACGGGCGACGCTCGAGATGCGCACTGTGTCGCTGTCGAGCCCGTGACGCCCGAGGGCATCCTGCAACTCGGCCGTGCGCACGCGCAGGCGATCGGCGTTGGCGGCATCCGTGTTGATCTGTGTGCCAACGGCGTTGCCGCGCAGATCGATCGTAATGCGATCCTGCCCGCCGTCTGGCGCATCGATGTTCAACGTCAGCCGCGATACCGATCCGGCGGGAGCGTCGGCCTGCATCTGCTGGATGTCAGCGACGCGCTCCGCTGATGCTACGCCGGCGGCAGGCGCCGCCGACTCCGTCGCCGCCGCGGCGATGTTCGTCGGTTGCTGCGACGTACCGAAGGCCGACAGCTCTGCCGCACCCAACGACTCGCGCCGTGAGGCGCCGAGCGCACGACCATCGTTCATCGGGCGACCACGGTCATCGCGCTCACCGCGCCCGAACGCGTTGCCGCGTCCGTTCTCGCTCGCCGGGCCCGTGACGCTCGCGATAGTCGTCGCGATCGGCGCATCGGTTTTGGCGGTGTAGTTGCGATCCAAACCGCGCGATGCGCCTAGCTCGGTTCCCGTTAGGGTTCCCGGTCGGGCAACTCGCGCCACCCCGGCCACGCCAGCGATACGCGCCACGTTAGCCTGTCCCGCTGGCGTTGAGATCAACGGCACCGGCTGCTGCTCACGCACCGAGTTCGGCGTGGCATTCGCGAGTTCGCCGCCGACGCTGCGCTTCGCGAGTTCGAGATGTCCCGGGTCACGCACGCCAAGCGTGCGCAGTCCCTCTTCCTTCGCGATGCGCTGCAAGCGCGCGAATCCCGGCGTGTTGTCCCACGAACCATCGACGACCACGTCCACCGCGTCGCCGCGCGTGTGTGCGGAATCGCGCGTCCAGGTCACCACCGCACCTGGGCGCGTGCGACCCTGTTCGAAGAGGAAGTCTTGGCGTTCCTGTGAACGGGCCGTTTCGACAACCGTGACATCATTGCCGTATTCATTCTTCATGCGCGAGATCACGCGATTGAGCTTCTGACGAAGCTCGGGCGCCAACGCGTCCGTGTCGTTCACCGGTGTCGTGACATCGGCCGCCGATGCGACCTTCGCGCTGGTCAGTGCCGCGGTGGCGGCGGACAGCGCAGCTGTTGCGGCGGCGCCTGAGAGTTCGAGGCCGGCCGGCGTGCCGGCGCTGGCGATCAGCCGATCGAGTGCGGATCGCACATCAGCGCCCTGATCATCACCGAGCGCCATCAACTGATCGACGGATGCGCCGCGGCGCGACACGATACGACCGAGCAATTCGTTCAGGCGCGCCCGGTCAGCACCCGTCGGAGACTTGGCCGAGCCTGACACATCCGTGCCCTTGGCATTCGCGGCCGTGAGTGCCGCTTGCAGGACGGCAAGATCCGTCGACGGATGTGTTCCGGTATTCTCTTTCAGAATGCCGTAGCGAAGGGCATCCGTCGCGTGCTGCGATGAACTGCGCATCGCGGCGGCGAGCGTATCGACCGTCGGCATCAGGACGGTGGGACCATGCGACGCGTTGCCGCTCCCGCCCAACGCGTCCGCGTTGTCCGTGAGTGCACTGCCCTCGAGTAACTGGTCGATCAACGACGCCCCTTCCGCCGGAATCTGCTTCAGGAGATCGGTGCGCACCTTCGTGCCGGCACCGGCGAGTAATGCCAACACGGCCGCGAACTCCGCGCGTGACGCGGCCGACTTGTCGCTCAGTTTCTTCTCATCATCGCTCTGCTCGCCATCGGTGGCGCGCGGCGTGGCATCGGGACGCATGGTGGCGTCGGCGCGCGGTGTCGGCTCGGGGCGCGACGTCGCGGAAGTAAACACAGTGGTCACGTTCACGGCGTGGTCCCCGCGGCGCGAGTCGCGCCTTTGGTAATGGCTGCTGCGCGCGCAGCCGTGAATTGTGCGAGCACCGCAGCGGCGCTGCGAGCGTTCATCAGGCTCAAGATCTCGCGTGCATCGACTTCCGACATCTGATCCATGACCTTCGCGGCATCCTTCGCGGACATGGCGGCGAAGATCTTGGCGAGTCGCTGCTGCGGCAGCGCGGTGTTGATCGCTTCGTTGCGTGCGTCGCGCACCAGGTTGGCGACGGCCGCGGTGGATGTCCCAAGTTTGCCGGTCTCGACCTTCGCGACGTTGGCCGGCACGGCTTTTGTCACTCCGGTCTTGGCCGGCGCGCCCTTCGCGACCTCGTGCGCAGGCTCCGCGTGCGTCACGGTCGACGGTGTCGTATTTGGCGTCGCGTTTGGCGTCGCGTTTGGCGTCGCGTTTGGCGTCGCGTTTGGTAATCCCTTGGTGACTTCGTGCAGACTGGCGCGCGCCGCTTCTACCGCGCGAATGCTGTCTGCCGGGGTCGGCGGCAGCGGTTCCACTACCGGCAGGGAGTCATGCCTTTCAGCGTGCGACGCCGAGTCTCCATGCGCGGATGAGTCGTACGCCGCGGGCGGATGCGCCTTCAGGCTGTCCGCGCGCTGAACAGAGTCTGCGACGAACGCTTTCGAGGCGCGCATATAGGCAAAGCCAGAGCCGCCACCGACACCGGCGAGCACCGCAATGAGAACAGGCAGTAACAGCTTCTTCATGACGTGGGACCGTCGTTCTTTGAAGTGTACGCGTTCACGTCGCTTGGCGATGATCTGGTCGCGGCATCATCACTCGCGCGCATTTCTGCCGTGCGCGAGAAACGCCCGAGTGCGATTTCATCCATCTGCAAGCGATCCTTGTGCGCCTCATCGACCTTCCACTGATCCGTGTGGCGGCCCTTAAGGCGATCAAGCACTCGCCGATCACGCGCCGCGACGTCGAGCAGTTTCCGTGCGTCGGCGACGTCGTCGTCGGCGGCCCGCACGGTCTCTCCAGCGGCAAGCACTCGCTCGTCGAGCGCCTGCAGTACCAACCCCAACTGCCGTAGGTGCCCCACGCGCGGCTCGGCGCGCTGCGCACTGTCGACTTCTGCGCGTGACGACGCGTGCATCTCCGCAAGTGTCTCGTGCTCGCGACGCGCCACCTCGGCCGCATCCTGCGCGGACGCCAGTGTGCGCGCCTTCGCCTGCTCGGCCAGTTCGCGCAGCTCGAGAATGCGCTGCAGTCGGAACTTGAACATCAGCGTCGCACCACCGAGGACTCGATCGCTTCCGCGATCTGGGCTAGCGCCAGGTAGGTGTCGCCGTAGTGCATGATCTCGTCAGGACGCTGCTGCAGGAACTGCAGCACGCGATCGCGATACTGAATCGCGGCGTCCACGTACGGGTCGCTGCCTTTCTGATAGGCGCCGACCATGATCAGATCTTCCTTCTCGCGGAAGGCGGCTTCGAGACGGAGCATTGCGCTCCCAGCGCGGCGCTGCGTTTCATTGATGATGTGATCCCGCACGCGGCTTTTGGACTCGAGCACGTCGATGGCCGGGAAATGATTCTGTGCTGCGAGGCGACGCGTCAGTACGATGTGTCCGTCAAGTATCGATCGCGCGGCATCGGCCACGGGCTCGTTGAAGTCATCACCGTCCACGAGCACGGTGTAGATGCCGGTGATGCCGCCCTTCGCGCCGTTGCCGGCCCGTTCGAGCAGTCGCGGCAGGTTTGCAAAGACCGACGGCGGATAGCCTTTGGTGGTCGGCGGCTCACCAGTCGCCAGTCCGATCTCGCGCCACGCCATCGCGACGCGCGTGACCGAGTCCACCATCAGCAACACTTCCTTGCCCTGATCACGGAAATACTCGGCGATCGCCGTGGCCACCAGCGCACCGCGCGCGCGCACCAGCGCGGCCTGATCGCCCGTCGCCACGATGACCACGGATCGCGCGAGTCCTTCCGGACCGAGCGAGTTCTCGATGAACTCGCGCACTTCACGACCGCGCTCACCAAGCAGGGCGATCACGTTGACGTCAGCCTGCGCGTGACGTGCAATCATACCAAGCATCGTGCTCTTGCCGACGCCGGAACCCGAGAAGATACCGATGCGCTGGCCACGGCCGATCGTGAGCAATCCATCGATCGCGCGCACGCCGGTTTCCAGCGGCCGAACGATCGTTTCGCGCTCCAACGGATTCGGCGGCTCAGCCGCGAGCGGCACACGTTCGATCACATCGAGCTTGCCTTTGCCATCGATCGGATGGCCGAGCCCGTTGAGCACGCGGCCAAGCAGGCCGGGACCGACATCGACGCCGAAAGTGCGGCCGAGCGGCTGCACGGCGCTGCCGGGATGGATTCCGTCCAGTTCACCCAACGGCATCAACAACACGCCACGTTCGTGGAAGCCGACTACTTCGGCCAACACGGAGCGATCGCGCAAATGGCTGGTGATGCGGCAGAGCGCGCCCAATCCGACTTCGAGGCCCGTCGCTTCGAGCACCAGCCCGACGACCCGCGTCACGCGTCCGTACGACGCAAACCGATCGCTGGGATCAAGACGATCGAACATCGACGCCACCGTCGATGTGAACGTCGTGCCAAAGGCCGGATCCGCGTGAATGGAGAGAGTCATGCCTGGATCTGGCCGATGCTGCGGTAGGCGCGCTCGAGCGACGTATCCACGCGCCCGTCGATGATGCGTTCACGGCCTTCCAGCAAGCAGCCGCCGCGCGCGATGTGCGGATCGGCCACGCAGCGGATCTCTGCGTTGCGCGGCGCGGCGTCCATGATCGCGACACCGGTGCACGTCGCGGCATCGTCGGGATGCAGACGCACGGTGATCTGTTGATCGATGGGGAACTCCGCGAGGGCGCGCCGCACCAGATCGCGAACGATGGTCGGGTCGGCCGTGACCTCGCGCAGCACGATGTGCCGCGCGACCACGATGGCGAGTGCCGCGATGTTCTCTTCGGCATTCGCCGTCCAGCGCGTGGCGTGGAGCTCAACCGACGCGATCGCGTCGGTCAGCGCGCTCAGCGCGGACGAGATCTGTCCCTCCGAGGCATGCCGAGCCGCGCGCTCCGCGTCCTGATAGCCGTGCGCGTAGGCGTCGGCCTCCAGACGCGTGCGTTCGACGGCGAAGCGCGTCTGCATGTCGATGTCGTTCATCGACACGACATCGCGCGTCACGTCGTCCGACATCGCGAAGATGTCCGGCACTGGCAATTCGTCAAGCGCCCACGGCATCGCGTTCATGTGTTTCGTCCCCTCAGATGATGACATCGTCGCTGCCGGCACTCAACACGATCTCGCCAGTCTCTTCGAGTGCGCGCACCTTCGATACGATGTCGGTCTGCGCGGCTTCGACGTCGCGCATCTTGACCGGTCCGAGGAACTCCATCTCTTCCTTGAGGCCCGAAACCGCGCGCTGCGACATCGTAGCCATGATCTTGGTCTTGAGTTCCGGGCTCGCAGCCTTGAGCGCGAGTGCCAGTTGTTTGACGTCGATTTCGCGCAGCAGACGCTGCAGCGACTTGTCGTCGAGCGAGATGAGATCTTCGAACACGAACATGAGATTCTTGATCTGATCGCTGAGTTGCGGATCACGCTCCGCGACGAGATCAAGTACTTCTTTTTCGAGTGACGAGCTCACCAGGTTCAGCACGGCGGCGACGGCGGCCGGGCCACCAACACTGCTCATGCTCTGCGAGAACGCCATATCGGCTTCATTGCCGATCGCGCGCTCGACGAGGGCGATCATGTCGGGCGACACCTTCTCCATGCGCGCGATGCGGAACATCACGTCACCACCCAGCGACGGATCGATTTCACGAATGATGTTCGCGACGTGGCCTGGGTCGAGGTGCGCGAGGATCAGCGCGATGGTTTGCGGATGTTCGCCACGCAGCGTATTGCCGAGCTGCTGCGGATCGGCGCGACGCAATCGTCCAAAGCGATCACTGTCCGCGAGCTGGCCTTGAATGCGCTTGAGGATCACACTGGCCTTCGCCACGCCGAATGCCTGCTCGAGCACGTCCTTCGCGAACTCGACACCGCCGGCGCTGAGCGAGTCGACACCGAGCGTCAGCTCGAGCCACTCATTCAGCACGAACTCAATCGTGGCGGACGGCACGCCGGACAACTGCGCCATTTCGAGCGCGATGATCTCCGCCTCTTCCGGATGGAGGTTGGCAGTGATCTTTGCGGCATGTTCGGTGCCAATGGCCGTGCAAATGATGGCGGCCTTTTGGCGACCAGTCAGTCGATCGGGCGCGTAGCGTTCGGCGCTGTTTCGTGCGAGAGCGATCATCGGGCGTGCGGTATCGAGGTCAGTGCGTGGTCAGTTTTTCAGCCAATTACGCGTGACGCGTACGGCGGCATCCGGGCGCTGATCGACGGTGGCCATCGCCTGTTCGCGTTCCGGTGTGGTGAGCATCGGCGGGAGCGGCATCATGCGACGTTCCTCGCTGCTCGTCTGCGACATGTCATTCCCGCTTTGCATGGCCAGCTGCATCTGTGTCGAGGAGGGCAGTTCCGCGTAGCTCTGGCCGCTCGCGAGCGCGGCGCGTTGCTCGATGGCCAACTGCGCCGGCGACTTTTTTGCCGGCTTGAGAGCGCCCATCGCGACAACGGCGATAATCAACAGGACGACGAGTGCGGCGATCGCCACCACCGGCTTGGGATTCGTCTGCAGTCGCGCGATCGCATCCGGCGCAACCACGGAGTCCCTCTTGATGACGAGCGGGGCCGGCATGTCGAATGGCGCGCTGACGACCGAGATCATGTCGCCACGGGTCGAATCCACGCCGAGCGCGTTCTTCACCAGCGTCTCGATGCGCGTCAGTTCTTCCGGTGTGCGTGCCGTCGGAACTGGCGCTGCGGCGGGTGCCTTCGCCGACGCGTCGGTCCGCGTCACCTTGTCGGCAACGAGGACGGCGACGGTCAGTCGCTTCAGATTGCCGATCGCACCGCTGAACGTTTCGACGCTATGTGAATTTTCGTACGACGAGGCCGTCTGCGAGGAGCTGGCGCCCTGCTGCGGTGAACTGGGCGTCACTTCCGACTTCTGCTCGGTCGACAAGGCTTGCTTGTCAGGGTCGACGCCGTTCGTCGTGCGCTCGACTTTGTCGAAGTTGATAGACGCGGCTACCTGTACGCGTGCGTTGCCGTTGCCGACGAGGCTCGACAACAACTTGTCGGCCTTCTGCTCCATGTAGGTCTCGACTTCGCGCTGCACCTGCAGCTGACGGCTCGACAGACCGGCGAGCGAGCCGTCATCCTGCATGGTCAACGCCTGTCCACGGGCATCGACGATGGTGACATGCTCGGGATCGAGACCGCCGACGCTGCCGGCGACGACGCGCGCGATGCCTTGCACCATCTCTGGACGCGGCGTCGCGCCGCCCGCCATCGTCAGCATCACGGAGGCTTTCGATGGCCGTTCGTTTTCCTTGAAAAGCTTATCGGCTTCCAATGCGAGGTGCACCTGTACGGCTTCCACGCCGGTGAGCTTGCCGATCGTTCGTTCGAGTTCGCCTTCCATTGCGCGGCGATAGTTGACGCTCTGGACATAATCCGTCATGCCCCACGACGGCTTATCGAATAATTCCAAGCCGGGACGGCCGGAGCCCGGCATCTCTTCAGAGGCCATGTCAACACGCGCCTTCACGAGGTCGGCGCTGCCCACCAGAATCGTCGTGCCCGTTTCATCCAACTTGTAAGTGACGTTCAGCTCGGTGAGCTTGTCCGTCATCTTCTTGACCTGTTCGGCCTTCAGATCCGAATAGAGCGGCACCATCGTCGGCTGTGTCGCCCAGCGCGATACACCGAATACCGCGGCGGTCACGATGACGCCGACGGCGACGATCGCCGCCTGACGTGCACCGCTCATGCGGCCGAAGAGAGAGTCTACGAAGGAAGCCATGAACTGTGCGTCTGGATCAGGACTGCATGGAGATCACGGACCGATAGGCCTCGACGACCTTATTGCGAATCTCGACGAGCAGGTCGAGGGCGAGTCCAGCTTCTTCGGTAGCGGCCATGACCTGATGCAACTCGACGTTTTCACCCGCCGCGAAGCGCGAGGTGAGGTCGCCCGCTTTGTCACGCGCGTCGGAGACTTCGTTGAGTGCTTTCGTCAGCGTGCTGCCGAAGGAGTTCGGACCGTCCGCGATGACCGGCACCTGCTTTGCGCCAGTGTCGCGGCCGAATTCCGGCATGGACCGCGTAAGGAGATCGATTCGGTTTTGCATCGTTTGGCTCCGCGGCTCAGGCGCGCACGTCGAGACGAACACCGCGTGCGGCCGGTGGCGTCGCGTTCGCGGCGGCCTTGATGCGGCCGTAGGTGAGTGGACCGAGGGCGGCCGTTTTCGCGAAGAAATTCCGCTCGTCCGTCGTGAGCACGCTCCATAACGTCGGATCCGTGCCGGCTGGTGCTTCAGCAGGAACAGCGGATTGCACGGCACCCTGTCCGGCGATCGGCGTCTGCGGCTTGAGTGCCGGACGCGCATCGTTCACGCGGTTCGCGTTCGAGCCGGTCGTTGAACCGGCTGTGCCGGCGCGATCCGTGTTCGGTCGCGCGATCTCCGGGCGCCCGATGGCGCTGAGATTCGCGAGAAGTGGGTTGTTGATGCCGTTGATGCTCATGGTCTTGAAAGAGAGGAGGCGCTGCAGGCCGGGAACCGATGTGGAATCGGAGAGGAGGAGGAGGAGTTCACACCGATTCCCGGACCCGCAATGCGTCGTTCAAACGCGTGGCGTTATCAGATGTCGAGCGACGCGCGAAGAATCGATTTCGCGGTTTGAAAAACGGAGACGTTGGCTTCGTAGAGGCGCTTCGCATCGAGGAGCTTCACGAGTTCCTGCGTGGTATTGATGTCGGGGTAGCGCACGTATCCCTGCGCATTCGCATCGGGATGACCCGGCTCGTAGACCAGGCGACCTTCTCCCTGATCTTCCGCGACACCGGAGACGCGCACGCCGAACGCACCGCCGACCGGACCCGCCGTCGGACCATCGTTCGGTGTTCCTGAAGCGTCGCGTGGCAGGACCATCACTTCGATCGGCCTGACGCGGTCATCGCTCGCCCTCGGCATCGTGAACGGCGTATTGTCGAGCGCACCGCCGCCGCCGATACCCGCACCCGCGCCCGCGCCCGCACCCGCACCGTTGTCGCCGTACATCGCGTTCTGCGATGTCGCGCTTTCCATCACTGTTTCCTGGCGCTTGAACGGCTGACCATCACCGCCGCGCGTGACATCGGCGTTGGCGACGTTCTGCGCGATCAACTCCATGCGCTGGCGCTGAGCGGACAAACCACTGGCCGCGATGCCGAGCGTTTTGAACATCGGGCGGACTATCGAACCCTGACCGGGGATCGGTAGGAACGCGGGGCGGCGAATCGGATCGATCGGCATCAGACCGAGCTACCCTTGATCGCGCCGCGCAGGCTCTGGTAGGTCTTCTCCAGCAGTCGGGACGTGGCGAGAAAGCGGATCTGTTCATCCGCGAGCGCGACCATTTCGTCCTCGACGTTGACGGGATTGGCGTTCGTGGCGGCTGCCTTCCCATTAGCCGCGAGCGCAAAGCCATCGCTGTTTTGCAGCGACGCCTTCGCTACTCGATCGGCGATGCCACGTGACCGCTCGACACTACGGTCAAGGGCCGACTTGAGCGGCGAGGCAGAGGTGACGCGATCGATGAATCCGAAGAGCATCGGCGGTTTCCGTGGTGAATGGGCGAACGATCTCACCACCGGAAAAAGCAATGGTCGGGCCAGCTCGGCTCGACCACGCACATCTACGTCGGAATTTCTCTGGAATTACCAGTCTAAGTCATTGCAGTAAAGATACTTAAGAAATATCACGCCCGTCAAAGTAACCGCTGTATTCGGTCGAAATGACCTAGCCTAACCATGACGATATCGGGCTCGGAAGGAAATTCCTTCCGCATGACCGGTGGCTGGTATTGCCGCCCATGTCAGTGGCGTGGTCGGATGGAAATGCCGACCCGTCGCCAGACGCCAAACGACTATTCGTCGCTGGCGTCCGAATCGCGTCCCGGTCCGTTCAGCTTATTGCGCAGCGTTCGGACGCTGATCCCGAGCAGATCTGCCGCTTTCGTTCGATTATTATCGGCAGCGGACAGCGCATGCTGAATAAGGACTCGTTCGGCTTCTGCAACATTGAGCGAATTGAGATTGATCGCGCCGCTCTTGGATGCGCTGCTGACCGCTGCCATGCTTGGCCCGGTCACCGATCGCGGTCGAACGGAGGGTGCGCCGAGCGAGTGCGCCAGACCGAAGCGGGTCCCTTCGAGGCTGTGCTGCTGAATCATCGGATCGGGAGTCAGAATCACCGCGCGCTCGATCACATGCTGCAGTTCGCGGATGTTTCCCGGCCACGGATATTTCTGCAGCGCTTCGAGGGCATCCGGAGCGATCCCTTCGATCTTCTTGCCGAGTTCAGCCGCATTCCGCATGGCAAATCGAAGGGCCAACATCGGAATGTCGTCCGCGCGTTCGCGAAGCGGCGGAATGAGGACCGGTATGGTCGACAACCTATAGTAGAGATCCTGGCGGAACGTCCCGTTATCCGCTTCGGACGCCAAATCGCGGTTGGTGGTCGCGATGATGCGGACGTCCACTTTGATCGGCGAGGTGCCGCCGACGCGTTCGAATTCCTGTTCCTGCAGGACACGGAGCAACTTCGCCTGCAGGTCGAGCCGCATTTCAGAGACTTCGTCGAGCAGCAGGGTGCCACGATTCGCCCGCTCAAAGGCGCCTTCGACCCGCTTGATGGCGCCGGTGAAGGCGCCCTTTTCGTGTCCGAACAGTGCCGATTCGATCAGCCCCTCTGGGAGCGCGGCGCAGTTCAGTTTGATAAACGGGCGCTCGCGCCGGTCGCTCTGGTCGTGGATCGCGCGTGCGAAGAGTTCCTTGCCGGTTCCCGACTCGCCCTGGAGCAGGACGGTCGCGCGCGTTGGCGCGGCCATCGAGACGGTCTGCATGATGCGTCGGATCGGCGCGGAGTCACCGATGATCTGCCGCTCGTTGCGAAACTGCATGACCTCCTTGCGGAGGGACTCGTTTTCGCGCCGCAGCCGCACAAACTCGAGCGCCTGATCGACGGCCAGTTCCAGTTGCTGTGGACGGATCGGTTTGGTGATGTAGTCGATCGCGCCGGCTTTAATCGACGCGACCGCGTGCTCGATGCTGGCGTATCCCGTCAGCATGATGAGCGGGACGTCGTAGCCTTCCCTCGTCAGCAACTGGATGAACTCGAGCCCCGTCAGCCCCGGCATCCGATAATCGGAGATGATCAGATCGACACCACCGCGTTCCAGAATCTGCAATGCTTCAGGGACGCCCCGCGCGCCGACCGGCGCATGTCCGGCCTGGCTGAGGGTGTCCTCGAGAATCAAACCGACACTGGGTTCGTCGTCGACGTACAGGATAGTGGCCATTGAGCGGCAGCAGGGGGCTGGGAGTGGCGTCTGGCGCGGCCGGTCGGTCGGTGACCAACCGTACCAGCTCGCGTCCTACAGTATGGAGCCTTGAGCCTCACCCGGCAAATTTCGCCGCTTTCTGGCAAGACGAGAATTCTCAGCAAATTGCGAGATCGGGCTAAAGGCTGGGCGATCGGCTCCGATACTGTGTAGCAGAATGCCCGTGGTGTGTTGCTTTCCTATCGGAACGTGACAGCTGACGGCCTCTCCCCGACCGATGCGCGTCACCAATCAGATCATCACGCGAAACAGCCAAGCGCGCCTGCAAAGCGGACTGCAGGGCATTGATCGTGTGCGCGAAGACATCTCCTCGGGTATCCGCGTGCGCAAGATGTCGGATGATCCGACATCGGCCGGCGAAGTGGTGCGTGTCGGCAGTTCGATGCGTGCGATCGCGATGTTTCGTCGCAATATCGACATCGGTCTCTCTCGTGCGGCCACCGAAGAGACCGCGTTGAATCAGCTGGGTGATGGACTGACGCGTGGTATCGAGCTCGGCATCGCACAGGCATCTGGCACGTCCACGGCCCAGACGCGCCTGATTGCGAAAACAGAAGTCGATCAATTGATCGGATTCGCGGTCGGGCTGGGCAACACCAAGTTCGGTGATGACTACGTGTTCGGTGGAACGCGTTCCACGGAGCAGCCGCTGCGCGTTCCGCCGAGTGCCGGCGCGAGTTTCTCGAACCTGATGTTGGGTGCGAGTGCTGTGGATCCGAGTGGTGCCATTTCGCTCGAGGTCGGCGACAACAAGTTCGTGACGCCGAATCACAATGCGTCGGATATCTTCCTAACCTCCGATGCGCTGGAATCCCTGCGCGCGCTGTCGACGGCGTTGGGCAGCAATGATGTGCCGGGAATTCAGGCGGCCACCGGTCGCCTGAACGCTGCCGACTCCGTCGTGCAGAACATGCTCGGTACGCAGGGGGCACGTATCAATGAGATGGAAAGTGCGCGCACCAACCTGGATGGGTTGGAATTGACGTTGAAGGCGTTCCGCTCCGATTTGCGAGACACGGAAGTCGATAAAGCGATGGCGGAGCTCGTTGGCAAGCAGACGATGTACCAGGCGGCAATGAGCGCGACGTCGCGCATCCTTGGCCTGAGTCTCGCCAATTACCTGTAATCCAGACATGACTTCCGTGGCTCACGACACAACGATGGTGTTCGCTCCTGCCTTGCGGCACGTTGACTCATTGATCCTTGGTCCGCTCGCGGTGGCCGAGAGCATCATCATGACGTTTCCGACGCCGATGTGGGGATTCCCAGATCATCGTGAATTCGCGCTACTCCCGGCGGCACGCGCCGGTCTTTGGTGGTTGCAGAGCCTGAGCGCCGAGGGTATTACGTTCCTGCTCGCCGATCCGTTCGTGCTCGACGCGAACTATGTCGTCGACATCGGGGATGGTGAGTGCAACTCGCTCGAGATCACGGAGCCATCCGATGCGCTCAGCCTCGTGATGATCGCGCTGCCGGCGGCGCCGGACGACACCGCGACCGCGAATTTTCGTGCACCGATGGTCTTCAATGTGCCGCGCCAGCGCGGCATGCAGATCGTCAATCGGGATGAGTCCAACGAATTGCGTCGGCCGGTGACGCTCGAGGCATTTCCCGCACAGCCATCTGGCGTGGCGCTGCAGTAGCGCATCGACAACCCGATTTCTCACTCTTAAGATGCCCACCGTCGACTCGTCTGCACTGTCCGCCACGTTGGTGGAATCGCTCGAGAGCGCCCAGCGTCACCCTGATGGGACGGCGCGATTTCTGATTCCCGCGCAGCGTGATCACCACGGGTGGGCCAGGGCGGTAGCGGCAGAGCACAACGGAGGTGTCTCGGCCGCTCTGCGCATCTTCCTTGACGCGCAGCTCGAGGCTGGAGACGTTCTGGTCGATGCCGCGACGGGGTTCGGGTTCATTGCGCTCAGTGGCGCCACCGCTCCCGGCGGGATGCCGAGCGTATTCGCCCTCGAGACCACCGCTGGAGCGCTCGACGCCATCGACGTCGCGGCGCGAGAGGCCGGCGGATTCATTGACGTCTTCACCGCTGCCGATCTCCAGCACGGTGTACTCGCCACCACGATCGCGGAACGGCTGCCGGAGCGCGGACGGATTTTTCTGCATACCGACACGTCGTCGCTGTCGCAAGCGCTACAGGGACTCTCGGCCTTCATCGTACTGGGTCGACTCGTGGCGGTCTGCGTGAGCGAGACGGATTCGTCCGACGCGGACTCGCGGCATGCAGCGGAGCGTCAGCTCAGCGAGCTGCGCTTCGCCCTCCATGTCGTGCGCGAACGAGACGGCGAGCCAGAACTCTTTCCCGTCGAGGATTTCAACGCGAGCGGGTGCATCATCGCGTTGCCAGGTCGCATTGATGCGCCCCAGTCAAAAGCGCAGCAGACGGAAGAACTTGGCCGCACGATGTCCTTCGACATTCCATCGCCGAGGACGAACACATTCACCGTGCCGGTCTTTTCGTTCATCGCGCCGTATTGCCGGACCGGTTATGGCATTGCCGGTGCACACTTGTTGCGGGAATTCCTGCAGCAGAATGCGCCCGTGGCCTTCTTCCCCTTGGGTGGCATTGATCGGAGTCTCATCGAATCGCCGCAGCTTGAGCGTGCAGTCGCGCGCCAAGGTGCCTTCGATGACAAGGCGCCGAGCGTGCGATTGTCTCAGCAGTTTGACTTGGCGTTGCACGTCGGACGCGGCGCGCGGATTGCGTTCCCCATCTTCGAACTCGATCGCTTTCAAGCGAATGAAGTGCATCATCTGGAACGGCAGGATCGACTGCTCGTCACCAGCGATTGGGCGCGAGGCATTCTGCTGGAGAACGGCATATGGCGGACACCGATCGACATCGTACCGCTGGGCGTCGACCGCTCGGTGTTTCACGAGGATGTCAACGCGTCCAGTCGCCCGGACGACCAGACCGTGTTCATGAATGTCGGCAAGCTCGAACGGCGCAAAGGGCAGCTGGAACTGTTGCGCGCGTTCGAGTCGGCGTTCTCGCCCAAGGACGCTGTCCGTCTCGTGTTTATCTGCTACAACCCGTTCGTCGACGAGACGTCGTATAAGAAGATGCTTGAGCCATTCATCAAGTCGCGGATGGCATCGCGTATCACACTGGTAACGAAACCGTTCGCCACACAGCGTGAACTCGCGCGCGCCATGGCATCAGCAGATTGCGCCGTGTTTCCCGCGCGCGCCGAAGGATGGAATCTGGAAGCGCTCGAGATGCTCTCGCTCGGCAAGCAAGTCATCGCGTCCGCGTGTACAGCGCATACCGAGTACCTCACGCCGGAGAACTCGCGTCCAATCACCATCGACGCGCTCGAGGAGTCCGTGTCGGGTGAAACGCGCGGCCGATGGGCGGCATGGGGACCTTCGCAGCACGAACAGCTCGTGGAAGCGCTGCGCGTCATGCACGCGCAGTGTCGTGACGGCGCGCGTGTCGTGAACACGGCCGGCATCGCGACGGCGAAACGCTATTCGTGGAGTGCCGCCGCTGAGCTGCTGATGCGAAGCGTCGCAGCTGCCTGAGCCGACACCCCCGCGATTCCTGAGCGGTCGCGCTGACTGCGGTCAGCGCGTCATACTCACCGCATGCGCACGGCGAGGCCGATCGGGACGATCACGAGCACGCCACCGACGGCGATGTGTGGCACGACATCGACTAAGTCCCACCACGTGCCAAGTGCCGTATGATCGCCGTCCACCGTCACGAGATCGAACTTGCGCGGCGCGGCGCATCTCGTCGAGCACGAATCCTAGTCTAGGGTTCTCCACGCCCCCGTACTGCTCCACCCACCAGTCAAACGGGTACGCATTCACGGCCGGTGATTCGACAAGCACCTGCGCCGGACTCCAGTCGCGGCGTTGACCGATGGCGCGCCGAGCGCAGCACGAATTGCATCGAGATGCTGGACGGCGAGAGGAGCTGCGAGCATCGTAGTCATGGCGCGGTCGAGGAAAGCGTCGAGAAGGCGGACACCGTGGAATTGCGGAACTTCTTGACGACCGCGGGCACTCCGACGGCCATCGCATATTCAGGAATATCCTTGGTGGCGACCGCGCCGGCACCAAGGACGACGTGCTCACCGATGACGACGTGTTCGAGGACCGACGCTCCGGTGCCGAGAAAAGCATTGCGGCCGATGTGAACGCAGCCCGATACATGGCAGCCGGGTGACATTGTGCTGTAGGCGCCGATCACGGCGTCATGTCCGATCGTGCAATCCATATTGATGGCTACGTGCGCACCGATCTCGATATCGGTCGTGGCGATCACGCCCGCGCACAGGATCGTTCCTTCGCCGATGCGCACGTCTGGCCCGACGCGCGCGCTTTCAGCAATCGCAGCCGGCGCGAAACGATGGCCATCGTTCATGGCCGCCTGAACGATGCGTTCTTTGATGTCCGTCATCCCGCCAATTCCGCAGATGAGGAATACGTCGGGGGGAACGTCTTCCAAAGTTCGGACGGGAAGTCCTTTCAATAATCCAGGGTGCGCGTCGCGATCAACGAACATGACAGGCTCGAATGTGAGTCGACTGTCGTGCGCGCGCGCATCGCGCAACGCCCACCAGACCTCGCGCGCGTGTCCGCCGGCGCCGAGTATGGCGACCTTGATGGCGCTCATGCGGCCGAATCCACGGTCGTGACAACCGGAACAGTGCGGGGAGTCGCCCATTGCACGCCGCTGAAGACGTCCCCACTCACGAGGGTGTGCACATGCGTGCGCACGCGCGACGCAATGAGCCGCACGTCATCAGCGGTGAGCCGTGGTGACGACGGAAGGTTGAGGCCTGAGGTGGAGATGGCGTCGGCGACCGGGAATCGTGCGTTCGATGCGTACGGCGGCATCATATGCATCGGATAGAAGAACGGACGTGTGTCGATGCCATCGGCCCGAAGCATGCGCATCAGCTCATCGCGAAGTGCCGGACGGTTCTCCGCCGAGCGCAGTCGCACACTGGTGAGCCACTGGACGCTCACGGTATCCGGTCGCGCTCCCTGCCACGCCAGAAGATCGTCGTCGGAAAGTGCCTCACGATACCACGCGTGCACCTGCCGATGGGCGGCGACGAGCGTGAGCGCCTTGGCCAGCTGCGACACGCCAAGGGCCGCCGCCAGATTCGTCATGCGGTAATTGTAGCCGACAATCGGAAACCAGTAGCGATGCGCCGGATCCATACCCTGTCCACGCAGCAGTGTCATGCGCTCGACGAGTCTCGCATCGTTCGAGGTGACGACACCGCCTTCCCCGGTGGTGATAATTTTGTTTCCAAATAGGCTGAAGCTGGCGATCGTGCCGAAGCTGCCAACCGTCTGATCCTGAATCGTCGCGCCGTGCGCTTCGGCCGCGTCCTCAACGATCCACAGTCCGTGGCGCGTGGCGATCTGACGGAGCGCGATCATATCGCACGGCATGCCGTACAAGTGCACGGGCAGGATGCCGACGGTGCGCGGAGAAATCGCGGCGGCAACCGCATCGGGGTCGAGATTCCAGGTATCCGGCGAGCAGTCAACGAAGACGGGCGTTGCGCCGCAATAGCGGATCGCATTGGCGGAAGCGATGTACGTGAACGTCGGTACGATGACTTCGTCACCCGGCCCGACCTCGAGCGCCATCAGGGCGAGGTGAAGCGCCACCGTGCCGTTGCAGGTGGCGAGTGCGTGCGAAGTCCCGGCGAATTCGGCGAAGCCGCGTTCAAACTTCTCGAGATACGGTCCCTGCGAGGAGATCCAGCCCGAGTCAAAGGCATCGAGCAGGTGTTCACGGTCGCTCGCATCGAGGTGCGGCTCGGTGACGGGATAGCGCAGAGCGGTCACGGTGCCACCAGCGACTGAGGGATGTCGGACAGAGTGAGTGCGTACTGTTTGTTGCGTTCGGAAGCCAGGCGAACGCGCACGGTATACGGCGTTGCGCCGAGGTGACGACGCACGACCGTGTGCACGGGTTCGAACACGGGATGATCGCTGGAGAGGTCGACGCTACCGATCGCGATGTTGATCTGCGCAACGATTTGCTGCGCGGCGCGCGCCAACACCTCCTTGGTCTCCGGGCGAGAATACTCCACGTCGACGCGCGACATGCGATACTGCTGTTTCCGCCACTGCGAAGTGGGGTGCAGAACGGCCACGCGACTGTCCATGAATGTGCGAAAGCCCAGCGCGGCGGCGTCGCGACAGACGCCGACGAGCAGTCCGTCATCGTACGTACCGCGGAATCGCACGCCCTGATCGAAGATCTCGCGGCGAAAAAGGACACAACTACCGACACTGGACAGCGGCACGAGCGCGTGATGGCGAAACTCAGGATGATACGGTTCGACGTTGGCGAAGCGGTTGCCGTCGAGACCGCGAAACCCCCACGTATCGTAGAACATGCTCCCGAGGTAGATCGCCGGCGCCACAATGTCGCACGGTTCCGCCACGAGCTGTTCGAGCAGGTCGTTGGGCAATACGAGATCGCTTTCACACCACAGCACACGATCGCAACCGGTCTGCAGCGCCTGCTCAACGGCGACATTGCCGAGCATCGCCCACTTTGTCACGCGGTCAGCGAAGTCCGTCACCGGTTCGACGTCCACCTTGGTCAGATGAACACGCGGGTCGTCACTCGCCCACGCCTTCAGGCGCGCGTAGCTGTCGTCGGTCGAGTCGCCTTCGACGAAAGAGAAGACGAGGTTGATGTCTTCGCGCGCCTGCGCACTGGCGACCGCGCGAAAGTAATCGAGGTATCGTGCGCTGTTTCGAAAGAGCGCGCAGATCGCGATCGACTGAGGACGTGCATTCGTTGAAGTCGTCATGTCATGCGGCGCGTGGCGCGGCGAGCCGCGGTGTAAGAACGGACTGCCAGTGATGCGGGTTGAGCGAATCGATCACCTCGTACAGCGCGCGTCGGGCGCTGGCGGCTCCCGCAGGATTCCGAACGGCGACGACAACATCCGCCGTCGCACGCAACTGCTGCAGCACCATCCCATCGAGCGCGTTGGGCATCAGCAGCAGGTCGGGCACTACCGCTTCGCCGCGGCCCGCCGCTTCCACGGCGTCGTGGATCAACCGCGACGCCTCGTCGACGTCGAGGCCTTGAGCCGGATCCAGGCAGAGCGCCAACGTAATGTCATCGTTGGCGTCAAACAGCGAGGCATACGTGCGCACCACTGCGGCGGCCGTGCCGTTATGCCAGTCGGCGTGTGCCAGCAACAGCACGCGCCGTCGGTCAGTCACGACGATCGGTACAATATCGAGCGCCGTCGGATCACCGACGATCCGGCGGGGCGCACCTACTCGCGCCTCGTCGACGATGGCCCGCGAGGCCACGCGCTGCACCGCCGGTGCGGGCCACGACTCGGCCCGCTGGCGCGCACACACGCCGCGCGACACACGAGCAGTCGTGTCTGTGGCTGCGCGAAACGACGCCTGCAATCGCGCGGCGTCAGGACGTCCGCTGGTGTTCATCGGAACACGCCAGCCGCAACGCTCATCGATCAGTGTATCGGCCGGTTCGCCATCGGTGGTAATCACCGGGATCCCGCAGGCCAACGCCTGCCGAACCGTCAGACCGCGACTCGTCGCAAGTCCGACATGCACCAATACGTCGCTGGCGCGATACAACGCAGGCAACTCGTCGGTGTCAAGCGGCTGCGCGTCGATCCAAATGCGCGGCAGACGGGGATGGCGCCGACCGTGGTCGATGTCAGCGATCAATCGCGCGCACCACGCGGATGACTCGAGCGACCCAGGAGGCAGCACGATATGCAGAACGACGTCATCCGTGCGTGTGAAGGTCCGATCATACACCGCCACGACCTGCGGCAACTCCCGGTGCACACGGTCACCGCCAAGGACGAGAAATCGCGTTCCCGCGTCAACGGCATGGCGATAGACGGCGCCCGTCGGTGTGAATCGAGTGATGTCGACGGCGGGCGGCACGATAACCACCCGTGCGCTATCGACGCCGACTTCGAGGCACCGCTTCCGGGCCGCTTCATGTGGCACGACGACGCGATCGGCCTGATCCCTGAGCGTCGTCACCAAGTGCGGCGGCACGGTGGTCGTGATGGCCGTCCCGACGTCCACGATCCAGCATCCTTCTGCGGGCGGCGTGGGTGCCGCGAGGGTCGAATCGCCCTCCAATACCGTGATATGCACGGCGCATTGCGCGATCGACACGTCCATGCGGCGCCACGCCTCGTACTCCGTGGTGCCATACGCCGGCCGACCCGTCCGCGCGGCGGGATGCCACGCGATGGGAGGCCGACGCATGGTCGCATCGCGGGGCTCCTCATTGATCTCGTCGGCCGCGTCGATCCACGAGACGGCGTTTGATGTCGGACGTGACGGATCGACGTGCCCGCCGTGCACGATGACGCCGGGAGAATCGACGACGGGGAGGGTGGCGACGCGCTGTATGCCGCCCAGGCGATCGTCCACGACACGCATTCGCGTTGCGATGACGTCGGCAACGCGGCACCACGGCCACTCATGCACCATATCACGTCGAGCCCGCTCACCGACCGCCCGTGCTTCCGCGCGGTCACGATGAACACGACGAAGTTGCGTCGTGAGATGCGCGGCGCTCGGTGTGGCCCATCGTTGGCCCGCGTAAACAGAGACCTCGGACGAATCCGCCGGTTCGAGTCCGTCGATATCCACGAGATAACTGTTCTCGTGATTCATGAATTCGAGGTGTGCACTCCAGTTGGTGGCAATCACTGGAACGCCGCACGCCATCGACTCCATGAACGGCCGACCCCATCCTTCACCTCGTGTGGGCAGCACGAACGCGCTCGCCATGTTGTATAGCGCCGGCAGATCGCGACCGGCGACGCGCGCACCGAGCACTTTGATCGGTGCGACATCGCCGCGCATGCGTCCTTCGCACGACTCGCGCAGGAACGCGTCGATGCGCGCGTCGATGACGTCGGTGTTTCGATCGGCGTCGACTTTGCTGATTGGATACGTCCGAAGAACGAGCGTCACGTCATCGTCAGGGCGAAATGCCTCAGCCCATGCGCGCAGCAATACGTCCCATCCTTTGCGAAGTCGCCACTCGAACACGCTCAGGAAGACCGTGCCGCGCAGCCCTTCCAGCCGCAGCGGCGCGACGTCCGCGCGAAAGAAGTCGCTGTCGACACCGCCGGGCACAACCGGCATTGGAACGCGAACGCCGGCATCCCGAAACGTGTCTCGATTGAATGCGCTCGTCACCCACAGCTCGTCCAGCTTGTTCGCCGCGCTGACCCAGTGGCTCGGCAACCCATCTGTTTCGAACATCGAGCGCCCGATCGAGTACGAGGCGCTGTCGTGGGCGGTGGCGAACGCATCGAGGGGTCCGTGCTGTAACTGCGCGAACGCCGCCGCCGCTGGGCGCGAAAGGCATCGGTCCAGCGACGCCAACTGGTTAGAAGGCAAAGTCTCGCGGAATCCGCGCGACTCCCGAGAACCAGCGCGCAAGCACACGGGAACGCCGGCCGCGTCGAGGGCCATGACCATCCCTCGCAGTTCGTCGGCGTATCCGGTCGGCTCGAAGACCGGTCCGCACCATACCAGCGGACGCACTACCACCCACCCCGGAACGGGAGCATGGTAAGGCACGAGACACGGCCAGCGGTCTGGTGAGCGCCCGAAGTCATACACGCTGTTAATGCACGGGCTGTGCCAATCTTAAAGTATTATATTGCAACGATTTACATCGTAAATCCTTCACCTGAAAGAACGCAGGACCGGAAGAATACTCCGACTCTACGGAAAAAAATTCCGCATCGTTCCGACTCGTGCGCTCAATCAGTCGGTTGCAAGAGTTCGTCGCCAAGCCGTTCGATCACGCTGTGCCAATCGTTCCATCGCCGAGGCCTGAGCAGGCGGAGTGTTGGATACCACGGGGTTGTCTCGCCCTCCAGCCCCCAGCGCCAGTCGGGCACATGCTGAAGCATGACCCACGTGCGGATTCCCATGGCCCCCGCGAGGTGCGCGATGCCGGTGTCCGTCGTCACGAGTCCATCGAGGGTCTGGAGCATCGCTGCCGTCGCGCTCCAGTCGGTCGACAGCGGCACCCGCCGCAGGCGCTCGTCGTTGATCGCGGCGGTGTCGCCGTGTTGGAGCGAGATCCATTCGACCCCCGAGATCGCGAGCAGCATCGGCAGTAGCGACGCGTCGAGATCGCGCGTGATGCGGCCGGGGAACGACGGATTGCCAGCCCACACCAGGCCGAGCCTGCGCGTGGTTCCGGCGCGACGTTCGGAACGCGATGTGTCGCCCGTCGCCGATGTCGCCGGTCCCCCGTGAATGTACGGCACTCGTTCGCCCAGCACGTTGCTGTCGGTGCCGAGTCGCAGCGGCAGCGACAACATTGGGACGTGCCAGTCTGTTTCCGGTGGTGATCCGCGCGGAACCGCGTCGAATCCACTCGTCACGAAGAGCGCGACCGCGTCGACATGGCATTCGACCACGACCCGCCCGGCCCCTCGTTCCGTCAGCGACGGAATGAAACGCGCGAACTGAAACTGATCGCCGACGCCCTGCTCGGCGGTCACCAGCACGGAGCCGCCGAGCAGCGGTTCGCCGTGCCAAGGGCGGGCGCGGGTCTTCGGTACAGGAAGCGGTCGCGATTCGAACGCCCGCCACCCGGCGGCGGACGTGCCGGTGAGCAGCGACGTGTAGGCGCGCTGAACGCGCGTTGGCCCGTGGTTCGGCCGGATCGCGTCGGCGCGGTCGAGCCACTGCTCGGCGCCGCGCAAATCGCGCAAATCGTGTCGGATCTGCGCCGCCGTCAGCAGCAGTGCGGCGTTCGTGCCGACCGCACTCACGGCCCGTTCGATCACGAGCCACGCAGCGGCGGGCTGACCGAGCGTGCGGCGGCCACCCGCGAGTGCGCCCAGTGCGGCTGGGTTACTCGGCATTCGTCGAACCACCTGTTCAAAGCACGCGACCGCCTCATGCGTAGCGCCCACTTCGAGAAGCACGGCGCCCAGCGCATGCGCGAGAGACGCTTCTGTCCAGTTCGCGCCTTGATACGCTTGCAACAGGAGCCGCCTCGATGCGACGACATCGTCGTTTAACCGATGCACGTTGGCGAGGGCGATCGCGATGCTGACATCAGACGGCATCGCATCGCGAACGCGGGTGAAGGCCGCAATCGCCGCCGGGAAATCGCCGGACTCGAGGGCCTGCTGCCCCGCGTTGAGCGATTCAATCAGCGCGTCAACCATCGACGTGCCGCGACGCAGTACCATGACAGTAACGGCCAGAACCGGCGACGTGACGGGCCAATATCTCGGTGCACGACCGTGTGAGGGAATGGGCCAGTGCTGTGCACATGGTGCTCAAGTTCTTCGCGTGAGGGACGACACTGAACACTGACCGCAGTTCGGTCGTCGAACCGCGGGCGAGGCACGGATGCCTCAAATCACATCACGGAGGATCGCACCATGCGTATTAACACGAACGTTGCAGCCATCACCGCGTCGAAGAACATCTTCATCAACAACATGGCCGTCGAGAACAGCATGCGTAAGCTGAGCTCGGGCCTTCGCATCAGCCGCGCGGCCGATGACGCCGCCGGTCTTTCGATTGCGAACAAGTTGCGCACGCAGAGCCGGTCGCTGACGCAGGCAGCATCGAACGCCGAGCAGGGCAACGCCATGCTGCAGATCGCTGAAGGCGCCGCCTCCACGATCCAGAAGATCATCGAGCGTCAGAAGGAACTGTTGGTGCAGTCGGCCAGCGCCAGCAACGCCACGGTGACGGGTACGATCAGCACGGAAATCGGCTCGCTGCAGACGGAATCGGCGCGTATCCTCGCGGACGCGAACTTCCAGGGCACGAGCGTGTTCGGCAGCCTGGCGTTCCAGGTGTCGGACAACAGCACGAACGGTACGGTGACCGTCGCAGCGTCGTTGACGCTGACGTCGCTCAGCGGCAGCTCGACCCTCGCCAACGCCGATACCGCGCTCGGCGCGGTGAACACCACGCTCGCGGCGATCGGTGCCGGCCAGAACGTGCTTGACTACACGGTGACCAACTTGAAGTCCGCGGTCGTGAACGTCCGCGCGGCCGAATCGACGATCCGTGACGTGGATATGGCCGAAGAAATGGCCAACTTCACGAAGAACAACATCCTGAAGCAGGCCGCGGAAGCAATGCTCGGCCAGGCGAACCAGGGTAGCCAGAGCATCCTGCAGCTGCTCCGCTAATACGCGGCAGCTCGGGTAGCTGAATGACCCCGGAGTCGGCCTCGGCCGGCTCCGGGGTATGGCCTTAGCATGAAGCACAGGAGCTCTTATGTCGAGCACGAGTAGCACCAGCGGCACCAGCGGCGCGGCATCGACCGTTGGAACCGTCAACATCCCCGGCTTGTCGAGCGCGATTCAGTGGGGCGACATCGTCGAGGCGACGGTCAGGGCCTCCGAAGCGCGTCTGCTGACGCCGGTCACTCGCGAAATTGACCTGAAAGCCACGCAGAAGGATGCTTGGAGTCAGTTCAATACCCTTGTCACTACGCTGAACGACCAAGCGCGGTTGGTGCGTCGGGCTGGCTTTGGTGGCTTTACGGCGACGGTGCCTGCAAGTGCCAGTACGGGTCGCGCCTTATTGACCGCGTCGCCCACTCTGAATGCGACACCCGGTCGCTATCGCGTTGAGGTACTGCAGCTGGCGGACACGGGGAAGATCGCTGGAGGATCGGTCGCGAATACCTCGACGGCACTCAACCTGTCCGGCAACTTCGCCATCAACGGCACGTCCATCACGGTCGCGGCGACGGACTCGCTCGCTGCCATTCGCGACAAGATCAATACGGCCAACACGGGCGCGACGCCGACGGGTGTGACGGCGACCATTGTCATGGACGGCACGACCTCGGGTCGCTTGGTCCTCACGCGTGACACCGCTGGATCGGCTGGTGTGCAGATCACCGACGGCACGGGCGGCATGGCTCGCGAGCTTGGATTGATCGACTCACGCTCGAAGCCAGTATCGTCGGCGGTCACCGCGGCGGCAGCGGCCCTTGGGCTCGCCACATCGCCAGCTCCCGCGATGATTCGCGTCGGCAACGTGACCATCACGGCGGATCTGTCGGTCGACTCGATCTCTGCCATCGCTGCCAAGATCAACGCGGCGGGCGGTTCAGCGTCCGTCCAGTCGGAAGACTTTGGCGGTCAAACGCGCTATCGCCTCGTGACCGACGGCAACGTGTCGGCGGTGAACGGTGATGTCGGCAGTCAAGCGGTGATCGATGCCCTCGGCATGGCCGCCGGAACTACCGGCAGCGTCCAGCAGACCGTCCAGTCGGGCGTGTATACCGACGCGTCGAACGCAACGGCGAGCGCGTCCACCGTGCTCGCTGGTCTCAAGGTCGACGGGGCGGCCACCGGCCTCGCCGTCGGCGACGCGATCAATATTCGCGGCATGCGCGGCGATGGCACCGCGGTGACCATCGGACTGGTGGTCAGCTCCGGCGACACCATGCAGACGCTGCTCACCAAGATCAACGACGCGACGACAGGTTTTGGCGCCGGTTCCCGGTCGGCCGCCGCGTCGCTCGGCGCGGACGGACGGATTCGTCTCAACGATAGTCAGGGCGGCGCCTCGCGTTTGTCGCTCACCCTCGGCGTCACGCACGCCGACGGAACTGCCGGCTCGCTCGGCGCGACCACCGTGAGTGTGACCGGTCGCAGCCGCGAACTGCAGCAGGGCAAAGACGCGATCGTTCGCGTCGATGGCCAACAGTTCACGCGCAGCACCAATTCCGTCGCCGACGCGATTCCCGGGACGACGATCAATCTGCTCACGGCGGAGCCGGGCACGACGATCGACGTGGGCATCGATCGTGATGTCGCGGGCGGCCAAGCCGCGGTGCAGAAGTTTGTGGACGCGTACAACGCCGTCCGCTCGTTCTATGACACGCAGAAGACCGTCGGCAATCCACTCTACACCGACTCGATGCTCAGCAACATCGTGGACACGTTCACGACCGCGCTGCGTACCGACGTGACGACCAATGGCACGTACAACAAACTCGCGATCGCCGGGGTGGCGTTGGATCGGTACGGCAAACTGCAGATCGATTCCGACCAGCTCAAAACGGCGATGGCTAATAAGCCCACCGAGATTGAAGCGTTGTTTGGATTTTCCGGCGTCGGCAGTGCATTTGTGACAGCAGCTGACAACGCGACCAAGTTTGGGATTGGTCCGGTCAGCGCGTCGATCAAGAACATCAACGAACGCACGGTGCGACTCAAGCAGCGTCAGCTGGATGTACAGAATCGCATCAATAATCAGCGGGCGCGATTGGTGAAGCAGTTCACGGATATGGAAGTGGCGATCAGTCGGTTGAATCAGCAAAAGAGTTCTCTCGCATCGATCACGAATGCGCTTCAGAACTCCGGTAACTGATGCCGATACTCCTTAGTGAAAGGAAGCCGCACTGATCCCGCCTTCAGCCCTGATCGAGATGTCCTACGCCAGTCAGTCTACAAGCTATCGCGAGATGGAGTTTCACGCGGCGTCGCCCGAGCGACTCGTGGTGATTGTCTTCGAGCAACTTGTCGTCAATCTCGAACGCGCACGCGTCGTGATGGAACGCCGGGATCTCAAAGACACGAAAGATCTCGAGGTGCGGGTCACGTCACTGCGTCGCGCCCGCAGTCTGGTCGGCGAACTGCTGGCGACGTTGGACTTCGAGAAGGGTGGTCGCATCGCCGTGCAGTTAGCCGATTTGTACCAGTACATCTTGTACGAACTGGTCGACATCGGACAGCGTGGCGACATCGTGACGATGAAGAAACTCGTGAACATCGCGAGCGCTCTGCGGGACGGATTCACAGGCGCCGCCGAACAGTTGGTGACGCATCGCAAGTCGGCCTGATTCGCGCGATCGGTTTTCTCTCCGTCATGCCCTCTCATTCAGGATTTCGCATGCCCCACTTCACCCGTCGATCCGATCCCGCCCGTCAGGAGGCTGCGCGTCAGGCGCTGGCCCTGTGCGCGAGCGCGGACGCGGCGGCGCGCGAAGCGGAGCAGGTCGTCGGCGTCGATGATGATCGTCTCTTCAGTTTGCTGGAGCAGCGCGACGAGATGCTGCGCGATCTGGCGGAACATCTGGTGGTCCTGCGTCTTGAACGTCCCACGGCGGACAGCTCGTTGTTCGCGGCGACCGAACGGGCCGTCGACGAGGCCGACGCCATGATCGCGGACGTGTGCGTTGCACTGACGTCGTCGCAGCGCACGACGATGGAACTGGCTGCCCGCGTGGCGCGTCGGCTCACGGACATTCGTGCCGAGCTGGATGCCGTACAACGCGCCGGTCACGCCCGGATCGGGTACGCCACGCTGCCGACCCCCCATCTGGTCGACAGCGTCCGATGACCGATCGGCCGTCCGAATCGTTTGGGGTCCTGTTGCGCGACAAGCTCGCGGAGCTGGACGCGGATGAGGCCTCGACGGGGGTGGTCGTGCTCGACGACCCCATTGAACGCCTTCGACTGGACGCTCGGCAGGCCATTCTGGCGGAACAGCAGGGCCCGATGGCCAGGAATGGGCATCAGGCGTACGTCACCCCATCGGCTCCGCCGACGGGGGAATCCGGACGACGGCATCTCAATATCCTGTATTGAGCACCGAACCGGTGGATCGGGCTCAAGTCCGGAGCTCGGCCTGCCGATAGTCCTTCTGAGGAGGAGGAAACCTTATGCGAATTAACAACGGCTCGTTCGATCCACTTCGCCCTGATCGGGCGACGCCTCTGTCCAACCCCGCCGTGTCCCGTCCAGGGGAGCAGGGTGGTCCGGCGTCTCCAAGTCAAGCGAAGTCGGACTCCGTCCAATTCTCCGATGCCGGTCGCTCGATGGCCCGGGCGGAGAAGGACAATCAGGCCCAGTTCGATCCACAGCGCGTGGCCGAATTGCGGACGAAGGTGTTGACGGGTGCCTACAACACCCTCGACGTCGTGGATCAGGTCGCGCGTCGCATCATTGCGCGCGGCGATCTCTGACCGAGCTGTTCGTTGGACGACCTCGTCGCATGACGGCGTCGTTCGACGGCAGCATCGGCCCCTCACTTACTGACCGGCACAACGGGAGATTGGCGGCATGAAGTTCCTAGTGGTGGACGATTCCGCAACGATGCGGCGCATCGTAATCAATTCGCTCCAGCGAATCGGCTTCAGCGATACAGTCGAAGCCGGCGACGGGCAGGAAGCGCTTGCCAAGTTCGACAGTTCGGTGAAGTTCGTCATCACCGATTGGAACATGCCGAACATGAGTGGTACCGAATTCACCAAGGTGCTGCGCTCGCGCCCCGATGGTGCCAACGTACCAGTGCTGATGGTCACCGCCCGCTCAGTGAAGGAAGACATCCTCACGGCTATGGAAGCGGGTGTCAACAATTACATCGTCAAGCCGTTCACGCCGGCGGTCCTGAAAGAAAAGATCGACGCGCTGCTCCCGGCTGCGGCGGCGTGAGGACTAATACAATGACCTCCAATTCACGTGCGGAAGCAGTGCTGTACGAGTCCGAGGCGGCGCTGCGGCTCGTGGACACCGAACTCGATGAACTCCGCAGCAGTGACGTGCGGGAAGCGCGTTTCATCAGTGTGAGCCTCGGCGACCTTCCGATCATCCTCGAGCAGGCGAACCAGCAGATTCAGAACGTGCTGGCCCATCTGCGCGCGACACGCGCGGCGTTGCAGAACACGACGTTCGACAAGCTGCAGGCGACGCACGACAAGATCAAGGAAGTCACGTCGGCCACCGAAGATGCGGCGATCAACATCATGGATGCGTGCGACCGGGCGAGCAACTTGGTTGATGAACTCGACGCGATCGATCAGGCGGAGACGCCGGATCGTGCCAAGGCGACCGCTCTCCGGTTGACGTTGCGCGACGAGATCTTTCTCATGATGGGCGCGCTGCAATTTCAGGACATCACGTCGCAGCAGCTCAGTCACGCGTCGGCCGTGCTGATCGAGATGGAATCACGTCTGATCGACGTCGCGAAGCTGTTCGACTCAACGATCACCGTCGAACGCAGCGTGTCGCAGGTTTCGCTGCCACCCCGCGAACAAACGTACGATCCGAACGCCACGACGAAGAATGCCGATGTGCGCCAGGCGCTCGCGGATCAGATCTTCACCCTCAAGGCACCGGCAGCCTAACGCCCCCTGGAGGTCGGTGCATCGAGCGGCCCGTGCGTCCAGCACGGGCCGTTCGCTGTTTTGGTATGCCACGAGTCTCGCATTCATGCTAAACCCGCGATGCAGCGAGACCGATACTCAACAATGGCCAGCTGTTCCCACTCGGGGCACGGCCCTCTCATTCCTCCCACGTCTGCGCATCATTCTGTGTCTCACTTGACGCTTGACGACGCTGCCACGCTGCTGCTGCAACTCGAGGCCACCGACACGGCGGATCTCGCGCGGCTGCGCGACGCGCTCACCGATCTCGCCTTCGAGAACCGCGTCCCACTTTCGGCACAGCCCTTCGTTGCCCGTGCTGCGCGTGTGCTCGGCACCATCATCGGTGGCTCCGCGCCGGATGCCAACGTTGCGTTCGCCGATGTGAGTCAGGCGATCGAAGAAGCGATGCGTCTCTCCGACGCCCACGCTAAAGCGAATCCCGCGCCGCCAGCGGTGCGCAAGCGCACCCCGCGTTCGACGACGCCGGTGCGCGATATGCCGGCCGTGCGTGAGCTGCCCGTCGCTGTAGCGCCGGCGGTCGCTGCCGCGGTGGTCGCCGCCGCTGTGATCGCTGCCGAATCCCTCGCGCCGTCGCGTTCTTTGCAGCACGATATCGGCAGCGATCGGTTGCCGGATGACGCCGATCGCGATCTGTTACCGGATTTCATCGCCGAAAGCCGCGAGTGCGTCACGAACTCCGAGACGGCGCTTCTGCAGCTCGAGGAGAATCCGACGGACGAGGAGGCGGTGAACACCGTGTTCCGCGCGTTTCACACGGTGAAAGGTACGTCGGCGTTTCTTGGCCTCTCCCGCGTTGCCGCGTTCGCGCATGAGGCCGAGTCGTTGCTCAGTCGCGTACGCGACAAGGAAATTCAGTACACGAGCGACTGCGCGGATCTCGCGCTGCGTTCCGTCGACATGCTGAAGGCACTGCTCGATGTCGTGGAAACGGCGCTCGCGACCGATGGCCTGTTGCCTGTCCCGGAAGGCTATCATCAATTGCTCGACGCGTTGGCAGGTTATGATCCCGCGAACGACGGCATTGGCATCCGGTTGGTCTCCAACCGCGTCGCGCCGGTCGCCACGCCTGTGGGCGCGGACCACACGGCACCAGCGGCGGCGGCACCCGCGACGGCCGCCACGGCGTCGTCTGTGCGTCAATCACGCGGTGTTTCGGTCAGCGCCGACGCAACGATTCGTGTGCGGACCGACCGACTGGATCGCCTGATCGACATGGTCGGCGAGCTCGTGATTGCGCAGTCGATGATCGCGGGTGACGAGACGTTCGGCGCGGGCAAGCAGTACGAGCTCGCACGCAAGGTGACGCACGCGGGCAAGATCGTACGCGAGCTGCAGGATCTCAGCATGTCGATGCGCATGGTGCCGTTGCGTGCAACGTTCCAGAAGCTCGCCCGCGTCGTGCGCGACACGTCAGTGAAGGCCGGCAAGTCGGTGCAATTCCTCACCGAAGGCGATGATGTCGAGATCGATCGGACGCTCGTGGACGTCCTCGGCGATCCGCTGGTGCACATGGTGCGCAACGCGGTCGACCACGGCACGGAGCCGTCGAGCGAGCGCGAACGAATCGGCAAGCCGCGGCAGGGCATCGTGCGGCTCTCCGCTTATCACGCGTCGGGTAACGTCGTGGTCGAGCTCAAGGACGACGGCCGCGGCCTGTACCGCGAGAAGCTCGTCTCGAAAGCCATCGAGAAGGGACTCATCGAATCCGACAAGGGCATGAGTGACAGCGATGTATTCTCGCTGATCTTCGCGCCTGGATTCTCGACGGCCGAAACGGTGACGGACATCTCCGGTCGAGGCGTCGGCATGGACGTCGTCCGCCGAAACCTCGAGTCCATTCGCGGTCGGATCGACATTACGTCGGTGCCTGGCAAGGGTACGACGTTTGCGATTCGCCTGCCGCTGACGCTCGCGGTGACGGACGGCATGCTCGTGCGCGTCGGCGCGGAGCGCTTCATCGTGCCGCTGACGCACATTCACATGAGCTTCCGTCCGGAACCGTCGATGTTGTCGACCGTGGTCGGCAACGGCGAGGTCGTGCTGCTCCGTGGAGAGCTCATGCCGATCATTCGCCTGCATCATCTCTTCGACGTGCCGGACGCTGTGCGGAGTCCGTTGGACGGCCTGCTCATGATTGTCGGCGATGGTACGCGACGGAGCGCGCTGCTCGTCGATGATCTGCTGGGACAACAGCAGGTCGTCGCGAAGACGCTCGGTCAAGCCCTGGGCAAAGTGCCCGGTGTCAGCGGGGGTGCCATCCTCGGCGACGGCCGCGTGGGACTGATTCTCGATGTCAACGAAACCGTGGCGCTTGCACAGAGCCATGATGTCGCCCCGTTGCGGCGTGATCGGGATCGTCAACGCGATGTCGCGGCCTGACGCCCATCTTCACTCATCTCTTCTGAGTCTGTCATGAGCACTCACACCGTCTCGCGTTCCGATTGTCCGTCCGCCACCGTTGCGGCCTCCCGTGCCGGGAAGTATCTGACGTTCTTTCTCGCTGCCGAAGAGTACGGCCTCGAGATTCTCAAGGTCAGTGAGATCATCGGCATGCAGCCGATCACGCGCGTGCCCCGCATGCCGGAGTTCGTGCGTGGCGTCATCAATCTACGCGGCAAGGTCATCCCGATCACGGATCTGCGCAAGAAATTTCACATGGTCATGGACGGCCATGATGATAGTTGCATCATCGTCGTCCAGATGAACGGCGTGCAGACCGGCATCGTCGTCGACCGGGTCAGCGAAGTCGTGGCGATCGCCGAGGCCGACATCGAGGATGCGCCGAGCTTCGGGGCCGGCATCCACACGGAGTTTCTGCTCGGCATCGGCAAGCAGGGGGGACGCGTGAAACTGTTGCTCGACATCGACAAAGTGCTCGTCACCAGCGAACTCGAAGCGTTGCAGTCGATCGACGCCCCTGTCGCGTAGTCTGTCGTCGCCCCGCGATCACATGACCATGGCCACCAGATCAGGGATGTTCGCGGAATGCGAACTCACCACGGCGCAATTCGCGTGCATCACCGATATGCTCTACGAGCATGCCGGGATTCGCATGCGCGACGGCAAGGAGGGACTGGTCCGGTCCCGACTGGCCAAACGACTGCGTCGGCTGAACCTGCCGGATTTTGACGCGTATCTCGCGCACGTCGACCGCGAGCCCGATCGCCGCGAGTTCGCAGAAATGATTGACGCGCTGACGACGAACAAAACCAGCTTCCTGCGGGAAGTCTCGCACTTTGATTTCCTGCGCGACGAAGTCCTTCCCGCACTCAAGGGTCCGATCCGGATCTGGAGCGCGGGCTGTTCGAGCGGCGAGGAGCCGTACACGCTCGCTATGCTCCTCAACGCAACGATCAATCCGCATGGATTGCGCGATGCGCGCATCCTGGCAACGGACATCAGCCATCGCGTGTTAGCAACGGCGAAGGGTGGCGCCTATCCGATCGACGTGATGGCAGACGTGCCGTCGCCGTGGCTGCAGCGGTACTGGAAGCGCGCGCAGGCGTCGGGACGGGATGTCTTCGAAGCCGGGCCGGCCCTGCGGCGACTGGTGCATTTTGCGAAGCTGAATCTCATGGAGAAGTGGCCGATGCAGGGCCCCTTCGACGCCATTCTCTGCCGTAACGTCATGATCTATTTCGACAAGCGCACGCAGCAGACGCTCGTGGAGCGCTATTACGGGCTGCTCAAACCGGGCGGCCACCTATTCGTCGGACACAGTGAAAGTCTCACCGGCCTCACGCACCGATTCCGGTACGTACAGCCCGCTGTGTACGTGAAGTAGCATGGCCGCCATCACTACGGCGCGAGCCATCGACAAGGTCGTCGGCGTTGCCGACGTGAAAGTGTCCTCCCTCGTGGAGGAGCGACTGATCACCTACGCCCTCGGCAGCTGCCTCGGTATCGTCGTGTACGATCCCGTCGTCCGCGTCGCAGGGATGTTGCACGTCATGTTGCCCACCGGGGCGATCGATCCGGCCAAGATGTCGGAAAAACCGGCCATGTTCGTCGACAGCGGTGTCCCGCTGCTGTTCAAGGAATGCTACAAGCTGGGCGCGAAGAAGGAGCGCATGCAGGTCAAAGTGGCCGGCGGTGCGCACGCCGGCGCGTCTGAGGCCGACGATCGGTTTCAGATCGGTAAGCGCAACATGATTGCGTTACGCAAACTGCTGTGGAAGAACGGCGTGATGATTCACGCGAACGATACCGGCGGCGTGCAGACGTCGCGTACCATGTGGGTCGATGTCGCCACGGGCGGCGTCACGCTCAAGATCAACGGCGCCGAAAGCCAGCTCTGACCGTCATACACCGGAAATTCCTATGGCCTTTAACGTTCTCGTCGTCGACGACTCGGCTGTCATGCGACAGATGGTCGTGCGCACCCTCAAGATGAGCGGCCTTCCGCTGGGGACGGTCCTCGAGGCCGCTAACGGCGAAGAAGGGCTATTCGTGCTGCAGGATCAGTGGGTGGATCTCCTCCTGCTCGATGTCAACATGCCCGTGATGAACGGCGAAGAGATGCTGCGACGCGTTCGCGCTTCGCCCGAAACGGAGAACCTGCCCGTGATCGTCGTGTCCACCGAAGGCAGCGAAACGCGGCTCGCGGCGCTGCATGAGTTGGGGGCGTCCATCGTTCACAAACCGTTCGCGCCGGAAACGCTGCGCGACACCATCCTGCGTGTCACTGGAGTCACTGATGTCGAGTACTATGGAGCAGTCCCTGTCCCGGACGACGGCGGCGACTTTTGAGGAACTCGCGCTGCTCTTTCCGGAGTTCGATCTGACCCCGGAACAGGCGGCGGAACCCCTCGAGGTCACGGTCTCTGTCGACTATCGCGGCCCGTTCAATGGCCGTCTGGTCCTGCGCGCCAGCCAGTGCGTGATGCCGGCGCTGGCCGCGAACATGCTGGGCGAAGAAGAGTCCCGGCAGACGCCGCTGCAGCGCGACGCGCTGGGCGAGCTCGCGAATGTTGTGTGCGGCAACTTGTTGCCGATCATCGGTGGGGCGGAAGCTATTTTCCACCTGTCGGCACCGCGTGTGCATACCGATGGCGACACGTTGTCGCGCGACGAAGACGCACCGTCGGCGTGCACCCAGTTTGGCGTCGAAGACGGGCGCATTGAAGCGCAGCTGTTCGTCTTTTCGGAGCACACTGCGCTGAGCGTGGCGTGACCAGTTCGGCACGACCGATCGGCGCGGGCATGGCCCCGGCATCCGCACCGATCGTGCGGAAGCCCGGCGTCACGCGCGTGCTCATTGTCGATGATTCGGCGTTGGTGCGGCGCATTCTCTCGGATGCGCTGTCCAAGCATGACGATATCGAAGTCGTCGGTACGGCCACCGATCCGTACGTGGCGCGCGAGCGAATCGCGCAACTGCGACCGGATGTCATTACGCTTGACATTGAAATGCCCCGCATGGACGGACTCTCGTTCCTGTCCAAGCTGATGCGGCATTTCCCGATCCCCGTTGTCGTCGTCAGCTCGCTGTCGCAGAAAAACAGCGAGACGGCGCTGCGCGCCCTCTCGCTCGGTGCAGTCGAAGTCATCGCGAAGCCTGGCTCGTCGATGGCCGCCGGCGACATCGCGGAAGAAGTCGCCCGCGCAGTCCGCGTCGCCTCGCATGCGCGCGTTGCGCGACGGATCGACGGTCCCGAGACCGCGTCGGTCACGCCGCGCCCGGCGATCGCCACGATCGACGCGACGCACAAGATTATCGCCCTCGGGGCCTCCACCGGCGGCACGCAGGCGCTCGAGCATGTGCTGCGCCGTTTCCCAGTCGATGCGCCCGGTACGGTGATCGTGCAGCATATGCCCGAGCATTTCACGCTGTCGTTCGCCAAACGCCTCGACAGCGTGTGCGCGTTGCGCGTGCAGGAAGCGAAAGATGGCGACTACGTCACGCCGGGACTGGCACTCGTGGCGCCTGGCGGAAAGCACCTGGTGCTGCAGGCCAGCGGTGCACGCTGGGTCGCGCGCGTGAAAGACGGCCCGAAGGTGCACCACCAGCGGCCGGCGGTCGACGTACTCTTTCAAAGCGTCGCCCGTTCGGCGGGACGCAATGCCGCCGGTGCGCTCCTCACCGGCATGGGCGCTGACGGCGCCAAAGGCCTGCTGGCGATGCGCGAAGCCGGCGCGTATACGGTCGCCCAAGATGAAGCGACGTCGGTGGTCTACGGCATGCCACGCGAAGCGGTCGAACTCGACGCGGCGGTCGACGTGCTGCCGCTCGATCGCATCGCTGATGCCCTGCTCAACGCGTTGCGTGTAAGAGTAGCGAGTCGGGCGTAGCGAGTAGGGAGAAGAGCGCGGGGATCAGGGAGACGTCAGACCCGAAGCCAGAGGGCGACGTGCGTGGTCTCTCCGACGCGCGAGCGGATGAGCGCGTTGCCCCCGGCGTCGGCAAAGGCGGCGGCGATTGTTAAACCGAACCCTGCGCCACGAACGTTGTCCTTCGTCGACACGAACGGGTCTTCGGCGTTTACCGCGACGACGGCCGCGAACCCCGGCCCCTGATCCTGCACGTCGATCACGACGCACGCGCGCCCGTTGACGTCGGCGTCGTCGCGGACGTCGATCAGGACGGTGGAACCCGCAGGTGCCGCCTCGCGCGCATTCACCACGAGCTCGCGCACCACCTCACGTAGCCACGCGGCGTCGATGCTGACGGGCGTCTCGCTGCTGCCGCCCAGACGCAGTACGGCGCGTTCGCGAGCCTCCGCCAATTCTTCGACGATCGCATGCACCGTCGACATGACCGGCTGCTCCGTCGGCCGCATGTTCGCCACGCGGGAAAAACGGACCACGCGCTGGAGATACGTCACCGTGGCGTCCGCAGCACGGTGGATCTCCGTCACATCGGCGTGCGTCGTTCCCGGCGGCAGGTCGGCGAGCAGCAGCTCACTATAGGTGCGGACCACCGTCGAGAAATTATTGATATCGTGCGCGACCTTCCGCGCGAACAACACCATGGCCGGCGACGGGTGGGTACTTGACCCGGATCCCTCAGGAGCGTTCATACAAAAAAGAAACGCGTCGGCGGTCGCGATCACAACCTCCACGCGCTAACGTTTCCACATTACGGTTCCCTGTCCAGTTCCTCGTATTCCTTTGGAGACACCGATGTCCCTTCGAATTCGCCGGCCCGTGATGGCCGCTGTCGCATTCGCATTTTCCATGCCGGTTGTGACGACACTGCACGCGCAAGCGGCCGCCGCCATCGTGATCCCCGCCGCGAAGGAGCAGATCGCCGCCGCGGTCCTCGCACTGCCCGACGCGATGCGCGAAGACGCGGGCGTGATGGGCTACAAGACCGTCGGCAAGCTCGAACAGCTTCGGCCATCAAAGAACGGCATGCTCTGCCTCGCTGATGATCCGGCTGAGGCGAAGTTCCACGTTTCGTGCTATCACGATGGCATGGATCCCTTCATGGCACGTGGACGCGAACTGCGTGGCCAGGGCGTCAAGGGCACCGAAGTCGACAGCGTGCGCTTCAAGGAAGTGAAGGCCGGCAAGATCAAGATGCCGACCGCACCGGCCTCGCTCTACCAGATCTTCGGTGAGTCGTACGATGTGGCGACCGGCAAGGTCCTCAAGGGCCAGGCCTTGTTCGTCGTGTATATCCCGTTTGCGACCGAGAAGAGCACGGGTCTGTCGACCAAGAGCTCCGAAAAGGCGCCGTGGCTGATGTTCCCCGGCACCCCGAAGGCGCACATCATGTTCGCCTCGACGATGTAACTCGCGGGTGCCCAGACCGCTCACGACTCGCACCATCAACTCGGCCGTCGCGCAATTGCGCGCGGCCGATGCGAAGCTCGCCAAAGCCATCGACGCGGTAGGGCCGTGCACGCTGCGGCCGCGCGCCGAGGGTACGCATTTTGATCATCTGGCGCGTGCCATCGTGTACCAGCAGCTCTCCGGCACGGCCGCGAACACGATCTACGGTCGCTTCACGGCGCAGTGCGGCAGCAATGCCGCGCCACCGACGCCGCTGGAAATTCTCGCGCTCGACGACACGGCCATCCGCGCCTGCGGTCTCTCCGGCGCCAAGACAGCCGCCGTGCGCGACCTCGCGCGTCATGTCAGCGAAGGCCGCTTGCCGCTCGATCAGATCGAGACGATGGAGGACCAAGCCGTCATTGACGCCCTCGTGCCGGTCCGGGGCGTTGGCGTCTGGACCGCCCAGATGTTCCTGATGTTCCGACTCTGGCGACCGGACGTGCTGCCGGTGCTCGACCTAGGTGTTCGCAAAGGCGCTCAGCGCATCTACAACACCCGCGTGATGCCCGATGCCGAACGGCTGGAGAAAATCGCCCGGAACTGGCGACCGTACGCAAGCATTGCCAGTTGGTACTGCTGGCGCGTGCTCGATCTCGAAAATGGTGGCAACTGGTAGCGTCAGCGCAGATCGCTTCTTCGGGTGGGTCGATGATCACACAGCTATTCACGCGCACGGTGCGCGTTCCCGTACCGGTCGAGACACTCTTTGCGTGGCACGAGCGACCGGGCGCATTCGCGCGCCTCGCGCCGCCGTGGGATGCGCCACGCGTGCTTGAGCACACAGGCGGCATTCGTGACGGCGCCCGCGTCGTCCTGCAGGTGCACGCTGGCCCGATACCGACGACCTGGCGCCTCGAACATCGCGACTACATCGCGAACCGGCAGTTCGTCGATGTGATGCGCGACGGTCCATTTGCGCATTGGGTGCATACGCATCGCTTCTCGGCCGATGGGGCGAACGCCAGCGTGCTCGAGGATTCGATAGAGTACGCGCTGCCACTTGGCGCCTTTGGCCACGCGGTCGGCGGCGGATACGCCGAGTCGACGTTGCAACGCGTGTTCGCGTACCGGCACGAGGTGATGCTGGCGGATCTCGCACGGCATGCCGCATTTGCCGATCGCCCACGCATGCGCATCGCGATCACGGGCGCCTCGGGATTCATCGGCACACAGCTCGCGGCATTTTTGTCGACGGGCGGGCATGACGTGCTGCGGATCGGTCGCGGTCCGATCGTGCCAGGCGTGACGGATATCCGCTGGAATCCCGCGCGCGGTGAACTCGACGCGGCCGCGCTCGAAGGGGTCGATGCCGTCGTGCACCTCGCGGGCGCATCGATCGCCGAACGCTGGAGTCGCGAGCACAAGGCGGCGATCAAGACCAGTCGTGTCGAAGGGACGGCGCTGCTGGCGCACGCGCTCGCCGCTCTGACGCGCAAGCCGCGCGTGTTGGTCAGCGGCTCGGCCATCGGCATTTACGGCAGTCGCGGCGACGCACTGCTCGACGAGACCAGCGCGCTCGGCACCGACGATCTCGCGGACGTTGGCCGCGCGTGGGAAGGTGCGACGGAACCGGCGGCGCGCGCCGGCGTTCGTGTCGTGCATGCGCGTACCGGGATCGTGCAGGGTGCCGCCGGCGGCGCGCTCGCGAAGCAGGCGCCGCTCTTTCGCTACGGTGTGGGCGGCGCACTTGCCGATGGCACGCAATGGATCAGTCCCATCGCACTCGACGACGAAATCGGCGCGCTGCATTGGTGCATGATGCGCGATGATATCAACGGTGCCGTGAACCTCGTGTCGCCGCAGGCGATGACGAACAACGCATACACACGCGTACTGGCCAAAGTTATGTCGCGCCCCTCCTTCGCCCGCGTGCCGGCGTTCGCGCTGCGGCTGGCGCTTGGCGAGGAGATGGCGAATCTCACCGTGCTGGCGAGTCAGCGCGTGGCACCGCGTCGGCTGCTTGACAGTGGCTTCGCCTTCCGGTTGCCAGAGTTGGCGGCGATGCTGCGGTTTGAACTCGGTGTAACTGGTTGATAGACAACAAGATACTGGCTTTGTTAGAGGTCCGGCATCGCAGTTGCACTCGGTCGTGGACGCGCGTCTTCAGACGGATCGCTGGCACCACAGGCACGCGCACCCCGTAGTATTGATAAACATATGAACCCAGTCTTTTTCGAAAGCGCCTTCTTCATCGCCATGCTGGTGATGGCTGGCGCTTTGTTCGTGAAATCGCTCGGATTCACGCCGTTCGGGAAGCGATTCAAACAGATCGCCAATCGCAAGCGGATCGATCACGAAGCGGATCTGACGTGTCCTATTCACGGCCTGCAGCGCGACGACGAACTCGTGCGACTGCCGAGCGGTGAACCGCTCTGTCCTCTCTGTTATAAGGAAGCTGTCCATGGCGACATCGATTGATTCGACACTTGAAGGCATACGCAACTCCATGACCGGTGGATCGGGTGGCGCTGGCGGAGGTGGCGGCAAGAAGCTGCTGATTGCGGCGGCGGCGTTGCTCGTGATGATTTTTGTTGTGAAGCCGATGGTGACGTACATCGAGCCGGGTCACGTCGGCATCGTGATTCATCGCGGCGGTGGCGGTGTCGATCCGCAACCGCTCGGCCCGGGCTTTCATGCGATCAATCCGATTATGACGGCGGTGCAGGAGTATCCGACGTTCATGCAGACGTTGGTGTTGACGCAGGCGACCACCGAGGGATCGACGAACAACGACGAGATCAACGTCAATTCGGTTGAGGGACAGCCGCTCTCGTTAGACGTGTCGATGTCGTTCGAACTGGATCCGACGAAAGTGCCGGCGCTGTACTCGACGTTCCGCACGGACGTGCAGACCATCTCGCACAACTTCATCAAGCAGGCGATTCGTCAGTCGTTGCAAGAAGTGGTCGGCAACGAGGAGATCGCGGCCATTCTCGGCCCGAAGAAGGCCGAGGTCGTGAACCGGACGCAGGCAATGTTGCAGAAGAAGCTGGACATCTATGGCATCAACGTGAAGCAGTTCACGCTCAACGAATTCCGCGCGCCGAAGGCGGTCATGGACGCGATCTCGCTCAAAAACGTCATGCAGCAACAGTCGCTGACGGCACAGAACGAGTTGCAGAAGAATACGTTCCAAGCGCAGGGTGACAGCATCAAGGCGGCGGGTCGCGCGAAGGCGATTCTGGCCGAGGCCCAGGCGCAGGCCAAGGCGAACGAACTGTTGTCGCGCAGCATCACCGGGTCGCTGGTGCAGTATGAGATGGCGAAGAAGTGGAACGGGCAGATGCCGCAGGTGACAGGTGGTGCGATGCCGATGCTGCAGTTGCCGGGTGCTGGAAAGCCGTAGTGCGTAACGCGTAACCAGTCGGGAGACGCATAGATGCCACAGGTGGATTTCAACACGATGCCGTCATCGGCACGCGTGTGGGTCTTTGGAGCCGCGGCGCCGATCACGGGCGCCGCGAGCACCGCGTTGCTGGCCGCGGTCGATCACCACTTGGCGCATTGGACAGCGCACGGGGCGCCACTGCTGTGCGCGCGCGACTGGCGCGACGAACGGTTTCTGGCGGTCGCGGTCGACGAGTCGGCGACGGGTGCGTCGGGGTGCTCGATCGATACACTTTTTCGCACGCTCGACGGTATGACGCATCAACTGGGCACGTCGGTCACGGACAGCGCGATCGTGTTCTTTCGTCAGCCCGATGGTGTCATCGCGTCGTCATCGCGCGCCGCCTTCAGGGCACATGCACAAACCGGCGCCGTCACGATGACGACGCCGGTCTTTGATGCCACCGTCGATACGGTGGGTGCATGGCGGGAGCAGTTCGAGCGGCTAGCACGTGAAAGCTGGCACGCCACGCTGCTCACGTAGCCATTACATCACCGAGCCCTGCAGATCCTGCAGCGCCTTCTTCAAGAGATCGATCTTCTTCGGATCGCAGCTGCGGTCCGCGTCGATCTGCGCGCTCAGCTTGCTCAGCGCCGAGTTGCGCGCCGAACCTGACGCTTTCTCGGCGCTGCTGATGCCGGCGCGGATTTCACCGATGCGCGCCGCATTGACGCAACCCTTCCGCTCGAGCTGATCAGTGTACGCCTTGGCCAGCGCGAAGCTGGGCGGCCACACGATCTTCGGCTGACCCTGCGCGTTCAGCTGCGACCACTTCACGGTCTTCGCGGCGTCGATTTCATTTTGCGAGATGTGCTCGCTCGCGACGAGTTCCGTGACGTCCATGCCGCGGGCGATTTCGGAGCTGACGATCGCGCCATTGTACCAGTACACGGACCACGAACCGCCCGAGACCATGCGCGTCGAATCGATCGGGCCACGATCGAAACTCGCGATCTCTTTCGGATGCGAAGCGTCGGTCCAATCGAACACTGAGATGCCGCCTTGGTACCACGACTGCACCATCACGTCGCGGCCCGGGATCGGAATCAGCGAGCCGTTATGGGCGACGCAGTTTTCGTTTTCCGTCTGGTACGCGGGCAGCTTGTAGTAGCTCTGAAAGACGAGCTTCTTGTTGACGATCTTGAAGATCGCGTCGGCACCCCATTCCGGCTTGTCGCCGGCGCGGCACTTCGGACCGCCACCACCGCCCCACTCGTCGCTGAAGAGCATCTGCGTGCCATCGTTGTTGAACGTGGCCGAGTGCCAGTAGGCGAAGTTGGAATCAGCGACGGCATCGAGGCGCACCGGATTGATCGGGTTGCTGATGTCGAGCAACAAGCCATGGCCTTCGCAGGCGCCACCGGCCAATCCGAGCGACGGATAGACCGTGATATCGTGGCACTGTGAGCGCTCACTCACCGGTGCATTTGGATTCGCGGCGCCCGGCGCGTTGGCGAACATGCGATTGACCGCCGCTTGCAGCAGTGGCCGCGCGGCCGCGCTGTCGGCGGCATTCGGCGTGGTGGCACCGTGCGACTTCATCAGGCTGTCCATGATCGGACGCATCACCTGGAAGGGCACCAACATGTCCGCACCAGACTGCGGGTTCTTGGTGATGAAGCCGCCCTTCGCCTTGGCGTCCGCCAGCTGCTTCGCGGCAGCGGCTTTGTCGGCGTCGGACAGTCCATGCGTCGGATTTGCGGTCAGACCCGCAAAGATGTTGGCGCGATTGACGATCGCCGCTTTGGACGGATCGGCCAACGGCACCTTGATGATTTCAATGCGCAGACGCGAGGAGTTCGCGTCGGTGACCGCGACATCGTTGTTGCAGCCGGCCAGCTCTGACGACGGACGAACGGCCGACGAACCGGAGACGTAGATGTAGACGTTATCCTTGTCCTTCGGATCTTCGAGCACCGTGTGCGTGTGCGAACCGCGGCACGTCTGCACGTTGGCGATCAATTTCGGATTCCTGATGTCGCTGATGTCGAAGACGCGCACGCCGCGCAGGCGATCCTTCGCGACCGGCGCACCGCCAGGCTTGCAATCGATGCGGCCGTTCTGCGCTTCGGCCGACATGAACATGAGGTTCTTGTACACGGACACGTCGTTCTGTGACGCGGGGCATTCGTACGCGACAACCAGTTCCGGCTTGGACGGGTTGCTGATGTCCCACACAACGGGGCCGTTGTAGTTGCCCTGAATAACGTAGTTACCCGTGAAGGCCAGGTCAGAATTCGTGATGCCGACGAACCCCTTCGGCGAAACGGCCTTCGCCAGCACTTTCATGTTGGAGATCGCTTCGCCAGCGTCGAAAAGGCCGGCCTTCAGGCCGACGCGCGGATCGGTCGCCGGCGTCGGCGCCGTCTTCGGCTTGGATGGTGCGCAAGCGGTGAACGCCGTCAACGCAACGACGGTGAGCGCCGCGCGAACGCCGAGGCGTCCGTGTGATGCAACGAGCATGGCAGGTCCTCATGGAGTGGGCAAACGAACTGATCTCGCTACTGAACTACTCTCGACTCGCTACTCAGACGGCGGCATGAATCCCATTTCGAGCATCATGGTCATCATGCGCTTGATCTCGGTGCTTTGATCGACTTCAACATCGTTGGCGAACTTGAACACCATCTCGTCCTGACCCGCGCCGTTCGCCGAAAAGAGCGTGCGGACCATCGAGACGGCGCCGCGATGGTGCTGCATCATGTAGCTCAGAAAGAGACGATCGAACTCCGTGCCACGCGCGGCTTCCAGCGACTTCATCTGCTCGGCCGTCAGCATGCCGGGCATCATCGGCATCGCGTCCATTTTCATGCTGGGCATGTTCATCCCGGCCATCGCGGACATGTCATGGCCCGCCACACCATGCCCCATGGTCACCGCTCCTGTGGAGTCGACCATCGGCACGGCCTGGTGGCGATCCTTGAGCCACGTCTGCATCAGCTTGATTTCATCGGTCTGCGCATTGATGATGCGCGCCGTGAGTCGCTGGACGGACGCGGTAGCGCCGTGGGACGGCGCCCAGCGTGAGATCGTGATCGCCTGCGCGTGATGATGAATCATCCCGCTCATGAAATCAATGTCGGCCTTGGTGTACGGATAACGCGTGCTATCCGCACGGGCGCGTACCATGGCGCTCGCATCGCCCATTTGGAACTTGGGGCTAGCCTTGCCGCTGGCGCAGGCGCCGAACGTGACCGCCATGGTCGCGACCGCGAGAGAGAGGCGGAGGGAGGACATTCGCGTCGAACCGGGAAGTAGGAAACGCATCGTGGACAGCCGCACACTACGGCGAGAATCTAGTGACAACCTCACGTCAGCCGAGGTTGGGCCGTTTGCTCAGCCAGTCGGTGTTCTTCTGGTACTTGTGTGCGACGGCGAGAACGAGATCGTCGTTATAGAGGTTGCCGGCGATCTGCGTACAGATCGGCTGCGCGTTGAGCGGTAGTGGCGGCGCTGCCGTCGAATCGCCGCGGCCGCCGGCGCCACCGAAGCCGCCGCCGCCGGGTCCACCTCGGCCGCCGCCCTGCGGTGCGCGCACGCCGAAGCCCATCTGCACGACGGCCACTGGATGTCCGGTCTGCGCATGCACGCCGGTATCGGCCGCGCCCACGTACACATCGACGTCCTTGAGGTAGTCCTGCCACGCTGTGATCAGCAGCTGCCGACGACGTTGTGAATTGATGAATTCGAATGCCGTTGGCACGCGGCCGGGGACCCAGCGGTTAAGCTGCCCGTTGCTCGTGGGTGCCGCTGGTGCAGGAGATACTCCGGCGGGAGCGGCACCGTTGGGCGCACCGTTCGGCATCGCACCAGGTGCGCCACCACCGCCACCGCCTCGCCCGGCCTGTCGACCGAACGCCGTCAGCACCGCGTTCATGTCCATGTTGAGTTCCTTGGCCTTCATCTGCACGTAGTAGTCGAACGCCGCCGCTGATTCGACGTCGATACCACCCTGACTCCCGGCAACTGTCGGCGGATCGCCCAAGTCTGTGGGCTTGGCGCCGAGGGCTTTGAGCTTGTCGACGAAGGCGAGGAAGAGCGGGTCGGGCGTCGCGGTGTTCTGTTTGCGCACAGCGATGCGCAGCGTTGCGAGATCGATGTTGTCCTTGAAGTGAAAGGGCATCGTGATCGAGCCCGTATCCTTTGCATCCGAACCATGGATCACGTTGAAGACAAGCGCCGCGTCTTCGGCGGTGCGGGTGATGGGTCCGACACGATCCATCGACCATGCGAGCACCATGCCGCCATAGCGGCTCACGCGACCGAAGGTGGGACGCAGCGCACTCAGGCCGCAGGTGGCAGCCGGACTCACGATGGAACCTGACGTTTCCGTGCCGATGCCGAAGGCGACACAGCCCGCGGCGGTCGCCGAGGCCGGACCGGCGGAGGAGCCGCTCGAGCCCTGTGAGCTGTTCCACGGGTTGCGCGTCATGCCGCGAAACCAGTTTGCGCCCTGCGCAAACTGCCCAGTCGAGAGCTTGGCGACGAGCACCGCGCCGGCGTCGCGCAACCGCACAACCACTTCGCTGTCCACATCGAAGACGCGATTCTCGAAGTCCTGCGCGCCCCAAGTGGTGGGCGTGCCCTTCACCGCGAAGAGGTCCTTCACGCCCCACGGAATGCCGTGCAGCGGGCCGCGATACTTGCCGGCCTTGAGCTCGGCGTCCATCGCCGCGGCTTCCACAAGCGCGCGATCTTCGAGAATGGTGACCGCGCAGAGGAGCGTCGGATTGAGTTTTTTGAGTCGCTCGAGATAGATCTTCGTCAGACGGAGTGACGTGATCTTGCCGGATTTGATCGCCGCCGAGAGACGATGCACCGGCAGGAACGCGATGTCTTCGTCAGAGGCGGGTAGTGGCGCGGCCCCCCATGGCGCGAGATGAAAGGCGCCCGGCGTCGTGGCATTCCAGGCGAACGGCTGGCGCCTGAAGGCGGCGATGCCTTTCTCGTTGTAGCTCTTTTCGAGCAGTGCACCGGTGCCGCCGGGATACGGCTGAAAGCTCCACGACAGGCCCTCCATGTTGTCGAGCGGCACGGGTGCCACGGGGGGCTGTGTGCCCGGTTGTCCGCCGCGACCGGCGGCCGCACTGTCCCCACCGACACGACCCTGCGCCAATGCGCTCGCGCCGAAGCCGAAGGTGGTCGCGGCGGCGGTGGCGAGTGACAGGAAGACGAACTGGCGGCGATCGACGTCGTGCGTGAACTCCATCTGCTCGGCGCGCTGTTGGGCGTCCTGTTGCGCCTGGTCGAGCAGATCGAATTCGTTGTGCCACGCCATGTCGAGATCTCCGCACTACGTTGAGGAAGGGAACAGCAGGACGTAACGGCGTTCAGTCAGGACAACGACGCGAGTGCCGAAAAGACCGCGGAGGTGAGGCCGGAAGCCGTGAACGGCTTCTCCACGATGCCATAGATCTCATCGGCGAGCGGTTGCCCATCGGCTCCAACCGCGGCGAAGCCCGTCACGCAAAGAATCGGCGTGCCGGGACGCCGCTGCCGAAAGACCTCAATCACTTCACGTCCGGAGGTACCGGGCATCATCATGTCTGTTACGAGCACATCGACCCGGACGTTCAGATCCTGGGCAATGGCGATCGCGGCCATGCCCCCATCGGCTTCGAGGACGGTCAGGCCGCTGCGCTCAAGGATGCGACGACTGACGCGCCGGACGTCCGCCTCGTCGTCGACGACCAGTACCACCGCGTGCCGCACGGCCATCGAAGGCCGGGCGGGGGTCGCCGAGTTCGTGGCCGGTGCGATTACCGCGTCAGTGCGTGGGAAGAAGACGCGAACCGTGGTGCCCACTCCAACGGTCGACTCGATCCGGACACGACCGCCGGCGCGTCGAACCATCGAGTCGACCATCGCCAATCCCAGTCCGGTGCCATGTCCCGGAGCCTTGGTGGTATAGAACGGATCCAGGACGCGGGCCAGCGCATCGGCGGGAATGCCAGAACCGTTGTCCTCGACCTGCAGCGCGACCTCGGCGCTTGGTTCTTCGGTCCATCGCAGCGCAATGCGACCATCGCCGCTCATTGCATCACGCGCGTTGGTGACCAGATTCACGATCGTCTGCTCCAGCTGCGATCGGTCAGCGCGCACGAGTAATCCCGGCGGCGTCGGGGACAAGATCAGTGTGACGGTTGGCGGGAGCAGACGCTCGAGCGTGGCGACGAGGTCGCCTGTGAGTCGCGCGACTTCGATCGGCACGGGCTGTGATTCGTGCGTGTCACTGAAACCGAGCAACTGTCGCGTGATGGCAGCGCCGCGCGTGGCCGCGGCACGGATCTGCGCGACGTCTTCGCTCCACGCGGCGTCGTCACTGATTTCCGTACTGACTAACTCCGCGTGGCCCAGCACGGACGACAGCGCATTGTTGAAGGCGTGTGCTACGCGGCCGGCCATGTCGTGCAGCGCCGCGAGCTTCTGGGAGTGTCTCAGGCGCCGTTCGAGCCCCGCTTCGGCGGCGATATCGCGACCGTTGACGACCCAGCCACCGACGCGTGCATCCAACCGCTGGTCGTGCGCGCGCAACTCGATCTCGCGCCACGCGCGATCGTTCCCGAGTATTCTGGCGCGAAGTGGCAATCGTGCAGTGTCCGCCCCCAGCAACCACTCCTGCACCGTGTCTCGTTCGTCTGGATGGATGGCGTCGAGAAACGAGCCATCGAGCCGCGTAAGGCCGGCGCGATCGGCGGACGGGCTGACGAACGCCATTGTGAACGACGGGCGCACGACAAAGACGAAATCGGAGGCATGTTCGATCAGTGAACGGAACCGCGCCGCGCTGGCCGCGGCCTCGCGCGCCATCGCGCGTGTCTCGCGCAACTCCATGCGCTGTCGTACGAGCAGCAGGGCCGTCATCGCGACTGCCGCTGTCGCGAGCGAGAGGGCCGCGCCGCCGCGACCAAGCACGACGGCGACTACCAGCGAGAGATACGTGCCGACGACAAATACTGTCGGCGCGATCCCGCGCAGTGCGGACCTATCGTGCCCTCGCGAGCGAATGGCCAGACGAGCGGCGTGCCAACGCAGCAGCCACGCGAAGAACCAAGGCGCATCGACCCAGTCTCCGGGCAGGTAGCGGAGCTGCACTTCGCCCCAGAGAAAGTCTGTGACCGCCACGACAATGGCGGCGAACAGATAGAGCGCGATGGCCTGGCGTCGCGGGTGCTCACCGACACGGAGGTACACCCACGCCGCGCACGCGAGCTCTGGCCACGTGATCAGCAGCCCACCGGCAGTCTCGAAGGTCAGCCCTTTTCCCCCGGCGATCAGCGGCTGCACGCCGAACTGCCACAGCATCGCCAGCCATGCGACCGCGAGCAGCGCCGCATCGAACTGTGTGCGTCGCGCACGCCAGTCGATTCGCGCATCTGCCGGAAACTGCAGGAGTCCAGTGATCGTGCAGACCGCCGATATCGTCGTCAGCAGCGGGCTGGTATCCGCGGCGCTTTCACCGCTGTTCAGACGGATGGTCCAGATGATCCCGGACACCCAGTACGCGAACGCACCACCGGCGAGCCACGCCCAGGCGCGCCGATCGCCCAGCGGCAACGTGTCTAAGCGCGCAGCGAACACGGCCGCCGCAATGGCCGCGGCGCCTAGCGGGAAGTAGAGCGCCTGCGTCAGCGGCCGCCACGTCGTACTGGTGCCGACGAGCAGCACGCCTAGGTAGAGCGCGGCGTACGCATAGAGGAACAGATCTATGCGCGGCGTCGGGCGAAGGGCCTCGCCGAGACGCGCGAAAAGTGACGCCGCCGGAGCCACATGCCCGCGTGTGCGTTCATCGCTCATGTCACACCCGCCGTCGGCACGTACATCACGACGCTGCCGTCGGCGCTCAACGATGAGCGCACGGCGCCACCGGCTTCGCGAACTGCCGCCCGCGCCATCAGCATCATGAGTTCATCGGGGGCGCTCTCCCATGTTTTGCGCGCGTCGCGGGTTGGCGGCGGGTTCGTACTGCGCGACGAATGGATCGTGAGCGATACGTACGCTCCCTCGACCACCTCAAGCGCGACTGCGGATGCGCCCGACACGAGGGTGGTGCTCACGGTGATTGAGATGACGTTGGCGTCGTCCGACGTGTCCAACTCGTTCCAGAGTAGCGCGTCGATGGCGAGCATGAGGGCGGTTGGATCCACACGCACCGACGGCAGTGAGACGGGCAGCGTGAGGACGACGCGGTCGGTGAGGGCCGCGGCGGCGATTCGGCCGCGAAGTAGCGACGGCAAATCGAGAATGCCGCTGGTCGCCACCTTGCGACGCGACAGAGCGAGGAGTCCTCGCGTCAACCGGTGCGCGCGCGCCGATGCGGCCCGTATCGCGGTGAGATCCGCGCGAATCACGTGCTCCGGCGGCACATCCTCCAGCAGCAACTCGGCGTGCGCGTCGATGACCGTAAGAATGTTGTTGAGGTCGTGCGCGAGTCCGCCGGCGAACACGCCAAGCGCATCGAGCTCCTGGGATTGCCGCAGACGGCCGCTCAAGCGGGATTCGCGCGTGACGTCGTGCCCGTTGAGCACGTACGCGCGCACTAACGGATCGTCGCGACGGTCGTCGACTCGCAACGCGAGTTCGTGCCACTCCGCATCGCCGGTGGACCGAATGCGGTAGCGGAGATCCGCCGTTGTCGCGGCGGTGGATGAGCCGGCAAGCGCTGCGCGCAGCTCCGGCTGATCGTCAGGATGCCCGATGTCGAGCAGGCCCCACGGGCGCTGCAGCGCGCTCGCGTCGTTGATGACATCTTCGGTGACCGGACTGGCGTGCAGCGTGCGCCCATCGGTATCGAGCAACATCACGAAGTCGTAGGCCGAACGAAGCAGCGCGCCGTACCAGTCGGCCTCATCGCGCCGCAGGACGCGCAGTCGTTCGCGCTCGCGAATTTCCACCACTTCACGAACAACCAACAGGATCGCCATCGTGGCCGCGGCCAGGACGTACCCCACTGACTGGCCCGAGGCCTTGGTGGTTAACCCGAGCAACAGCACAGCGGTCGCCGCAATGACGAAGAAGTGCGGTACGAGTCCGCTGTCGTACTCGGCATCGACACGCAACGCGTCACTGGTCACGCTGGTCAACGCGTGCTCGGCGTAGCGTGCGGCGAGGCCCTTGAACACCCAGACCAGCACCCACACGACGGCGAGTGCATCACCCGGACGATACGAAAACGAGACCTTATTAAGCCAGAACAGGATGTCCGGCACGACCTGCAGCAGATGGGCGCCCAGCAGCAAGGCGGCCACCGTCCGCATGAATCGTGTGCCGCTGCGCAAAAACAGCACGGCGGCGATGGTTGCCGACGCGACATCGCTGATGGTGAAGACATAGTCTTCAAAACGCGCTGCGCGTGGTCCCACGGCACCGAACAGTGGACCCAAGGCGATGAACCACATCACGACGGCGCTGCCCACGACGACGATGGTGGCGTCGATCGTGAGGCGCGTGCGGTCCACCGCCTCTCTTCGCTCGAAGAAGAAGGCCAGCAATCCAGCCATCCCGAGCACGAGCGATGAGGCATTGAAAAACAGCAGCAGCGGAGGCCGCGCCGCGCCGCCCTGTGCCTGCACCCAGAGCGACCAGACCTGTCCGGACACGATCCGCACCAACGACGCCGCCGCCAACAGGCGCCACGCCAGACGCGAACGACCGGCTGGCAGTCTGGATGCCACCCGCCACTGGAACGCGGAGACGGCGAGACCGGCGATCACGAAGAAGCCGTGATCGAAGAGGATATCGAGGCGCGGCCACGTGGGAGCCGCCGCCGCCCACGCGCCAAACACGACGATCAACGCGACCGACAGCAGATCGGTCGTCCGGCGCATCACGGCGCCGGACGTAGCCGGTACTGGTATCGTGTTTCCGACGGAGATCATGTCTGCGGAAGACAGGAGGAGACATTCGCGGACGTCGACTTCAATCCTAGCATTCGGTGCCACGCGGCGTAGCACCCCTAGTCGCCGACATGCCCCCCGCGATCCTGTGCGCCGTGCTACGATATGCCGATGAGCATTCTCGATCGTGACACCTTGAACGCGTTTTGCCGCCACACCCATGTCGAACTGGCAGGCGCGTCGAGCGGTCCGCTGGTGGGGCTGACCTTCGGACTGAAGGATCTGTACGATGTCGCAGGACACAAGACGGGCTTTGGTAGCCCGGATTGGCTCGCCACGCATGACGCGGCGACGCATACGGCGTCGGTCGCGACGCGACTGCTCGATGCCGGCGCACGCATGATCGGCCGGACGCACACCGAGGAGATGGCGTTCAGTCTGACCGGCGAAAATGCGCACTACGGAACCCCCGTGAATGTCGCGGCGCCCGGGCGCATTCCCGGTGGTTCGTCGAGTGGGTCGGCGGCGGCCGTGGCCGGACATCTGGTCGACTTCGCGATCGGCAGTGATACCGGCGGCTCGGTGCGCGCGCCAGCGAGTTTTTGCGGCATCTACGGTATCCGTCCGACGCACGGCCGCATCGCGATGGACGGTGCCGCGCCACTCGCGCCGGGCTTCGATACCTGCGGGTGGTTCGCCCGCGACGGGGCACTGCTCGCGCGCGTCGGCGATGTGCTATTCGGACAAGTCGATGCTCGTGCGATAGTGCCGACACCCGGGCGCGTGCTGATCGCCGCCGATGCGTTCGCGTTCGCGATGCCCGGTGTGGCGAATGCCCTCGCACCGGCAGTTGATCGGGCGTGTGCGCTACTCGGCGCCGCTGAGCCGGTGACGGTGAGCCGCGAAGGCCTGTCGGCGTGGTTCGACGTCTTTCGCGTGCTGCAGTTCGGTGAAATTCACGAGGCGCACGGGGCTTGGGTCGCGCGTGTGCACCCGAGGTTCGGTGCGCAGATCAAGCCGCGCTTCGATGCGGTCGCGAAGAGCGATCCAGCGCAGGTCGCGGCGATGCGGCTCGTGCGCGACGACATCCGTATGCGGCTCGATGCGTTGCTGGCCAATCGGGCGGTGCTGATGCTGCCGACGATGCCGGACATCGCGCCGTTACTGCAGTCGTCACCGCAGGACACCGTTGCGTTTCGCGAGCGTTCGCTTGGCTTGCTGTGCATCGCAGGACTTGGCGGGCTACCGCAGGTCAGTCTGCCGTTCGCGACGTTGAACGGATGTCCGGTGGGGCTGTCGTTACTTGCGGCGCGCGGAAATGATGAGATGCTGCTGGACATCGCGCGGCGGTTGGATCGCTGAACGGCGGTCAAAGGCAGTTCAGGGCGTAATCCACTCGTCGAGATGTCGCGCGACGAACGCATCATCATCAAGTGCGCCATCGCGTACGAATCGCGTGATCGCGTCGCCCTGACCCGGTGATAACCGCTCGTGCGGATCGAGCGTCCACGTCCCGCGCACGAGTCCTTGTTGTCGTAGCACTTCGAGAATGCCCGACAGGCACCCCGCGTAGCCGTTCGCGGCGTCGAAGATCACGGCGTTCGCGGCCGTGAGCGACGCCCCCAGCGACAGCCACTCACGCGGAATGGTGTCGACGCCAGCGTCGCGCCACGCGTTGATGCGGTCGAGCAATTGCACGGCGCGATGTGTCCACACGGCCCATTGGCCGAGCAGTCCTCCCACAAAGTGGCGCGTGTAGGCCCGCCCGCCAGTGGCGACGGGAATGTCGGTGATCAGGTCGGGAATGATCGCGTCGTCGTTGCCGGTATAGAGCGCGATGTCGTCGCGACCCGCTTCGGCAATTGCGCGCACCACGTCGAGCGTGGCGTACCGATCGAACGGCGCGACTTTAATCGCGACGACGTTCGCGATCTCGGCGAACTCACGCCAGAACGCGAAGGACAGGCGTCGGCCGCCGACTGCCGGCTGCAGGTAGAACCCGAAGAGCGGAATCGTTTCGGCCACGTGCGCGCAGTGCGCGAGAATCGCCACGTCATCCGCGTCGCGCCACGCGCCGAGTGACAGCAGTCCGCAATGATAGCCGAGGGTGCGCGCGATCTCGGCCTCCTTGACGGCGTTGTGCGTGTTGCCGACGAGTCCGGCCACTCGCACGAACGGACGTGTCGCATCGGCAGTCAACGCGGCATCAGCGGTTTCGGCCGCAAGTTCCAGCACCGGACGATACAGTCCCACGTTCGGGTCGTGGATCGGAAAGCCGGTCGTGTGCACACCGACCGCCATGCCGCCAGCGCCGGACGCGACATAGTAACGCGTCAGCGCGCGTTGATGACGTTCATCGACCGTGCGATGCGGCGTAAGCGCCAACGGATGCGCCGGAATGACCTGGCCGCGCAGCAGATGCTGTCGCACATTGAACGCCGCCGGCGGGCGCTCAGAATTTGCCATCGCGCACCTCGAACTTGGTCGGCTTGTTCAGCAGTCTCCCGTCGGCGCGGATCCACGCGACGGCCCACGCACAGAGCGTATCGAGTGGCAGTGGCGTGAAAGGCAACGCATGCGCGAGCGCATCAACGTTAGCCACGAGCGCGCGATCGCTCTCGACGCCGTCAAATACCGGCGTGACGCCGGCGATCGTCCCGATGCGCTCCGCGAGTTCGCGCACCGCGACCATCGGGCCGGTCACGTTGAGCGCAGCGGCCGACGACGAAGCGACCGTGAGCGCCCGTAATGCCAATCGGTTCGCATCGCCCTGCCAGATCACGTTGACATGACCCGTCGAGAGCGCAATCGGCGCTCCGTTCAGCACCGTGCGCGCGATCTCGGTCACGACGCCGTAGCGTAAATCGCACGCGTAGAAGAGGCGATAGAGCAGTAATGCTGATCCGGTACGTTGCGTGATCGATTCGAAGACGCGTTCGCGCCCCACGCACGACGCCGCGTACTCGCCGTCTGGCACCAGTGGATCGGATTCGCGCGAGCCGCCGTTCGCCACCGGCGACGGGCCGTACACGTTGCCAGTCGAAAAACAGACGATACGTGCGCCGGCACGATGCTCCGTGGCGAAGCGCTCGGCGACCAACACCGACGCGACGACGTTCTGCGTCCACGTGCCGACCGGATCACCGGTCGTGCCGAACTTCTGACCCGCCATCCAAAGCACGTTCGGTGCACCCGGCAGCGACGCGACGTCGCCAGGATTGGCGAGATCCGCGCGTATGACATCGATGCCGTCGGCGGTCAACGCATCGGCCACTGACGCATCGCGGAATCGTGACACGGCGATCACGCGACGCGACGATCCGGCCAACGCCCGGCGCGCCATGCGGGCCACGGTGGGGCCCATCTTGCCGCCGGCGCCGAGGATAATCAGGTCGCCATCGAGCGACTCGAGCGCCTGGATGGTTTCTTCATCTGGCGCCGACAACCGCGCGTCGAGCGTCGCTTCGTCGCTTGGTACGCTCCGAAGCGCCGTCCAGTCCGGTGCGTTACTCGCCGACGGTGGCATCAGCGGGTTCGTCGCGGCCGACCGTCTCGGGGCGAATACCCAGCTCGACGGCGAGGGCCAGACGACCGGTTTCGATGCGGTCGCGCACGATCTCCTTGAGTGTCGGAATGTCGGCCAGCGTCATCCCCGACGTGTCAACCGGCTCGAGTGTCTGGGCAATCGCACGTGCCGGCAAAAAGCGGAACGTGCCTTTGGCCATGGCGCCGCGGGTGCCGACCACGGCGATCGGGAGCACGGGCGCACCGGCTTCGATCGCAAGGCGGAACGCGCCGTCCTTGAACGGCAGCATCTCCCATGTCCGCGACCGCGTGCCTTCGGGGAAGATCATGATGGACACTTTCTTTTTGAGGCGATCGCGGCACTGGTTGATCGCATCGATCGCCGATTCGCGCCTGCCCCGAATGAGCTTGATGTCGCCTGCCATGCGCATCATCCAACCCATGAACGGGATCTTGAACATCGTGTCCTTGCTCATCCACTTCATTTCCCACGGGAAACAGCTGATGAGGAAGATGTCCGCGTACGATTCGTGATTGGCCACGACGACGTAGGGCCGGCGCGCATCCTTTAACGCCCCACGCACCTGGAATTTCCAGAGGCCGTTCAGTCGCATGGCCACCACAGCAACCAGCCGAAACGTGCGTCCCGCCGCATAACGACCTGGATCGAACGGGGCGGTGACGATGAAGACGAGCGCGACGATCGGCGTGCCGATGATGACCAGCAGCGCCAACTCGGTCCAAGCCCACCAGTTGAGCAGTCGTTGCATCACGCGTTCGCGCTCGCGGTCATGGCGATGATCATGTCAGCAGTTGTGGCAGATGTGGCGAGTCGGGTCAGGCGACGCTGGCTGCGATGTCGCTGGCGTGGCGCTTCAGTCGCAGAATCATGGCGTTCAGTCCGGCTTCCCTGGCGCCGAGTCCGATGTCCTGCATGAGCAGTCGAACGATGTCTGTCGGCAGGGACAAAATAACCGCCGGGGGCTGGTCGTTCACGGCCGCGAGCACGATCGCGAGGACGGCCGCGACGGTGGGAGACTGCCGGGCGTTGACATCGGCATAAAAATGCACCGTGCCATCGGCGCGCGCTTCGGGGAAGAGATCGACGCGGGTCTGACATTCGTGCACGGTGAACGCCGATCGGTCGAGGCTGGCCAGGCGCTCCGGCAGCGGTTCGAGTTTGCGGGACCACCCCACGAGCGCCTGCATCTTGTCCTCGCGTCCGAGCATTCGGAATTGCCGAAGCGTCTTCGCCAGCACGGGGGGCAGGGAATCGGGAAGGGCGTCGGACATGACAGAAGGGAACCCGCGTGACAGCGATGGGTCAAGCGAACGAGCGTGTCCAAAAAGTCGCCGACTGTGTGCGAAATCGCGTCGGCTCCCCGATTGACGGCGTCCCGACGCGGCCCAAGGTTGATCCGCATGCGTCTCTCACCGCGTCTCTTCCCGCGTCTCTTCCTTTCGCGGTGTGCGTCTCGCCGTCGCTCCCGCGCGTGCGCGGCGGCCCTGCTGGCGTGTGCCGGCGCCTGTCGATCGACCGCTGTGGCCGACAGTGCCGTGGGCACCCTCGAGATGGTCGAAGTGGATGTCGGGCCGTTGCAGCCGTCGCGCGCCGTTCGCGTGCTCGTGCGCGAAGGGGACCCGGTGCGCGCGGGCGATACGGTCGCCGTGTTCGTGACGCCAACGCTGGCCGCCAATGAAGCGCAGGCGATGGCGCGACTCGAGTCGGCGCGCGAGGTGTCGCGCGAAGCGGATCGTGGCGCACGACCAGCGGAAATCGCCCGTGCCGAATCTGAACTCCGGGCGGCCGACGCCGACGCCGAACGCGCCGCGGCTGACCTCGCGCGACTGACGCCGTTGGCGGCGCGTGGCGACATCAGCAGGCAGCAGCTTGACGTGGTGCAGGGTGCGGCGCGTGCGACAGCCGGACGCCGTGACGCGGCGCGTGAAGCCTTGCGACTCGTGCGCGAGGGACCGCGCGTTGAACGCAGAGCAGCGGCCGCGGCCGAGATGCGCGGCGCGGCGGCCGCGGCGGCGGCCATTCGTGCGACGGCGAACGACCTGGTGCTGATCGCGCCGGTCGACGGCGTCATCACGAGTCGCAATGCCGAACCGGGTGAAGTGCTTGGTGCCGGCCAAAGCGCGGTCACGATTGGCCAGCCGTCGCGGCCATGGGCGCGCATTTACGTGTCGCAGTTCGTGCTGCCCGCGCTCAAGGTGGGTGACACGTTGTCGGCGGTGCTCGATCGCGATTCGACGGTGTATCGTGGCCGCGTGGTAGCGATCGCGAGCAAGTCGGAATTCACGCCGCGCGTGGCCCTCACCGATCAGGAGCGCGCGGATCTGCTCTTTGGCGTAAAGATCGAGTTCACGGACGCGACCAACCGCCTGAAGGCCGGACTGCCGATCACGGTTCGACTGCCGATCACGGATCGACTGCCGATCACGGATCGACTGCCGCGCACCAGCAAATGACCGCGCTCCTGGCGCCTGTCGTGCGCACGGTCGCGCTGCGCAAAGTGTTCGGCTCGCTGGTTGCCGTCGATGGACTGGACCTCGAGATCGGGCGCGGCGAAGTGTTCGGCATGCTCGGTCCGAACGGCTCTGGCAAGACGACCTGCATTCGCATGTTGTGCGGTCTGTTGCAGCCGACGAGCGGATCGGCGACGGTCGCGGGTTTCGACGTCGGGACCGAGACCGAGCGCGTGCGTCGTCGCATCGGCTACATGTCGCAGCGGTACGGGCTGTATGACGAGCTGACGGTCGCGGAGAATCTGCATTTCTATGCGACCGTCTACGGCTTGGTCGGCGAGGAGCGCACACAACGTCTTGCCGAGCACGTGCACGATCTCGGACTCGGCGAACGGCTATCGCAGTTGGCGGGCACGCTGAGCGGAGGCTGGAAACAGCGGCTTGGGCTCGCGTGTGCGACGGCGCATCGGCCGGATCTGGTGTTTCTCGATGAACCGACGGCGGGCGTCGATCCAGCAGCGCGGCGCACGTTCTGGGAAACGATCTATCAACTCGCGACGCGCGGCACGACGGTTCTCGTCACGACGCACTACATGGACGAGGCCGAGCGTTGTCAGCGACTGGCGTTCCTGTCACGCGGGCATCTGATCGCGGTCGGCACGCCGGCGGAAGTCGTGCAGCAGTTCGGGGCGACGAGCGTCGAGGATGTCTTCATCATGCTGCAGGAAAAGGATGAAGGGATCGCGCGTTCACGGGCGGTGCGCGAGCCTGTCGTGGGCGCATGACGGACCCTCGCGCGCGCGACACGCAGATCTATCAGGTGCACGGCTGGCGCTGGCGTCTGCAGCGCTGGACCGTGTGGCCGATGTTGTGGAAGGAGTTCATTTCGCTCAGGCGCGATCGGTTGACGTTTGCGATGATGACCGCGCTGCCAGCAATTCAGTTGCTGTTGTTCGGGTACGCCATTCAGACCGATGTGCGCCGGCTGCCGACGGTCGTCCTCGACGAATCGCGCTCCTCCGAGAGTCGCGCCCTCATACAGGTGCTGCAGAACACCGACAACTTTCGCATCGTCGCCGCCGTGCACAGCCGGGATGAGGCGCGTCGATGGATCGAGCGCAGCGCGGCGCGCGTCGCACTGGTGATTCCGCCCGAGTATCAGCGTGAGATCAAGCGCGGGCACACGGGGCGTGCGCAGCTGTTGATTGACGCGGCTGATCCGCAGTCGTCCGGTGCGGCGATCGCCGGCGCACAGCTCGCGGCACAGGCACGCGGCGCGCAGCTGCTGGCGACGCGGACGACGATGGAGGCACCGGTCGAGATCCGCGTGCGACCGTGGTACAACGCATCCCAACGCAGCGCGACGTTCATCGTGCCCGGCATCGTCGGCATCCTGCTCACGATTACCATGACGCTGATCACGAGTACCGCGATTGTGCGCGAACGCGAACGCGGCACACTCGAGCAACTCATCGTCACGCCGATCGGCAAAACGAGCCTCATGCTCGGCAAACTGATTCCGTTCGTCGTCGTCGGCTACGTGCAAATGTCCGTCGTGCTGGTGCTCGGTCGGACGATTTTCGACGTTCCGATCGAAGGCAGCCTGTTGCTGCTTTATTCGCTCGCCCTCGTGTTCATCGTGGCGAGCCTCGGCGTTGGCCTGCTGATCTCGACGGTGGCGCGCAGTCAGGTGCAGGCGATGCAGCTGAGCTTCTTCTTCATGCTCCCGAACATCCTGCTGTCGGGGTACATCTTTCCCCGCGCGGCCATGCCGCTGCCGGCCCAGTGGGTGGGTACGTTGCTCCCCCTGACCTGGTTTTTGGAGATTCTGCGCGGCGTGCTGCTCAAGGGCGTCGGGATCGGTGACCTCTGGACCGAGCTGGCTGCACTATCGGTCTTTGCCGTGGTATTGCTGATGATCTCGGTACGACGGTTTTCCAAGACGCTGGATTAGGCAGCCCGCGGAAACATGGTGGAAACGCCGTGGAAACTGGAACCGACGCCCGCGCTTTTGGATACAATACAGGACGTCTTTATCTCCCTTTGCCTGCCGCGCCATGCTGATTCGCCGCCCAGACGACATTTCGTCTTCCGAGATCACCCCAGAATTCGTGTACCTTGATCGCCGCCGCTTCGTCGGCGCCGCGGGGGCGCTGGCGTTGGGCGCGCTGATGACGCCGGCGCTCACACCGAACGACGCGCAGGCCGCATCGACGTCGGGATTGTCGTCGCTGGCGCTTGGTCAGGACGACAAACTGACGAGCGAAGAAGACGCGACGAGCTACAATAACTACTACGAGTTCGGGACCGACAAGGACGAACCGAAAGATCAGGCCAAGGGCTTTCTGGCCAAGCCGTGGACGATTGAAGTTGCCGGTCTTGTGAAGACGCCGAAGGCGTTCGCCTTCGAGGATCTCTTTCGCGGACTGCCGGTGCAGGATCGCACCTATCGTCACCGTTGCGTCGAAGGATGGTCGATGGTGATTCCGTGGCAGGGCGTGCAGCTGAAAGACATCATCGCGCGGTGCGAGCCGACGGCGGGCGCCAAGTTTGTGGAGATGACGACGCTGTATGATCCGCGGCGGATGCCTGGCCAGGCGCGTCCGGTGTTGCCGTGGCCGTACAAGGAAGCGCTGCGCATGGACGAAGCGACGAACTCATTGGCGATTCTCGCGACCGGCATGTATGGCAAGCCGTTGCCGAATCAGAACGGCGCGCCGCTCAAGTTGGTCGTGCCGTGGAAGTACGGCTTCAAGGGCGTGAAGGCGATCGTCAAGATCCGCTTCACGGACAAGATGCCGAACACGACGTGGAATGACGCGAACCCGAGCGAGTACGGCTTCTACGCGAATGTGAATCCGACGGTCGACCATCCGCGCTGGAGTCAGGCGAAGGAACGTCGCATCGGGCAGTTCCTGAAGATTCCGACGCTCATGTTCAACGGATACGCCGAGCAGGTGGGATCGATGTATTCGGGCATGGATCTGCGAAAGAACTATTGATGGAGCCGGTGGTTCGTCGCTGGCTGCGGCCAGCGTTATGGCTGTTGATCGTCGCGCCGCTGGTGCTGATCGCGGTGCAGTTCGCCATCGGGTCGTTCGGCGCGAACCCCATTCGCCGCGTCGAAGACGAGACCGGGCAGTGGGCGCTTCGACTGCTCGCCGCCTCGCTCGCGGTGACGCCGCTGATGTCCCTGACGCGCTGGGGTTGGCTGATTCGCGAGCGCCGCTTTCTCGGCCTCGCCGCGTTCTGGGCGGCCTCGTTGCACCTGACGGTCTATATCGGGCTCGACAATTTTTTCGCCTTCGACGATATCGTAAAAGATGTACTGAAGCATCTGTACGTGACTGTGGGTATGGCCGCGTTCCTGATGCTGCTGCCGCTGGCGATCACGTCGACCAAGGGCTGGATCAAGCGGCTCGGCGGACACCGCTGGAACGTGCTGCATCGGCTCGTCTATCCCGCCGCCCTCGCGGGGTGCATCCACTTCCTATGGGCCGTGAAGAAGGACATGACGGAGCCCATCATCTACTCGGCCGTGTTTGCGGTGCTTTTCGCGCTCCGCATGATCCGACGAAAGCGCCCCCGCTCGGTCGCGCTGACGACGTAAGGATTCGGCACCGGTTATCCTTATGCGTGCCAAAAAAGCCGCATCACCCAACCCACATAGCCGTCGTTGCGCCTGTCAGCGATCCGGTGTTCGACGCGTTCGCCATCGCGTCGCCCGGCTGTGCGCCCCTGGTCGCCGATGAACTGCGCGCGCTCGATGTGCGTCTTGGCGATGTCAGCTCGGCAGGCGTCGCGTTCACGGCGACGACCGGAGTGCTGCTGCGGGTGAATCTCTGGTCGCGGCTCGCCTCGCGCATTCTGGTGCGTCTGGCCGAGTTCACGGCGCGAGACTTCGCGACGCTCGAGAAGCAGGCCGCGCGCGTTCCGTGGAAGACGGTGGTCGCACCCGGCGCGTCGGTGCGGTTCCGCGTGACCTGTCGGAAGTCGCGGCTGTATCACTCGGACGCCGTCGCGGAACGTCTCGCGCGCGCGGTGCTCAAGGCCGTGCCATCGGCGACGATTCAAGCAGGCGCGACGCGTGATGACGACGACGAGGCGTCCGCTAGCGCGACAGACACCAGCTTCACGCAGCTGATTGTCGTGCGGTTCGAACATGACCGGTGCACCATCAGCGCCGACACGTCGGGGGAACTGCTGCATCGGCGCGGTTGGCGTCAGGCCATCGCGAAGGCGCCGTTGCGCGAAACGCTGGCCGCCGCGATGCTCGTCGCGTGCGACTGGACTGGGGACGTGCCGTTGGTCGATCCGTTTTGCGGATCCGGCACGATCGGCATCGAAGCCGCGCTTCGCGCGCGCGACATGGCGCCGGGGCTGTCGCGCGGTTTTGCCATAGAACGGTGGCCCGGCGTCGACGCCGGGTTGATGGCATCGCTGCGAGACGAGGCGCGCGCGCGAATTCGTCCATCGGTTGGTGTACCGATCGTGATGAGCGATCGCGATGCGGGGGCCTGCGACGCCGCGCGTGCGAACGCCGCGCGAGCGGGCGTGACCGACGATGTACAGATCATGCAGCAGGCGCTGTCGTCGGTCGATATCGCGACGCTCGGATCGCACGGACTCGTGCTGTCGAATCCACCGTATGGGCTTCGCATCAGCGAAGGCGCGGATCTGCGCTCACTGTACGCGCGACTGGGTGACGTCATTCGCGCCGGTGGTATCGGCTGGCGACTGGGGCTGCTGATTCCGGATCGACGGCTGGCGGCACCGGCGCGGCTGCCGTTCGCGTCTGTGCTGCAGACGTCGAACGGCGGGATCGGGGTGAGATTGGAGATTGCGAGTAGGAATACTGAGTAGCGAGTACTGAGAAGGGAGTAGGGGGACTGAGTACGGAGTCGGGTGACGTTACGTCGCGGGGCCGGTGTCGATCGGGGTGTCGTGCAGGCTGCCCCACTCGGTCCAACTGCCGTCGTAGACCGCCGTATTTGTCACGCCGATCGATTCGAGCGCGAGAATGACAGCGCACGCAGTGACGCCGGTGCCGCAGCTGGCCGTAATCGGCTTGGTGAGATCGAGATGCGCGTCGGCGATGATGCGTCGCACGTCATCTGCCGCGCGCATCGTACCATCCTCGCGTACCAACGTTGCGTAGTGCACGTTGACGCTATGTGGGATGTGTCCGCCGCGTACGCCAGCGCGTGGTTCGGGCTCGGTCGCCTGAAAGCGTCCAGGTGATCGGGCATCGACCACCTGATCGCTCGGCGAATCGACGTTGCGCCGCATCGCTTGCACATCACGCACGCGAATCGAGTGTAGCTGCGCCGCGAATGTCGCGGGGACGATTTCGGTCGCGTCGGCGGTCGTCGCGTGACCATCCGCGATCCACTTGGGAAGGCCGCCGTCGAGCACCGCGACGCGTTCGTGTCCGAAGGTCCGCAACATCCACCAGACACGCGGCGCGCTGTAATTCTGCCCCGAGCTGTCGTACACGACCACGGCATCTGTGGAGCCGACGCCGATGGACCCCATCCGTTGCGCGAAGACCGCCGCGGACGGCAGCGTATGCGGAAAGGGCGCTGTTTCATCGCTGATCCAACCGATGTCACAGAACACACTGCCGGGAATGTGCGCCGTCTGATACTCGGCGCGCGCGTCACGACCCGCGTTCGGCAAGTACATACTGGCGTCGATCACGCGCACGCGAGGCGCGCCGAGGCCTGGCGCGCCGAGGTGCTCGGCGAGCCAGGTGACGGAGACGAGCGGCGTCGGTAACGTCGCAACAGTCATGACGTGGGCTCGGCGTTACGCGCGGAAGTGATCGGCACGCCACGTGCGCACGGCCTGCTTGATCTCTTTCTGCGTCATGGCTGGATTGGCGAGCACCTTGCGCACCAGATCGGTGAGTTCGTCATCACCGGCAAAACGCAGCGCCACCAGATGGCGCGGAGCGAGTTCTTCGATGCGCGGCTGCAGATCGGCCGGCAGCACGCGGGCCAGGCGAAGCCGCTCTTCCAGTCGGATCAGGCGATCCTGCACGCGCAGCGGCGACAGGCGCGCCACGGCGACCAAACCGAAGATCGCGAGCGCTCCGACCATGAAGTACGCCGTGTCGAGTCCGGGATTGGCGACGAGCCGCTTGGCCGACCAGATCAGGAAGATGATCGCGAGTGGGCTGGTGAAGAAATGATAGATCGGCGTCCACTGCGTGTGGCTGTCGGCGTTCTGCGTACTCTGGGCCATGAGAAGCTCGTTGAAGATGTGAAATGTAGGACGTGTTGACGGACGGTCGTGCGTTTTAACGAAGTGCGTCGATCTCGGCGATCGCGAGTACACGACGGGCGGTCCAATCTCCGCGAATCGTGGTCACGGAAGCCTGAAAGCGGTGCAACGTCTGCCGGAAAAGCGATTGTACTTCCTCGCGCCGATCACCGCGATCGCGCACGCCATCGGCGACCCACGGGACGTCGATGTCGAGCAGCAGATAACGCGTGGCGAGACGGGCGACGGCGGCCTCCTCGATGAAGGCCGGACAGCGTCCGAAGTAATGATGACAGTACACTACGGTGCTGACGAGATCAGTATCCTGCAAGAGGAGCGTATCGCCGCGGGCGCTGGTCTGCGCGATCACGTCGTCCTCGAGTGCCATCTGGCCGAACGCAATCGGCCCGTGATCGTCGAAGCCCAACGGTGCGTTCTTTGCGGCCGCGTAGTCCCGCACGAACTCCGGGACCAGCAATGCGCCGAAGTGCGCGGCAAGCTCCGACGCGAGTGTGCTTTTCCCGACGGACTCAGAACCGGTCAGGACAATGCGAGCGAGGCGTCGCTGCGGTGCCGGTCCGCTGATTTCTTCCATTGCACCAACCCGATGATGGCCAGCACGAGAAACACGGCATACAGGATGGCAGTCAGCTGCAATCCGCGCGTGACGAAGAGCGGAATGTACACGATGTCGACGGCGATCCAGAGCACCCAGTTTTCGAGCAGCTTGCGCGTCATCATCCATTGCGCGATCAGACTCGTCGCGACGAGGGCGGCATCAAGCCTCGGCAGCGCGCTACCGGGAATACGCGACGTGATGGAAAAAAGCGTTACCCACGTCACGACGCCGACGAGGCCGAGGATCGCCATCATGCGCGCCGGCGTGCGCGTCACCGCGACTTGCGCGTGATCTGCGCCGCCGTGCAGCCAGTGCCACCAGCCGTAGCACGAGAGCACGAAGTAGACGACCTGCAGACCGGTGTCGGAGTAGAGCCCGGTGCGGGCGAACACGACCACATAAAAGAGCGCGTTCAGAATGCCCAGCGGCCAGCTCCAGATGTTCTCTCGTGTGACAAGCCACACGTTGAGGACACCAGTGACGAAGCCAAAGAGCTCGGCGTAGGAGCTGCCGTGTGTGGCGAGCCAGTCGCCGAAGTCAGACATGAGCCAAAGGTAGCGCGCCGCGCGTGCGCCGGGGTATGTTGCGCGCACATGACCGGGGTGCCGATCCGCACTGTCGCGGAACGGCTGAGAGAGTCCCGTAGAACCTGATCCGGCTAGTACCGGCGTAGGGAGTCCAACGATGCATCAGCGCATGAGCGCGCGCCTCGGGCGCGCGCACCCAATTCGTGTCCGTCCTTCTGTCGGACGTACCGCCCGTCGTATCGTCGTCAGCGTGGCCGTGTGTATTCCCGGCATCGCGCAGGCACAGGCCATCAAACCCTCGCCGCCGCGCACCACGGCCGACAGTGCGCGCGCCGACTCTGGCCAGAAGATCGAACGCGTGCTCGTGACGGCCATTCGCGCCGGCGATGCGGCGCCGATCGCGCAGAAAACAATTCGGCGCGACGTCATCACCCAGCGTCAGTTCGGGCAGGACGTTCCACTGCTGCTGCAGGGCGCGTCACCGTCGTTGACGGCGCACACGGAGTCCGGCACCAACTGGGGCTACAGTTACCTGCGGTTGCGCGGCATGGATCAGACGCGCATCAACATCACGATCGACGGCGTGCCGTTGAACGACATGGAAGATCAGGTACTGTACTTCGCGAATTTTGCGGACCTGATGTCCAACGTGCAGTCGGTGCAGGTGCAGCGCGGTGTCGGTACGAGTTCGGCGGGCACGGCATCGTTTGCGGGCTCGATCAACTTCGAGACCAAGCCGATCGCGCTCAAGTCGGCCGGTGGCGATGTGGATGTGCAAATGGGCTCGTACGGTGCGCAGCGGGTTAGCACGTCGTTTCGATCCGGACTGACCGACAGCAAGTTCGCCGTGTACGGTCGTGTCGGCGCGCTGCGCACGAATGGCTACCGTGATCACAGCGGTGTCGAAGGACGCTCGGCGTTCGTTGGCGCGGGCTGGTTCGGCGACAAAACGATCGTCAAGGCGACCGCGCTCGTCGGTCTGCTCGCCGACACGCTGTCGTATGTCGGCGCGACGATCAATGAGCTGAAACAGAACCGTCGTTTCAATCCGCTCGCTGCGAATGAGCTGGACAAGTTCGGCCAGCAGATGGTCGCACTGTCGGTGTCACACGTGATGTCCGATGCGACGACGGTGAACACGACGGTGTATCGCAACTCAGCGAGCGGCAATTACGATTATTTCTATCTGCCCGATCGCTACCGGTACAACCTGCAGCACGCGTGGTATGGCGTCACCAGCGCCATCAACGTCGAGCACGGCGGCCTTACGTTGAACGCCGGGCTCAACGCGAATGATTATTCGCGCACCCATCGCGCCTATCTGCGCCCCGATCCGGTGTCGTTGTACGACAACTCCGGGCAGAAGCAAGACGCGAGCGCGTTCGTGAAGGCGTCGCTCACGCAGGGGCGCGTGCAGTGGTTCGCCGACGTGCAGACGCGGTGGGCGCGCTTTCACTACACACCGGACCCGCGCGCCGGCGTGACGGCACGCAGCATCGACTGGCTGTTCTTCAATCCCAAGGTCGGCGCTACCGTGACGCTGAACGATCAGTGGCATGCCTTCGCCTCGTACGGGCGTACGACGCGAGAACCCACCCGCAGTGATCTCTTCGCCGGCGACGATGATCTCAACGCCAGCAACGTCGCCGACTACGGCGACTTCACGCGGGTCAAGCCGGAATCGGTCGGCGACGCGGAGCTTGGGATTCGCTGGGCAGCGAAAGGACTGTCGCTCGACGCGAATCTGTACAGCATGGATTTTCGGAACACCATCGAACGGATCGGGGCGCCAACGGCGTCCGGCTACACGCTGCGTCGCAATGTGGGATCGAGCTATCGCCGCGGTCTCGAGATGGACGGACGCTGGCAGCTGTCGCCCCACGTCGCGCTCAGTGGCAACGTTTCGTGGAGCACGAACCGCATTCTGTCGTTCACTGATTCGTCGAGCGGGACGCCGGTGGTGCGGCGCAACGTCGAACCGTTGTTGACGCCGCGCGTTATCACAGCGCAGCGGCTGGAAGTCACGCCGGTGCGCGCGCTGACGCTGACGCTCGAAGGCCGGTATCAGTCGTACGCGTATCTTGACAACACGAGCAATTCGGCGCGGCTGTTGCCGGACATGTACGTGCTCGATGCGACCGCGCGCACCACGTGGTCACGCTATGCGCTCACGGTGCGCGGCGGCAACCTTGGCGACACGCGCAAGTACGGCAGCGGTTCAGTGAGCGGCGAGGGGGAGGTGCGGTATTTCGTGCTGCCGACGCGATCGGTGTTCGCGACGTTGTCGGCGACGTTTTAGCGGTCACATCAGGGGACGTTGTTCTACATGATTCTGGAGCTGGCATGCAACGTTGTTCGGTCCAGCCGAGCGATCTACTTTTTGATGCCCCAGTTCTCGCCGTGGCTCACCGTGACGTGTTGCCTGGTGCGTTCGACGTGAACAATCAATTCCGACTCTCGCCCCTTCAGTAGACGCCGCAAATCCGGCGATAGAGGATCGCACAGACAACTCCCAACACTCCAAAGACAAATTGAGGTCGTGTCAATAGGTGTGTAAATAGGTTTCAAGCGCCGACACGTTTTCGGTGGCAGATTCAACCAGTCAGAGCAACCGCCTGTGCAAAGCGAGCCGCCGGCGTGCGAAAGCCGAGGGTTTTGCGTGGGCGTGTGTTCCGGTGCATGGCGATCTGATGCAGATCGCGTTGGGTGGAGACCGATAGATCGGAGCCGTCCGGCAGAGATTGGCGCAGCAGTCCATGGGTCTTCTCGTTCGTGCCGCGTTGCCACGGACTGTGGGGATCGCAGAAGTACACCGCGACATCAGCCGCCACCGGAAATCGTGCAGGCTGGGCCATTTCCAGACCGCGATCCCAGGTGAGCGAGGTCATCCGGCCAGCGGGCAGTCGCTGGACTTCGCGACTGAGCCCGTTGACGACGGCCGTGGTGTCTTTGCCCGTGACCTGGACCAGATGGACGTATCGCGACGTGCGCTCCACGAGCGTCGCGATGTGACGGGTCTTGGCCCCGGAGAGGAGGTCGTCCTCCCAATGGCCGGGGACGGCGCGGTCCGCGACGGTGGCCGGGCGCACGGCGATCGATACGGCATCGACAATCTGCCCGCGCGTCTGCCCGGCTTTGCTCGCCCGTTTGCTGCGACGCATCGGACGGCGCGTCCGCAGGTGGGCGGTCCGCTCGCGCGTCAAGACGCCGCGCGCCTGGACGAAGAGGCTGCGGGAGATCGTCTCGTGCGACACGTGCAGGCGCGAGTCGTCGGGGTCCTCGGTCACGAGCCAGCCCGCGATCTGGGCCGGCGACCACTGGGCTTGGAGTTTCGTCGCCACCACCACGCGCACGGGACGGTGCCACGCCAGCCGGGTCGGCTTGGGGCGCTTCGCGGCGCGCCACGCGCGTGCGTCCGCCTC
>JANLPE010000076.1:0-66606 GCA_031366985.1 Gemmatimonadaceae bacterium
CTGCAAAGCGCGGAGCGCCTTGGCAAAAGACTGGAGTGCCTCCTCGACCGCGGACGTGGCGTGCGGCGTAGGCACCATCGCGGTCGACGCGGTCATAGAGAGGGAAGCTCGTGCTCGCTGATCGTGACCATGTCCTTGTCACCGCGACCGCTGACGCAGAGCAGCACCGGATCACTGGATGACCAGCGCCCGGACTCTCGCTCGATCCACGCGACGGCATGCGCCGTCTCGAGCGCGGGAATGATGCCCTCGAGCCGGCTCAACAACACTACGCCGCGGAGTGCTTCCTCGTCGGTCACCGAGACATACGACGCGCGACCGCTGTCGTGCAACCACGCGTGCTCCGGACCGACCCCCGGATAGTCGAGGCCCGCGGAAATTGAATGGGCGGGGTGCACCTGACCACTCGCGTCCTGCAGCAGATAGCTGAGCGAGCCGTGGAGAACGCCTGGCGTCCCCTTGGTGATTGACGCACTGTGCTTGTTGGTCGACAAGCCTTCGCCGGCGGCTTCCACGCCGACGAGTTCGACGTCGGCGTCGTTGACAAATCCACCGAATATTCCCATCGCATTTGACCCGCCGCCGACGCAGGCGACGATCGTCTTGGGCAATCGACCCACCTTTTCGAGCATCTGCGCGCGTGCTTCGCAGCTGATGATGGCCTGAAACCACGCGACGATGCGCGGGTACGGTGCGGGTCCCACCACCGAGCCGATGATGTAGTGACTGTGATTCACCGTGGTGACCCAGTCACGAATGGCTTCGCTGGTGGCGTCCTTGAGCGTGCGTGTGCCCGCAGTGACGGGCACGACGGTCGCGCCCATCAGACGCATGCGCAGGACGTTCAACTGTTGCCGACGCATGTCCTCTTCGCCCATGTATACGACGCACTCGAGGCCGAAGCGTGCGCAGATCGTCGCCGTCGCCACACCGTGTTGCCCCGCCCCCGTCTCCGCGATGATGCGCTTTTTGCCCATCCGGAGCGCTAACAGGGCCTGACCGACCGTGTTGTTGATCTTGTGCGCGCCCGTGTGGTTCAGGTCCTCGCGCTTCATCCAGACTGGCGCGCCGACCCGATCCGAGAAGCGCGGCGCGAACGTCAACGCGGTCGGGCGACCGACATACTCACGCAGGAGATGATCGAGTTCGGCGAGGAACGCCGGATCATTCCGTGCGGTCACGAACGCGAGTTCGAGTTCGTCTAGCGCCGGGATCAATGTTTCGGGGACATAGCGCCCGCCGAATGGACCAAAACGGTCGTCCATCGTGATTGCCGTCGGCATCGGTGCCGCTGGTGCTGCTGGTACTGCTGTCATCACCTCGTCCCCTTGGCGGTCGATACCGCAGCAATAAACTGTTCGATCGCCCGCGAGTCCTTGATGCCGGGCGCTGACTCCACACCTGAAGATACGTCCACGACGTCCGGCGCGAGCAGTGTTATGGCGCGCGCGACGTTGGAGTCTCGTAATCCCCCGGCCACAATCAGTGTGAGTCCCGGCACTGCCGTACGCAGCTCCTCGACGGCGTCGCGCAGCCCGTTCCACTCAAGCGCGACACCGGTTCCTCCCAGCTGCCCGACCACTTTGGCATCGAGTACTAAGGCGCCCGCGGACGAGGCGAGGTCTATGGCATCCGCCGACAGCACCGTCCCCTCGACGCGCAGCACTGGCCACACGGCGCGTCCCGACCGCGTACGTATCAGCGTGACCTGTTCCGGCGTGGGATCCCCGTGGAGCTGCATGACGTCGAGGTCGAGGCGATCGGCGTCGGCGATGATGCTCACGATGTCGCGCGCTCCGAAGATGGCAACCCGCTGGATGCTCGGTCGTCGCGGCCCCAACACGTCCCTCGCCCGATCCAAATCGATCAGCCGCGGTCCGCTGGCGAGTATGACGCCCAGATAGGACGCGCCCGCGCGCTCGGCGGCGCGCGCGTCTTCGGTGCGTGTCAGGCCGCAGATCTTGATGGCAGTCATGGTGACGGTCGGCGTGTTAGCGCGGTCGGCGTATCAGCGCGGCCGGCGTGACACGGATGCCAAGGCGGCGACGGCCGACGCCGGATCTCCGGACGCGGACACGGCACTGCCGACGAGGATGGCGTCGGCGCCGGCGTTCGCCGCCGGCCACACGTCCTCGACGCGCTGCATCCCGCTCTCTGCGATGGCGATGCAGGCGGACGGAATCGACGGAATGAGGCGTGGTGCCGTGCTTGGATCGATGATTAACGACTCGAGATCGCGATTGTTCACGCCGATCACGTCCGCATCAAAGGCGATCGCCCGCGCCAGTTCACTTTCGTCGCGCACCTCGATCAGAACCGACAGGCCCGCCTCGCGTGCGCAGTCGAGGAGTTCGGGCAGAAGATCCGGACTCAGCGCCCGGACAATCAGCAGTGCGACGGATGCACCCGCCGCACGCGCCTCCCATAGCTGAATCGGCGCGACAATGAAGTCCTTCCGAATGACGGGAACGGCCACGCGCGCGCTGACCGCCGCCAGATCGGCCAGGGAGCCACCAAATCGTGTGGGTTCGGTCAGCACCGAGATCGCGGCCGCGCCACCCGAGACGTAGAGGGCGGCCTGATCAGCCGCATCGAGTCCAAGAGCGATCGCCCCCTTCGACGGTGAAGCGCGTTTCACTTCCGCGATCACGCGGAGGTGCTCACCCCGGAGTGCGGCGGCGAACGGCAGCGCTGGCGGCCGATCGCGGGCGGCGGCGCGCACTTCGCCCAGCCGCGAACGCACGGCGTCCGCCCGTGCGAAGGCGGTCTGCGTGAGCTCACCGAGCGTCCCGATGGGTGCAATCCACCCCATGTTCGCAGAAAATGCTTGCACTTCGGCCTGTCTTCGGTTAGCGTGGATTCGGCGCCTTTTCGGTCGCACCATCGCTACGGATGATGCACCACGGGCGGCCTCGGGTACAGCGCAGACCCCATCTGGAGGCGCCATGGCGCTCACCAAGCGGCAGCGGGAGATCTTGTCCTACCTCTCGGAATACCAAGAATCGAACGGGTACGCTCCAAGTTTCGAAGAGATCGCCTCGCAGTTCAACTATAACTCGCTGGCAACGGTTCACGAGCACCTCACGAACCTCGAGCGCAAGGGCTACATCAAGCGCTCGTACAACGAGAGTCGTGCAATCGAGATCCTCCCCTCCGAGATGTATCAACGGTCGGTCGAACTGCCGCTGCTCGGCACGGTCGCCGCCGGCTCGCCGATCGAGGCGATGTCGTCCGGCGAGACGATGGCGGTGCCCGATGGGTTCCTGCGTAAGACCGGTAGCCATTATGTGCTGCGCGTACGCGGCGAATCGATGATCGATGATCAGATCGCCGACGGCGATTTCGTCGTCGTGAACGATCGTCAGGCAGCCGACAACGGCGAAATGGTCATCGCGCTGCTCGATGGCGCCGCCGCCACGGTGAAGCGCTACTATCGCGAACGGGACGGACGAATTCGCCTGCAACCCGCCAACGATGGCATGCAGCCGATTTTCGTCCATGAAGACGACGTCCGGATTCAGGGCATCGTCGTCGGCGTACTGCGTCGCTACTAGTCCTGATTTAAGGAACGCGCGGTCGGTCGAGCGAGGGTCAGTGCTTGCCGACCGCGGTCTGCGACGCTGAACGCAGACGGTCGAGCGCATCGCCGCCCGCACCCTTGGCCAGACCGTCAGTGGCGCGTGCCAACGCGTCGTCGAAGTTCTCGGTTGTCCCGCTCACGTAGAGTGCAGCCGCGGCGTTGAGGATCACCGCCGCGCGCGCGCCGGGCGGTCCGGCGCCTCGAAGTACCGTCTCTATCAATGCGGCGTTTTCTGCGGGGGCGCCGCCCCCAAGGTCCGACGCCTCGATATCCCTAATACCGGCAACCTCTGGGTCGATGGTCCAGCGCGTGATCACGCCGTTGTCGACCTCGATCACGTCGGTCTTTCCGAGCGGCGACACCTCGTCGAGCCCAGGCGCACCATGCACGACCAGCGCACGGCGCGTACCGAGTGTCGCCAGCGCAGAGGCCAACAACTCGAGACGCGACGCTTCCGCCACGCCGACGACTTGACGACCGGCTCGTGCCGGATTCGCCAGTGGGCCGACGATGTTCATCACCGTCGGGATGCCGAGTTCACGACGGACTGGGCCGACGAAGCGTAGCGCGGGATGCATCAACGGGGCGAACATGAACACGATGCCGGCATCCTCGAGCGTCCTCGCCATCGCCGCCGGCGGCATGTCGATCACGACGCCCAGCGCTTCGAGCACATCCGCGCTACCGGAGCGCGACGTGAACGAACGATTGCCGTGCTTGGCTACCCGCACGCCGAGACCGGCGGCGAGCAGCGCGGCAGCGGTCGAAATATTGAAAGTCGTCAGCGCGCCGCCACCGGTGCCGCAGGTGTCGACGAGATCCTCCGGCGTCGCTGTCGGCAAGACGACCATCGCGGTGCGCAATGACTGGACGACACCAGCGACTTCGTCTGACGTCTCGCCTTTGACCCGCAGTGCCATCAGCAGCGCTGCCACCTGCGCCGACGTGCCTTCGCCCCGCATGATGACGTCGAAGGCGCGGGTGATGGCAGGTCCGTCCAGTGATTCGCGTGCGCCGAGCCGCCGAATGGCCTGCGTTAACGGCTCAACGCTCACCGATGACCTCGAGCAATCGTTCGGACAGATTGTGCCGCGACGCGATGAGCGAAATGACCAAGCCGAGCAGTCGCACGCGCTCGACATCCTCGTCGCCGTAAACGCCGCGCTGGGCGCGATTGGTCAGGTTCAACACGCCGACCAACTCGTCGTGATAGACGAGCGGGAAGCTGATAAAGCTGCCGGTTGTGAAATACTGGTCGCGCAGCAAAGGATGCTGCGCGGCGTCACGCACGTCCTGGACCAGCAGCGGTTCGCGAGCGGCCGCAACCCGACCTGCGACCCCTTCACCGATGCGGATGCGCATGCCTTCGATGATGTGCGGCGCGACGCCGCGCGCCGCCGCGAGATACAAGTGGTCTGGCTCGGGTGCCTGCAGCATGAGTGAGCAGCGCTGTGCCTGCATGTCATCGCCGACGAGTGCGAGCAGTCCGTCAACGAGTTCTCGCGCATCACGTGTGACCGCGTCGAGGCTCAGCAATCGATCAAGCAGGTACAGGGTGCGCGTGCGTTGACGGAGCGCCTCGCTGCGGCGATGCAACTCGATATGCGTCTGTTCCAGCTGTCCCACTGCGGTCGACAGCTGCTGCTCGGCGAGCTCCGCCCGACGCGAGGCGCGTCGCACTTCCTCGGCAGCTCGAGCGGAATCGGCTTGGATCGCGACCGCTTCGACCACGCCCATCATGTTGGAATCGCGCGGTGTGGTGCGCGCCTCGCGCAATTCCGCTTCGAGGCGGCCAAGCTTCCGGACGTACTCGCCGTGGACGCGTTGCGTGACATCCTCGAGCGTGCGGACCGCCTCTTCGCGTGCGTCGCGCTCAGCGAGGCGCACGAAGGCCAGATCGAACAGTGCAAGAGCCGGCGCCAGTCGTTCGGTTGTGCGCGTGCCGAAGATCTTGCGTGGCTCATATAACGCGATCACGGCGGACAACGAGCCATCGATTCGCACACCGCGCAGCGACAACATGCCGCCATCCAGTCCGGAGCCAAAACCGAAGAGGCGCGCGTAGTCGGCCGATTTGTCACTGACGTCGATGAACTGACCGCCGGGCGTCACCCGACTGCGAACGGGCTCCGGCAGGTGATCGTAGGTGGTCTCGAGCATGGAGCGCGTGACCTGTGCACCGACTGGACAGAGCCGCTCACGCAGCATGTCCTTGCGCGCATCGTACTGCACCAGCGCGATCGAGGCACCGCGATCGAGTTCGGCGAGACATTCACCGAGCGCGATCAGGGCGCCATCAAGATCCGCGATGGCGCTGAGCGCGTGCGCGAGCGAGGCGAGAGAGCGTGGGGGCATGGACGAAAGGACAAAACAGTCTTTGCGGCACCGGCGCAATGGGGCGCCGCGGTCGGCGATCGCTCCGAGTCGGTTGAAGCACCGACCGGATGGACGTAGCTTCCGCGCGCGTATGGACCCGCATGCGATTCTGCTCGTGACGCAATACGACGGCGGGCGGTTCGCCGGCTGGCAGCGCCAACCCGATGTCCGCACCGTCCAAGGGGATATGGAGCGGGTCCTCGGTCGGCTTTGCGGGGGGCCTGTCGCGGCCACTGGTGCCGGCCGAACGGACGCCGGCGTCCATGCGCATGGCCAAGGGGTCGGGGTCCGGGTCACCTCTCGATGGCCGGCCGACCGCCTCCAGCGGGCGATGAACGCCCTGCTTCCCGACGATATCTGGATATCGTCGGCGAACGAAATGACGCCCGATTTCCATCCTCGGCGGAGCGCAATCGTGCGACGATACCGCTATCTTGTGGGCACGGACGCGGGGGCACGTTCTCCGTTCCGGCGTCGCTACGAGTGGGCGGTCCGCCATGCGCTGGACGCGATAGCGTTGCAGGAGGAAGCGGCGGCCCTGATTGGAGAGCACGAATTTCGCGCGTTTGCCGTGGCACATACGGCGCCGATCGACGACCACCACCGTTGCGTGATTCATCGCGCCACATGGCAGGAGCGCGACGGCGGCTGGGTGTTCGAGATCGCAGCGAACCGGTTTCTCCATCACATGGTCCGTTTTCTCGTGGGGACGATGGTCGAAGTGGCGCAGGGACGGCGGCCGCGCGGCAGTATCGCACGGCTGCTGACAATCGCACACAACGCAGACACATCGGCCCCAGCTCCGGCGCAGGGTCTGTCCCTGCACGAAGTCGTGTATCCCGCCACGCTCTATCGCGATCAGACGTGAAGCTCTTTCTTGCAACCGATGCGCTCGACGACGTGCGTTGGGCGGCCGAACGGGCGTTGATCGATGGCGTGGTGTTGCCCGATGCCGCCCTTCGCGATGCAGCGTCTGAGGCCGATGCCATGGCGTGGCTCGCCGAGTTCGCGCGCGCGGCCGCGATGCCGGTCTTCGTGTCACTCGATCCGTCGACTGGCGACAACGCCGATGCCGCCGCCGAACGACTCGGGCGCGTGGCGGACAATGTCGTCGTGCAACTGCCGTTCAGCGATGCGCACATCGCGCTGCTGCACCGCTTGGCCGAAAGCGGCGTTCGCGTGGCGGCGACGTTTGTCGGATCGACCGCTCAGGCGATGCTGGCGGCGCGAACTGGTGCGGCGTTCGTCTTCATCGATGTCGATCGGCTCGAGGCGGCGGGCGCCGACGGCGCGCGCGTCATGCGTGAGGCGCGCGCGCTGTACGATGCGATCTCATGTGAATCCGAGCTCGTCGCGGTGTTTCCGTCCGCCGGCAGCACGCTCATGGCGTGCGCCTTGGCGGGAGCGGATGCGGCGGTGGTCGGCGCATCGACACTTCGTGCGATGATCGCGTACCCTTTCACGGACCAGTCCCTGCCGGAAGGCGCACGTCGTCCCTCGCAGGGGGAACGTCTCCGTGTCACGTCATCCTGAGCTTCTGCGCATCGTGTCCCGCGCATCGTTGTTGATCGGCGCCGCGCTGTTGGCGGTCGCGTGTCAGGGTGCGACGCCTGACACGACATCCGCGCAGGCGCGCACGCTGCCGCCGCCAGCGCCAGCGGCGGCCGTGCCGGCGCCATCGGTCGCATCGTCGCGCCGAACGGCCATCACGACGGCGGTCGAGCGCGTTGCACCGGCCGTTGTGACGGTGCAGACGGAAACGGTCGAACGGGTGCCGATCGATTTCTTCGAGTACTTCATGGGCGGCCGCACCGGTGAGCGGCGCAACGCCGGAATTGGCTCGGGTTTCATCGTGCGTGCGGACGGCGTCATCGTGACGAATGCGCACGTCATCGGCGGCGCCACCAAGGTTTCGGTCGCGATGCGCGATGGCACGACGTATGACGCCAAGGTCTTGGGCGTTGACGAAACCAACGATCTGGCCGTCGTCAAGATCGCGGCGACGAAGTTGCCGTTGGCGCCGCTCGGGTCATCATCGGATCTGCTCGTCGGTGAGTGGACGATCGCCATTGGCAATCCGTTCGGCTTCGTCCTTGGCAACAGTGAACCGAGCGTATCCGTCGGGGTGGTCAGCGGCGTGGGGCGCAATCTCGCGGGGCGCGGCGACGGCGGCGGTGTGTACGTCGACATGATTCAGACCGACGCGGCCATCAATCCCGGAAATTCCGGTGGACCGCTGGTCAATGCGATGGGTGAAGTCATCGGCGTGAACAGTTCGATTTACTCCCCGAGCGGCGGCTCTGTCGGTCTCGGATTCGCGATTCCGATTGATCGGACCAAGCGCATCATCGAGGATCTGCTCGAACACGGCGCAGTGCGGCAGCCATGGGTCGGTTTGCGCCTACAGACGACGCAGGCGACGAGCGCGCGCGAAGCGGCAACGGCGGGCGCGATTGTCGGACGCGTCGTGCCGGGTTCACCCGCTGAGCGCGGGGGCATCCGCGCTGGTGACCAGATCGTACGCGCCGGAACGCGTGGCGTGCGTAACCCGTTTGACTGGGAGGCGCGTCTGCTCGACGTGCGTGTCGGCGAGACGATGCCGATGGTCGTTCGTCGCGCCGGCAAGGAGGTCGCCCTGTCGGTCGTCGTCGCGGATGCGCCCGAAGTCACGGCGCCGAAAGTGACGGTTGCCAGCGAACTGCAACTGGTGTCGCTCACGGATGCGATGCGACAGGAGCGTGGCGTCGCCTCAACGAATGGTGCGCTCGTATACAAAGTCACCGAGCGCATCAGCGACCAGATGGGATTGCAGGCGGGCGATGTCATTGTACAGGTCGGTCGATCGCGTGTCGGCACGGCGGAATCGGCCTCCAGTGCGATCGAGCGAGATGGACGTCGGGGTCCCGTGGTGCTCGTCTTCGAGCGCGGACGTCAACTGCTGCAAACGTCATTTTATCTGCGCTGACTGCGCGAACCCGCCAAGACATCATCACTGCCGTGACTGACTCCGAACACTCGCTCTATACGTCCCCGCTCGCCGACCGTTACGCGTCGCGCGCCATGCTCACGCTGTGGGGCCCGTCGACGCGTTACGGCCTCTGGCGCCGCCTCTGGCTGGCGCTCGCCGAGTCGCAGACGTCGCTCGGTATCGATATTCCCGAATCGGCTCTCGACTCCATGCGGGCGCATCTCGACGACATCGACTTCGCGGCCGTCGCGGCGTACGAACGCCGCTTTCGCCATGATGTGATGGCACACGTGCATGCGTTCGGCGACGTGGCCCCCGATGCACGGAAGTACATCCACCTCGGCGCGACCAGCTGCTACGTCACGGACAACGCCGAGCTGATCCTGATGCGTCGCGGCCTCTCGTTACTGCGCGAAAAGCTGTTGGATGCACTCGCCGCGCTCGACGCGTTCGCGCGCACGTGGAAAGACGTCCCGGCGCTGGGCTATACGCATCTGCAGCCGGCGCAGCTGACGACGGTCGGCAAGCGCGCGACCTTGTGGATGCAGGACATTCTGCTCGATCTCGATGATCTGGAGACGCGAGTCGCTCGCCTGCCGTTTCGCGGCGTCAAGGGCACGACGGGGACACAGGCCAGCTTCCTGACGCTGTTCAACGGCGATCACGCGCGCGTCCGCGAGTTGGATCGCATGGTCACGAGGCGCATGGGCTTTGCGACGTCGATTCCGGTGTCCGGTCAGACGTACTCGCGGAAAGTCGACGCGCAGGTGATGAGCATCGTCGCCGGCATCAGCGCGACGGCGTCGAAGTTTTCCGGCGATATCCGCCTGCTGCAGGCCTTCGGCGAAATCGAAGAGCCGTTCGAAGCGCAGCAGATCGGCTCGTCCGCCATGGCGTACAAGCGCAATCCGATGCGCTCCGAACGAATTGCTTCGCTCGCCCGATTTGTCCTGTCGCTCGAGCCGAATGCGAATCAGACGCACGCGGTGCAGTATTTCGAGCGGACGCTCGATGATTCGGCCAATCGTCGACTCGTGATTCCGGAAGCGTTCCTCGCGACGGACGCGCTGCTGGTGCTGATGCAGAACGTCGTGCGCGGTCTGGAAGTGCACCCCGCCCGCATCGCACGGCGGGTGAACGACGAATTACCGTTCATGGCGACCGAAGAACTGATCGTGCGTTTTGTGCGGGCCGGTGGCGATCGTCAGGATGCGCACGAGATCATTCGTGTCCACAGTATCGCCGCAGCGCGTGCGGTCAAAGACGGGGCGCCCTACAACGACCTGCTGGAGCGCCTTGCCGCTGACCCCGCATTCGGCATCCCGCTCGATGATTTGCGCGCCGCCGCCGAGCCGAGCCGATTTGTCGGACGGGCACCGGAACAGGTGATCGAATTTCTGGATGAACACGTCGCGGCGTGGTTGGCACGCGAACGGGCCGGGACCGAACTGGACGAGGTGCGCGTATGAGCATGGCGCTCATGCGCACGCAGTTGCCGCTGCCGCTGGTCCGACGCGGCAAAGTGCGTGACGTGTACGCCGTCGACGCGGATCGCTTGCTGCTCATCACGACCGACCGCATCAGTGCGTTCGATGTCGTCATGCACGAAGCCATTCCGTACAAGGGAGCGGTCCTCACGCAGCTCACGGCCTGGTGGCTCGGCCAACTGGGTGAGATCGTTGCGCACCATCTGATTACGGCGGACACTGACGAAATTATTCGCGCCGTGCCTGCGGTTGCGATGCACCGGGACGAGATCGCCGGACGCGCGATGCTGTGTGTCGCCGCGGAGGTGGTGCCGATCGAATGCGTCATTCGCGGCTACATCACCGGCTCCGCGTGGAAGGAATACCGTGCCCAGGGAACGCTGGCCGGTGAACCGCTCGCCGCTGGTCTTCGCGAGAGCGATCGACTCGACCCGCCAATTTTCAGTCCGGCGACGAAAGCTGAAACCGGCCACGATGAAAACATCACGACCAGCCACGTGATCGACGAGGTCGGTGCCGAGACGGCCGCGACGCTCGAGCGGTTGGCTCGCGCGGTGTATGAGTTCGGTCGCGCGGCTGCCGAACCTCGCGGCATCATTGTCGCGGATACGAAGGTCGAGTTTGGCTGGCGGGACGGGAGGCTGCTGCTGATCGATGAGGTACTTACGCCGGACAGCTCCCGTTTTTGGCCGACCGATCAGTATGCACCCGGACGTGGACAGCCCAGTTTCGACAAACAGCCGTTGCGCGACTGGCTCGACGGCGAACGACATGCGGGTCGCTGGAACGGTGATGCCCCGCCACCGACGCTGCCTTCTGAGGTGATCCGCGCGACGAGCCTCCGTTATCGCGACGCCTTTCATCAACTGACCGGGGCACCGCTCGATCTGGCCCGGCTCGGGTTGCCCGTGGAGTTTGCCTGATGTTTGCGCGCGAAGGCTATCCATTCATCATCGGTGCCGCGGCACTGGCGGCATTGCTGTTTGCGGCGGCGCTACGTACGCGTTCGTGGCCACTGTGGCTCACGGCATTTTTCGTCACGGTGATCGCCCTGTGGGTCGCGTGGTTCTTCCGCGAACCGGTGCGTGTCGGAGAACGCGGTCCGTACGTGGCGATCCCGACGTTGCGCGTCGCCGTCGGCCAGCGAACGCAGGCCGGCGTCACCGTCGTCGCACAGCGTCCGAACACGTGACCCCCGAACCGCACGAGCGACCGCGCCGCGTGCGCAAACAGGCCGCGATCGCGCTACCGAACGGTTTCACGCTCGCGAACTTGTTCTTCGGGATATTCTCGATCGTTGCGGCCTCGCGCGGTGAGTTCGACGCCGCGGCACGCTACATCGTGTTTGGCGCGATCGCGGATACGCTTGATGGCCGCATCGCGCGCGCCACGAAGTCCGGCACGCGTTTCGGCGAGGAGCTCGACTCGCTGGTCGATGCGATCAGCTTCGGGACGGCGCCGGCCCTGATCATGTACTTCGCGGTCTTTCAGACCTCGCGATGGGAATGGATTTTCTGCTTCTTCTTTACCGCATCGGTCATGCGGCTGGCGCGCTTCAACGTCGAACAGTCGGGCAAGAAGCCGTCGCACTTCACAGGGTTGCCGAGTCCCGCCGCCGGCATGACGCTGGCCACGTACTACTGGTTCAGCCAGACGTCGCTGTATACCGAGACGATGATCGGTGACCTCCCGTGGCACCAGATGCTGCGGTGGGTGATGCTCGGACTCGGCATGCTCATGATCAGCAACGTGCAGTATGCGAAAGTGCCGACGGTTGGCGTGCGCTCACTCAAGGGCATTCTCGGACTGCTGTTAGTGGTTGGCACGCTGATCGGTTCGATCTTTCTGCCGCAGAAGTTTTTCTTTCCCGCGTCAATGGCCTACGTGTTGTTTGGCATCGGCCGGACGGTGTTGCTGGGCCTGATGGATCGTCTGCCTGGGCGCGACGACGATGAACTGACCCGCGGCGATGACGACGACGATGCGATGACCGCCCGCCGACGTCGCCGTCGGCGCAGATCCCAACGCTTACAAGACGGCTCGGTCCCGAGCCGCGAGGACTCTTCGGCATGACCAGTTTTCGGCTCGCGATCCACATCGTACCGCGACGCGGTATTCTCGACCCACAGGGCAAGGCGGTCAGTGATGCCCTGCACTCGCTCGGGTTTCCGCAGGTGACCGATGTACGGGTGGGTCGATATCTTGTCGTCGAAGCAGACGCGGAGTCGGCCGACGCCGCGCGGGCGGCCGCCAAGGCGATGTGCGAGAAGTTACTCGCGAATCCGGTGACGGAGGATTTCGAAATTGCGGCGGTGGAGCGCACGTGAAGGCTGGTATCGTTCGCTTCCCCGGATCGAATTGCGATGAAGACGCGTTCCGTGCCGTCGCTGATGTGATGGGACAGGACGCGGTGTACTGCTGGCACAAGGATCATGATCTGCAGGGTGTCGAGCTGGTCATTCTCCCCGGCGGGTTCAGCTACGGTGACTATCTGCGTCCCGGTGCCATCGCGCGCTTCAGTCCCATTATGCAGGAAGTCGTCGCCTTCGCGAAGCGCGGCGGCCCGGTGCTGGCGATCTGTAACGGCTTCCAGATTGCGTGCGAGGCCGGACTGCTGCCCGGTGCGCTGCTTCGTAATGCGAGCCTGCGTTTTGTCAGTGCCCCAGTGAACCTTCGCGTCGAGACGATTGCGACGCGTTTTTCCTCGCAGTATCACATTGGTCAGGTCATTCGGGTGCCAATCGCGCACGGCGATGGTCGATACACCGCTGATGGCGATACGCTCGCGCGCCTCGAGGGTGAAGGCCATGTGGTATTTCGGTATGTCAACGAGTCGGGCGCCGTTACCGACGCATCGAATCCGAACGGCTCGTTGCGCAACATCGCCGGTATCGTGAATATCGAAGGCAATGTCCTCGGCATGATGCCGCATCCAGAGCGTGCGATGGAGAGTGCGCTCGGTTCCGTCGACGGCGTACCACTGTTCGCCTCGATTCTTGAATCGTTGTTGTCGGCGGTGGGCGCGTGAGTACCGTCCAGTCGCGTCCCGGCGATCCGGTGATCACCCCCGCGCTCGTCGCCGAACATGGCATCACGACCTTCGAGTACGAGCGCCTCGTCGGCATGCTCGGCCGCGAACCCACATTCACGGAACTCGGCGTCGTGAGCGCGTTGTGGAGCGAACACTGTTCTTACAAGCACTCCCGCCCGATGCTCAAGACGCTGCCGACGAAAGCACCGTGGGTGTTGCAGGGCCCCGGCGAGAACGCCGGCGTGATTTCCGTGGGCGATGGGTGGGCGGTGGCGTTCAAGATCGAGTCGCACAACCACCCGTCGGCCGTTGAACCCTATCAGGGCGCGGCCACGGGCGTCGGCGGAATTCTGCGCGACGTCTTCACCATGGGCGCACGGCCGATTGCACTGCTCAACTCGCTGCGATTCGGGCCGCTGACGTCGAGCCGCGTACGCTGGCTGTTCGCCGGCGTCGTCAAGGGCATTGGTGATTATGGCAACTGTGTTGGCGTGCCAACGGTCGGTGGCGAAGTCGTGTTCGATCCGTCGTATGAGGGCAACCCACTCGTCAATGCCATGTGCGTTGGCCTGCTGCGCGAGGATGAACTGATGCTGGCCGTCGCGTCGGGTGTCGGTAACCCGATCATGGCCGTCGGCGCTCGCACTGGTCGCGACGGGATTCACGGGGCGTCGTTCGCTTCAGAAGACTTGTCCGCCGAGAGCGAAGCGAAGCGACCGATGGTGCAAGTGGGCGATCCATTCACGGAAAAGTTGTTGCTGGAAGCATCGCTCGAACTGATTCGCAGCGGACACATCGTCGCGATTCAGGACATGGGCGCCGCCGGTCTCACGTCGTCGTCCGCTGAGATGGCGGAGCGCGGCGATGTTGGCGTGACGATCGACGTCACGAAGGTGCCCGTGCGTGAACAGGGTATGACGCCATACGAAATCTTGTTGTCGGAATCGCAGGAGCGCATGCTGGTCGTCGCGAAACTCGGTCACGAGGAACAGGTGTGCGAGATTCTTGCACGATGGGATCTCGAAGCCGCCGTCATCGGTGAAGTGATCGCGGAGCCGGTCTATCGGGTGACCGAAGGCGATCGTGTCGTGGCGGAATTTCCCGGCTCTCGCTTGGTCACGGAGTGCCCGCAGTACGTGCTCGAGGGACGAGAGAGCGAGGCGTTGAAAGCGGCGCGGCAGCAGGATCCGAACGCCGTCGCACCGCTCCCCGAAGAACGCGATCATGCATGGACGCTCGAGAAGCTCTTGGCGTCGCCGACGATCGCGAGCAAGGCGTGGGTGTGGCGGCAGTACGATTCCACCGTTCGCACGAGCACGGTGCGTGGGCCCGGCAGCGACGCGGCGGTGGTGCGCCTGCGAGGCACCAACAAAGCGCTGGCGCTCTGCATCGACGGCAACGGGCGCCACGTCGCGCTGTCACCGCGCAACGGCGGCCGTGCGGCAGTCTGTGAGGCTGCGCGTAATGTCGCGTGCACTGGGGCGCGACCGCGCGCCATTACGAACAACTTGAATTTCGGCAATCCCAAGAAGCCGGAAGTCTACTTCCAGTTAAGCGAAGCGATTGCCGGCATGGGCGAGGCGTGTACGATTCTCGAAACGCCGGTGACCGGCGGCAATGTATCCCTGTACAACGAGAATCCGCAGGGCGCGATCCACCCGACGCCGACCATCGGAATGGTCGGCGTCATCGAGTCCCTCGATCACGTGACGCCTTCGACGTTCCAGCACGTCGGCGACCAGATCGTGCTGCTGGGAGAGCCAACCGACGAGTTGGGCGGCAGCGAATACTTGCTCACGGTCCATGGGCTCACGATCGGCGAGCCGCCGACCTGTGATCCGCGGAACGAACGGCGGCTGATCGACGCCGTGCTCGAAGCAATTGCCGCGGGTGTCGTGCGCTCGGCGCATGATTGCAGCGACGGCGGACTGGCCGTGACACTGGCGGAGAGTGCGATGCAGGACCGTGCCCATACGTTTGGTTTCCGTGTCGATTTGTCGGCGTGGTCGACCATTCCCGACCGCGCCGTGCTCTTCGGTGAGGCGCATGGACGCGTTGTGATCTCGACGGCGGATCCGGCGCGCGTCCTCGCGATCGCGCAGCAGCACCGCGTACCCGCGCGCGCGATCGGCGCGGTGACCGCTGCCGCCGACGGTGCGCATTTTACGATGTCCGATGACGCATTCAGCGCGCCGATCCTATGGCTGGCGCGTGCGTTTCACGAAGCGATTCCGACGGCCATGGATGGCGAGACGCCCGCAGAACATGCGGTCGCCGCCTCACATGCGCCGCTTACCGACTGACCTGGAGTTCTGGCTATGTGTGGCATCTTCGGCGTGTACGGCCATCGCGACGCGGCGGCGCTCACGCAACTCGGTCTGTACTCGCTGCAACATCGCGGACAGGAATCCGCGGGTATCGTTGCGGTCGATGACGACGGATACGCGCGTGTCAGTCGGGCGATGGGTCTGGTGTCAGAAGGATTTGCCGAGGCCGAGATGACCGCCCTGACAGGGCCCGTGTCGATCGGTCATACGCGATACAGCACGGCTGGCGCATCGGCAATCGAGAATGCGCAGCCAATTCTCGCGCGCGTCCGTCAGGGGCACATCGCGCTGGCACACAACGGCAATTTGACGAACGCCGTCGAGCTTCGGCGGGCGCTCGAAGAGAACGGCGCCATTTTTTCTTCCACAATGGACTCGGAAGTCATCGTGCACCGCATCGCGCGTGCACACGGAACGTTGCCGGAGACGCGTGTGGCGGAAGCGCTGGCGGGCGTTGAAGGCGCGTACTGCCTGCTGATGGTGCTCGATGAGACCGTGATTGTCGCACGAGACCCGCATGGATGGCGCCCACTCGTGATGGGAAGGCTTGGTGACGGGTGGGTCTTTGCGTCCGAGACGTGCGCACTCGACATCGTCGGAGCCACGCTCGAGCGCGAGATCCATCCGGGCGAGATTGTCGCGGTGGATCAGCATGGGATGCGTTCGATCCAGGGTTTCGTGTCCGCACCGGTGCATCGCTGCGTCTTCGAGCACGTCTACTTCGCCCGACCGGACAGCAAGGTATTCGGCGGATCGGTCGATCACTCGCGGCGCCTGCTGGGTCGGCAGCTCGCTCGCGAATGTCCCGCACCTGATGCCGATATCGTCTTCGCGGTTCCTGATTCGTCGAACTCGGCGGCGCTCGGGTACTCGGATGAATCCGGCACGCCGTATGAACTTGCGCTGATCCGGAACCACTACATCGGACGCACATTCATCCAGCCGACGCAGGCGGGCCGCGATGCGAAAGTGAAGGTGAAGTACAATCCGGTGCGGGAGTTGCTCGAGGGGAAGAGCGTCGTGATGGTCGACGACTCGATCGTGCGTGGGACGACGACGCGTGGTCTGGTCTCGCTCGTACGCGGCGCCGGGGCGCGTGAAGTGCACATGCGCGTTAGCAGTGCACCGATCATCAGTCCGTGTTACTACGGCATCGATACGCCACGGCGCGAAGAGCTGATCGCTGCGCAAATGACCCACGAAGAGCTCGTGCGTCATCTGGGCGTCGACACGCTCGGCTACTTGTCGCTGGATGGCATGCTGGCTGCCATGCCCACCGGCCCCGCCGGCTACTGTCACGCGTGCTTCTCAGGCCGATATCCGACGGCAATTCCGTCTGAACCCGGGGTGTTACGCGCTGGTGGCCTGGTCGGCATTCCCGCTGGCATTGCCTGATCTTCAACCCTCTCAGGATTTGCCCATGACGCGCTCCGTCTATTTCTTCGGTAACGGCAAAGCAGACGGAACGCGCGAGATGAAGGCCGTGCTCGGTGGGAAGGGTGCGAATCTCGCGGAAATGACGAACCTCGGGGTGCCGGTGCCGCCGGGGTTTACGATTGCGGCGGATCAGTGTGTGACGTATCTCGAGCATCAGCGGATCTCGGACGCGCTACGCGCCGAGGTGGCCGCGGCACTGACGGCGTTGGAAGCAACGAGTGGCAAGGGGTTCGGCGATCCGGTGAATCCGTTGCTCGTCTCCGTGCGGTCAGGCGCCGCGGTCTCGATGCCCGGCATGATGGAGACCATCCTCAATCTTGGCCTCAACGACATCACGGTCGAGAGTCTCGCGAACGCCTCCGGCAATCCGCGGTTCGCGTTCGACTCGTATCGTCGGTTCCTGCAGATGTACGCCGACGTCGTCCTCGAGGTACCCATCGCGCGATTCGAGCAATTGCTCGCGGTGAAGCGTATGGGCAATGGCGTCACGAGCGATGCTGACCTGAGTGCTGATGCGCTACGTGCGTTGGTGGGCGAATACAAGCAGTTGATTCGGATGGTCACGGGTAAGGATTTCCCGATGGAGCCGCGTGCGCAGCTCTGGGGTGCGATCGAAGCGGTGTGGCGTTCGTGGACACTCAAAAAAGCCGTGGACTATCGCCGTGTGAACGGCATTTCACATTCCTTGGGGACGGGCGTCAACATCCAGTCGATGGTGTTCGGCAACATGGGTGATGACTCCGGCACGGGCGTTGCCTTTACGCGGGATCCGTCGACCGGAGAGCATCGCTTCTTCGGCGAGTTCCTCGTCAACGCGCAGGGCGAAGACGTCGTGGCCGGTATCCGCACGCCGTTGCACATCGATGAAATGGCGCAGTATCTGCCGGGCGCCTTCGCGCGCCTGCTGGAAACACAGGAACGTCTGGAGCGTCATTTTCGCGACATGCAGGATATCGAGTTCACGGTCGAACGCGGCGTGCTGTATTTGCTGCAGACCCGCACCGGCAAGCGGACGACGCCGGCGGCGATTCGCATCGCGACCGAGATGGTGACGGAGGGATTGATAGACCGGAATGAAGCAGTCCGTCGCGTGCAGCCGAATCAGCTCGATCAGCTGTTGCATCCGGTGATCAGCGCGACCGTGCGAGCCACACCGATCGCCATCGGTTTGCCGGCGAGCCCAGGCGCCGCGAGCGGCGTCGCCGTCTTCGATCCCGACGCCGCCGAGGAACGCGCCGCCAAGGGCGAGCCGGTCATCCTCGTTCGCGAAGAGACGACGCCGGAGGATTTCCACGGCCTCGTCGCGGCGCGTGCGGTCCTGACCGCGCGCGGTGGCATGACCTCCCACGCGGCGGTCGTCGCACGCGGCATGGGCAAGTGTGCCATCGTAGGATGTACGACGGTCGATATTTCGCATGAGGCGCGACAGCTCCGGGTCGGCGATATCGTGGTACGCGAGGGCGATTTCATCACGCTCGACGGCAGCACGGGTCGCGTCTTTCTCGGCGATCTTCCGATGGTGCCGAGCGAAGTGATGCGAGTGAACAATGGCACGCTGTCGCCGAATGAGGCGCCGGTGTACCAGGCGTTCGCCAAAGTGATGGAGTGGGCAGACACCGAGCGTCGATTAAAAGTGCGAGCGAATGCCGATACACCTCGTGATGCCCGCATCGCGCGCAACTTCGGTGCTGAGGGCATTGGTCTCTGCCGCACCGAGCACATGTTCTTCGAGGGCGACCGCATCACGGCCATGCGCGAGATGATTGTCGCACGCGATGAACGCGGCCGACGTCGCGCGTTGGACAAGTTGCTGCCTATGCAGCGCAGTGATTTCGAAGGCATCTTCGAAGCGATGGACGGGTACCCCGTCACCATTCGCCTGTTGGATCCGCCCTTGCATGAGTTCCTGCCGCACGACGGCAAGGAATCATTGATCCTTGCACAGACGCTCGGCATTCCGCGCACCGAACTCACGCGCATCGTGAGCGCGCTGCGTGAATCGAATCCGATGCTCGGTCATCGCGGCTGCCGCCTGGGTATCGTGTATCCCGAAATCACGGAGATGCAGGCACGCGCCATTTTCGAGGCGGCAGTGCGCGTCTCGCGCCGGGGCATCGAAGTGCTGCCCGAGATCATGGTGCCACTCGTCGCTGACGTGGCGGAGCTTCGCCATCAACGGGCCATCATCGAACGCGCCGCAGATGCCGTCATGGGCGTGATGGGTGAGCCGGTCCCGTACCTGATCGGTACGATGATCGAACTGCCGCGTGCGGCACTGACCGCCGACGAGATTGCGACCGAGGCAGACTTCTTTTCGTTTGGCACCAACGATCTCACGCAGACGACATTCGGTTTGAGTCGGGATGACTCCGGCCGATTTTTGCCGCACTACCTCGAGAAAGGCCTGCTCGCGGAAGATCCGTTTCAGGTACTCGATCGGCGCGGCGTTGGCAAACTCATTCGAATGGCGGTCACGGACGGGCGCGCCACGCGCGCCGGCCTCAAGTGCGGAATCTGCGGCGAACATGGTGGCGAACCACAGTCGGTCGCGTTCTGCCACGAGGTCGGTCTCGATTACGTCTCCTGTTCGCCGTTCCGGGTACCGGTCGCACGACTTGCGGCAGCTCACGCGTCGCTGGCATCTCGCGGTGCGGCCTGACCGGTGACACCGTCACGTCCGCACCGACCGGAGCGTATCGCGGTCATCGGCGCCGGACCGTGCGGCATCACGGCCATAAAGAATCTGCGTGATGCGGGTTTTCGCGATATCATCTGCTTCGATCGCAATACCGCCGTCGGCGGCAACTGGCTCTATCGTCCCGAGTCATCACACTCGAGCGTGTTTGAAACCACGCATATCATCAGTTCGAAGACGCTGTCGCAGTATCACGACTATCCGATGCCTGCGTGGTATCCCGACTACCCGTCGCACGAGCAACTGGCGGCGTATTTTCAGTCGTATGCATCGCACTTTGGCGTCGATGCGCATGTGCGCGTCGGCACCGAGGTTCGACAGGTTGAACCGGCGGCGGACGATCGGTGGAACGTGACGGTGGCGCATGACGATGTCGAGGAAACGCACACCTTCGATGCGCTGGTCGTCGCGAACGGTCATCACTGGCGTCCGCGTATGCCGGAGTATCCCGGCACGTTCACTGGCGAGTTGCTGCACTCCCACGATTTCAAACGAGCGGCGCCGTTTGCGGGCAGACGCGTACTGGTGATCGGCGGCGGCAATTCGGCGTGTGATGTTGCGGTGGAGACGGCGCGTGTTTCGGCGAGGACGGAAATCTCCTGGCGTCGTGGCTACCATATCGTACCAAAGTTCATCTTCGGCAAACCCTCCGACGTCGTTGGCCGGGGCACCCAGTGGGTACCCCGCGCGATTCGCGTGCGCCTGAACGCGCTGCTGCTGAAAGTCATGCAGGGGTCAAATAGGCAGTACGGATTGCCCGAACCGGATCACGCCTTCGGCGCCACGCATCCGACCGTGAACTCCGAGCTGTTTTACGCGTTGCGGCACGGGCACATCACGCCTCGACCGGATATGGTGCGCTATGACGGCAGGACCGTGCATTTCTCAGACGGAACGCACGCGGACTTCGACGTCATTATCGCGTGCACCGGCTACTGGATCGCGCATCCGTTCTTTCGAACAGACCTGATCGATTTCTCAAGCGGCCCGGTACCGCTCTACTTGCGCATGTTTCCCGTACGCTTCCCGACGCTGGCCTTCATTGGGTTGTTCCAACCGCTCGGCTGCATCTGGCCCGCGGCAGAGCTTCAGGCGAAAGTGCTGGCACGACGTTGGACCGGCGCCTGGAAGCCTCCGGCGGATCTCGAAGCGGCCATCGCCGATGAATTGCGCCACCCGGACTACCCACAGCTCGACACGCCGCGGCATACCATCACGGTCGACTACCATCGTTTCAAGGCGCGGTTACTGAAGACGCTGCCACGCGACTGGGTCTTGACGACGCCGGTGCATCACGATGCTGGCCTTGCCCGTCACGGCGACGGGATGCACGTGTGACACCCGAGTAGACGCGTCGTCGCTCTGGCGGATGCGCATGGAGCACGACCGGCACGCGGCCGGTACTACTCGAAGCGCCAGACTCTGAGGCGTGCATGATCGGTTCGTCGATCGTTGCCCTGGTCGTGCTGTTCAACGTGGCAAATGCGTCGCCGTCTCCGATGACGTCGGCGATGCATCCATCGGTTGTTCCGACGGTGACGCCGTCACTCTGGTTGCCGAGCGTCAAACTGCCGCATATCGGCCTACCGCATTTCTCGATGCCGAAGTTCCGTCTTCCGCGCCGCGCGAAGAGCGACAACGCCGGCGATCCGATGCAGGTGACGGCGCGCCGCCTGACCTCAATGGTTGGTGACCAAGAGGCATGGTACTCTGACCATGGTCAGTATTCCACGAACAGCTACTCGGTCGGTCGCAACCGAACCCGCGCCGACACCGCGGTCGACAAAGTGCAGGTGCAGATGCTCTTCGCGGGTAAGAAAGGTTGGACGGCGATCGCGTCGCACCCCGACGCGCCGGGCAAGAGCTGCGTGATTTACGTCGGCTATAAGAGCTCGTTGCCAATGGTTCCGCGCACGCGCTTTGACGCCACTGACGCGACGCTCGAAGGCAAGCCGGCCTGCGACAAGTAAGGCGCTGAGTAGCGGAAGTGCTCAAACGCGAACCGCCCCGTCACGTGATTGACGGGGCGGCTCGTGTTTCGGGGGCTCGTCCTGGGAAGACGAACTAGTGGAGGTGAGGGGAATCGAACCCCTGTCCGAGACTAGATCGACCTCAGCGTCTACGTGCATATCCTGTTGATTGAGGTCTCCGATCGCTGGCCAACAGGAAGCCCACGACCGAACAAGTCCACTATTGTTTCGCCCGTCGACGGCAGACACGCCGCTAGGCTAGCCCAGATTTTCGATACTCACGTGCCGCCCCGGGCGGGCTGCCTCGTGAGCACTGCCGGGTAATCGGAAGATTACGCGGCGAGCGCCAGGTTGTTGTTGGCGATTGAGATTTTCCCGAGTGTTTTACCAGGTGCTCGAGGACCTGGGCACGCAACCAAAGCTTCACCAACCCCGTCGAAGCCAGTCACCCCCGTTGTACTACCACCAACACGATCAACCTAACCTATTCGTCATACCCTGACCAGCGGTGCGGGATCCCGTCAGGGATCCCGTCAGGCGGCCTCTGACGCCACGTCACAGGTCAGATCAGACACGTCTGCATCATCGGCCACGAGTGCGCGCGCGGCGAAATTCTCGCGGTCCGCCAGATACGCCGAGAAGATGCCCTCCACTTCCGCGAAGTCGCGCACCTGATGGAGTTTCTTGCGCAGTTCGGCCGAATTGTGAAGTCCCTTCACGTACCACCCGAGGTGTTTGCGAAACTCGAGGGCGGCACCGATCGGATCGACTTCATATTCCTGCACCATTCGCGCGTGCTGTAGCGCGACCTCGAACCGCGCCTCGACGCCCGGCGTCTCCGGGAACGCCGTACCGTCGATCAGCGCGCGGGTCTGGTGGAAGATCCACGGTTGGCCGAACGATCCGCGTCCGATCATGATGCCATCGCATCGCGTGTGTTCGTACATGCGCAGCGCATCCTGCGGCGTTTTGATGTCGCCGTTGCCAAGGACGGGGATGTCGAGCGCGGCAGCAACCTGTGCAATCTCATCCCAGTTGGCGCTGCCCGTATACATCTGCGTCCGCGTCCGAGCGTGCAGTGCCAGCACGCGCGCGCCAGCTTCCTGGCAGCGCAGCGCGATATCGACCGGCGTTCGCATCTCCTCGTTCCAGCCGCTGCGGATTTTGCAGGTCACCGGCAGATGTGTGGCCTTCGAGACTGCCCGGATGATCGATTGCACGAGCGGCAGGTCCCGCAAGCACCCGGAGCCTCCATTTCGCCGAACGACCTTCTTCACCGGACAACCGAAATTGATATCGACGAAATCCGGTTCGAACAGGTCCGTCACCATCGCGGCGGCATCTGCCATGGCCGCCGGATCCGACCCGAAGATCTGGACGCCGATCGGGCGTTCTTCGACGGTAAATCGCAGCTTGCTGACGGTAGCGGGATTCTCCCGTCGTATGCCTTCGGCCGACAAGAACTCCGTGACAACGACGTCGGCGCCATGTCGATGGCACAGACGGCGGAACGGAGATTCCGAAACCCCGGCCATGGGCGCGAGATAAATCGGAACAGGATGGGGAACCCGGAACGGAAACACCTTGTACGCCATAGACTTGGAAGGTAGCAACCCCGTTTCCTCCAAGCAACGCGGCGGTTTGACAGCCGCGCGTAAAGGGTTACCATACTGGGCTATGGAACTGCGCGAGTTCTTTTCCGAAGATGCCGTCCAGCTCGAGCTTCAGGGCACGACCAAGGACGAGATTTTGAAGGAGCTGATCGGGCTCCTCAAGTTGGATGACAAGTCTGAAGGCATGCTGTTCAAGATGCTCAAGCGGCGTGAGAATCTCGGGTCGACCGGGATTGGCCGTGGCATCGCGATACCGCATTGTCGTTCGCTTGTCGTGAACCGCCTGCGCGTCGCCTTCGGCCGCAAAAAGGCAGGCGTGGACTTCAAGGCGATCGACGACAAGCCGGTCAATTTCTTTTTCCTGATCGTGGCGCCGCCGTTGGAGGTGTCAAATCAATACCTCCCCGTGCTGGGTAAGATCGCGCAGTTCAGCAAGGAGATCGACGTGCCAGGCCGTCTCCTCGAGTTGTCTGAGGCCGCGGAGTTCATGGCGTTGCTGGAAGAAAAGCGCGTCTAGGACGTCGTTCTAGCTCTCGCTCGCCGGACCGAGGGCTCGGCGCACGGCGCGCCTGAGTTCTTCAGGCCGGAGAACGGCTTCGCGACGAAGCGTATGTCGTCGCGCTTGGTGCCAGTGGCGAACAAGTCGTCGTCAGCGTAGCCAATTTCAATGATCCACGGTGAGGCGCAGAATGTTGCCGCGCAGCCGCGTCGCTACGCGCATCGATTGTAAAATGGCGGCCGCCGCCAAGCCCGCAACCAGTCCGATCCACAGGCCGCGCTCTCGTAGTGGTGTTCGAAAACCCAGGAATGCACCGAGCGGGACACCGACGCCCCAGAATGCCAGCATATGGAGGACGGCGGGTACCTTCGTGTCCCCCGTTCCGCGCAGTACGCCGCTGGTGACCGCCTGCAAGCCATCGAAGACCTGGAACCACCCGGCGAGGGGGATGAGCGCGACTGCCACCGCAACCGTCGCCGGATCGTGAGTGTAGCTGGTCGCCAACCACTCGGGTGCCACGAGAAAGACCGCAGCGCTCAGTGTCATGAAGCCGGTGCCACAGACGATCGCCGCGAGCGCATCACGACGCGCCGAGGGCATGTCGTTGCGTCCAACCGCGTGACCGACGACGGCGGCAGCGGCACCAGAGATGCCGAGGGGCACCATGAACGTCATCGCCGCCATATTCAGCGCGATTTCGTGGCCGGCCAACGAGGCCGTGCCCATCCATCCCATGAACAGTGCCGTCAGCCCGAAGGCGAAGCTTTCGAAGAAGAATTGCGTGCCGATCGGAATGCCGATGCGGAGCGTGCGTTTGAGCGGCGCCCATGCCGTCGCCTCTGGGCGCCACGGCCGTACATACGGACGCAGCACCGGAGCGGCAAACCACCAGAGCAGTCCTGCCATCGACCACATCGCGATTGCGGTCGCGTAGCCGGAGCCCGCGACGCCCATCGGTGAGAATCCCAGGTGACCGTTGATCAGCACCCAATTCGCGAACGCGTTCACGACGTTGGCGATCAGTACGGCGACGATGACCGGGCGCGTGTTGCGGAGCGCCTGCAGCGACTGACGCATCGCATTGAACAGCAGGAACGGCAGCGCACCCAGCGCGCGGTGACGCACGTAGACGCCCGTTTCGCGCACCACATCTTCCGGTTGCTGCATCAACCGCAGCACGTCGGCACTCGGCCAGAGCGCGACGGAGACGACGACCGCGATCAATACGGCCATGAATAATCCACGTTGGATACCGCGCGCCGCGTCGTCGGTTGCACCCGCACCGATTGCCTGCGACACGACGGGATCGAGCGCAAAGAGCAGCCCGATCCCAAAGATGCACACATTGAAGAAATAGAAATTCCCCAATGCGACGGACGCGATGGCGGCGCCGCCCAGTCGTCCAACCATCAACGTGTCGACGACGCCCATCGCCTGCTGACCGACGTTGATCAGCACGATTGGCGCTGCGAACCGCGCCATATCGCGCAGGTCGGTGTGCCAATCGCGCGTGGTGCTCAATGCGATGCCGTCTTCCTGGCGCGAGCGACCATGTCCTTCACTTCACGCATCAGTCGCTGTGCATCGTACGGGATGCCGTCTTTGATGGTCCAGGCCACGCCTCCGCCCGGTCCGGCGGCGGCGTCAGACCGCGGCGGATAAAACGTTTTGAGGTCCTCCAGCGGATTGCCGTTCACGACGATCAGATCCGCCAGAAAGCCTGGGCGCACGCGTCCAAGACGCGCGCCCTCGCCGAGGATCTGTGCATTGTTCGCGGTGGCGTGCTGCAACACCTTGATCGGCTGGAAGCCTGCCTCTTGCTGCAACTCGAGTTCGCGAATCAGACCGAAGCCGTACACTTGATAAATGAACCCGGCGTCTTCACCCACGCCGATCGTTCCGCCCAGCTTCTCGAAATCGCGCACGGCCTGAAACCAGATCCGATAGTTCTCCTTCCAGAACGCCTCATCGGTACTGCTCCAATTCGCAAAGTAGGATCCATGATTCGACGGATCCGGGCGGAAATATTTCTCGAGTGTCGGGTGCAGATACTCGTTGAACCATGGCTGTGTTTCCGCACGCTGCAGATCGCGGCTCGCCTCATAGATCTCGAGCGTCGGATTCCACGCGACATTGCCCTTCACCATGGCCTTCAGCACGTCCTGCAGCTTCGCGGGATCGGCTTCGCGCCAGAGGCGACCCGCCCAGCGAAAACGCATTCCTTCGTCGGCATAATTGAAATTCGACGGGAAACGCTGCGCGCCATCGGGGATCGCGGCGTCGGGGACACCGTACCAATGCTCGATGCTGGTGAGACCACCGGCCGCCGCATCGAGCGCATTCGTCTCATCGACCGCCATGTGATGCGCCGTCTTCAATCCGAGCTTCTTGGCCTCGTCGAGGACGGCGTAATACACATCTTTATCCATGCCGAACAGTTTCAGGCCGTCGGCGCCCTGCTGCTGCAGATCACGGACGCGCTGTCGCGCCTCCGCTTCATTGCGCGGAATCGGCATGTACGCGTAACGCGCATACACGTAGAGCCGCGGCGCCTGTATTTCGCCCGCGAGGCTCTTGGCGCGCAGTTGCAGGGTCTTCGCGGTTTCGCTGGAGACGTCGCGCACCGTCGTGATGCCCATGCCCAGCCACAGCTTCATCTGATACTCGAGCGGCTGCGGAATGCCGCTGCGCTCATCCTGCACGTGCCCGTGAATGTTGATGAGCCCGGGCATCACATATTTGCCCGTTCCGTCGATCTCGGCATCGCCGGCCGGCGGACGGCGCGCCGTTCCATCACGCATCGCCACGGGATCAAGCGCGACGATCTGCGTGATCTGGTTCCCCTCGATGACGATGTCCTTCGGTCCTTCGGCCGGCGTGCCGTTGCCTTCGATCAGCATCGCGCCGCGAATGATCAGTCGACGCGGACGTACACCGTGTGTCGGTGCCGGCCCTCGACTTGCGGCCACCGCGGGGGTGCCGCTTCCGCGCTGGGCGCGAAGCGGCGTCGTGACCGCCATCGCGCAGGCTGCCGTGCACGCTGCCGCGACGAGACCGTGTGCAATACGCCAACGTGAGCCGATGGTCATGATCACTCCCACTCGATGGTTGCAGGTGGCTTGGAACTGATGTCGTAGACGACGCGGTTCACGCCATCGACTTCATTGATGATGCGATTGGAGATGCGCCCCAGCACCTCATGCGGAAACGCATACCAGTCCGCCGTCATGCCGTCGGTGCTGGTCACGGCACGTAGCGCGATCACGTGCTCATACGTGCGTCCATCACCCATCACGCCGACCGAGCGCACGGGGAGGAACACGGCGAACGCCTGCCAGATGTCGGGATATAGGCCAGCCGCACGAATTTCTTCGAGATAGATCGCGTCGGCACGACGGAGAATGTCGAGCGCGTGCGGCGTGACCTCGCCGAGCACACGAATGGCAAGCCCAGGTCCCGGAAACGGGTGCCGACCGACCATCTCCTCCGGCAGGCCGAGTTCGCGACCGACGTTGCGCACTTCATCCTTGAACAATTCACGCAGCGGTTCGATCAGTGTGAACTTCATGTCCTTGGGCAACCCGCCGACGTTGTGGTGCGTTTTGATCGTCGCCGACGGACCGCCCTTCGCACTCACCGACTCGATGACGTCCGGATACAGCGTCCCCTGCACGAGAAACGCCGCGTGCGTTCCGGCATCCGACGACGCGGATTCGAAGACGCGAATAAAGTGCTCCCCGATCACCTTACGCTTCTTCTCGGGCTCCCCGATGCCCGCGAGCGCGGTCAGGAACCGCTCCTCGGCGCGCACGGTGATCAACCTGATGCCAAGATGGGAGCGCATTGTGCGCTCAACCTGCTCGCGTTCATGCAGGCGCAACAAGCCGGTGTCAACGAAGATGCACGTCAGCTGATCACCGATCGCCTTGTGCACCAGCGCGGCGGCGACGCTCGAATCCACTCCGCCGGACAGACCACAGATGACCTGCTGATTTCCAACCAATTCGCGGATCTTCGCCACTTCGAGATCGATGAAGTGTCCCGGCGTCCAGTCTGCGCTGCAGCGACAAATATCGAACAGGAAGTTCTCGATGATCTCGGCACCACGTACCGTGTGCGCGACTTCGGAGTGGAATTGCACGGCGTGTACCGGCTTGGTCTCATGACGAAACCCCGCGCACGTCGTGCCACTGTGTGCGGTTGCCACATACCCCGGCGGCACCGCCTCGACGTGGTCGCCGTGGCTCATCCAGACGGTCGTCTTCTCGCCGGCGTCAAACCCGGCAAACAAACCGGTGGGCTCGTCGATCGTGACCTCGGCACGTCCATACTCACGACGGCCGCCGCCGCCGACCGCTCCGCCTTCAAGATGCGCGATGAGTTGCATGCCATAGCACACGCCAAGCACCGGCGCGATATCCAGCAGTTCGCGGGCCACCGTCGGCGCGCCCTCATCCGTGACCGAACTGGGGCCGCCCGAGAGGATGATGCCATCGGGCTTCCACTCGCGAATCCACTCCAGCGATCGCGTCGGCGCGTGAATCTCCGAAAACACCCGCGCCTCGCGCACACGCCGCGCGATCAACTGCGTGAACTGCGATCCGCAGTCCAGAATCAGAATTCGGCTTCCCATCAGAACTTCCACTCTGGCCCGGAGAGCTTGAGGAACTCGACGGACTTGGTGTCGAGATCGAGGATCGCACCGCTCGGCGCGCCGTGCAGCCAGCCGCAGCCTTCGCCAGGATTGACCAGCAACGACGTGCCGCGCGTCTTCATTTCCGATACATGCGTAAACCCGTGGACAATCACTTCATGGCCGTCAACCGAACGTTGATGCACATCGCCGATATCGTGCACGAGCAGCACCGACTTGCCACCGAGATCGAAACTGTGCGGTGATTCGTACAATTCGGCGGCGCCGAAGTCGGTCTTGGCCGCTGCCTGCAGCGCATCACGATCTCCGTCGTTCTTGCCGAACACGCCAAGCAGCGGGATCGAGAGCTCATGAAAGGGACTAATGCTGAACGGCGAGCAATAGTCACCAGCATGCATCACGAGCGACACGCCACCAGCAATCATTTGCTCGAGCAGGGCGCGAATCGCCGGCACGCGATCATGGGTATCCGACAGTAATCCGATGCGCATCAGGCACTCCTCCACTGGGGGTGCGCGTGTTCGAGCCGCACCAAGTCTGCAAAACGTTCGCGCTCCGTCACCACCGCAAACTGGGTACCGTCAACCAGTACCTCCGCCGGTCGTGGGCGCGAGTTGTAGTTCGAGGCCATCGTGTACCCGTACGCACCTGCGGTGCGGACGGCGAGAAGGTCGCCCGCTTGCACATCTGACATTGGCCGGTTCTTGGCGTAGAAATCACCGGATTCACAGATCGGCCCCACCACATCCGCCGTCACCATGCCTGTGGTGTCCTGCACGGCTTCAATGCCATGGTATGCCTGATACAATGCCGGACGAAGCAGGTCGTTCATTCCGGCATCGGTCACCACAAAATCCTTGCCGGCGGCGTGTTTGCGATACAGCACGCGAGTCAGCAACAGTCCGGCGTCGGCCACGATGAATCGCCCGGGCTCGAGCAGTAGCTGCAATCCAGCGTCCTTTGTCGCGCTGATGATCAATGCCGCGTAGTCCGCGACGTCGGCCGTGGGATCGCCCGGAGCGTACGGCACGGCGAGACCGCCACCGACATCGAGATACGCGAGCGCGTGCCCCTGCGCGCGCACCACGCGCACGACCTCCAGCAACCTCGGCAGCGCCTCCCGCATCGGATCGGCATTGGCGATCTGCGACCCCAGATGCATGCCCAGACCCTGCAACGCCACGTGCGGCAACGCCAGCGCCAGCGCGGCAATGCGCGCGACATCATCGCGCGGAATGCCGAATTTCTGACCTTTCTCACCGGTCTTGATGTACTCGTGCGGCGTATCGACGGTGACCTCCGGATTCACCCGGATCGCGATCGGCGCGATCACCCCGCGCGCGCCAGCGACCGCGTCGACGGTGACGAGTTCCGCCTCCGATTCGACGTTAATCAGCAGCACCTGTGCATCGAGCGCCTGTTCAATCTCCTGAACCGTCTTCCCGACCCCGCTGAACACGATGTCCCTTCCGTCGTAGCCGGCCTCGCGGGCGCGAAATAGCTCGCCGCCCGAGACGATATCGACGCCCGCCCCCAATTCCCGGAGCAGACGCAGAATCGCGAGACTGGAATTGGCCTTCATCGCAAAGTGGATGTGATGCGGCACCTCGCGAAACGCGAGCGCGAGTCGGGTGAATCGCGCACGGATTGTGTTGGCCGAGTACACATAGGTCGGGGTGCCGACCGTCTTCGCGATAGCGTCCAGCGGTACCTGTTCGGCATGCAGTTGGCCACCCGCGCGCGGGAAGGCGGCTCCGTGCTCGATCACGTCAGAAACCGTCATCCGCTCAGTACGCTCGCGCCCAGATCACTTCGTACTTCGCGGGCTCGCCCGTCACCATGCAAGTGGTCGGCGCCACCGGCGAGCGAAATTCCGGATCTGGAATGCATCGGATGGTTGCCTTCGTCTCTTCCTTCACGCGCGCTTCGACGGCGGGATCGCCATTCCAGCCGGCGTACACGAACCCGCCTGGGCCGGCCATGATTTCCTTGAACTTGTCGTAACTGATGGGTCCACGAATCGAGTTCGCCTCCAAGCGCGCACGCGCGGCAGCGAGCATGTCGTCTTGAATCTGATTGAGGATCACCGGCAGTTCCCCTTTCAAGCTGTCGAACGCGATCGGACGCTTCTCGCGCGTGTCACGCCGTACGAGCATACCGCTCTGAGACGCCAGATCGCGCGGTCCGATCTCGAGTCGGAGCGGAATGCCGCGCGTCTCCCAGTAGTAGTACTTGCTACCGGGCTTGATGCCGACGCGATCGTCGACGTGCATGCGGATCCGCTCGTGATCGTGCCGCTTGAAACTGCCCAGCTCATCGGCGATGCGCTTCGCCGTTTCGATCGTGGCAGCGCGTTCTTCATCCGTCTTCCAGATCGGCACGATCACGACCTGAATCGGTGTGAGACGCGGCGGGAGACGCAGTCCCGCATCGTCACCGTGCGTCATGACGAGGCCGCCGATCATGCGGGTCGACACGCCCCAACTGGTGTTCCACGCGAACGCCTGCTCGCCCTGTTCGTTCTGGAACGACAGGTCGAACGCTTTCGCAAAATTCTGTCCGAGGTCGTGCGACGTGCCCGCCTGCAGCGCCTTGTTGTCCTGCATCATCGCTTCGCACGAGTATGTGCGCAGCGCGCCGGCGAAGCGCTCGGAGTCGGTCTTCTGGCCGGTGATCACCGGCATGGCCATGTGCCCCTCCATGAACTCGCGATATACGCCCAGCATCCGGCGTGTTTCGATCTCCGCCTCGTCATGCGTCGCGTGTGCCGTGTGTCCTTCCTGCCAGAGAAACTCCATCGTGCGCAGGAACAGTCGCGTGCGCATCTCCCATCGCACGACGTTGGCCCACTGATTGTAGAGCAACGGCAGGTCGCGATAACTCTGCACCCACTTGGCGAACATCGAATAGATGATCGTCTCGGAGGTCGGGCGCACCACCAGTCGCTCTTCGAGCAGCTTGCCGCCCCCCATCGTCACGACGGCGCACTCAGGGGCGAACCCTTCGACGTGCTGCGCTTCCTTCGACAGGAAGCTCTCCGGGATGAACAGTGGGAAGTAGGCGTTCACATGCCCGGTCGCCTTGAACATGTCATCGAGCGCCCGCTGCATGCGTTCCCAGATGCCATAGCCGTGCGGGCGAATCACCATGCAGCCACGCACCGGCGAGTAATCGGCGAGCTCCGAACGGAGGACCAGTTCGTTGTACCACTCACTGAAGTTGTCAGCGCGCGTTGTCAGCTTCTTGTCGTCACTCATATCATCGTCCCGGTCGTCGAAGAAGCCCACTGGATGAGGGCTTCGATGCTGTCCACTGCTTGCTCGTCGCGCGTGGCGCCACGTACGCGGAAGCGCGTCGCGTCCGTGCGCGAACCATCCACCACCACCATGCACTGTGCGCCGGCTTTGCGTGCGGCCTCGAGCTGTTTCTCGACGCGCTGCGCCTTGAATCCATATTCGACCGAGAGACCCGCGTCGCGCAGCGCGCGCGCTGTCTCGAGCATACGCCGCGGATACGATGGCTCATCCGGCGCTTGCGAGACCCACACGTCCACCGACGCCGCGAAGGCCGGCATCTTGCCGCGGACGCGAAGCAACTCGCCAAGCACCACGTCACCCATGCCGAACCCGAGCGCGGGGAGATCGGTCCCGCCCAACGATCCAAGCAGGTGGTCGTAGCGGCCACCACCGCAAATCGCGCGAAACTCGCCGACGTTATCGAACAGCTCGAACACGATCCCGGTGTAGTACGCCAGCCCGCGCACGATCGTGAGATCGAACTGGATCCACCCGGCCACGCCGAGGGCCGTCGCATGCGCGAGGTACTCAGCGAAGAGCGCGATGTGTGGCGCGACGATCGCCGCGTCACCGTACGTCGTGCGCAGCGTCTCGAAGTCGAGCGTGGCGAACCCGAGAATCACGTCGCGGATATCGGCGCGCAGCCCGGCGGCGTCCAGTTTCCCGCTGGAGACTTCGCGCGGCTGCCGCTCCAACTTGTCGAGGACGGCGTACACCGACGGCCATGTGCCCTCGTCGATCGCGAGATGCGTCAACAGCGCATTCAGCAGACGCCGATCGCTGACTCGCGCACGCACCTCTGATGACGACAAGCCGAACGCGCGCATGATGTCGACGGCGATCGACAACAACTCGGCGTCCGCCAACACGTCCGCTTCGCCGACCATATCGACGTTCAGCTGGAAGTGTTCGCGCAGACGCCCCTTCTGGGTCCGCTCGTAGCGAAACAGTTGTGGCATGCTGAACCAGCGCACCGGCTTTCTGAGCGCCTGCGCACGCGCACCGACCATACGAGCGAACGTCGGCGTCATCTCTGGACGCAACGCCACGGCGCGGTCGCCCTTGTCCACGAAGTTGTAAAGCTGCGTGACGATTTCGTCGCCACTCTTCTGCGTGTACAGGTCGAGCGGTTCGAGTGGCGGTCCATCATACTCCGCAAACGCATAGCGCCGCACGACGCGGCGCCAAGTATCGAAGATGTGGGCACGCTCGGCAAGTTGCTCCGGGTAGAAATCACGGAACCCCGGCAATGGTTTCGGAGGCATCCGAGTAAGCTACTGAGCGAGCGGATCGACCTGCAACCGTTCCATCGCGTCTCCGACGGTGTGGAATGAGCCGGTCACGAGGATCGTAGCGCCCAGCGCGTCGGCGCGCTGCAACGCGGCGTCGAAGTCATCGATCCGTTCGACCGGTAGCGATTGCGCGTCCGCCCAGGACGCCACGTCATCAAGCGACCACGCGCGGGATGCCGGCGCTGTTGGCGCACTCGTGATCAGGATGCGATCCGCGACGGTCGCCACCGCTTGCAGAATACCGCGCCAGTCCTTGTCCTTGAGCACGGTCACCACAGCAACGACGGGTAGCGGTAGCCCCGTTGCTTTGACATTCGCGACGACCGAGGCCGCACCATCGGCATTGTGCGCCACGTCGAACAACCATCGTCCGGACCGATGAAACCGGCCGGCGAGTCGCACCGTGGAGAGCCCGGGCTGCGGGTCATCTGCCAACGCGCGCCACGGGCCGCCAGCCGCGGACAGCATGGCGAGAGCGACCGCGGTATTGCTCGCTTGGAACGTGCCCACCAGCGGCGTGGTGAGACGGCGGGAGCGACCGCCCCCAGCGAGGCCCTCATCAAGCGTGAAGCTCGTGCCCGCCACAGAGAGTTCGACGTCGCGAACCAGCCAGTCGCGGCCGGTGGCGAGGATCGGCGAGGCACCCGCCGCCACCGCCTGCGCGACCAGAAGATCGCGGATATCGCCACGGGTCTCGCCGACGATCGCGGGCACATCGAGTTTGAAGATACCCGCCTTCTCCACCGCGATCAGTTCGAGCGTGTTCCCCAGAAACTCCATGTGATCAAACCCGATTTGCGTGACACCAGCGGCGAGCGGGCGCACTACGTTGGTGGCGTCCAGTCGCCCACCCAGCCCCACTTCGACGATGGCGACATCGGCGCGCGCCTGCGCGAAGTGTGCGAATGCCATCGCGGTCGTGGACTCGAAAAATGTCGCGCCGAGCCGAGTCAGCAATGGCTCGTGTTCGTCGAGCCACGAAGAAATCGCCGCCTTCGGCATCGGACGCCCGTCGATGACAATGCGCTCGTGGAAGTCGACGAGATGCGGCGAGGTGTACCGCGCCACGCGAAGCCCGGCGTGACGAAGCAATGCATCGAGGGTCGCGACGGTGCTGCCCTTGCCATTTGTACCCGCGACATGAAAGACGGGATACGCGGTCTGGGGATCGCCAAGGGCCGCCAGCAACTCGGCGACGCGTTCGAGACCGAGTCTCCACGCGCCGCCGGTGCGCGCGAACAGCCGCGCGAGTGCTGCGTTGTAGGGCGTCAGTTTTCCTGCGCGTGACCGGCCGCACTTGGCCGCCCGGTCATGTGTCGCAGCAATTGAGACACCGTCGACCGCAATTCCTTGCGATGGACCACACTGTCTACCATGCCGTGATCCAGCAGGAACTCCGCCGTTTGAAATCCTTCCGGCAAATCCTGACCGAGCGTCTGCTTGATGACGCGGGGACCGGCAAATCCGATAACGGCGCCTGGCTCGGCGAGAATAGCATCTCCGAGCATCGCGAAGCTCGCGCTGACACCGCCAGTCGTCGGATTGGTGAGAATCGAAATGTACGGAATGCGTCGCTCTGCCAACTGGGAGAGCACGGCGGACGCCTTCGCCATCTGCATCAGCGACAGCACGCCTTCCTGCATGCGCGCGCCGCCCGATGCCGAGATGATGACCAACGGATGTTTCTTCTCGAGCGAGCGTAGCCCGAGTCGCGCGATCTTCTCACCGACCACGGAGCCCATGGAGCCACCCATGAACGCGAAGTCCATGATGCCAATGCCCACCGGCAGGCCCTCCATCTGGCCGGTCACGGTCAGGATCGCGTCGCTGTCACCCGCGTTCGCCAGCGCACGCTTCAGACGTGCCGGATAGTCCGGAAAACCAAGCGGATCGACCGAACGCAATTCGCCGCCGACTTCACCAATCGTGCTTTCGTCGAGCAGCATGGTCGCATAGTCCCACGCGCGCAGCCGGCGGTGGAAATCACACGCCGGGCACACGTTGAAATTGCGTGAGAACTTGTCGCGAATATCCGTATGCCCACAGGCCTCGCATTTCTCCCACGTGTCGGGCGGAATCTCGAGGCGCTCACGGCGCGGTTGACGCAGCTTTTTTTCTTTCCGGAACCAAGCCATAGACCGTGAAAGATCGAAGGTCGCTCTCGCCGTGGCTAGGCCTTGCGCGGACTCGAAGCCGCCAATCCGGTAACACCGAACAAATGCCGCAATCCGGGTGGCCCGGCTACAGCCCCATCGCGTCCGGCAAGCCGCGCCCTTCGGCGGAGATCCGCAGCAACACTGCGACGCCGGTCCAGCAGACGAGCAGGAACGACCCGCCATAGCTGAAGAACGGCAGAGGAATTCCGGTGACCGGCATCAGGTTGAGCGTCATGCCGACGTTCACGACGACATGCACGAACCACGCGGACACCAATCCGAATGCGACCAGGCTCGGAAAGGGATCGTTCGCGCGCGTTGCGACGCGCGTGCTGCGCAGGAAGAGCGCAAGAAAGAGCGCCAGCGCGATGCTGACACCAATGAATCCGAGTTCTTCACCGACCACGGAAAAAATGAAATCGGTGTGTCGCTCGGGCAGGAATTGCAGTCGTTTCTGGCTGCCGAGCGTGAATCCTTTGCCGAACAGTCCGCCGGAACCGATCGCGACCTTCGACTGCGTGACGTGATAGCCGGAATTCCGGGGATCGACGGACGGATCGATGAATACGAGGAGCCGACTCTGCTGGTACGGCTTGAGCTTGTCCCACAGCAGCGGTGCCACCACCCCCATCGCGACGTTCGCCACCACGAGTAGAACGCCCTCCAGCAGATACGGGCGGTACCACAATACGAGAGCGACGAGCATCAGGAACCACGCACCCCAGACTCCCGTGCTAAAGGCGAGCACGAGACTCACGCCGGGACTTGCCAGCATCACGAGCACGGGCCAGGCCACACCGGACCAGAAGAGCATCGCGAAACAGATCGCGATGAACACGATGCCGGTGCCGAGATCGGGTTGGGCCATCACCAGGAGCCACGGGATGCCCACCACGATGAGCGGCCGCCAGAGCTGCACCAGCGCGCGCGGATTCTCACGCTGCGCGGCGAGCACGCGCGCCAGCATGAGCGTCGTAGCGAACTTCGCCAACTCGGCAGGTTGTCCGATGCGCACGCCGCCGATCGAGAGCCAGCCTTTCACGCTCGCGGCCGTACCCGCGCCGGTGCCCACGAACAGGACGAGTACGAGGAGCGAACAACTGAAGACGTAGAGCGGCCACGCCGACCACTCGATGAGTCGGACGGATCCGCGCATGACGATCCAGGCGCCGAGCAGTGAGATCACAAACCATCCCAGCTGCCGCTTCCACGCGTTTGCGATAAGACCCGACGGCACATCGGTCTGTCCGGCGGAAAAGACCATCGCGATGCCGAAACCCGTCAGTAACAGTGCGATGACGAGCAGTGGATAGTCGATCCCCTGGCGACGCGCGATCATTGGCATCAGTCGTTCGTCACGGCTTTGAATTCCAATCGCGCCTTGAGAAAGCGTTCCATGATCTTCGTCGCGACTTTGGCCGCCGCCGTTCCATGAAGTCCTTCCTCGAGAATCACGGCCACGACGATCTTTGGTTCAGTGACCGGCGCGAACCCCACGAACCACGCATTGTCCGGATGTGGAGGATTCTGCGCGGTACCCGTCTTTCCGGCGATCGTCAGCCCCTGAATCTGCGCGCCCGCCGCCGTGCCGCTCGAGACCACATCGGCGAGCGCAAGCTGCAGTCCGATCAATTTATCCTTGTCAAGTTTCAGAATCTGTTTTCGGATCGGCGTCTGCCGCACGATTTGCGGTGTCGCCGCAGCGCCATCCGTGGCGAGCGCGGTATAGAATCGCGCCATATTGAGTGGCGTCTGCGCGTTGTCTGCCTGCCCGATCGACAGACTCAACACCACCGACGCATTCCATCCGCGCGGTCCGTACCGCTTGTTGAAATACTCGACGCTCTCCGGCCAGCGCGGTCGCCGCTCATTGGGAAGATCGATACCGGTCGTGTCGCGGAATCCCAGCGATACGCCGCCCGCGATGAGATTCGCGAGGCCGATTTTGAGTCCGAGCTGATAGAAGTACACGTCGCACGACTTCGCGATCGCCTGGGCCAACGTGATATCGCCGTGGCCCCGTTTGTCCCAGCACTTGAACACGCGTCCGTAGAAGTAGCCGCCGGTGCATGGCTCCTTCATGCGCGAATCCATCGTCACGAGTCCGCGCTGCAACCCGATCACCGCCGTCGCAAGCTTAAACGTGGAGGCAGGCGCGTACGTGCCGGAGAGCGCGCGATTGTAGAGCGGCTTCTGCGGATCGGCGAGGAGGCTCGCGAAGTACTTCGCAGGCACGCCACCGATGAAGCGATTGACGTCATACGTCGGCGCACTGTACAACGCCAGCACGCCGCCGGTCTTCGGATCGAGCGCGACGACAGCGCCGCGCAGGGAGTCACCGAAGTATTCATGCGCGTACCGCTGCAGATCGAGATCGAGATTCGTGTAGAGCGGCGGTGGCGCTTCCGCAGGCTCTTCCGGCCTCACGCCGGTCTCGCGCACGACGCGATTGCGGGCATCAACTTCGACGTAGCGATGCCCTTCCCGTCCTCGTAGTTGACGCTCGTACTGTTTCTCCAGCCCTTGCTTTCCAATCTGCTGACCGGGCCGGTACCCCTCGAACTCGGGTTTCGAGAGGTCCTCTTCGGTGATCTCGCCGGTGTATCCGATCAGCGACGCCATCGCCTCCGCGTCGGGATAGTAGCGCTTCGGCGAGCTCTGGATGATCAGTCCCGGAAACTCAACCCGCCGTTCCTCGAGAACTGAGACCACCTGAAACGACGCATCGCCGAAGATCAGCGCAGGGAGTTGCGGAAAGCGCCGAAACCGTCGCACCGCTTGTTCCTGCTGCACGGAATCGATCGGAACAATCTTCGCCAGCGTGACCAGTGCAGAACGCAGTGAGTCTTCGGTCGGACTGAGGATCGACACCGCGTAGCCGGGCAGATTCTCGGCGATGACCTCGCCTCGACGATCGAAGATGGTGCCGCGCGCACCGGGCAACGGCACCTCACGCTCACGGTTCCTGCGTGACTGCGATTCGAACTCTGCGTTGCGCAGCACCTGCGTCCGGAAGAAGGCACTGCCGAGCGCAAGGAAGGCGGCGCCTAGGATGAGCCGCGCGACCCTCGCCCGTCGAAGCACTTCGTTCGGATGGTAACTCACAACGCCTGACTCACGTCGCGGGCGGTCGGTACAACGGACGGAATGCGGTGAGCAGTACGATCGCAACCGCAGCGGTCAGCGCGGCAGACAGCGGTGTCCAGAGCAACAGTTGCACCACGAGAGCGTAGCCGCGAACACCGCCGCTTAGCACGGCGTAGAGCGCATCGACCGCGACCTTCCCGAGAAAGACGAAGAGGCCAGTCAAGGCAACATGATCGGCGAAGAACACCGCCTTCACCCATGAGGCGACAAAGGCGACGAGTACGAAGGCAACAGCAGCGGCGCCAAGCGCCGACGGAGCCATCGCATCAACCGCCAGGCCCGCCATCAATCCCACAATCGCGGCCAGACCCGGTCGCATCCGCACGGCCGAGAACAACACGCCGATCATCAGGAAGTCCACGTTTGCACGCGTGTCAAAGAGCGGACGCACCGCGAAGTGCGCCGCGACGAGCAGGGAGAACCCCACCCACGCGCGCACCAGCGATGCAACGCCGGACTGCGGCTGCGGAATCGCCATGATCAGCGTTCCTCGCGCAGCGGAGGTGGACCGCTGCGTCCCGCCGGTGGTGGAACCGTGGGAAGTTTCGGACGCGCCGAATCGCCACGGGCGCGGCGCGCACTGTCGACCTTCATGCTGTCGATGCGCGTCGTCGGCGGACGCACGGTCGGCGCGATTCCGCGCAAGGTGTCGCGCGTGACACTGTCGGCAAACGCCGAATCCAGCGCCGCGCGCCGCGCGGCGATTTCATCCATCGCGGCCTTTCGCGCGAGCGAATCGCCGGCCGCCGCAATCGCGCGCGCCGCACTGTCCGACGACGCCACGTTCGTCCAGATCTGATTCACCCCGCGCGCGACACGATCGGCGCGCAGCACGAGCACAGGCCCGATGGCCGCCGGCAACACCGACGGCATGAGCAAGTATGTACGCGCCCATTTCTCAGGGGTCGAGATCTCGCCCAGCACGCGACCCACTGGAATGCCGCGTGGGTACGTGGCGCCCAATCCCGAACTCACGATCAGGGCACCCGAATCCAACTTCGCCGCGAATTTGACGCCGCGCAGTTCGAGCAACAAGCGTTCGACGCCGCTGCCGAGGTGTGGCTTCACGATACCGAACGCCTTCTCGTCGACGCTCATCGCACTGACCGCGAACTCCGGATTCGCCCAAGTGATGGCAAAGGCGGTATTCGCATCGACGTGCTCTACCATGCCGACCAACCCATCCGCGGTGACGACCGGTGCGAAACTCTGAATACCGCTGCTGGCGCCGACGTTCAGCGTGAGGGTGAAGTCGTCGTCCACCCCGCGACGCGGCAGTAACTCGGCGACGACGAAGCCATCCACCAGACGCGACGCCAAGCCAAGAAGTCGGCGCAAGGTCGTGTTCTCGTCCGTGATGCCGCGCACATTCAGTGCGTCGGTCGCCGTGCGACCACGCGCAATCAAGACATCTTCGCGCGACGCGATCGCGGAACGCACGCCGGACGAGCGCGCTTCCAACACGACCAGCGGTTTCAGGATCGATGCGCGCAAGGTGTCGGCGATGTTACCGCGCACGCGCTGCGGCATGACCAATCCGCTGACGGCGAGCGTCAGACAGGCGATCAACAGCCCGGTATCGAGTCGTGCTCCGCCGCGAACGCCGCGTGCCACGGCGCCGTCAGGTCGTCAGAACGGACCAGTACTTCTCTTCGTCGTCGAGAATCTTGCCCGTGCCGCGCACCACGCACGTAAGCGGATCGTCGTCGACGTGAATCGGCAATCCCGTCTCCAGCGACAACAGGACGTCGAGCCCACGAATGAGCGCGCCGCCGCCGGTCATCACGATGCCGCGATCGACGATGTCGGACGCAAGTTCGGGGGGCGTGATTTCGAGCGCGCGACGCACCGCGTCAACGATCTGTTGAATCGGTTCCTGAATGGCTTCGCGGATTTCACTGGAGTGCACACGCACTGTCTTCGGAATCCCCGACACTAGGTCGCGTCCCTTCACATCCATCTCGCGCTCGTCGCCAACTGGATACGCCGACCCGATCTGAATCTTGATCTGTTCCGCCGTCGGCTCACCGATCAGCAGATTGTAGTTCTTGCGCATGAACTGCACGATCGAGATGTCGAGTTCATCGCCGCCGGTGCGAATCGACGTATCGCTGACGATCCCGGACAACGCAATCACGGCGATCTCCGTCGTACCGCCCCCGATATCGATGACCATGTTGCCCGTCGGTGATTCCACTGGCAGGCCGACACCGATCGCGGCGGCCATCGGCTCCGTGACCATGAAGACTTCTTTCGCGCCGGCACCAAGCGCGGAGTCGCGCACGGCGCGCTTCTCCACTTCGGTGATCCCCGACGGCACGCACACGATCACACGGGGTTTCACCTTGAAGACGTGCTTGTCGATCACAAGCGTGAGGAAGTAGCGGAGCATCTTTTCAGTCACGTCGAAATCCGCGATCACGCCATCCTTCATCGGGCGCACGGCCATGATGCCCTCAGGCGTACGTCCGAGCATGCGTTTCGCTTCGAGCCCGACACCCTTGATCTGCTTCGTCTCGCGATCGAGTGCGACAACGGAGGGCTCGTTCAGCACGATACCTTCGCCCTTCACGTAGATCAGCGTATTCGCAGTGCCGAGATCAACGGCGATGGCGTTCGCGGGAAACAGCGAATGCGCCTTCCTGAAGGGCCAGAACATCAAGTGGGGACTCGCCGGCGCGGTGCGCCGAATTGGGGACGACGGGCACTATGATGGCGGTAAGGTATCGGTTTACACAACAGCGAACAAGCCATTGTGGCATCGTGACCTAGCGCACGATCACCCCCCTCGGAACGAACGGGCCGACAAGATCTGCCCGTTCGTTCGCGCATTGCTCAGTCGAGGAAGCCAGCGGGCTCGGCGAACGGCATCCCGAATGACTCCGCAACGCCTCGATAGGTGACCTGTCCACCGGTCATGTTCAGCCCTTTGAGGAGGGCGCCATTGTCGCGCAGCGCCTGCTTCCAGCCCTTGTTGGCCAGCTGCAGTGTGTACGGAAGCGTCGCGTTGGTCAGGGCGAGTGTCGAGGTCCGCGGCACCGCACCTGGCATGTTGGCCACGCCGTAGTGGATAATGCCGCCCACGACATACGTCGGGTTCTCGTGGGTCGTCGGCCGGATCGTTTCGATGCAACCGCCCTGATCCACCGCGACGTCGACAATCACGGCTCCGGGACGCATGCGCGTGAGATCCTCGCGACGCACGAGCTTGGGCGCTTTGGCACCCGGAATCAACACGCCGCCGATCAGAAGATCGCACGTCGAAATCTGCTCGAGAATGTTGTGGCGATTCGAGTGCACTAGCTGGACGTTCGCGGGCATCACGTCGGCGAGATAGCGCAAGCGTTCGAGCGATAGGTCGAGCACAACGACCGTACCGCCGAGACCCGCCGCAACCTTGGCCGCATTCGTGCCCACGACGCCGCCACCAAGGATGACGACCTTCGCGGGCGCCACGCCCGGCACGCCGCCGATCAACACGCCGCGGCCACCGTAGAGCTTCTCCAGGTACTTGGCGCCCTCCTGGACCGCCATTCGGCCGGCGACCTCCGACATGGGCGTCAGCAGCGGCAGTTCGCGGTTTGGCAGCTCGACCGTTTCGTAGGCGATGCACGTCGCACCGCTCGCGAGATGCGCGCGGGTCAGCGCCTCATCGGCGGCGAAGTGCAGATACGTGAACAGCGTGAGATCGGGACGTAGATACGGCCACTCCGACGCGATCGGCTCTTTGACCTTCAAAAGCAGCTCAGCCTTGCCCCACGCGGTCGCCGCATCCGACACGATCGTCGCGCCGACTTCCGTGTACGCCGTGTCTTCGAAGCCGGACCCGATCCCAGCGCCGATTTCGATGAAGACTTCGTGACCATTGGCGACGAGCGCTTCCACGCCCGCCGGTACGAGCGCGACACGGTTCTCGTTCGTTTTGATCTCTTTGGGTACGCCGATACGCATGGGAGGGGAGTGTCGAATGGTGGGGCCGCTGTCAGCCGCGACGATTAACGAACGGCCTTCGGGCCGAGGCTGACAATGGTCTGTTTCGTTGGATCGAAGAAGACGCGCGCAACGTCATGCACGGTGTCGAGGTCGATGGCATCGACCAGCGCCAGCAATTCCTCGATGCTGCGATGCGGCTCGCCGTACAACGCCGTGGTGGCTGCCCGATACATGCGAGACGACACGCCCTCCATCGACAGCACCAGCTGCCCCCGGAGTTGCCGCTTGCCTGCCTCAAGATCGTCGTCGGACAGTCCTTCTTCAACCACCTGAGCCAGCACCCCTCGCACCGCGTCCAGCGACTCCTGTGCGCTCTCCGGCGCGCTCGCCACGTACACGCCGTGCGATCCGGTGTCCGCGTAAGACGAACTGAAGGTATGGACGTTGTAGGCGAGGCCGAGTTCCTCACGCACTCGCTGGAACAGGCGCGAGCTCATCCCGCCGCCCAGCAGCATGTCCAGCAGTGCGTATGCGTAGCGGCGGGGGTCTCCGTGCGACGGTCCCACGGTCCCGAGGACAATGTGCGTCTGCGCGATATCCTTGCGCTTGACATGGTGCCGCTGGGGCGCTGAGGGCAGCGCGGTCTCGACGACGAACGGCGTACTGTCGCCGCGACTTCGATCCGCCCAGCCAGTCGCCTGGAGCGTGCTGACCAGCACATCGTGGTCAACATTCCCGCTGGCGGCCACGACGAGCCGCCCCGGATGATATGCCCGCGCGTGCAGCGCCTGCAGGTGCGACACATCCAGTGCCTGCACGGTCTCACGGGTGCCGAGAATCGGATAGCCGTGTGCGTGAGCGCCCCAGAGGATGCGGTTATGCACGTCGAAGATCACGTCGTCAGGCGTGTCGTCAACCATGCTGATCTCCTCGAGAATCACCTTCCGCTCCAACGCGAGGTCCGACTCGCGCAGCAGCGGTTCGAAGAGCAGATCGCCAATGACGGAGACTGCTTCAGGCAGGTGTTCATCGAGTACACGCGCCTGGTAGGACGTGTGTTCACGTTCCGTATACGCGTCGAGCGATCCGCCCAGCGTCTCGAGCGACAGGGCGATATTCTGCGCCGTGCGCGTGCGCGTCCCCTTGAACACCATGTGCTCAAGAAAATGCGACACGCCCATTTCTTCGGGGCGTTCGTGCAGCGTGGCAGCGCGTACCCATGCCCCGAACGCAACCGACCGCGCTCCCGGAACACCTTCCGAGAGCACGGTCAGTCCATTCGGGAAATCCGTACGGCGTAAAGCAGACGCTGCGGAGGGCGCGTTAGCGCCGATCGCGACCACCACCACTCCGTCCGCCGCTACGACCACCACGATCGCCACTATCTTCGCGACGCGGCGGACGCTCACCCGGCACTTCTTCCGGCATACCTTCCGGACGCGGCAACAGGGCCTTCATCGACAAACGCAGGCGGCCACGTTCATCGCGATCGATGAGCTTCACCGTGACACGGTCGCCCTTCTTGACCACGTCTTCCGGCTTGTCCACGCGCTCATGCTTCATCTCGGACACATGCAATAGCGCTTCCGTACCGGGCATGATCTCGATGAACGCGCCGAACGCCGTCACCGTCTTCACGGTGCCTTCGTACGTCTCGCCCACAATCGCTTCGGCCGTCATCGCCTGCACCATCTGACGCGCCCGCTCCATCGACTCCGCACCGACAGCCGCGATGGTCACCGTGCCGTCATCGTCGACGCTCAGTTCGGCACCCGTCTCGTCTTGAATGCCACGGATGTTCTTGCCCTTCGGTCCGATCAGCTCGCCGATCTTGTCGACCGGGATCTGCACCGTCACGATGCGCGGCGCATACTTCGACATCTCGGTGCGTGGCGCAGACAGCGTCTTGTCCATTTCGGCCAAAATATGGAGGCGGCCGTCCTTCGCCTGTGCGAGGGCCTCTTCCATGATTTTGAGATCGAGTCCTTCGATCTTGATGTCCATCTGGATCGACGTGATACCGTCTTTCGTACCGGCCACCTTGAAATCCATGTCGCCGAGATGGTCTTCGGTGCCGAGGATGTCGGTCAGAATCGCGTACTTCTTCCCTTCCTTGATCAGGCCCATCGCAACACCGGCGACGGCGGCCTTCATTGGAACGCCGGCATCGAACAGCGACAGCGAACCGCCGCAGACGGATGCCATCGACGACGAGCCGTTCGACTCGAGGACTTCCGACACGATGCGACTCGTGTACGGGAAATCGGCGAAGTCCGGCAGGACACCCTGCAGGGCGCGCTCAGCCAGATTACCGTGGCCGATTTCGCGACGACTGGTGCCGCGCATCGGACGCACTTCGCCAGTGGAGAACGGCGGGAAGTTGTAATGCAGCATGAAGGAGCGGGTGGTTTCGCCCGGCTCGTTGATGGAATCGAGACGCTGCGCGTCCTTCGCCGTCCCCAACGTCGCGGCCACGAGCGCCTGCGTCTGGCCACGGGTAAAGAGCGCCGAGCCGTGCGCGCGGGGCAGCAGCGTCGTGTCGATGCTGATACCACGCACTTCATTGGGCTTGCGGCCGTCGACGCGAAGACCCGTGTCAAGGACCTGCGCGCGCAGCTCGTTGTATTCGATATCGCCGAGGGCGGCGTTGATATCCTTCGTGTTGTCTGGAAATTCGATCGCCAGCTGCTCAGCCGCCGCGTGCTTGGCCTTCTCGATCGCCTGAATGCGGGTGTGCTTGTCCGCCTGATTCAGTGCCGTCTGGATCGACTTCGTCGCGGCCTTCTTCGTCGCTTCGACAACGGCGACGCTTGGCTCGGACTTCTTCCACTCCATTTTCGGCTGCTGCACCTTCGCCAACAGCTCGTTCTGCATGTCGATGAGCTCGCGAATGCCATCGTGCGAGATCTTCAAAGACTCGAGCACATCAGCTTCGGAGACTTCCAGCGCGCCACCTTCGACCATGACGATGGAGTCCTTCGAACCCGCGACGACGAGATCCATGTCCGAGAACGCGAGCTGCTGGAACGTCGGGTTGAGCACCCAATGTCCCTGCACGCGGCCGACGCGCACGCCGCCGATCGGACCCATGAACGGAATCCGCGACGCGTTCAGTGCGAACGACGTGGCAAGCAATGCCAAGACGTCCGCGTCATTTTCCTGATCGGCCGAGATGACGTAGATGAACACCTGCACTTCGTTCTTGAAGCCTTCCGGGAAAAGCGGGCGGATCGAGCGATCGATGATGCGGCACGCAAGGATCTCATGATCATGCGGGCGCCCTTCGCGCTTGATGAATCCGCCGGGGATCTTACCCGCGGCGTAGGTCTTCTCCTTGTATTCGACCGTCAGCGGGAAGAATGGGAGAGGAGACTGGTTGTCGCTGACCGTAACGGCCGCAAGAACCATCGTCTCGCCGAATTGTACGAGGGCGGAGCCAGCCGCCTGCTTGGCCATGCGGCCGGTCTCGATGACCAGCGGGCGACCCGCGAAGGTCCGCTCGATGCGATGCATCATCTGCTTTTTTTATCGGGTGAGAACGCAAATCGCGCGGGAGGCATTACTGCCCCCGCGCGACGTGACGGCGTGGTCTTGGTTAGTACCGGAGACCAAGGTTTTGGACGAGCGTGCGATACTCCTGGACGTCCGTACGCTTTAAGTAATCCAGAAGGCGACGGCGCTTGCCGACCATCTTCAGGAGACCGCGACGCCCGTGGTGATCCTTGGCGTGAGTACGGAAGTGACCCGTCAGGTAGTTGATCCGCTCTGTGAGGAGCGCAATCTGTACGCGGGTGGAACCGGTGTCCCCTTCGTGGGCCCGGTACTTGTCGATCGTGGATGCCTTATCGAACGCCATCGTCGTAAGTTTCTCGGCGCAACGGGTGCGCAGGGTACGTCAGCTGCGCCGCGGTTTTGCGCGCAATTGTATGAAGCACGGGAGTTTATACCACTTCGCCCCTTCTGTAAAGGACCGTTACGTGCCCGATCGCTATCTCGGCCGCCAGATCGGAAAATATCGGGTCATCCGACTGCTCGGCGGAGGGGCTTTCGCGTGGGTCTACGAGGCGGTCGATCGTGACCTGGAGATCCCGGTCGCGCTGAAGATCCTGCGCCCAGAGTTCGCAGGGCAAACCGAGGCTGAGGCGCGTTTCAGGCGAGAAGCCGCCATCGCCGCGCGATTGCGACACCCGAACATCGTGACGGTTCGAGACGTCGGCCAGGTCGATGGCGCTTCCTTTGTGGCGATGGACCTGCTGCCGCTTTCCCTCGCGCGCCGACTGGAGCTTCTGCAACGGCTCCCCGAGACCGAAGTGGTCCGGATTGGACTCGATGTCGCCGCCGCCCTCGCGATCGCGCATGCGGGCGGCGTGGTGCATCGCGACATCAAGCCCGACAACATCCTCATCGGTACGCATGGCGAGGCGGTCGTTGCCGATTTCGGTTTGGCTCGTGCACTGAGCAGTGAACCGGCACTGAGCGGCAGCAATCACGTCATGGGCACGCCGCATTACTTCAGTCCCGAACAGGCGCGAGGACTCGAACTTGACGGTCGCAGCGATTTGTACGCGCTCGGCATCACGCTCTATCGCGCCGCGACCGGACGAGTGCCGTTTGAAGGCGATGACTGGTACGCGGTCGCTCGCATGCATGTCGAAGTGCCAGCGCCCTCGGCGCGCGACACTGTTCCGGAGTTGTCGGCAGAGTTTGACGCGCTCGTCGGACGGTTGTTGCGAAAGGATCCAGCGGAGCGCTTCGCCAGTGCGCTGCAACTGGCGGACGCACTCGCCGCGCTGCCGACGGCGCCGACATCTCGCCTGACGCCCACAACAGCTCGCCCGAACGCATCCGAGACGCTGTCCACGACGCCAGTCGGGTCGACCGCGCCCGCGCGACGACCAGCGCGATGGATCCGTCCCACGTTCGCGTTGGCGTTTGCGGCAGCCTCCGTTTTGGCGATCTGGCAGCTGCCGCCGGTGCGAACCCTGCTGCAACCGCTGCTGCGAACGCTGGTGCGAACGCTGGTGCGGGCCGAACGCGGGTCCGATAGAACGTCGTCGACTGCGCGCGCGACGGATACGCTCGTCGAAGGCGCACGTGACAGCCTGCTGTCTTCGCAGCGCGACCGTATCGCGCGCGCTGACAGTGCGCGACGTACCGCTTCGACGGCCGGTGCCACCGCGCCTGGGCCCAGAGCGTCAACCACGTCAGCGGCAGCACGCGCGCAACTCATCCTCACGGCGCCGGACTCCGCGGTGCTCTATGTCGACGGCGTTCGCGAAGGGCGCGGCAGCGCCACGATCGAACGGAGTGCGGCCGCTCGCCTGATCGTGCGCGCCATCATCGCCGACGCCCCGACGGCGTGCCCGACGGCCGCGCAGGAAACCATCGTGCAGTTGAGAGCGGGCGAGCGTCGCGCACTCACCCTGCCGGTGCGTACCTGCATCGGGATCTCGTTCAACATCATGCCCGCGGACGCACGACTACGCTTCGTGCCCACTGACGGATCGCCCGCAATCGACGCGCGCGCGGATACGACCGTGCTCCTCCCCGTCGGAAAGTATCTGTTCAAGGCATCGGCACCAAAATGCTTTGACTACACCGATTCGTTACTCGTCACCCGTTCGGCCGATGGTGCACCGATATTCCGTCGCATCCGCATGACCTGCAGCTGAGTCACGCGATCGGCTACGCATCGGCTACGCATCGGCTCAGTGCGGGATGCTCGCGCCGAGCGCGCCACCGAGAAGCGCCCCCGCCGACGCGCCGATCCAGAATCGACGCGTCTTCCACCACGTCGGACGCGGTTCGAGCAGCAGCACGACGTGGGCGGGTGTCACGCGCGTGACTTGGGACGTGACCAATGCCGTGATCATGACCGCGTGCACCTCGGTGATTCTCAATCGCGCGACCAATGCGTCGCGATGCAACGGATCCACGGCGTACGCGACCATCCCTTCCCGGATCCAATCCGCTTCACGCGGCCTGAACTTCGCGGTGCTATCGTCGACCGCGTCGATTTCAAACCGTGACGCATCCCGCGGAATTCTCGGCAGCAACGCGGTCGAGCGGACCACACTGTCGTTCGCGAAGCTGTCGGCTGCGGCGCTCGTTAGCGCCGTGGATGGCACCGTAGAACGTCGGTGGCACGCGGTGCTCGCGCATGCAAGCACCGCGCACACGAAGACCGCGGTCGTTCCCCTGTGCCTGAAACGCGCGCGTCGATATTCACCCGACGTTCGCATTCAGCGCGTGAACATACGGCTGATGTCGTTGAAGGTCACGAACAGTATCAACGCAGCCACCGCCAAGACGCCGATACGCGCGAACGCTTCGCGGGTCCGTGCCGTGAACGAACTGCCCTTGATCCGTTCGGCGAGCACCAACAGGATCTGTCCGCCGTCGAGCACGGGAATTGGCACGAGATTGAGGATCGCGATATTCAGACTCAGAAACGCGATCAATGACCAGAGCGATTCGGCGCCCCGTCGAGCCGCCTGCACCGACACCTGAGCGATCTGAATCGGTCCGCCAAGGTTCTCCCGCGAGACCGTTCCGGTCGTCAACCCTTTGAGCACGCCAGCGACATTCGTCGCCATCGCCCACGTCGCGGAGGCGCCGAACTTGACCGCTTGCGCGATACCGACGGGATCGCGCGCCACGGAATCGCGGACCGAAATGCCCACCCGCCCGATCTTACGCTGTGCGCCCGTGACCGGGTCCGGGCCCTCAACCACTTGTGGTGCCACGGTGATCGCGACTCGCTCTGTGCCGCGTGTGACGTCGAGCGTCACTGTGCCACTCACGACCGGCGCAATGTGGTCGATCACCTCCTCCCACGAGTGCACCGAATCGCCGTTCACGCGAACAATGACGTCGCCCGAGCGCACGCCCGCGGCGGCGGCTGGCGCGCCCACTACGACGCTATCGACGACCGCGGGGCGATACGGGTTTCCGTAGACATAGTAAATGCCACTGGTCACGAACAACGTCAGGACGATGTTCATGATGACACCGGCCGACAAAATGAACACGCGGGCGCTGACGGACTTGCTCTCGACCCATCGGTCTTCGGGGACAGCTCTGGGGCCAAATGGCGCCATCGCCGTCGCACTCCAGAGCGCCTCGGGCACATCCGCAGGACGAGCCGCCGCCGCATCGAACGTGCCGCGATCGGCCCCGCCCTCGATGCCCGCCATCGAGTCATCTTCGCGCGTCGCCATGCGTACGTAGCCGCCGAGCGGGATCATCGAGACGCGGTAGTCCGTCTCGCCGCGGCGCCAGCCGAAGAGTCGACGTCCCCATCCAAGCGAGAACACCGGCGCGTACACGCCAGTCAACTTCGCGGCGGCAAAGTGCCCGAACTCGTGAACGAACACGACGAGACCGAAGACCAGCAGCGGAGCGATGTACGGCGTAATCGAAGACAGCATGGCTACCGGGTTGTCAGCAATCCATCAGGACACCGTCCGAACGACGGCGAAATGCGACTCCACAAAATGACGCGCAGCCGCGTCGGCCCGCCACAGCTCATCGAGCGTCGAAGACGGCAACGTCGCCAGTGACGCGAGCGCGCCACCGACCGCTTCCGAAATCTGGCCAAATCGAATCCGTCCGGCGAGAAACAGCACCACGGCGGCCTCATTGGCGGCGTTGAAGACCGCTGGCGCCGCGCCCCCTGATCGGCCGGCGCCTATTCCCAAGTCCAGCATGGGAAACGCGTCGGCGCGAACCGTTTCAAACGTGAGCCCTCCCAGCGCCACCGGATCGAACTGTGGTACGCCAGAATCGGGCACCCGTTCCGGATACGTCAGGGCGAACAGGATCGGGAGTTCCATCGACGGAACGCCCATCTGGGCCAGCACACTCCCATCCACGAACTCGACGAACGAATGGACAATGCTCTGCGGATGCACAACGACGGCAATGCGATCGTACGGGACGCCGAACAAGTGGTGCGCTTCGATCACTTCGAGCGCCTTGTTTGCCAGCGTCGCGCTGTCGATCGTGATCTTGCTGCCCATCTGCCAAGTAGGATGCTTGAGCGCGTCGGCGACGGTCGCGCTGGCGATCTGCTGGTCACTCCAGGTGCGAAACGGTCCACCAGAGGCGGTGAGCACCAGTCGCCGCACTTCGTGAGGCTGGCGGCCAGCTAGGCACTGAAGAATGGCCGAGTGCTCGCTATCGACGGGGACTAACGATCCGCCAAAGTCCCGGGCCGCGCGAGTGACCAGTTCGCCCGCGACGACCAGCGTCTCTTTGTTCGCTAGCGCGACGCGCTTCCCGGCTCGCAGCGCGGCCATCGTGGCCGGCAGGCCCGCGGCGCCAACAATTGCGTTCAGGATGATGTCCGCGTCCGGTCGTGTCGCCGCCTGCACCAGGCATTCGGCGCCTCGCGCCCACGGGACGCTCACCGGTACGTCACCATTGACGAGGCCGACGAACGACGGCTTCCATTGCTCGACCTGCGCCGCCAGTGCATCGGCATTGGCGTTCGCGGTCAACGCGACCGGAGTGAACCGGTGCGCCTGTCGTTCGAGCACGCGCAGCGCGCTCTTCCCGATGGAGCCGGTTGATCCAAGAATCGCAACGCCGATGGTCATGCGAGACGCAACTGGGTGCGGGGCGAACGTCAGGAGGGCGTCGCGATCAGTAGCCAACCATACAGCACATACGCGACAGGCAACACGAAGAAGAGCGAGTCGAGCCGATCGAGCACACCGCCATGGCCAGGAAAGAGCGTTCCGCTGTCTTTCACGTGTGCCTCACGTTTGAACAGCGACTCTGCGAGGTCGCCAAGCTGCGCGACGGCGCTGATCGAGACGCCAAAGATAATCGTGCCGATCGTTGTAAACGCCAGCTGGGCGTTGGGTCGCAACAACAAATTCACGAAGAGTGCGCACACGATCGTCGTCAGCACCACGCCGCCGATCGCGCCGGCAACGGTCTTTCCAGGCGAGATCGAGGAAATCAGCTTGGGCCCACCGATCGCACGACCCGCAAAGTACGCGCCCACATCGCTCGCCCACGTGAGCAACACGGGAAGAATGACAACCAGCGCGCCCGCCTTATCGCCCACGGCGTACCCGTAGTATCGGAGCGCGTAGATATACGACAGGGTTCCACCTGTATACAGCACCCCCAGAACCGTCGTCCCGACTGCCGCGATCGGTTTTCCGTCGATGCCCCGCATCCAGATTGCCAGCGCAATCAAGACGAGCAGCGAAAGCGGCGCGGCGCTGAGGGGCACTTGAATCACGCCGAGGTACTGCGCGTGTACCAGTAAGGGAATGACCGCCGCGGCGACGATACCGATCGCCGACATCGGGGTGTTTCCGGCTTCGCGTGACAGGCGAAAAAACTCCCATGCGGCAAGCGCCGATAACGCACCGGCCAGCGTCGCGAGCGCCGCATCCCCCATCCAGATGACGCCGAGGGCGATCGGTGCGCCGATCAGCGCGACGATGACGCGCCGTCCAAGCTCGCTCACAAATGACTCCGGGTCGGGTCGATCAGACCGGGACGCGGCCGAAACGCCGATCGCGACGCTGGAAATCAAGGATCGCGTCATAAAGTGCGGCCTGACCAAAATCCGGCCAGAGCACGCTGGAGATGTACAGCTCCGCGTACGCGATCTGCCAGAGCAAGAAGTTGGAAAGACGCTGCTCGCCCGACGTACGAATTAGCAAATCCGGATCCGGGCACTGCGCAGTAAACAGTCGTTCGCGGATTTCCGCTTCGCCGATGGCGTCGGGCGTCATCCTGCCGGCCTGCACCTCGACGGCGAGCAGTCGTGCGGCGCGCACCAGCTCTGCGCGGCCACCGTAGGAGATGAAGAGATTCAGGCCAAGCTTGGTGCCGTCCTGCGTCTCATGCATGACGCGATCGACCGCTGCCGCCGCGGGGCCGCTCAGCCGCTCCAAATCACCGAAGACGCGCACGCGGACGCCCTGCCCTCGCAACTCCGCCGCCTCGCGCGCGATGTATTCCTCGAGCAGCGACATCAACGCCGACACTTCCGTCTCCGGTCGCTGCCAATTCTCCTGCGAGAAGGCGAAGAGCGACAACCACTCGACGCCAGCTTCGAGGCATCCTTCAACCACGGCGCGAACCGCCTTCATCCCGGAGCGATGACCGAACGGACGCGGCATGTGCCGCTCACGCGCCCATCGACCGTTACCGTCCATGATGATCGCGATGTGCCGTGGCACGGCCCCGTGCACACGCACACGCGCGAGCAAATCGGACTCAGAGTCCGCGGCGGAACGGGACATGGACGGCGCCATCGCGGATCGGTCCGCGGAGCGGACTCAGACCTCCATGACTTCGGCCTCTTTCGCCTTCAACAAGGCGTCGAGCTTGCCGATGAAATCATCGTGCAACTTCTGCAGGTCCTTCTCGGCGTGCTTCTTCTCATCTTCCGAGACGCCGTCGAGTTTCTTGATCTTGTCGCGGGCATCCGTCCGAGCGTGACGGATCGCGATGCGACCATCTTCCGCGAGCTTGTGCAGGACCTTCACGAGCTCCTTGCGGCGCTGTTCATTCATCGACGGCAACGGCACGCGAATGATGCCACCCTGATGGGCGGGATCGAGGCCGAGATCCGATTCGCGGATCGCCTTCTCGATCGCTTTCGCCTGTCCTTTGTCGAACGGTGTGACGATCAGAACACGCGGCTCTGGCGCCGACACCGACGCCACTTGGTTGAGCGCGACGTATGAGCCATAGGCTTCGACCTTGACGGTGTCGAGCATGTTCGGCGACGCTTTCCCGGAACGGATACCAGAGAACTCACGCTTGGACGCGTCGAGTCCCTTCTCCATGCCCGTCTTCGTGTCCTTCAGGATCTGTGCAGTGATGCTCATGAAACGAGAGTCCCCACGCGTTCGCCCCGAACTGCACGAGCAATCGCGCCCGAGTTGTGAATGTTGAGAACGATCAGCGGTAACTGATTTTCTTTACACAGGGTAATGGCCGTCTGGTCCATCACGCGCAGCTCTTCGAGCATCACGTCGCGATAGCTGATGGTCTCGTACAGGCGCGCGTTGACATCCGTCTTCGGATCGGCCGTATACACCCCGTCAACACTGGTGGCTTTGATGATCACATCGGCCTTCATCTGAATGCCGCGCAGCACCGCCGCGGTATCGGTCGAAAAATACGGGTTGCCAGTGCCGGCAGCAAAGATGACAGTGCGTCCCTTTTCGAAATGCCGCAATGCACGCCGACGAATGTACGGCTCGGCGAGTTCCTCCATGCGGATGGCGGTCATGACACGCGTATCGAGCCCCCGCTTTTCGAGTACGTCCTGCAACGCCAACGCATTGATAACGGTACCGAGCATGCCCATGTAGTCGGCGCTGACGCGATCCATCCCGCGTTGCGATAACTGCGAACCGCGGACGATGTTGCCGCCGCCGATCACGAGCCCTAGCTGAACTCCCATCTTGGCGACTTCGACGATCTGGTCCGCAAAGAACCCGATTCGATCGAAGTTGAACCCGACTTTGTCTTCGCCAGCAAGCGCCTCACCGGATAGTTTGAGGAGCACTCGCGGATAGCGCAACGCGCCGGTGCCCGTGGGCACCGACGCGCCTTCTCCGGTCGCGGAGTTGGAGTCACTCACTGCCGGTTATTCCGCGCCAAGCTGCAAACGCACGAAGCGGTCGACCGTGATCGTTCCGCCTGCCCGGTCCGCGTGATCCTTGATCAACGCGGCGATGGTGATCGCGGGATCACGCACCCAGGCCTGCGGGAGGAGCGTAACGTCCTTCAGGAACGCCTCGATCTTGCCGGTGGCGATCTTCTCGACCATCGCATCCGGCTTTCCGGACTGCCGTGCCTGCTCCTCGGCGATGCGCTTCTCGCTTTCGATCTTCTCAGCAGGAACGCCATTGCGATCAACGGCCAGCGGCGCCGACGCCGCGATGTGCTCGGCGATGAACTTCACGAGCTGGTGCGTTGACTCGTGCTTCGCCACCTCGGCCGACGACGTGGTCACCTGCACGAGTGTCGCAAGCTTGTTGTTGTGGTGGCGATACATGCCGATCACGCCGCTCGCGTCCGTATCGAAGCGCGCGGTGCGCTTGACGTTGACCGCTTCGCCCGTGCGGGCAGATGCCGCTTTGACGAACTCTGCAACGGACGGCGCTTCGCCCGACACCAGCGGCTCGGCTAAGAGGGCGTCGACGTCCGCCGCCTTCGAGTGCACGCGATGCGCGACGAGCGTCGCGACCACCTTCCCGAAGTCTTCGTTGCGCGCGACGAAATCTGTCTCGCATGCGACTTCGATGAGGACACCCGTCGTGCTGTTGTTGAACACTTCACCGCCAACAATGCCTTCGCTGGTCGATCGGTCGGCGCGCTTCTCGGCCTTGGAGATTCCTTTCTTCCGCAGATACTCCATCGCCGTGTCCATGTCGCCGCCCGTCTCGTCGAGCGCCTTCTTGCAATCCATCATGCCAGCGCCGCTGCGCTGGCGAAGTTCAGCCACGAGCTTGGCCGTGATCGGGGTCGTCATCGTGAAGCCCTGTATGTTCAAAGTGTCATGTACAGCGTTCGGGAGATGCTTCCGGTGAGGCTACAACGGCTTCCCCGGCACTGCTTGGCAGACAAACGCCGCCGGTAATAGCCGGCGGCGCTCGGGTCTCGCGTCGTTACTTCCGCACCTCATCGTGTTCTGAGATGCGCTGACCGTTACTCCGCGTCCGCGCCACCCGGCTCACCGGCGACATCTGCCGGTGCGCCTTCGACGGTGCCTTCAACGGCGCCGTCGGCGCCAGTCTTCAAGCGGGCGGCAATCGCCTCGGGCTTGGCGCGACGGCGACGTGGGCGACGACGCTTATCGTCTTCACCCGGACGGCTGGCGCCGGCGGCTGGCGCACCGCCACCTTGGCCGCGATCACCACGCTCACCACGACCGGCCGGCTCGGTGCCGCGATCACTGGAGAAGGTATAGCTCTCGTGCTCTTCTTCCGACGCGCGGGTCGGTGCTTCACGGCGCGCTTCCCCGATCGTCTCCGCGATCACTTTCGCGATCAACTCGACCGAGCGAATGGCATCGTCATTACCGGCGATGGGTACCGTGATCAAGTCGGGATCTGCGTTCGTGTCGACGATGGCGACGATCGGAACGCCAAGCTTGTTCGCTTCGCTGACCGCGATGCGTTCCTTCTTGGAGTCGATGATGAACAGCAAGCCCGGCAGGCGATTCATGTTCTTGATTCCCTGCAGATACTTTGACAGCTTGTCGCGCTGCCGGCTCATCAGCAGCTGCTCTTTTTTGGTGTAGTTCTTGAATTCACCACCGTCTTCACTGCCCGCCTCGAGATCCTTGAGTTTACGGATCTGCTTCTTCACCGTGCCGAAATTGGTGAGCATGCCGCCCAGCCAACGCTCGGTGACGTACATGGCGCCACTGGCTTCAGCTTCGGACTTCACAATGGCCGCCAGCTGGCGCTTGGTGCAGACGAAGAGGACGTTCTCTCCGCGCAGCACAACCTCGCGCACGAGCTTCTGCGCCAGTTCGATCTGACGCAGCGTCTTCTGCAGGTCGATGATATGAATGCCGTTGCGCTCGGCGAAAATGAACCGGCGCATCTTGGGGTTCCAACGACGGGTCTGGTGCCCGAAGTGAACGCCCGCGGCGAGCAGCTGCTCGAGGGACGGAGTGGCCATGATTGATACCGCTGGAGGTTTGGAATTCGTCCGCTGTCGTCATCGCTGGTGGCCACCGCATCCCGAGGGACATCGGCACCCGCCACCAGCTCGGACAGCGTGAGAGATACGTCGTCGCGCGGCCGAAGCCGCGGCGACTAACGCTTGGAGAACTGGAACCGCTTACGAGCGCCGGCGCGACCCGGTTTCTTGCGCTCGACCTCACGCGCGTCGCGCGTCAAGAGGCCGAACTCACGCAACTTCTTGCGGTTGGTCTCGTCGAGCTTGACCAACGCGCGCGCGATCGCGAGACGCACCGCACCTGCTTGACCGGACACGCCACCACCGTCGAGCACGGCCTTCACGTCGAAACGACCGAGCGTGTCGGTGAGCGTGAAGGGCTGCTGAATTGCCGACACAAGTGCCGGGCGCGGGAAGAAATCGCCCAATGTGCGACCGTTCACATCCCACTTACCCGAGCCGGGGGTAAGATAGAGGCGGCATACCGCTCGCTTGCGACGGCCAACGGACTGGATCTGCTCCGACATCACTTAGCCTCGGCGGTGGAAAAGGAGAGCGCCGTGGGGATCTGCGCTACGTGCGGATGGTCAGCGCCTGCGTAGACGCGAAGCTTGCGGCGGAGCACCTGCCGACCGAGCGCGGTCTTCGGCAACATGCCATAGACCGCTTTCTCGATGATGCGCTCTGGGTGGCTCGCCATCACGGATGCGTATGGCACGTGCTTTTCGTGACCCATGTAGCCGGTGTGAGCGAAGTACGTCTTCTGCTCTGCCTTGCGACCGGTCACGTGCACCTTGGACGCGTTGATCACGATGACAAAGTCACCGGTGTCCATGTGCGGCGTGTACATGGGCTTATGCTTGCCGCGAATGATCTTGGCGACTTCCGACGCGAGCCGGCCCAGGACCATCCCTTCCGCGTCGACGATATACCACCGACGATCGATATCCTTCGGGGTCGCGCTGTAGGTCTTCATGCGAGCGTGTACTCAGGAAACGCCTTGCGGCGCTTTGTGATGGATCAGAAACGAGGGTCGCAGCGGTCTCCGTGTGACTTGCCGGACGGCTACGTCACACGGTACCGTCTCGCGACCCGCAAAAAGTCACGGAAGTCGAGACAGACTCGTAGGTTACTGCCGCTCGGCACCGCTGTCAATCCAGCTAAGGCCTCCATTCGCGCGATTCAGCGCGCGGAACGCTATTGCCAATGGTGCGTCCAGCCTCCATCATGCCCGATTCCCGCCCCAAGCGGGTGCTTCGAAGTCGGGGCACCGCCCTGTGTCATTACCCCTCCCCCGGAGTGCTCCATGGGCATGGCGTCAGAGTTCAAAGAGTTTGCGATGAAGGGCAGCGTCATGGATCTCGCGGTCGGCGTCGTCATCGGCGGGGCGTTTGGAAAGATCGTTGATTCTTTGGTGAACGACATCATCATGCCGTTGGTCGGACTGGTGACCGGCGGCGTGGACTTTGCCAATCGGTTCGTGGTCCTCAAAGGCGGTTCCTTCGACACGCTCGAAGCCGCCAAGAAGGCCGGCGTGCCCGTACTCGCCTATGGGCAGTTCCTGAACCAAGTTGTCACGTTCCTGATCATCGCGTTCGTCATCTTCATGGTCATCAAGAGCGCCAATCGGATGCGCCCGGCGAAGCCAGTCACGTGATCTGATCCTCCCGCCTGGCGCAGCTTAGCTCACGTCGACAGGCCCCAGCTCGACCAATACCGCGCCCTTCTCGACGGCCGTTCCGGGAAGGGCGCGTATGGCCAGCACGACCCCCGGAGAGGCCGTTCGAAGCTCGTTCTCCATCTTCATCGCCTCCATGACGACGAGGCCCTGACCGGCCGTCACGATGTCGCCGACGGCGATATTGACCCGCACGACGAGCCCCGGCATTGGCGCGTGCAGCGGCGCTGGTCCCGTTGCGCCTTCGGCGGCTGCCGTTAGGTCACGAATCGCCCGCATACGCTCGTCCAATGCCTCGGTCTCGACGCGAACTCCGTCGATGTCCAACAGCCAGGATCCGCGCGATGCGCCACGGCGAGCCACGACACGGTGTACCTGCTCGCCGATTCGAACCAACCGAACCGGGGTTCCCTCGACCGTCGTTAGCGCGACCTCGAGACGCTGGCCATCGATGGTGGCGTGCGCGCCATCAAGCTCCACCGTGATCCGTTCACCGTTTACATCGACGACGTATTTCATGACTCCCCGGGGACGAGCACGCACACGCTTTCCACATGCGCCGTTTGCGGAAACATATCGAAACACTTGATCGACGAGACGCGCCACAACGGTAGGCGCGCGACATCACGCGCCAGCGTTGCCGGATCACAGCTGACATACACGATCGCCTGCACGCCACTATGCGCGGCATCCGCGAGCGCCGCGGTGACGCGGATGTCGACACCGCGTCGGGGGGGATTCAGCACCACGACATCGGCTGGCAATGACTCGGCGATGACCGACTCGACCATCGCCGTCACGACCCGAGATCCAGAAAACGCTTCGAGCTGCTGAGCGGCACGTTGCGTCGCGGCACCATCCGCTTCGATCGCCGTGACCTGCACGCCTTGCCGCGCGAGCGCTGCCGCGAGATCGCCACGCCCGCAATACGCATCAATTGCCGACGCTGGATTTAGCGCGCGAACAACCTCCAACACGTGTTCGCGAAGCGCGATGGAGACGACTGCATTCACCTGCGCGAAGGCCAACACGTCGCGCCCGGGATCGCCTGAGAGGAGCACCGGCGGACTTCCGGTCGGTTCCCACCAGATTGCGGCAATCATCGGCACGGCACGACGCGCGTCGTCGGCCCACGGCGCGCCGTCTTCCCACTGTGCGCCGCCGGATATCACCACGGCGACATCGTCCCCCGCGCCACTCAATCGCAGCGACAGCCGCAGTGGGGCGTCGGCCGACGCCGAGGGCAATCCGCGCAATCGCCCCTGCAGCGCCATCCATGCCGCCGTCAGGCGCGGATCCGTGATTGGACACTCCTCGAGTGCAAACACACGGGATGGATCATCATACGCGTGGAGGCCACCGACGTATCCAGTGCCGCGTGCGCGCAATGCCAGCGTCAAACGTTCACGGTAAGCCCACTCTGCATCGGCGACCAACGCCGGTAACTCCATGGCACGATGCCCCACGCGTTGCAGCGCGTCGCGCACAATGCGCCGCCGCACCTCACGCTGCGCGTCGACGGACAGATGTTGCAACTGGCATCCGCCACATCGATCCGCCACGTAATGTCGACACGATGGTGTCACCCGGTCCGGCGATGACTCGAGCAACTGCAACACACGGCCTCGCGCGTAGCGTGCATGCGAGATGTACGCGACCTGTGCGACATCGCCCGGCGCGGTGCGCGGGATGAAACAGGCAAGGCCGTCGATCCGCCCAATGCCGTCCCCACCGGCGGCGATCCCCTCGACGCGCACGGTCGCGACCTGCTCGGTACGCGGCGCGTTGCGCGGCGCACCGCGCGCCGGACGCCCACCGCGCCTAGCGGAGCGCATCACGTCGTGCCAGTGTCGTCCACGACGTGCGACCGTCCGGGACTGTCGTTGCCGCATCCGGTGCGTGCATCGCGACGCCAATCGATCCACCGCGGCCATTCATGCGTTCTTCGTGCGTAAGCATGGCGGCTGCTAGTGCGGCGAGTCGCAGTGCGGCAGGATCACACGCTGGAGCGGTCAGCGCCGGAAGGGTCTGCTCCAACCACTGAATCGAGATGTCGCCACGCTGGAACTCAGGATGGTCAAGGACGCGCACATGAAAGCCGCGCGACGTCTCGATACCATCGATCGTGAGTTCGAGCAGCGCGCGACGCATGCGGGCGATGGCCAGCATGCGCGTGGGCGCATGGACGATCAGCTTCGCCAGCATGGGATCGTAATACAGCCCGATATCGCTCCCGGCTTCGATACCACCGTCCCAACGCACCCCCGGTCCGCTCGGCACATGGAGATAATCGATGTGTCCCGTCGACGGGAGAAATCCGTTCGCGAAATCCTCACTCGTGATGCGGCACTCGATGGCCCATCCACGCGGTGTGAAGGCCTTCTGCACGAAGGGCAAACGCGCCCCGGCGGCAATCCGGATCTGCCATTGCACGAGATCAATCCCCATCACCAACTCGGTGACGGGGTGCTCGACTTGAATGCGCGTGTTCATCTCGAGGAAGTAGAACGCGCCACTGCGATCAAGCAGAAACTCGCACGTGCCCGCGTTCACGTAGCCTGCCGCGCGCGCGGCCGCCACGGCGGTCTCGCCCATGCGCGCGCGCAATTCCGGAGAAACGGCCACACTCGGTGCTTCTTCAATCATCTTCTGATGTCGACGCTGCACCGAACACTCACGTTCGCCGAGATGCAGCACGTTGCCGTGTGAATCCGCCAGGATCTGGATCTCGACGTGGCGCGGACCCTCGATGTACTTCTCGACGTAGACGGCGTCATCCCCGAACGCACTCAGCGCCTCGCGTTTCGCCGACGCGAGCGCATCCGCGATTTCCTCACGCGATCGCACGATACGCATCCCTTTCCCGCCACCGCCGGCAGCGGCCTTCAACAGCACCGGAAACCCGAACGACTCGGCGACGGACACGGCTTCGTCGGCGTCTCGCAACGCCTCGGTGGTGCCCGGGACGACCGGTACGCCGGCCGCGATCGCCAGTTGTCGTGCCGCCGTCTTTGATCCCATTGCCTCGATGGCCTCGGCCGGTGGGCCGATGAATACAAGTCCCGCCTCGCGAACAGCGCGCGCGAACCAGGCGCGCTCGGACAGGAATCCGTAGCCAGGATGGATGGCCTCGGCGCCGGTGCGCTTCGCGACTTCGATCAGGCGCTCGCCAACGAGATAGCTCTGACTCGACGGTGCGGGCCCGACGTTGACGGCTTCATCGGCCTCACGGACGTGAGGGGCGCGTGCGTCGGCGTCGGAGTACACTGCGACCGTCTTGACGCCGAGTTCCTGACAGGCACGGATGATGCGGAGCGCAATCTCCCCACGATTCGCAATCAGGATCTTCTTAAACGGCGGTGCCGTCGACACATCCGCGCCGATGCTCACAGCGGCAAGTTCCCATGCTTTTTCGGCGGATTGCGATCCCGCTTGCCCCGCAGCGACTCGAGCGCATCGATCAACTTCGGTCGGGTGTCGCGCGGATCGATGACATCGTCGATGTAGCCGCGTGCGGCGGCGATGTAGGGGTTGGCGAACTTCTCCGTGTACTCGGCCACGCGTGCGTCCATGGCGGCCTGCGGATCCGCCGCCTCCGCGATTTCCTTGCGATACAGAATCTCGACAGCGCCCTTCGGACCCATCACGGCGATTTCCGCCGTGGGCCACGCGATGTTGTAGTCGCCACGAATGTGTTTCGAGCTCATGACGTCATACGCGCCCCCGTATGCCTTGCGCGTAATCACCGTGAGCTTCGGCACCGTGGCTTCGCAGTACGCGTACAGGAGCTTCGCACCGTGCTTGATGATGCCGCCATGCTCTTGGGCGAGTCCGGGGAGAAAGCCTGGCACATCCTCGAACGTCACGAGCGGAATATTGAAGCAGTCACAGAATCTCACGAAACGCGCCGCTTTCAGCGAGGCGTTGATATCCAGCACGCCGGCGAGCACTGCTGGCTGGTTTGCCACGATGCCGATGCTGTGTCCACCGAGATGAGCGAAGCCGACGAGAATGTTCCCGGCGTAGTCCGGCTGCACTTCATAAAACGCTCCGTCGTCAACAATGCGACGAATGACGCCGTGCATATCATACGGTTTGTTCGGATTCTGCGGCACCACATCGAGCAGTGCTTCATCGCGGCGGTCGCGCGGGTCGCGCGCGCTACCGCGGGGCGGCTCGTCCACATTGTTGGACGGCACGAACCCGAACAGCTCGCGGATGTGCTGTAGGCACGCCAGTTCCGAAGCACAGGCGAAGTGCGCGACGCCGCTCGTCCCCGCATGTGTATCGGCACCGCCCAACTGCTCCATCGTCACGTCTTCGTGCGTCACCGTCTTCACCACGCTCGGACCGGTGACGAACATGTAGCTCGTGCCGCGGACCATGTAGATGAAGTCGGTGATGGCGGGCGAGTAGACCGCGCCCCCCGCGCATGGTCCGAGGATTGCGGAAATCTGTGGAATCACTCCGGACGCGAGCGTGTTGCGCAAGAAGATCTCGGCGTAACCGCCGAGTGATATGACGCCTTCCTGAATGCGCGCACCGCCCGAGTCATTCAGTCCGATCATCGGCGCGCCGGCGCGCAACGCGAGATCCATCACCTTGCAGATCTTCGCGGCATGGGCTTCGGAGAGTGATCCGCCGAAGACAGTAAAGTCCTGCGAAAATACGTACACTAGGCGCCCTTCGATCCGTCCGTGCCCCGTCACCACGCCGTCGCCATAGATCGGCGTTTCTCCCTCGATCGTGGCACGTGACGTGACGAAGCGATCGAGCTCGACAAAAGAGCCTTCGTCGAGGAGGACATCAAGCCGTTCGCGAGCGGAGAGCTTTCCCTTAGCGTGTTGAGCCGCGAGGCGCGTAAGGCCGCCACCCTGCTCTGCCGCGTCGCCCGCGGCGGCGAGGCGTTCGAGCTTTTCACGCATGGACGTCGAAGTGGAGGTCATGGGGCGGGAAGCTAGCGTTCGTTCATGGCAGCGACCAGCACAGACCGATGCGACGCGGGGCCCGAACGACGGTATCGTTTGGGCCCCGCGGTATCGCGCGCGTGATCGGCGACCGTTTCCCGTCGACGACTCGTTCGACTACGGCTTGTAGATGATCGGCAGAACAACCTTCGTCCGAACGCCGATGCCGTTCACCTTGCCCGGGGAGAAATCGAGGCGCGACACCACCCTCTTTGCAGCTTCGCCAAGCGCCGTCTGCGTCGCGTCGACCACTTCGACGCTGGCTGGATCCACCTTGCCCTTCGCATCGACGACGAACTGTAACTCGACCATGCCGCCGACTCCGCGGTTCTTCAGGTCCGTCGGATACGACTCCTGAATCAGCCGAGCTGCCGCGGCGGTCGACGACAGTTTCGGTAGACTCTGCACTTCATTCATGGCATAGATTTTACTGTCATCCTGCGCCTCGCCCGCTGTGGCAAATGTGGCTAGGGACAATGCCGCCAGTGTTGCGGGGACCATCATGCGATTGATCAGTGAACGCGACATAGTTCTGAGTTCTCCGTTACGGATTTCGTGCGACCTATCGCTCCATCGTCGAAGCGCATGGTCTCCGAGTGCTGACTCGGTCCCGCTGCAGACGGGACGCACCCGTTCGTGTAGTTCTATCGGTCGGGTCACTGCAGGTCTTTAGCGTTTGTCACGTCCCCTTGCGCAAGCGTCACTACAGCGGCCCATTTTTGTCGGAGTCAGATTTGCCACCGTTACACCCTAGGCGTCGGCGTGACCGCATGGGCCCTGCGCCCGTCTTGCTCCTGAAGAGCGGACCACCAGGACGCTTTATGGTTGAGCTCGTTGGCCCGAAACGTGCAGGATTGGAGTTTCGGATTATCGTTCCCGAGGTCACGCAGGTCGCGGTCGCAGGTTTCCGAAGCCGCACATTGCTGGGTGGGGCATGCCTCACCGTCACCGTTCGACGCACCCTTACTTCCTATGTCTGATTCGTTCCGCCTCACTGACGACGCGCCGTCCCGCCGTTTGCTCTACACCGGCGCATTACTGCTCATTGTGATCCCGTTTCTCCAGGCCGGTCAGCAGCTATGGCCGTTGCAGCTGAGCGACATTAGGTGGCGCTTCGGTGCAGCAAATGCTCTCTCGAGCGTGCTGCTTCTGCCGTTTCTCGGCCTGATGATCGTGACGCTGACGGCACGCGCCACCGACAACAAACGTGTGTCCGGCACGGTCGGTACTGTCGCGGCGCTTTTCGTCATCGGACTCGTTGGCTCGCTCTTTCTCTTCGCCCTCGATGCTCTGCAGCTCAAGTCGATCGTGACGTCGCAGATGATGAACCCGTTCCAGACCACGTCGCTACGCGTCGTGCTGGTAACACTCGTGTTTATGGCCGCCTTCTCGATGCTGATGGTGTCGGCGTTCAAGAATTCGCGCGGAGATACTTCGAACGCGAAGAAGGGCGTAAAGAAGGCCGAGGAAGGACTGGGTTTGATTGTGGGCCAGCCGAACTGATTGCGCGACGAGAGCCGCGTTCGATGGAACGCGGGCTCGATGAGGACCTTCGGAACAACGAAGGCCCCGCCGGTGAAACCCGGCGGGGCCTTCGATTTTCCAGCATGTACCACCGGGCGTATTAGAGCCCGATCTCGTCTTCCGAGCTATGCACCTTGCTCGGCTCCGCCGGCTTCGGCGGCTGCTCGGCCGGAACCGACGTCACCGCCAACACGATGCGGCGATGAATCGGATCGACTTCGAGGACACGCATCACGAGGTTCATCGTTTCCCACGCGAAGTCCGCGGGGTTCGTGACGGTGCCTTCCGGGTTTAGCTGGCTGACCGGAACGAAGCCTTCGATGTCGTTGCCGAGATCGACGACGACGCCCTTGTCCATCAGGCGAACGACCTTGCCCGGCAACTCGGTGCCGACCGGATACGTCTCACCGATGCGCAGCCACGGATCTTCCTCGGCCTGCTTGAGACCGAGCGAGATGCGTTTGTTCTCGCTATCGATGTTGAGGATCACTACGTCCACGGCGTCACCCTTCTTCACGACTTCCGACGGATGCTGGACACGCTTCGTCCAGGACATATCCGAAATGTGAATGAGGCCGTCGATGCCCGGCTCAATCTCAACAAACGCGCCGAAGCTCGTCAGGTTGCGGACCTTGCCGTTGATACGCGTGCCGACCGGGTACTTGAGCGGCAGGATGACCCACGGATCCTGCTCGGTCTGCTTCATGCCCAGTGAAATCTTCTCTTCGGTCTCGTCGACCTTGAGCACCACTGCTTCGATCGCTTCGCCAATGCTGACGATCTTCGACGGGTGACGGACGTTGCGCGTCCAGCTCATCTCGGAGATGTGCACGAGGCCTTCGATGCCCGGCTCGAGCTCGATGAAGGCGCCGTAGTTCGTGATGGACACGACCTTGCCGTTCACACGCGTGCCGACCGGGTACTTGGCCGCCACATCCTTCCACGGATAGCTCTGCAGTTGCTTGAGGCCGAGCGAAATGCGCTCGCGCTCCCAATCGATATCGAGGACCTTGATCTCGAGTTCCATGCCGATCTGGACCATCTCGCTCGGATGCGAGATGCGGCCCCACGACATGTCCGTGATGTGCAGCAGGCCGTCCACACCGCCGAGATCGACGAAGGCGCCGTACTCGGTGATGTTCTTGATGGCACCCTCGACCAGCTTGCCTTCTTCGAGGCCCGCGAGGGTCTCTTCCTTCAGGCTCGCGTTGATGGTTTCGAGGAACAGCTTGCGGGACAGCACGATGTTGCCCCGGCGGCGGTTGACCTTGATCACCTTCATGTCGAAGGACTTGCCGAGGAACGGATCCAGGTTGCGGACGGGCTTCATGTCCACCTGGCTGCCGGGCAGGAAGGCCCGGATGCCGATGTCCACGGCCAGGCCGCCCTTGACCTTCTCGAGCACGGTGCCGTGCACGGTCATGTTGGAGCGGAAGGCCTTTTCGACCTCGTCCCAGATCTTCATCTTTTCGGCGCGCTCACGGCTGAGGCGCACGTTGCCGTTGGCATCCTCGAGCATCTCGAGGAGTACTTCGACCACTTCGCCCACCTGCACGCCCTGGGTGCCGTCGGGGTTGTTGAACTCGTCCAGATTGACGGTGCCCGACCCCTTGTAGCCGATGTCGATGATGACGTCCTTGCCGCGGATCTCCACGACGACGCCGCGCACGACCTCTTCTTCTCGAAGGCCGCGGGTTTCACCCTGCATCGCGGCCATGAACTCCTGGCCTTCGGCACTTTCGTCCTCGACGTACCCCGCATCGAGCACGGTGATCCGGCCCATCTGCTTAGAGCCTAGCCCCTTGATGATTGCTTCTTGCTTGGACATGTAAGTCCACCTCGTTTGGTTGCGCCCACGCTCTGGTGGTGCGCTGGAATCCCGGCACGCGAAGTCCGGCAGAACGGATAGGTTATCGGGGAAAGGGGATCGGGGCCAGCAGAAAGACTGGAATCTATCTTCGAAGGATCCGGCCAGCTTTCAAGGGCGTTCCCCGCCGTGGGACCGGGCGGCTCGTTTGGAGAGGTCATCGTCCATGCCGGCGACCCAGGAGGCCGAGCCGGGTTCATTGCCGGGTCAGGGTCATTCCGTTGGTCGCGGTGTATTCCCGCTGGCTATAGATGCCGGTCCAGGTGTAATCAAAGGTGCCGGTCAGGCTATCCGTCGTGAAATTGAACACGCCCGCGGAGGTATTCCCGCTGTACAGGGTCAGCCGGGTGGAGCTGATGACGCCGGTGAGGAACATCGGGGAGACTTCCGGGACGAGGATCGGGCTCGAGCAGGCGCTGGCCACCACGGGGGTGA
>JANLPE010000087.1:0-14417 GCA_031366985.1 Gemmatimonadaceae bacterium
AAAAAAACCGCGGCAATGACGCTCCCCGCCGTGCGCCGCGCGCTGCAAGCGCTGTTGATTCGACTGGGAGCGTGGTGCCCGACGTGTCATCGCACGTGGGATGACTCCTCGTAACTGAACCTAGTAGTACTAGGGAAGCTCTGCAAAATTAGTTGATTCTTGGTGGTGATTCGCAATATTGGCGCGGCGAGATTCGGGTTTCATTATCGACGCGCGGAGTGCACGTGAGCGAGCAGCGGACGTTGGCGAGCGTGGCGTACGACACGAAGGGCAAAGTGACGCGCCGTGAGCGGCTTCTATGCGAGATGGACGGCGTGATTCCCTGGGCGACGCTCGTCGCGCTGGTCATGCCGCACTACGCCGTCGCAGGACGCGGTCGCCGGCCGTTGCCGCTCGAGACGATGCTCCGTGTGTATTTCCTGCAGCAATGGTTCGATCTGTCCGACCCGTAGGCCGAAGACATGTTGTATGACTCGGAGTCGATGCGGCGCTTTGCGCGCGTCGAGCTGGGCGAGGACATGGTGCCCGACGAGTCGACGATCCTGCGCTTCCTGCATCTGCTGGGGCAGCACCAGCTGACGGCGCAGATGTTTGACGCGGTCAAGGCGTTGCTCACCGGCAAGCGCCTGCTGCTCAAAGCCGGCACCATCGGCGATACGGCGATCATCGCGGCGCCGAGCTCGACGAAGAATGCGACGAAGACCCGCGATCCGGAGATGAAGCAGGCGCGAAAGGGGCAGCAGTGGTACTTCGGCATGAAGGTCCACGTCGGCACTGATACGCGTGGGCTGGTGCATTCGATCACGACCACCGACGCGGCGACCGCTGACATCACGCAGTCGCCCGCGCTGTTGCACGGCGAAGAATCGACGCTGTACGGCGACAAGGCGTCCTTCACGGCGGACGACAAACGGCAAAGGTGCGCTATCGCGGTCTCATGAAGAACACCGTGCGCGTGCTCGCGACGTTTGCGCTCGCGAACCTGTATCAGGTGCGCCACCGATTGGCGGTCCAGAGCACGTAGTGCGCGCGGGAACGGCGCGGGCAGGGCAAACGGCCCTACAGAGCGCGCAAACGCGCCGCATGCGCGCGCCAATCGCAGTCAAATGGCGACGCGCCGTAACACACCCCAAGTTCTCCCCACCGTCCCGAACAGTCTCGCGGTTCAGAGCTTCCCTACCGCTTCTCCATCGCATCACGCACGTCGAGCAAGATCTCGAAGTACAGCTGTTCACGGCGATAGGCGAAGTCGAGCGACGTCATCTGAGCCGGGTCACCCGTCTCCTTGGCGCGTTCGAACGCTTCGCGGTACATCTCTTCTAAGTTCGTCAGAATACGTTCACGGGAACGCGACATTCGGAGGCCCTCGAGGGCTTGAAGCGTGAGGCGGGGCGGGAGGTCGTTCGAACTTTCCACGCTCTGCTCGGTATCGAGAAATCGCGTGAACTGCTCGAACAGCATGCGACGACCGCGGTTCGGAAGGTCCACGAGATCCGGAGAGGGAGCGAGGGACGACGATCATGAAACGCGCAGCGATCTTTGCTCGGGACGGCTACCGCTGCGTGTACTGCGGCGACGTCTTCGATCCGGACGAACTGAGCGTCGACCACGTCCAGCCGAGGATGCGCGGCGGTGACGGGTCATGGGGCAACGTAGTGACTGCTTGCAGGGGCTGCAACACGGTGAAGGCCGGCCAGCGGCTCACACACTATCTCGCGGAAACGCCGGCGGCGCGGCGGAACTTCTTTCAGTACGCGCGGTATGTATTCCCGAGGCATTTGAAAGCGGTGGCCGAGGAGCTCGCGCGCCAGGGCGTGGTGGAGCGTTCTGCGGATTTCGTGGAGGGGGTCCGTGGGCTGCGCAGCTCCGAGGCCATCGCTAAGCACCTGCAGCAGTACGACAAGCACGACGCAATAGCGGGCGACCCCGAGGCCGAGTAAGCCGAGGGGTCGTTTCGTTAGGGTGTCTCGGTGCCGAGCCGATGAAAGGCAGCGTCCTCCACCACACGCCCGTGGCGCAGATGCTCGACGACGATGCGCTCGAGTAACTCGAGCGTGACCTGCCCGTACCACACGCCTTCCGGATAGACCGCGACGACCGGGCCACCGGCGCACACGCCCAGACACGGCGCTTCGCTGCGCTTGACGCGGGTCGGTCCGAAGAGGAGACCCTCCCGTTGCAGGAGCGAGGCCAGTCGGCTGTAGATCGCGCGACCGTGTCGCGACTCGGAGCAATACCCGCCCGAGCACACCAGCACGTGGCGCGCGTACGGCTCCATCACCGGTAGGTTCTTCAGAGGACCCTACTCTGGCGTGCGCGGCTTCTCAGTCTCGTGCGCCGTGGGGCGCCCGGCATCACGCTCGGTATCACGGATTGCCGCGCGCTCTTTGACCAGAACGTACATGCCGCGCATCGCGAGCGCGGTGCCCATGAGTGCTACAGCAATCCCGCGATTCCCGAACCCTTGCAGCCATCGCGCGGCCACGGCGCTCATCAGAAAGCCACAGCCCGAGAGGGCAAGCCCGCGTACCTGCGTCGGCGTCCACCGGCCACTGCGCCCATGGAATAGCGCGGTCCCCAGCAGCCAAGCGCCGCCGGTCCCGACAATCGCAGACGCAATGGTGTCGCGGTCCAGATCCATCGGACGAACATCCTGGCTCAGAAGGAATCCGGCATAGACTTGCGCCGGTGTCGCATGATAACCCGCGAGCGCGCAGTACGGACGTCACGCGCACCGCACGGCACACCCGCGTTCGCTACTTCGCGGCCCCGCCGCCGCGTACGAACGCGAGCACGAACTCGGCGATGATCAGCACCACGATCGCGATCTCGAGCGTCTCACTACGCGCCGCCATCGCCTCGTCGTTCAGCATCGCGTAGGTGTCACGGAGGATGGCGAGCTTGCGATCGATCCCCGAGCGCCATGTCCGTCCGCGGAAGATCTCCAGCGCCGCCGAATACACACGCGCCAAGTACACGTCGTCGGTGACCTTGAGCGCGTTCTCGACTTGCTCGACCACTTCGGTCGTATCGGCGACGAGCGCCTGCAGGCGCGTCAACAGCGCGGCGAATCGTCGCCCGGGAAAAACGCCGAGTTTCCGTCGCGCCGCCTCGATCGAGTCGTAGACGCGTGGCAGTTCGCCGTCGAGAATCGCATCATAATAACGCAGTTCGAGCAGCTGCGCGTTCGCGAACTCGAGCACATACTGCAGATCGGTATCGTGCTCACCCGGCTCGACCATCAACGCGCTTTCCCACGTCAGAATCGCCAGATCGTCGGTGTAGTACGAGAAGCGGTGCGGCAGCAGTTCGCGTCGGGCCTCGGCGCTGAGCGACCGCGATTCGCCGAGCAGCAGCGGGACCACATCGAGCGCTCCAAGCTCGTCCGCCCTGACCAGCGAACCATCTTCATGCTCGACCCGCGTGACGCGAAACACCGTGTAATCCTCGCGAACGTCCGCGACCGCGGGACGCTCGACCGCGGCCGCGATGCGATCGACAAAGACGTTCAGTTGCCGCGTGAAGATCTCGGCCACGGCGTCGTGCGCGTCGATGGACTGGCCAAAGCGGGTGTATTCGTCCCACGTCAGTCCGCCGGGCATCGCCACCCGCGCGCGGAGCGAGACAACTCCAAAGTCGAAGATCCTCGCGGAGAGCTCGGCCGCGTGCGGTCGCCCGTCTACGAGGACGTCCTCGGTCCCCAGCAGCACCGTGACGGGAGGATTCCTGATCTGGAGGGCCTGAGCCTCACCCCGGAGCGGTCGCACCCGCTCCGGGGCGCTGGCGGCCAGCAATTCGAGCGCACGCGTCAGGTCGATGGCATAGCCCACATCGAAGAGGCGATAGACTATCGCCGCACCCCAGAGCCGCCACTCGTCCGTCCCGACGGTGGATCGGACCGTCGTCGCCATGACCACATTGTCCATGCCTTGGAACGTACCGACTCCGCGGGCGGACGGCAGGCACTGCCCCCGATGGGCGTTTCCCGCTAGCTCTAGAGGATGCCCGTCTCGACTCTTCCCGGTCTCCCCGATCCGCTCGTCATCGCCAAGGGGTACGCGCACCCCGAGCGGCTCGTCTCCACGGTCTGGCTCGAAGCACATCTGGCCAATCCGCACATCCGACTGCTCGAGTGCAACGAGGACGTGCTGCTCTACAGCGTGGAGCACATTCCCGGTGCCCAAAAGCTCGATTGGCACATCGACCTCAACGATGCAATCGAGCGCGATTACCTCGACCAGTCCGCGTTCCAGCAGCTGCTGCGGACCCGAGGCATCGATGAGAACACGATGGTGGTGTTCTACGGCGACAAAAACAACTGGTGGGCGACGTACGCATTCTGGGTGTTTCGCCTGTTCGGCTTTGACAACGCCGTCATGCTCGATGGCGGACGCGCGAAGTGGTTGACGGAACAGCGTGCCACGACGACGGAGATCCCGAGGTTCCCGGCGTCGACCTATGTCGCCCCGCCCCGCGACGACGCGGCCATCCGCGCCTTCGTCCCCGACGTGCGCGCGCATCTGGAGTCGCGCCAGCCGATGATCGATGTGCGCTCGCCGCAGGAATACACGGGCGAGAAGCTGCATATGCCCGACTATCCGCAGGAGGGCACGCTGCGTGGCGGACACATTCCCGGCGCACGCAGTGTACCGTGGGCGCGTGCGGCGAATGCCGATGGGTCATTCACATCGATCGATGAACTGCGCGCGATCTACGAAGGCGAAGCGGGACTGCACGCGACCGACGAGGTCGTGACCTACTGCCGCATCGGCGAGCGGTCGTCGCACACCTGGTTCGTGCTGACGTACCTGATGGGCTACGAGCACGTTCGGAACTACGATGGATCGTGGACGGAATGGGGCAACGCCGTTCGCGCACCGATACGCAAAGGAGCTGAGCCATGAGCGCGAACGAACCGCACACCGGCACGTTCAAATTGCAGAACACGGCGACGATGCCGGCGGTGAAGCCGCCGAACCGCGTGCACGTCGCGTGGGCTGGTGAGCATCGTTTCGACGTCGGTCGCGCATCGGGCGGCCCAATGGCGCGCATCGATGCGTCGGGCAAGACCGGACCCGGTCCCGTCGACATGTTGCTGTGCGCGCTCGGCTCCTGCACCGCGATCGACATCACCGAGATTCTCGCCAAACGCAAGACGCCGGTGAACGCACTGACGGTCGACGTGATCGGCGAGCGCGCCGCCGCTATTCCGGCACGCGTGACAAAGATTCAGCTGCTGTACAAGATTGTCGGCGAGGTGGATCGGGTGCACGCCGAGCGCGCGATCGATCTGTCGGTGACGAAGTACTGTTCGGTCCGCGATTCGCTCGATCCGAAAATGCCGATCGAGTGGAAACTGGAGCTGAACGGATCGCTCACCGAGTAGCCTGCCGGTAATCCGATATCGGACATCTGACATCGTTTTTCCGATATCGTCGTTGGGGCGCGAACGGCAACTACGACATCAGAAAAACGATGTTGGATGTTGGATGTCCGATACACGGCGGGGTTACCGCGGGGTGAGACGCGACTCGATCCACGCCATCGCGCGTGGATCCTTGATCCGCGCCAACCAGAACACCGCCGTCCTCCGCAATTCCCGGTCCGGCAACGATTCGGCCATTTTGACCAGTGCCGGCACGGCTTCATCCGCGGGGCGGCGCGACAACGCGAAGATCGCTTGCGTGCGCACTTCGCGATCGCCTGGCTCGTACGCGATCGAGTCGAGTGTCGACGAGACGTTGTCAGCGACGACATCGGCGAGCCAGTGGAGCGCACGGCTGCGCACATCGGTGGGGCGCTTCTCGTCTTTCGCGATGCGCAGCAAGGCGGCCAACGCATCAACCGAGTCTGCCAGAGTCGCCGCCGCGATGGCGCCACGCGCCGGCTTGTCCGGTCCGAATTCGGCCACGCGCAGCAGCCACGCGCCCGCCTCGCGCGACGACACGGCACCGAGATCGGTGATGCCGGTGTCGGCCTTCCATCGACCGCCGACGTAGGTGCGCAGCTCTCTCGTCTCACCGCTGTCGCGCACCACGACGAGTCGCACGGGACCGTGTTCACACGACGGCTCGACATCGCGGGTGCCACTCCAGTTGCCGTTGATCACGGGACCAGAGACGTCCGTGCGCCCTTTTGTGCGGAACCAGCTCATCCCGTTTCCACAGACACCGGTACCGGCCGCATAGGTGACGCGCACGCGCCCGTTCTTCACTGCATCGATGCGCGAGGCGAGCGATGGCTGCGCCTCGGCGGTGCCCGCGGCCACCAACGCCGCGAGCACCATCCCACACCGAGTGATCATTTGTTGATGATCTCTTGCAGCAGCGCGAGGGCGCGCGCGTCCTTCGTGCGCGAGAGGTACGTAATGGCTGACTTGCGCAGCTCGACGTTCTTTTCGTTGCGCGCGATGTCCAGCAGTTTCTCGAGGCCACCATTGTCACGCAGCGTACTGAGCACGCCGATCACCTGCTTGCGGATTTCGAGTTCCGTGCCGCGATCATAAATCTGCGCGAGCTGTGCATTGGTTACACCGGACCCGTTCAGCGACCAGATTGCACTGCGGCGAATTTCCATCGACTCCTTCGCATTCTGCGCGACCTCCACCAGAAACGCCCGCGCATCATCTGATCGGCGCATCTGAATCGTCTGCAACACCCGCTGCTTGAAACGCATGTCGTCGGCGCGACCGTACACGTCCTTCAGGAAGGTCATCGCGTCGTCCGCGGTGCGACCGGGACCGGACATGTACCAGTGCATGGCGTCGCCACGCAGTTCGCCATCGGCGCTCGCGTCGAGGGCGATTTCCTTGATGGTGGCGAGCGCCCGCGGCGATTTCGAGCGCGACAGCGAGTACACGGCGCGCTTCCGCAGATCGAGATCGTCGCCCTTCTTCGCGAGTTCGATCAGCATGGTCGTCGCTTCGTCCGTCGGCACGTTCGACATCCAAAAGACGGCCTGCTCGCGCACCTCCTTATCCGGATCGGTCTTCGCGACGTTTAGCAGCATCTCGGCGGCATCGGGTTGCTTGCGCGACGCCACGAGCCATACCGCGGTGCGTCGCAACTGCTGCGTACACGGCTCGCGCCGTGACAGCACTTTCTTCAGGATCGGCATCGCCTTCTCGGCGTCCATCTGTGCGACCGCATTGAGGGCGTCGATGCGTTCGTCGTCCTGTGCACGCGGGCAGCCATCGCTGGTCGCATTGCGTGCGCGGTCGGCCAGACTGGCGATGGCTTCCTGGTCACCACTGCGCGCCAACATGCCGTCGATGCGCGTAAATAGCGCCGCGGCGTCACTGCGGGTTGATGCTTTTGGATATGTCGTCAACTGCACTCGAAGCGCCGAACGTGCTTTGCGCAGGTTGTCGTCGCTGCCGATACGCTGTAGCGCGAACGCCTGCCAATACAGCGCGTCACCCGCGTAGACCGACTTGGGAAACACGATCCGAATTTGCTGGAACAGCTCATAGGCTTTCTGATATGCATCACCCGACAACGCCTTGCGCGCTTCGCGATACAGCGAGTCCGCCGGATCATCCGACTTCCATGGTGCGAGTGCCTGCGTCCGGAAACTGCGTGATCCCGAGAACGCGCCGCTCATGCCGAACGCCTCGTCCATGCCGGCACGCTGCCCCTCGATCGCGGCGAGAGTCGCCGTCTGCTGAATCCGGTCCATGTCGAGTCCCGCAATCGCGATCGGCGACAGTGCGGAGGTCATCGACAGTGCGCTCAATTCCGCCAGGTTCACCGCACCGAAGACGGCGTCCTCGATCGTGGATTCGAGGGAGCGCTGCCCACGTAGGGTGCGGGCCATTGGTCGTGGCGCGGTCACTGGTGTTGGCGTCGCCGGCTTCGTCACGCGAGCCGGCGGAACGGGCGGCGGGGTCGGGGGGCTGCCAGACTGCGCGCGCGCGGTCCCAGCGGTGCCGAGCGCCATCAACATCACCAGCGGCTTCAGGAAAGCAGTCATCAGGGTTCTCCTCCGAGCATCGGATCATCGCCGCGACGCGACGCTGTGGCAGCGGCACGCACGCGTGGCAAGAGGTTGGTTTCGCGCATGGTCTCACGTGGTGCCCGCTTCGTTTCCGGCGCGGACGAACGCGCCTGCAGGATCTGCACGAGCACCAATTCAAGGTCCTGGAGCAAACGCTGCGTTCGTTGATCGCGCAGCTGCGGTTCATCGAGCAGCAGTCTGGTTGTGCGCAGCAGAGTGCGCGCGCGGCCATTCATATCGACCGTCGGCGCACGCTGCGCGTTTTCATCGCGCACCGTGGTCAAGAGCGCCACCGTGTGCGTGAGGTGTTCTTCCATGGCGACGCGCGCCGGTTCATCGGAGACCGGCATCGCGTCGATCGCATCGGGACCCAGTCCCAATGCCGTGATGCTGTCTGCGCTCGCCTCACTCTGCGTAATCGCGACCCGATACTTCGACGGGCCTGTTGCCGGCAACAGATAACGCCCGACGCCAATGCCACCGATCAACACCGCCGCAATGCCAGCGGCCCGCGCGAGCCACGGCGAACGCTTCGCCGTGATCGGTACTGCGCGCGACTGGGCGCGGCCCTGCAGGGCCGCCCGCTGTTGGCGAATGCGCGCCCACATCATGTCGCGCGGAATCGCATCATCGGCCACGTCGGTCGCCTCGCGCGCCACGGAAGCTATCCACGGATCGAGCGGAACCTCATGCGAGTCGAGACCGCCCTGTCCTCTGTCGTTGTTCGATCGTTCGTCGGTCATCTCAACTCCGTCGTACGGAATGGCGCGAGCGCCACGCGTAACTTTTCCCGGGCCCGCGAGAGCTGCGATTTGCTGGTGCCGACGGCGACGCCGAGCTGCGCGCTGATCTCTTCGTGCGTGAATCCTTCCACGTCGTGCAATACGAACACCGTGCGAGTGCCATCCGGCAGTGCGTTGATCGCGAGCGCCATGCGATCCTTGAGATCCGGCTCACTGTCGTTCGGCCAGTGCCCCGTTTCCACCGCGTCATCGAGGGGCGCCGCGAAGGCCTCCCGTCGATTATGCGTCCGCAGCCCGTTCAGCGTGACCGAGACGGCGATGACGTGCAGCCAGCTCGACAGGGCCGAGTCCCCGCGGAATTGTCCAATCCGGTCGAACGCCCGGATGAACGTGTCTTGGGTCCACTCCTGTGCGAGATCGGTGCGGCCGGCCATGCGAAAGATCAGCCGGTACACACGGTCGACATGGCGATCGTAGAACTCGCGTTCTCCGGCCGGGTCTCCCGCCTGCACTCGCGCGATCAGTGCGGCGTCTGCGGGGGAGGTCATCCCCGGCACCCGGCCTGTCGCGCCATCAGTCGTCGCCTCGTTGCGCATGCATGTGCGGACGAGAGACAGCGCGGGGGCGGAAAGGGTTGCATAACCCGCAGTTGATCCGATATCCGACATCCGACATCGGCGAAACGATGTCGGGTGTCGGATATCGGGGAACGGCGGGGACTTAGCCCTGCTGGGCTCCGAGCTTGTCCGCCTGTTGCACTGGAATCGGCTGCGCAGCTCCGGCACCGAGCGCCCGACCGCTCTCCGACATGACCTTCGTCATGAAGCGCTGCCCTTCACCGATGCGTTCGACTTCCAGCGCGATCGATTCGACCGACTGGCCAATCTGTTCGAGGCGATTCTGCACGTCCCGCGAAATCGGCGCGATCACGGTCGAGGTCCTCTTCCAGATTCGTCGCGCGAAGGCCAGCGCAATCGGGAAGAGTACGAACAGCGTGAACACCACGACGATCGGGACCACGTTGTCATCCATACCATTTCGCTCGATTGGCCGAGATTCCTGAACCGCACCCGGCATGGCGGCCGCCTTGGCCACCTGCAGGTCGGCTGACGCGATCTGTTGATCCATCTGCTGGATCTGACCGTCGACGGCCTTGATCCGCACTTCGAGCCCCGACTTGGACGCCGCCGACAGTCCGTCGTCCGAAAGCGAATTATTCAGGTCGGTCCGCCTGGATTCCAAGCGCTCCATCTGGTTCCGCAATTCGCTGCGCTGCGCCTTGGCGGCGTCGAGCACTTGCGACGGGCGCGCCGTCGTTTGTGCGATCGGCGCGTCGCCAACACGGGCGAGTTCCGGCGCGGTCGGTGGGGCGGGAATTTGCTTGATTTGCGGCGTCATGGCAGGATCGCGCGGAAGGGACGGTCGACGACGTGGCGTCCCACGTGATGATGGGTCGTACGCCAAGCGGCAGGTCGGGTTTCACCGGGTATCGCGTGCGGCCGCTGAATCCACCGCACAACCTTGCTGCCGGGCGCCCGCGACGTAAGGTCTCTGCTATGCGCCACATCATCCAGAGTCTCCGGGCCGTGACGGTCGGCCTGCTCGTCGCCGGCTGCCATCGCGCCGCAGCTCCGCGCGCCGTTGTCGACGCGGACCCGCTTCGTCCATTGCCGGCGGAGCTTTTCGGTGCCCAGCTTCCCGAGCGACTCGCCGACAGCACGTACTGGCAGATGGTGCAGACGATGTCTGAACCGAATGGGTACTTTCGTTCGGAGAATTTCGTGTCGAACGAGATGGGACTACAGCATGTCGTCTCGTCGCTGCAGCGGCTGACAGCACCGGGCGGTGCCTACGTCGGCGTGGGGCCGGAGCAGAATTTCACCTATATCGGCGCGTTGAAGCCGCGCATCGCGTTCATCGTCGATATCCGGCGACAGAATTTCCTGCAACAGCTGTGGTACAAAGCCGTCTTCGAGTTGTCGCCTACACGCGCGGAATTCCTCGCGCGACTCTTCGCCCGACCGGCGCTCGTGAAGGCGCCCAGCTCGGTGAGCGCCGACTCGTTGATCGCCCTGATGGCCGTCGCCCCACGTGATCCGGCGATGTTCGCGCGGACCTTCGGCGACGTGCGCACACAGTTACTGACGCGACACGGATTCAGGCTCGACTCGAGCGATCTCGCGACACTGCACTACGTCGACAGCGTGTTCTACATCTCCGGCCCGACGCTCAATTATTCATCGGGCGGCGGTGGTGGTTTCGGCGGCGGCCGTGGCGGATTCGGCGGACGCGGACGCGGCATGCCGACCTTCGCCGAGATCGCCGGCGCCACCGATGAGCAGGGCCGCAATCGCGGCTTCCTCGGCGACGAGTCATTGTACGGCTACGTGCGCGATCTCGAACGGCGCAATCTGATCATTCCCGTCGTCGGCAACTTCGCCGGCCCGAAGACGGTGCGTGCGGTGGGGTCGTGGCTGCGCGAGCGCGACGCGAAGGTCAGCGTCTACTACCTCAGCAACGTCGAGCAGTATCTCTTCGGCGACCGTATCTGGAACGACTTCATCGAGAATGTCGCGACGATGCCGCTTGACTCCACGAGTCGCTTCATCCGGTCGTCGTCCACACGGGGTGGCTTCGGCGGCGGAGCCGGCTTCGGCGTTGGCAACGCGAACGGCTTCCTGATGACGCAGCTCACGGCGTCGATCCTCGACAACGTGCAAGGGTCTCGCGATCAGTCGATCGCCAACTACGAGACCCTCGTGACGCGTCGCTCGAAACCTTAGGCGCGACGACGCCGCGATACTACGCCAACGACGGCCAGTCCGGCGGTCATCAGTGCGTAGGTCGACGGTTCGGGTGTGACGATGCTCCCGTTCGGCACCTGCACGAGGAACGACTGTGAGCCCTGAAAGCCCTGCTGACCGTCAAGGCCGCGCCGCCATTCGTCGCGATCGACCAGCACCAGCCATCCGCTCTTGAACACATCAGCTGGACCCGCGTAGTCGCCCGGTGTCACATCGTTTCCGATGTTCCAGATATTGGACTGCTTCGCACTGTTATTGGCGACAGTGGTGCCGTCCTGCAACGCGGGAGCGTACGTCCCGATGACGGACGCAATCGTGTTTAGATCCTTCAAGTTTACCGTGTTCCAGTTCGTCGCGCGGCCGTTTGTACCGCCGGCTCCGGTGCTGTTCAGGAACTGATCGAACGTCAGGGCGAGGTAGTTGTACGTGCTATTGAAGCCGAAGTGTCGCGTATCGTCGAAGCAGTAGACCACGAGGCTCGTGAGGTTGTTTGACCCCAGACCCACGGTACTCGTAGCGTTCCAGCCGCCACCACCGTTGTTCGTATAGACGTTCCACGACGTCATGGTGAGCTGGGTCTCGATCTGCGCGCCGGCGGTTGGTGCTTGAACCGTGGCGATGATCGCGAGTGCTGCGGACGCAATGAGCTTTTTCATGAATGAATTCCTCGGGGGCGGAAGAATGCTTACTGTTGAGCTCGCTTAGTGCAGATTACGAGCGAGCAAACTCATCCATATCGAAGACGCCGCTCGACCGACAGCGCAACGGTGCATTCTTATCCTAAGACATTTATTTTCAACGTTTTAACTAGTGCTTACGAGGACCGATCTCGAGCACACCCACGACGCCGCGACCGGCGGCGCAGCGAAGCACTGTTGGATCCGCGCGACGACTTCAACGCCAGCCGAATATCCATGCCGATGCGCAAAGCCGTTGCCCAGCCGCGCCGGCGTCTTCTGCGCCGGCTTATTGCGAGTTAATTTTCATTAACGATGCTCGCCCAGTTTCACCTTCCCGATGGTCCATGGACCGGCACGCTGCTGTCAGTGGCCGCAGTGTCTGGGCTGCCGTTAGTCGTCACGTTTCTGATGGCTCGGCGCGCCACCCAGCTCCAGCGGTGGCTTCCACAGCTGACGGCCTTCGGCGCCGGAGCAGTCTTCGGGGCCGCCGTCGGGCATATCATCCCCGAGGCACTGCGCGCAGGGCAGACGCCGCTCATGGTGACGGCCGGCGTGTTGGCAGGGTTCGGCGTCTTCGCGCTTGTCGAAAAGCTGCTGGCTGGGCACGATCACGCGCACGCGCACGGCGTTCCGCTTGGCGCTCCGTCGGCTCATCATAGCGCCAGTGATGAGGCAAATTGCGTGCATTTGCACCCAACTCCGCCATCGAGTTCGTCAATCCATCACGCCAAGGCACTGGCGCCGATGGCCTTCGCCGGCGACGCCGTCCACAATTTCATCGATGGATCGCTGATCGCGGCGGGCTTCCTCACACAACCGTCGGTCGGAGTGCTCACCTTCATCGCCGTCGCACTCCACGAACTGCCCCGAGAGGTAGGGACCTTCGGCCTCTACGTTCACGGTGGCATCCGGCCAATGCGCGCCGTCGTGTACAATGCCGTCACTGGCGTCGTCGCCCTTTTTGGCGCTGCGCTGACCCTCCTGATCGGCACCCGGATGACGGCACTGACGTCCCTCCTGTTACCCGTCGCGGCGGGCACCTACCTGTACATTGCGCAGGTGGTGGGCCGCTCCGCGTTGCACGACCACCACCAAGGCCCGGCCCACTGGGGGCGGCTCTCGTGGAGTGCGGTCGGGGCCGCGATGATGCTTGCGGCGGCTTATATCGACTGACCGCCGCGACGGCGGTGCGTTCGATACGGTCAAACACCTTGACCCGGCGCCCGCGTCAAGGCATTCATTCAGGTTCTAAATCCTCGGCCTCCGGTCAGTTCGACCAACCCGAGGTCTCCGCCGGACAGCATCACCGTCTGCGGAGTATCCCCTAGGAACGCGCCCCCGCCGGCAATGGGAGCGCATGATGGAGTCGCTGATGGCTAAAGATGGCATTCACCCACCGTACCACCCGGTGGTATTCAAGGACTCGTCGACCGGCGCGCTGATCATCACGCGTTCCACGATGACGAGCGAGCAGAAAATCAAGCTCGACGACGGCAACGAATACCCGCTCGTCCTACTCGAAATCACCAGCGATTCGCATCCGTTCTACACGGGCACGCAGCGCCTCATCGACACGCAGGGACGCGTCGACAAGTTCAGGAAGCGCTACAACCGCTAAGACGGGCGACTACTCGCCTGGTGGTGCCGTTCCGGTCAACACGCCGGTCACGACAAACACCACAACGGCGAGTGCGAGCTCAGTGTATACAGTGTTCCACGACGGCGCGTGCTCTCTGAGTACGCGCCGTCTGTGTTTGTAGCCTAACGCCAGCATTACGAGCATCAGCGCGAGCTTGGCGCCGAGCAGGATTCCGTAGTCACTCGTTGCCGCTGTCGCGAACGACACTTGATTCGTTGCGCCCTGATCGAGAGGCGCGAGCTGCAGCCGCCGCCATCCGGCCAGCGCGCCGGTGAGCACCACGAGCGGCGCAGCCACGGTCGCGATGCGACTGAATGCCTGCCAGTCCTCATGCCCGCCTGAAGAAACGGGGGTCGAGCGCCAGTGCATCCAGGCGATGAGAGCGAGTCCGCCCATCCACGCGCCGACGGTGAGCACATGCAACGCGTCGATCACTCGCGACAGGAGCGGGAACGCATCGTCGGCAGCGGCGTGGCCAAGTCCGCCCATCGCGACTGCCACACCAAGTGCGGCGATCGTACTCCATCCGCGACGCATTCGAAGCCGCGTGACAACT
>JANLPE010000106.1:0-5038 GCA_031366985.1 Gemmatimonadaceae bacterium
TGGGCCGTGTATCCGACGGAAAGTGCCGAGCACGCCGCGACCGTGTTTCACGCCACGTGTCGTGCGACGCGCTGCGATCCCACCCGCCTGGCGCTCCACGCCGATAACGGCGGACCGATGAAGGGCGCGACGATGGTCGGCACGCGTGAACGATTAGGCGTACGGCCGTCCTTCAGCCGGCCGGGCGTGAGCCACGACAACCCGTATTCCGAAGCGCGCTTTCGCACGCTCACATACTGTCCCGCGTATCCGACGCAGCCCGTGGCGGATCTCGACGCCGCAACGCACTGGGTCGAACACTTCGTGCCTTGGTACAATCACGTCCATCAACACCGTGCGATTCGCGTCGTCACGCCGGACGATCGGCACACGGGCCGGGAAACGGCGATCCTCGCCCCGCGTCACCGCGTGTACGCGCAGGCGCGCGCCACGAATCCTCATCGATGGAGTGGTCCGACGCGCGATTGGACCCCTATTGCCGCGGTCCATCTCAACCCGGCGCACGACAACAAGACATCGAACCGCAGTCAGATCGCGTAACAGGTCATGCGACAACTACCGTGACACGCACCGCGTGCCCCTAACTCACTGCGTTGCGGAGGAGACTGACGCACTCCGCCAACAACTCGGGCTCATCCCAAGTCAGATAGGACACAGTGGAGTCGAGCGAGCCGTCAAGAAGGCTGGCTCTAGGCTATTCGGAAACCGCAGCATACCGAGTTCCACCAATCGCGAGCCGCAATTGCGCTAAGCCAATACCAAACTCGGAACGGAAATCCGCGTAGCGAAGATCGGCCAGCATCAAGGGAAGGGAAACGTCCTCGAGCAAGCACAGGAGAATGCTCCCGTGCGCCGATATGCGGTGCGTGAGAAACAAGCGGATCTCCTTGGATACCCATGCGGACGCCAACGCGTTCTTTGATAGGAAGACGCAGGGCCGATCACAGCCCTCATGGGTATACGACTATCGGGAGACCGCGGCTCCACAAGCGACACCGTTGGGGCTGTGGACTCAGCTGAGACGCGCCCGAGGTCGGCCGCGCCGACGAGACGCGGAGGTACAGGTGCGCTTTGCGCTCATTGGTCCCGGAGGTGACGACCTCGGGAACCGTCAACGGAGAAGCGACACGCCTACTTCGCCGTCGAAGCGGCGCGCAGTTCGTCGAACCAATTGAAGGCAACGCGTAGCTGTCGTCCCATCGTCGGATCCGCCTTGATCATGATGAAGCTGCCGTCCGGGCTGAGCGTCCAGTTGTGAACTTGAGAAAAATCGTAGGCACCGTTGAACAACAGTTGCGGGGCGCCAAACTTGTCCGAGCCGGAGGATGAACTACGAACAACCGACATGATGCGCGAACCGGAGCGATAGACGAGCTCCGTGCCGTCGCGAGACCACCTCGGTTCCGTGCCACCACGCGCCGACACCCGCACGGTGGGGCCCGCCTGCGGATACGGACGGACGTACACCTCGTTCACCCCCGAGATGGTCGAAGCGTACGCTAGCCACTTCCCGTCCGGCGACAACATGGCATCTCGGTCTTCAGCTCGTGACGACACGACAGGGTTGAGGGTGCTGTCGCCCATCCGGAACTGTACGATGTCCTCACGTGATCGGGCGAAGAAGCCAGCCGCATCCGTCCAGTCCGTGAGAAACATCGTGCCCAGCCGACCCTGTGCGCTCGCTGCGAAGACAGGGTGCGGCTGCGAGTCTGGCTGCGCCGCCATCCACACGACCTGTTGGCGGCGGTTGTACGCGACGCGTGTGCCATCGGGCGACCAGACCGCGATGGCCGAATGCACTCCATCGGTCGTGAGCGGAAACGCCTGCCCGGTCGTTGCATCGACGATCCAGATGGATGACGGCCGAGGATCGACGGTGACGGCGATGGACTTGCCGTCGGGAGAGACGCTGGGATAGCGATATCCGCGCGGCTCCGCGTTAATCGGGGTTTCCCGACCGTACCGGTTCACGCGAACCAGCGATCGCTGAAATCCGCCGGGCATGTACACCAGCGTGCCGTTGTCCGACACCGTGAAGTAAGTGGCGCCGCTTTCTGGGCCGCGAAACGCTTCGAACACCGGGATCGACGCGCCCTGCACCCTACCGCGCTGCACATCGAAGCCCACGACGCGAACGCGTCCTTCGCCGTCGTCGAACAGCAGCTGTTCCGTCGGGACATATCGCGCCTGTCGGCCTCGGAGCAGGATGCGCACGTCGCCCGTAGCGAGGTCCATGACACCGATGCCCGAATCGGTGGAGACGAGTGCGCGCGCGTTGTCCGGCAGCAGCGCGGGCCATCTGAGCACTCCCAACGCGCGCCGTCGCGCGGGCGACTTTGGCTCGGCGACGATCGCGACTGCGCCGGTGCCGTCGCTGCGCACGCGATGGAGCGCACTGTCGCCGCAAGCGTAGAGCAGGTTGCCGTCGGTGCCCCACGTCGCTCCGAATGTCCGCGAGGGTACGTCGAGGACATCGATGGGCGCACCACCGCTTCGCGTCACCTTCTTCAGCTTGTCTTCGGCGAAGAACGCAATCCATTCGCCGTCGGGCGAGAAAAAGGGTGTGCCGGCGCCGGCGGTTCCCGGAATGGCCCGCGCAATCGTGTCGGCCAGTGGCCGGAGAAAGAGCTGCGCCTTGCCGCTGTCGTCACCGGCGTAGACCAGAAATTTACCATCTCGAGAGATGTCGAGCGGATCCCCGTCGATGAAGAGCAGCTGATCTTGCGCCAGGGGAATCACCGTACGGGTCACGGTCGCATTCGTCCCACGCGGGCCGGTGAAGGTCCGCGCAATCACGGCTCCGGCGCCCGCGGCCGTCGCGACGACGAGCGCGCCAACCGCGATCTGCCATGCCGCCCGTCGCGAATCGCGCCCGTGCGCCGCTGTGGCAAACGTTCCGTCGCCATCGCGACGTTGCAGCGCAACGGCGAATTCAGCGGCGGTGCCGAATCGATCCGCGGCGACCTTCTGCAACGCGCCATCAATGGCGGCGGCGACGTACGTGGGTACGGTGGGCCGAAGGTCGCGAATCGGGACGGGCGACGTCCTCATCATCTTCGCCACGATGGCCTGCGCCGTTTCGCCGGTGAATGGCGGCTCGCCGGCCAACATCTCGTAGAGCATCGAGCCCAAGGCGAAGATGTCGGTCCGCCCGGTTACGTGCTTCTCACCCATCGCCTGCTCGGGACTCATGTATTGAGGAGTCCCGATACTCATCCCACTTTCGGTGAGCTGGACGCCGCCGCTGCCTTCGAGCACCAGCGCAATCCCGAAGTCGGCCACCAGCGCCCGATTCTCGTGAAGGAGGATGTTCGCCGGTTTCACGTCCCGATGCACGAAGCCATGACGATGTGCGTAGTCAAGCGCACCCGCGATGTCGCACGCGATGCGGACCGCATCAGCCACAGACAGTTGTGCTTCGCGATCGAGGCGATCGCGCAACGACTCGCCCTCGACGAACGGCATCACGTAGTACGCGATGCCGTCCGCCTCGCCTGAATCGAGCAGAGGAACGATGTGCGGGTGACTCAGCGTGGCGGTCGTGCGGATCTCACGTAAGAATCGCTCGACACCCATGCGCTGCGTCACATCCTCGCGCAGAACCTTGATAGCTACTCGGCGATCGTGCTTTCTGTCGCGCGCGAGGAAGACGGTCGCCATGCCCCCCTCACCCAGCTGGCGCTCGATCGAGTAGCGATCCACCAATGACCGGGTCAGCCGTTCGCCGAGAGTGGGCATCAGCCAGTATAGGGCCGGTAGTTGTTCTGCACCATGCACCCGGTGACCGCATTGCCAAGGCAAACGACCGCTTACTCGGCGCCAGCCAAGCGCGGTACATCGATACGTCCGGTCGGCGTCTCACGCGAACGTCGGTCCTGATTTCTCGATCCCCTGCTCGTCGCTGCCCAGGGAGTTTGGATTGTCGCAGATGATCTGACGCACGGAGCGCGCTCATCGCCAACTCCACGGCGTTCGTGACGCGTGAACGCTGGGTCCTCTTCGGCTTACCGATTGTGGGATGACTTTGTCAGACCCGCTGGCGCGGGGGCTGCCTGAGTCGATCCCGTTTGCCTCTCGACGCAGGCGCAGTGTCATTGGAAGTGCCAAGAGGCGCGCGCTACTCTTCGGCGGAGTTGTGCAATCGCCGTTCATAGCCAGCGAGCGGTCACCGTGGGCCTGATAAGCGCGAAGTCTGAGAGCGCCGTGGCGGCGCCAATCCCAAGTCTGGTGCGGCGGCGGGTGGTTTGCGGCGCCGGCCTGGAACGTGTGTGTACGTGAACTCGGAACCGGCAGTCTCTGTCTGCGGCGGCATAACGAGGCTGTAGGATTAGTCCCGAAACAGGGCAATGTGGAAACGGAACTTGATGGCACGCAGCGGGTTCGTCTCGCATCGAATGTGGTGTCGTTTCGTCTCGCGGTCGAGCATCCGCCATGGCCCGCTCCAAGTCCCTCGATACGAATCCGCAGGTCCTGAGCGTTGACCTCGCGCGCCAGCTGCTGCCCGGCACGTTCGCGCACGCGCTGAACCACCTGCTGGATCACGAAGTGGATCTGGCGCATTTCGACGCGCGGTTCCGGAACGACACGACGGGCGCGCCGGCGTACCCGCCCGCTACGCTGCTCAAAGTCGTGCTGTTCGCGTACTCGCAGGGCCTCGTGCGGAGTCGCGCGATCGAGCGGGTGTGCCAGGAGCATGTCACGTTCATGGCGCGCTCCGGCATGACGGCGCCACATTTCACGACGATCGCGCATTTCGTGAGCGCTCGGCGCGACGACATCGCGCAGCTGTTCGCGGCGGTGCCGGCGGTGTGCGACGGCCAGGGGTTGATCGGGCGCGAGATGTTCGCGATTGATGGCGTCAAGCTACCGAGCAATGCGTCGAAACATCGGAACGGCACGCGCGCCGAGTTCACGCAGCGCGCCGAGAAGTCGGAAGCCGCCGCCAAGACGATGCTCGACCGGCACCGTGCGACAGACGCACAGGAGCTCGAGCCCGACGTCGCGGCGAAGACCACCGCACGTGTGGCGCGGCTGACGA
>JANLPE010000081.1:0-13755 GCA_031366985.1 Gemmatimonadaceae bacterium
GCAGGGCGCCGCCAACTACCACGAGCACCGAGGCGACGCCCCACCGGGACGCGCCAACTGCTCCGGGCGTGTCGCCCGAAACAACACCACGAGTCCGGCCACTGCGAGCAACGTGATGACGCTTAGGAGTTGTGAATAAATCTCTGATTGATGTACAACTTGATCGGTGTTAGTTCCTCGGGTGTGAATGTGACCACGTTGCGGCGGAAGTTTCGGGCCGTGCGGCCGGTGTTGACGGAACGCTCGCGAAGGGTGTGGGCCGCGGACGCAAACGCGCCGAGGCGCAGGACGCGACGCTGGTGTGGGATCTGGAGACGTTGGTGGAGCCCACCGCGTCGGGCGATCCGGACTCGCCGCTGCGCTGGACGTCCAAGAGTGTCCGGCGGTTGGCGGCTGCGTTGCAGACGGCAGGCCATACGGTCAGCTACCGGTTGGTGGCCGATCTCCTGCACGACGCGGGCTACGCGTTGCAGGCGAACCGCAAGACGCGCGAAGGCGCGCCGCATGCGGATCGGGATGCGCAGTTTCGGTATCTCCACGACTAGGTCCGCCGGTTTCAGCACCAGCATCGCCCGACGATTTCCGTCGACACGAAGAAGAAGGAACTGGTCGGCGATTTCAAGAACGTCGGTCGGGAATGGTGCCCCGCGGGCTCTCCGGCGGACGTCCGCGTGCATGACTTTCTGATTCCGGATCAGGGCAAAGCCATCCCGTACGGGGTGTCTGATCTGGCGCGCAAGGAGGGCTGGGTGAGTGTCGGGATCGATCACGACACGGCGCGGTTTGCCGTGCACGCGATTCGACGGTGGTGGCGCGTGATGGGGCGTCCCGCGTATCCCGATACGCGCGCCCTCTTGAGCACCGCCGACGGGGGCGGCAGCAACGGCTCGCGGGTACGCCTCTGGAAATGGGAACTGCAGCAGTTTGCGAATCGCACGGGCTTGGCGATCACGGTCTGCCACTTCCCGCCGGTACGAGCAAGTGGAACAAGATTGAGCATCGGTTGTTTTCGCACATCGCGATGAACTGGCGCGGCCAACCGCTGGTCGATCTGGCGACGATCGTCAGCCTCATTGGCGCGACGACCAGTGCCACAGGGCTCCGCGTGCGCTCCGAGCTCAATGATGGCGCGTATCCGGCGGGCGTCGCGATCACCGACACGCAAATGGCGCGCGTCCAGATGACCCCGCATGCGTTTCACGGCGACTGGAACTACACGATCCAACCGGCACGTGGAACGCGGGAGTGAGTCAGGTATTTCGTCACAATCCCTACGTAAATCTCGCGTCCGTCGCGCCGGCCTCAAAGGCGGCCCCATAGGCGGCAATGATCGGCACGAGCAGCAGCGCCACCATCCAACTGGCATGCAGCGCGGTCTCGAACAGGCGGGCCCGGTAAAGCGCCCACAGCGAAATCGGTGCCGCCGCGAGATGATCGAAATCCTTCGCCAAAAAGAAATTGGACAACGCGGCGATCGTGTTCGATAACAGCAGGATACTGACGAACGACCGCAGGACCATCGACAGCAGCTTGCGCGAGAGCAGCGTGCCAATGCCTTCGGTGCTCCGAAAGAAGCGCACGAGGCGGTACGCGATCAAAAAACTCGCAAGCCAGAAGCCCCCGCCCAGCACTCCGACGGCCGGCATGCGCCGCAGATCGCCGCAGATCGCCGCGCTCGTGTCGCTCCAGCCGGTGTCTGGCCATTTGCCACTTCGGGCGCAGTAGCCACAGGGCGCCGGCATCACGCATCGAGAACGTCCACGAGTTCGCACGCCACCTGATTGCCGGTCAACCGCAGGAAGATGTCTTCGAGCACATCATCGGTGCCGGACGCACCGCGCAATTGCGCCATGGTACCGCACGCTGCGAGTTCTCCGCGCTGCATGATGCCGATGCGATCACACATCTCTTCGGCGATCTCCAGTGTATGCGTCGACATCATGACCGTGTGCCCGCGACGCGTGTACTCGCGGAACAGATCCGTCAAGATCTTGGACGACTTCGGATCGAGTCCGACCATTGGCTCGTCGACGACAATCACTTTCGGACGGTGCACGAATGCGCTGGCGATGATGAGCTTCTGTCGCATCCCGTGGCTGTAGCTTTCGAGCAGTTCGTCACGCCACGGCTCCAGATCGAACAGCGCGAGCAGTTCGTGGCCGCGCCTATCGACCTCCGGCCCCTGCTCGCCGTACAGCCCGGCCGTGAAACGCAGGAACTCCATGCCGGTCGGCTTTTCGTAGATGAAGGGCCGGTCGGGAATGAAGCCGAGTGCGCGCTTCGCCTTGAGCGGATCGGTGCGCACGTCGTGGCCAGTGATCCGGACGCTGCCCGCCGTCGGCTGCAGGATCCCCGAGATCATGCGCATCGTCGTGGTCTTGCCAGCGCCATTCGGTCCCAGCAACCCGAACAGCTCGCCGCCGGGAACCGTGAGGTCGAGTGACCGAACGGCTGTGAACTGCCCGTAGCGCTTGCAGCGCGCGGTAATCTCAATCATGCCGGGATGACGACCGGCCCGCGGGGTTGTTTCCGTCCGGCGCTTTTCGCAGCTTGCACGTCTATGTCAAAGAAGGCGCCACCGGTCGTGTCGTCGGCTGCTCCAAAAGCCGACGCCGTAGAGCGTTCCGACTCGCTCGTCGTTCGCGGAGCCCGTGAACACAATCTCCGCAACATCAGTGTCACGATTCCGCGCGATAAGCTGACCGTTGTGACAGGCTTGTCCGGCTCCGGTAAGTCATCGCTCGCGTTCGACACGATTTACGCCGAAGGCCAGCGGCGGTACGTTGAGTCGCTGTCTGCGTACGCGCGACAGTTCCTCGGCTTGATGGAAAAGCCCGATGTCGACGCCATCGAGGGGTTGTCGCCGGCGATTTCGATCGAGCAGAAATCAGCGGGACATAATCCGCGCTCGACGGTCGGGACCGTCACCGAGATCTATGACTACCTGCGACTACTGTACGCACGGACCGGCACGCCACACTGCTCCAATTGCGGCCGTCCCGTGCAACGGCAAAGCCCAACGCAGATCGCCGAACAGGTACTCGCATGGCCGGAGGGAACACGACTCGAGATTCGCGCACCGCTCGTGCAGGGGCGCAAAGGCGAATTCCGCGATCTGTTCGAAAACGCCCGCAAGCAGGGCTTCGTGCGCGCCGTCGTCGATGAGAAACTGATCGAGCTCGCCGATCCGCCAAAGCTCAATCGACGCGCCAACCACTCGATTTCTGTCGTCGTTGATCGGCTCGTGGTGCGCCCCGACGATCGTGGTCGGCTGACCGATTCCATTGAGACCGCCTTGCGCCTTGCCGAGGGGCTCACGGAGGTCGTGCGCTACGACGGCGCGGAACCAACCACGGAGATGTTCTCCGAGCGATATGGCTGTCCGACCTGTGGCATCTCGATGCCGGAACTCGAGCCACGACACTTCTCGTTCAACTCGCCCTTTGGCGCGTGCGAAATGTGCAGCGGACTTGGCACCACGCGAACGGTCAGCGATGAACTGATCCTCGGCGACCCGGCAGGCTCGATCCTCGAGGGCGTCGTGCTCCCCTGGGGTGAGCCGGATGGATACATGCGTAAGGTGATCTTGCCGGGTCTTGCCAAGATGTTGGGCTTCGAACTCAACATGCCGTGGGGCAAGCTGCCGGCGAAGATCCGGCAGCAACTGCTACAAGGCGTTGACGACGCGCCGCCGACCGTTCGAAAGGCCGTCAAGAAATCGGCGCGCAGTACGAAGCCCGCCACCAGGACATCGACGGCAAAAGCCGCCGCCGCGGAGACCGCCTGGGAAGGTATCATCGCGCACGTGCAGCGCCGCTACGACGAGACCAGCTCCGATTCCGTACGCACGGAACTCGAGGCGTTCATGGTCGCGGCCGCCTGTCCTGCGTGCAAGGGAAGGCGTCTGCGCCCCGAATCACTCGCCGTCACCTTGCACGGCCAGAACATCGGCGATGTCGTTGGGCAGAGTGTGGTCGACGCGCTCACGTTTTTTGAGACAGTGCCCGTGCGCAGCGCCGGTCACCCCGGATTGGATCCCGGCATCGCCGGCCCGATTCTCAAGGAAGTGCGTGAGCGGCTGCGCTTCCTCGTGGACGTCGGCCTGGACTATCTCACGCTCAATCGCAGCGCCGAGTCGCTCTCCGGCGGCGAAGCGCAGCGCATTCGCCTCGCGACGCAGATTGGTTCACGACTGGTGGGCGTGCTCTACATCCTCGACGAACCCAGCATCGGCCTGCATCAACGCGACAACGGCCGATTGTTGACCACGCTCAAGCAACTGCGCGATCTCGGTAACACCGTGATCGTCGTCGAGCACGATGAAGAGACAATTCGTGAAGCCGATCATCTGATCGATCTCGGGCCCGGGGCCGGCAAGCACGGTGGAGAAGTGATCGCCGCCGGCACCGTGCAGGATGTCATGAACACCGAGGCCTCGATCACCGGTCAGTATCTCCGCGGCACGCGCACGATTCCCGTGCCGACGACGCGACGACCTGTGGATCCCTCGCGAGTTATCTCCGTTCACGGCGCACGCGAACACAACTTGCGGAACGTCACGGTGGAGTTCCCGATTGGGCTCTTCGTGGCCGTTACCGGCGTCTCCGGCTCGGGCAAGTCGACGCTGGTCACGGACATCCTGCAGCGTTCGCTCTCGCGCCATTTCTATCGGGCGCGCGTGATACCGGGCCTGCACGATCGCATTCGTGGACTCGAGCATCTCGACAAGATCATCGATATCGATCAGAGCCCGATCGGCCGAACCCCTCGCTCGAATCCGGCGACGTACACGGGCGTGTTCACGCCCATGCGTGAGCTGTTCGCCGAGTTGCCCGAGTCGAAGATCCGTGGCTACGGGCCCGGTCGCTTTTCGTTCAACGTGAAGGGCGGCCGCTGCGAGTCCTGTCAGGGCGATGGCCTCGTGAAGATCGAGATGCATTTCCTCCCCGACGTCTTCGTGCCGTGTGATGTCTGCAAGGGCAAGCGCTTCAATCGCGAGACGCTCGAAGTGCGGTTTCGTGGGCTCAGCATCGCCGAAGTGCTCGACCTCACGGTCGAAGAGGGCTGCACCGCGTTTGAAAACCAGCCACGCATCGCGCAAAAACTTGAGACGCTGCGCGATGTCGGTTTGGGCTATATCCATCTCGGGCAAAGTGCGACGACGTTGTCCGGCGGTGAAGCGCAACGCGTGAAGCTCGCGACGGAACTCTCCAAACGTGATACGGGCCGCACGCTGTACATCCTCGATGAACCGACCACTGGTCTCCACTTCGAAGACGTACGCGTGTTGCTCGGCGTGCTCCACAAGTTGGTGGAACGCGGTAACACCGTGCTGGTGATCGAGCACAACCTGGATGTCATCAAGACCGCAGACTGGGTCATCGATCTTGGTCCCGAAGGCGGCATCCGCGGCGGAGCTATTGTCGCCTCTGGCACCCCGGAGCAGGTCGCGCGCGTCGCCGGGAGTCATACTGGGCGATATCTCGCACCGATGCTCGTCTAATCGTTTAGCTTCAACGCATGGTCTCTCTCCTCGACATCATCGGCCCCGTCATGGTTGGGCCGAGCTCAAGTCACACCGCCGGCGCCTGCCGACTCGGACTGCTCGCGCGATGCCTCGTCGGTGGCACGCCGGAACGCGCGACGGTTGAGTTGCACGGTTCGTTTGCGCGTACCGGCGAAGGCCATGGAACTGACAAGGCGATTGTCGGTGGCTTGATGGGATTCCGTCCGGATGACGAGCGGCTGCGTACCGCGCTCGACATCATGGACCGCGAGGGTCTCGCCTACACATTCGAGAAGACCACGCTCGGTGATGACGCGCATCCGAACACCGTTCGCATGACACTCGAACGCGCCGGGCGCACGTCGCAGATGGTCGGCGCGTCGCTTGGTGCCGGACGCGTGAGGGTCACGGAAATCGACGGCTATCCGGTCGAAATTTCAGGCAACCACGATACGATCGTGCTGATTGCCGAGGATGTGAAGGGCTCCGTGGCACGAATCGCCGGACTCCTCGCGGATAACGATCTCAACATCGCGACGCTCAAGCTGACGAGGAAAGAACGCGGCGGTGACGCGTTTATGGTAATCGAGTTGGATCATCAGCCCATTGAATCGGTGCGTGACGCGCTGCGCGCGCTACCGTGGGTCACATGGGCCTTTCGTCTCGACAAGGTGAGTGCCTGATGTACAAAAGCCTAGCGCATGCTATCCGCGACGCGGAGGAGCGCGGTGTTACACTCGCCACCGTCGCATTGGAAGCCGAAGCGAAGGATCAGGGACGTCCGATTGCCGAGATTCGTGACGCGTTGCGTCGCGCGCTCGTGGTGATGCGCGGAGCCGTCGAGCGCGGTTTGATCGGCGACCTCAAGTCAAGCTCTGGTCTCGTTGGCGGCGACGCGGCAAAAATGCGCACGGGGCCGGCGGGGCCGTTGGCAGGCACGCCCTTTCGTGACGTGATCGCGCGAGCGCTGGCCGTGCAGGAAGTCAACGCCGCGATGGGTGTCATCGTCGCCGCGCCAACGGCAGGCGGCGCGGGCGTCCTGCCCGCAGTGCTCACTGGCATCGCCGACGCGCAGGGCATTGACGACGAGAAGTTGATCGACGCGCTTGCGACCGCGGGGCTGATCGGTGCGGTCGTCGCCGAACGTGCCTCGCTATCCGGCGCCGAAGGTGGCTGCCAGGCCGAAACCGGCGCCGCCGCCGGCATGGCGGCTGGCGCCGCGACCGAGATGCTCGGCGGTTCTCCGAAGCAGGTCGGACACGCGACCGCGCTCGCGCAGCAGGGAACGCTCGGTCTGGTCTGCGACCCCTTGGGTGGTCTCGTCGAGTTGCCCTGTGTGTTCCGGAACGCCACCGGCGCCGCGATCGCCATGGCCGCAATCGAGATGGCCATGGCCGGTATCGAGTTTGCCATTCCGGCCGATGAGGTCATCGACACCATGGGTGAGATAGGCGCCGAGATGGACGTGCGCTACCGCGAGACGGCCGGCGGCGGACTGGCGGCGACGCCGACGGGCCGACGGCTGGCCAGAGAGCGGCTCTACGAAATCAAGCGCGCGGGCGGGTGAGCGCTCGCATGGACGGTGAAGCGCGAAAAACGCGCCGTCGGGACTCAGCGTTCTGGCACCGTCCGATTCTCGCGGCCTGTTTGATCTGGTCGTGCAACAGCGGGGCGCGTGAAACCGAAAGTAATCGCGATGTGCCGGCACTACGTGATCTCACGACCATCGGTGCGTTTACCGAACCCGATCTCGTCGAAGCCTCAGGTGTGGTCGCCTCGACACGAGTACCCGGCGTTTTCTGGTCGCAGAATGACAGCGGTAACGACGAACGCGTCTTCGCCTACGACAGCACCGGTCGCGCGATCGGTGCTGTACGCATCGCCGGATCAGACAACCGCGACTGGGAAGCCATTGCGATCGGTCCGTGTCCCACTGGATCCTGCTTGTACATCGGTGACGTGGGAGATAACGGCGCACGCCGCGACAGCGTGCGTGTTTGGCGAGTCCCAGAACCGCTGCCGACGGACACCGTCTCGCCGCTCGCAGAGCGACTGTATCTGCGCTACACTGATGGGCCGCGTGACGTCGAAGCCATCTACGTCGCGCCGGACACCAGCCTCTTCCTCATCAGCAAGCGCCCAGATCTCGACGCGACGCGCATTCCTCGCCCCGCTCGCCTCTACCACATCGCGGCGGGCGCATGGCGCGAATCCGCCACTGCCGTAGCCGCCATCGTCGACTCCCTCCCAGTGACCCAGACGCCGCGCGACGCACGCACGTGGGTGACCGATGCATCGCTGTCGGAACCGGACAGCACCGGCGCACGACGCCTCGCGGTCCGCACCTATCTCGACGTCTTTGTCTTCGCGATGGATAGCCTGACGTGGCAGCCGTCGACGCTGATCGCCCATTGTTCCCTCCGCGACCTAAAGACCCTCGACGGCGAAGGCGTGACCTGGCTGCCCGATGGGAGACTGCTGTTCAATAGCGAGGGCCGCGCCGCTCGACTGAAAGTCGGCCGCTGCCCCTAAGGCGGAAGTAGTAATACCAACGCCAGTCGCAGCGCACGCGGCTGGCACCCGGCACCCGTTGGTTCCCGACAGCTGCTCGGTGCGCGAACTCTCCATCAGCCGCGAGATCCCGCACGACTTCCGGCCCGTTGCAGCGAGATCCCGCCGTACGCAAAGCCTGTTGCGTGGCGAGATCCCGCCTCGCCACGGGTATCCGCGGCGAGCGCTGACGGGAACCAACGGGAAACAGTTCCAAGTTGCCTGTGTAAACCACGAGCGGCACGGCACAGAATGCTGGCCCTGAGGCACCAGACCGCGATACAATTCGACACACCCGTCGAAACGAACCGGGAAAGCGCTCCGTACGGACCTCCGTTCCTCACACTTTCCCGTCCTCCGGTACCAACCATGGTCACGCGTGAAGACATCGAGACTTTTCTCGATCGCCTCAGTTCCGACGGCGCGACGCATCGCGAAGTCGAACCGGGCCTCTGGATCGTCCGCCCCGGTGGCGCGATCGACTTCGACGTTGTTGTCACCCACAATCCGCCCGTCGTGCTGCTGCGCGTGAGGGTCATGCCGCTGCCCGCCGCCGCGCCCGATCAGTCGGCACTGAATCGGCGATTGCTGGAACTCAACGCGACCGACCTGCTGCACGGCTCCTACGGCATCGATCGTGAAGACGTCGTGCTCACCGCCGCGCTGGAACTCGAGCATCTCGATTACGAGGAGTTCCTCGCCAGCTACGAAAGCATGACTCTCTCGCTCACGTCACATATGCGTGAGTTGGCCGCCTTCCGCGAGGTTCGCTGATCCCATGGGCATCTTCGATCGCCTTTCGACGCTGATCAAGTCGAATCTGAATGACCTCATCTCCTCGGCGGAAAACCCCGAGAAGATGCTCAATCAGATCATCGTCGACATGCGCAACCAGCTGGCGAAAGCCAAGCAGCAAGTTGCCGCATCCATTGCCGATGAAAAGCGGCTGAAAGATCAGGCCGACGCCGAGTTCAAGCTCGCCGACGACTGGGACCGGCGCGCCATGCTGGCCGTCAACGAAGGCCGGGATGATCTCGCCAAGCAAGCGCTCCTTCGTGGCCAGGAACATCTGGAGCATGGACAGCAGCTCGCCGCAACGTGGGAAACGCACCGGATGGAGACGGAAAAGCTCAAGCAGTCGCTGCGCGATCTGAACGACAAAATCGAAGAGGCGAAGCGCAAGAAGAATCTGCTGTTGGCGCGTCAGCGTCGCGCGGAAGCTCAGGCGCGCATCTCGCAAACGATGTCCGGGATGTCCGACAACTCCGCCTTCGATGCGTTTGCGCGCATGGAAGAAAAAATCACCGCGAACGAACGGCAGTTGCAGGCGGCGCAGGAGATCGACGAAGAGTTCAGCGGCGATCGCCTTGCCGGCGAATTCAAGCAGCTCGAACGCTCGTCTGGTGGCGCGACGGCCGACTCGCAGTTGCTGCAGCTGAAGCAGCGCATGGGCATGCTATCGGCCGGGGCTCCGGCGGCTACGCGTCAACTGGCGGCTGGTGTTCCGGAAGCGGTGCCCGCACCGACAGTCGCCGCACCGGCCGCTTTGCCTGCCTCGACCGCGTCGAGCGAGCAGGCGAAGACCGCCGAAGCCGAACTGATCGCGGAAATAGAAAGCTTGAGCCAGACCAAACCGTAGGTCAGCGCGACCCTCGTGCATCGTCGTTTTCTCATTCTGGCCGAAGGCAGCTTTGGTCCGCTGACATCGAAGACCGCGAACGCGTGCATCAGGTACTGCGAATCGGAAGTCGTCGCGGTACTTGATAGCACGTGCGCGGGGCGGCACGCGAACAGCGTGCTGGGTTTCGGCGGCACGATTCCAGTCGTCGCGTCGTTTGCCGAGTCGCTGGTATACGAACCGAAAGCGTTGCTGATCGGGATCGCGCCCGCCGGCGGACAGTTTCCCGACGCGTGGCGCACGATTGTCTGTGACGCGCTGCGCGCGGGTCTCGATCTCTGGAGTGGCTTGCATACGATGCTCGGGAATGACGCGGAATTTGCGTCGCTCGCACGCGCATCCGGCGCAACGATTCGTGATTTACGACGCGCTCCGGCCGATCTCGATATCTCTGCCGGCCGATTGCGTGACGTCGAGGCCACGATCGTCCTGACCGTCGGCACCGACTGCAACATCGGCAAGATGACGACGCAGTTGCAGGTGCGTGATGCGGTGAAACAACTGGGGCATCGCGTGAACTTCGCGGCGACAGGGCAGACGGGCATCCTGATCGAAGGACGCGGTATCAGTGTCGATGCCGTCATCGCCGACTTTATCGGCGGTGCTGCCGAACGACTGACACTCGAGGCGGCAACCGATGCAGGCATCGTCCTGGTCGAAGGGCAGGGATCGCTGATCCATCCCGCCTATTCCGGTGTCACCCTCGGCCTCATGCACGGTGCGTTGCCGCACGCGATGGTGCTCTGCGCGCAACCGTCACGCACAACAATTCACCGCTACCCATGGGTGCCGATCCCGCCCATGCGCGATGTGATTCGAATCTATGAAACGGCGATGGAATTCCTGCGGCCATCTCCGGTCATCGCCATCGCGCTAAACACGTTTGATCTCACAGATCATGATGCACGCGCGGCCATTGCACAGGTTCAGCGCGAGACCAGACTGCCAGCCACCGATCCGGTACGCTACGACGCGGCGCCTATTGCTGAGGCGATCAGCGGGTTCCACGTCAGCCGCATCGCGCGCGCGTAGTTATGATCGGACGGCGTTCCGGCAATGATTTGTGCTGTCGTGAAATAATCCGGTGATACATCATGCGGGACATGAAGTCATCGTGTCCCGCATGTCATATCCATCACGAACGGACGTACTCCTCCGCGTACGCGATCTCAGTACGGAGATCCGCGCCGGTTACGGAGGGGCTTCGTGTACGGTGCGTACGCTCGATGGCGTCTCGCTCTCAGTGTGCGCCAGCGAGATGATCATCGTGCGCGGTGGCGTGGCCAGTGGGGCGTCGACGCTCATCGATACCCTGAGCGGGAGGCGGACATGCGATCAAGGTGAGCGCGCGGTCTCTGCACGTGTGCAGGTGCGACGCGCCCGCGTCGGCGTCGAGGCGTTCAACGCGATGTACGCGGCGTGGTCCGATGCACGAGGCCCGACGGGTCCGGCGCCGAGCGCGCCCGGGCGGGTCGTGTATGTGCTACGCGTGACGCCCGCGACAGAGCGGATAGGCGCGTTGACGGACGTAAACGCGTGGCGATGCTGGGCCAGTGCACTTTGCGCGAGGGGGCACAGTGTCGTTGCACATCTGGTCGATCTGTCGCACGCGATGACATTCTATCGAACCCGGAGACACGAACACCGCGAGCCGGATCGGCCCGCGGTGCGCGAAAATCTCGTGTCCGGCAACAGTGTGCGAGTCGTGACGCTCGCCGCCGGTCGGATCGTCAGCGAGGCATAAGCGTCGACGGCGGCGTCGACGGCCCATACATCTGCTCGCGCGTCGCTATCCGCTTGTGGTCGAGGTTCCACAGCGTTGACGGGATCATGATGCCGCGCGTGCGACGCGTGGCCGGTCCCTTCGCAGGCATGTATGTCGACTTGACCACGGGTGGGAGCGGATGCGCGGGCTCTCCCGCAAAATTCGCCTTCGCGCTGGCGATCGTCACCCTGCCGTCCGTCTTCTGCATGATGAGCACACGACCCACCACCGCACACCATTGATCAGCGGCTGGCCGCTCTGCGCATCCATCGGGTCGCCGCCGGGACCGGTGCGCTTCATTGGCGCCGCAGCTGGCATCGTCATGTTCATGGGCATGCTCATCGCCATGACCGTGTCGGCCTTCGCACTGTCTGGCCGGGCGGCCGATTTCGGTGAATCGGCGACCGGCGCGGCCAGGAGGGCGGGCGTAGGCGCGGCGTTCGCCGCCGGCACCGGTGAACCGTAGTGATGTCACGAGTGGGCCGACAATCCTCTACATTGCACGGACACCGTACACTCCATCAGTGCGAACCGCGATGGCATGCGGACGTCGCGCGATCTTCAGAGTCTCGCCGCTTACCCTGTTGCCGCCATGCCCGAGTTTCGCCTGTACAATACGCTCACTCGACGAGTCGAGCCGTTCGCGCCCGCTGATGGTCATACGGTGCGCATGTACACATGTGGCCCCACCGTCTACAACCCGGCGCACCTCGGCAACTTCCGCACCTTTCTGTTCGAAGATTTGATGCGGCGGGCGATTCGTCTCGCCGGGTGGCGGGTCGAACAGGTCATGAACCTGACGGACGTCGACGACAAGATTATCAAGAAGGCGGCGAAAGAGGGCGTGACGATCACGGACGTCACGGAGCCGTTCACGACGATGTTTCACGAGGACCGCCGATATCTTCGCATCGAGGATGCGGAGATCTACCCCAAGGCGACGACGCATATCCCCGAAATGATCGCGCTCGTCGAACGCCTGATTGCGAACGACGTCGCGTACGTGGCCGAGGACGGTTCGATCTACTTTGCGATCGAGCGCTTCCCGGATTACGGCAAACTGTCGCAACTCGACAAGCGCGAGCTGCGCACCGGCGCACGCGTCGCGCATGACGAGTACGCGAAAGAAAATGCGCAGGACTTCGCGCTCTGGAAGGCGGCAAAGCCTGAAGACGAAGCGACCGGTGCGGCGTGGGACTCGCCGTGGGGCCGCGGTCGTCCGGGGTGGCACCTAGAATGCTCCGCGATGGCGATGAAATACCTAGGTGAAACGTTCGATCTGCATGCCGGTGGGATCGATCTCATTTTTCCGCACCACGAAGATGAGATTGCGCAATCCGAAGCGGCGACGGGCAACACCTTCGCGCGGTTCTGGTGCCACGGCGAGTTTCTGCTCACCGATGGCGCGAAGATGGCGAAGCGAGTCGGTAACGTGACGAACGTGCAGGAGATGCGGCGGCAGGGCATCTCCGGTACGGCGTATCGTCATTTCGTATTCAGCGCGCACTATCGGCAACAGCTGAACCTCGGCGAGGAATCGCTCGACCAGTCGAGGGCGGCCGTCCGCCGGATCGGGACGTTCGCGGAACGGCTTGCCGGTGCGAAGGGTGGCACGGCGGCGATGGCGGACGCCGCCACCTTCGCCGAACAGACGTTCATCGAAGCGCTGTTTGACGACCTGAATGCCCCGCGCGCGATGGCGGCCCTGTTCACGTTCATTACCGAAGCCAATCGTGAACTTGATGCCGGTGGAACGGATCCGGCGGCGCTGGAGCGTGCGCGGGCGGCGTTCCGCCTGATGGATGGCATTCTGGACTTGGTGCCCGAGCAGGTTGTCGGGGATGAGGAGGCGCGCTGGGCGGATGAGCGACTGCAGGCCAGAAAGGCGGCGCGGGCGCGGAGAGATTTCGCGGCTGCCGACGCAATTCGTGACGAAATGCTCGCGCGCGGCATCCTCATCGAAGACACGGTGAACGGCACGCGCTGGCGGAAGATATAGGGCGTCCAAGGGCTAGTCCGCTGGCGTGGGGTTGGCTGCTTGGGTTGACCCCCTCCGCTGGTCTGAGTATTCTGCTCGTCTTGTCCGGGGCAGGTCGGCTCGCTGTCGGGCTGTCCAATTCCGGGCAAACCCAGATGCGGTACGCTGACGTAGCTCAGTTGGTAGAGCAGCTGATTTGTAATCAGCAGGTCGTCGGTTCAATCCCGACCGTCAGCTCTTCCGGCGGGCCGCGAGCCATCGGTCGGCCCGGATGTTCG
>JANLPE010000036.1:0-125538 GCA_031366985.1 Gemmatimonadaceae bacterium
GCCGGCCACACCGGGCACGATGGCCTGGCCGCCGAGCTTCCCCTCGGTGCCCACCTCGCGCGCCACGCGCGATACTTCCGAGGCGAACGACCGGAGCTGATCGACCATCGTGTTGATGGTCTCCTTCACCTCGAGAATCTCGCCGCGCACGTCCGCGGTGATCTTCTTGGAGAGATCGCCATTGGCCACCGCGATCGTGACTTCCGCGATGTTGCGCACCTGACCGGTAAGGTTGGTGGCCATCGCGTTCACGTTGTCGGTGAGATCCTTCCACGTGCCGGCCACGCCTTCGACTGCGGCCTGGCCGCCCAACTTGCCATCGGTGCCGACTTCACGCGCGACGCGACTCACTTCACCGGCGAACGCATTGAGCTGGTCCACCATCGTATTGATGGTGTTCTTGAGCGCGAGAATCTCACCTTTGACTTCGACGGTGATCTTGGATGACAAGTCGCCGTTGGCCACGGCCGTCGTCACGTCTGCGATGTTGCGCACCTGCGACGTCAGATTCGTCGCCATCGCGTTCACGGAGTCCGTGAGATCCTTCCACGTGCCCGCCACGCCAGGCACGGCCGCCTGACCTCCCAGCTTGCCCTCGGTGCCGACTTCACGCGCCACCCGGGTCACCTCTGATGCGAAGCCGTTGAGCTGGTCGACCATCGTGTTGATGGTGTTCTTGAGCTCTAGGATTTCGCCCTTGACCTCGACGCTGATCTTGCGACTCAGGTCGCCGCGCGCCACGGCGGTGGTCACGTCGGCAATGTTGCGCACCTGCGACGTCAGGTTGTTCGCCATCGAGTTGACGTTGTCGGTGAGATCCTTCCAGGTCCCGGCAACGCCCTTCACGACGGCTTGGCCGCCCAGTTTCCCCTCGGTGCCGACTTCGCGAGCCACGCGACTTACTTCACCCGCGAAGCCGTTCAGTTGGTCGACCATGGTGTTGAGCGTGTTCTTCAACTCCAGAATCTCGCCCTTCACGTCCACCGTGATCTTCCGGGACAAGTCACCGTTCGCCACAGCCGTCGCCACGTCGGCGATGTTGCGGACCTGTCCAGTGAGATTCGACGCCATCGAGTTGACGTTGTCCGTCAAATCTTTCCACGTGCCGGCCACACCGGGCACCTCGGCCTGTCCGCCCAGCTTTCCATCCGTGCCGACTTCGCGCGCGACGCGACTGACTTCGCCGGCGAAACCATTGAGTTGATCGACCATCGTGTTGATAGTGATCTTGAGCTCAAGGATCTCACCGCGCACGTCCACCGTGATCTTCTTGGACAAGTCACCGTTGGCGACAGCCGTGGTGACTTCGGCGATGTTGCGCACTTGTCCCGTGAGATTCGTGGCCATCGCGTTCACGGAATCGGTAAGGTCCTTCCAGGTGCCGGCCACACCGCGAACTTGGGCCTGTCCACCCAGCTCACCCTCGGTGCCGACTTCGCGCGCGACACGCGTGACTTCTGAGGCGAACCCGTTCAACTGATCGACCATCGTATTGATGGTGTTCTTGAGCTCGAGAATCTCGCCCTTGACCTCAACGCTGATCTTTCGACTGAGGTCGCCGCGCGCAACGGCGGTCGTCACGTCGGCAATGTTGCGCACCTGCGACGTGAGGTTGTTCGCCATCGAGTTGACGTTGTCCGTAAGATCCTTCCACGTGCCGGCCACGCCGCCCACTTCGGCCTGCCCACCCAGCTTGCCTTCCGTGCCAACCTCGCGGGCGACGCGCGTCACTTCCGACGCGAAGCCGTTGAGCTGATCGACCATCGTGTTGATGGTGTTCTTGAGCGCCAGAATCTCGCCCTTCACTTCGACGGTGATCTTGCGCGACAGATCACCCTTCGCCACCGCGGTCGTGACCTCGGCGATGTTGCGCACCTGACCGGTGAGGTTTGAGGCCATTGAATTCACGGAGTCCGTGAGATCCTTCCACGTGCCTGCGATGCCGCCCACCTGCGCCTGCCCGCCCAACTTGCCTTCTGTGCCCACCTCGCGCGCAACGCGCGTCACTTCCGCCGAGAAGCCGTTGAGTTGATCCACCATCGTGTTGATCGTTTCTTTCAATTCCAGAATCTCGCCCTTCACGTCGACGGTGATCTTGCGCGACAGATCGCCGCGGGCCACCGCCGTCGTCACCGTCGCAATGTTGCGCACCTGTGCCGTCAGATTGGTGGCCATGGCGTTCACGGAGTCGGTGAGGTCCTTCCATGTACCGGCGACCCCGGGAACCACCGCCTGACCGCCAAGGCGTCCATCGGTGCCAACTTCGCGGGCCACACGCGTGACTTCCGACGCAAATGAGCGGAGCTGATCCACCATCGTATTGATGGCTTCTTTGAGCTGGAGGATCTCGCCGCGCACGTCAACGGTGATCTTCTTCGACAGGTCGCCGTTGGCGACGGCGATGGTCACCTCCGCGATGTTGCGCACTTGTGCTGTGAGGTTGCCGGCCATCCGGTTGACGGACTCGGTGAGTTCCTTCCAGACGCCCGACACTCCCTTCACGTCGGCTTGTCCGCCAAGCTTGCCCTCGGTGCCGACTTCGCGCGCGACGCGTGTGACTTCGGACGTGAAGACCGAGAGCTGCTCGATCATGGTGTTCACCAGCCTTGCCGAGCGCAGGAATTCGCCCTTCAGCTGACGTCCGTCGACCTCCAGCGCCATCGACTGTCCCAGATCGCCCTTGGCCACGGCCCCAATGGTGCGCGCGGCTTCCGTCGTCGGACGCACCAGATCATCCAGCAGCGTGTTCCAGTTGTCGACGCGCGTCGCCCACTGACCGATCGCGCCAGGCATCGACATTCGTTGCGTTAGGCGGCCATCCTTGCCGACGACCACGCTCAACCGCGCCACTTCTCGCGATGTCCGGTCTTCGAAAGAAATGACTTGATTGAATGCCTCGGCAATTAGCCCCTCGGTGCCCTCCCACTCAGCAGGAAGGCGGACGGAAAATTCACCGCTCCGAAACGCCTGCATGCCGGCGAGTATGGCACGCAATCGCCGCTCAGCCGCGTTGTCCCGGGCCGAGGGCTCTCCAATCGCATGTGGGTGCGTGCCATCGTGCAGCGCGGCAGCCGGAGGGGACTTTCGGGAACGCCGAACCCCCACTTTCTCAGTGGTGCTCATGTGCGCGCGAGTCGAGGGTGCGATGACATTGCCCGTGGTACAGTTCGTTCAACCGTACGTCGGCGGCACCCGTCAGACCATAGCTCGCAATGGATAGACAACGCTAGACGAGGCGGCGCCGTGGCTCCTCGCGTGTGCCGCCGGTCGGTCGCCCCTTTCCTTTTCAGTACGGAGTGTTTTGCTTATGCCACGGTGTCGCCGACGTCTCCGACCGTCGTTGCGGAGGACCGAAACGCCGCCGTCGCCCTCACAGGCGTCCGGGTTCGACTTCCGGCCTAGCCTTCGCGCATCGTGATCAGGTTCGTGAAGGACGCCGGTTCGGAACCTTTGCCTACCTTCGTTCGTCAGTAGCGCGACACTGTGATGGGGTGTAGCTCAATGGCAGAGCGCTCGACTGTTAATCGAGTGGTTGGAGGTTCGACTCCTCCCGCCCCAGTTCGGCAAGCGCCCGTTCCGCCCACGCGGAGCGGGCGCATCGTCGTTTCCGCCGGGCGCAGTTCGCGTGCCGCGGTTCGCGTGCCGCGGTTCGCCTGCCGCGATTCGCTTGCCGCCGCTGCCGTCGGTCCAATAGGTTGAGCGTCTTGTCGAACGAACGACGCTCGCCACTCTCGACCGCACACCGTCTCATGTCGCTTTCGCTGCATCTCGCCCACGCCGCTCCGGCCACGGTCGACACGCCGCTGCTCGCTGTGATCCTGCCGCAGGATCCCGCCATCTCCGCCACGCTGTCAGCCATCGACGCGCTCGTCGGAGGCGCGATCACGCGCTCCATTTCGCGTCGTGATTTCCGGGGCACCCGCGATGAGACGATGCTCTTCGTCGGCGGCGAACAGGGGGCACAACGCGTCGTCCTCGTCGGTCGTGGCGCGGTGACCCTGACAAGAACGGTTGCGCGCCGCGCGGCCTCCGTCGCCGCGCGACAAGCAATGAAGCTGGGGACCGGCGCCATGCACGTACTGCTTGAAGATGCGACCGATGATGTCGTCGAAGGACTCGCGATCGGGGCCGCCGCAGGATCGTGGACCTACACCGACCTGCAGACACCGCCCCCGGAGAAGGATCGCCGCACGCCGCTCGCGACGGTAACCATCTTCGCCGCCGACTCCGATGCGTCCCGCTCGGCACTCGCGGCAGGGATCGCGATCGGCGAAGGGCAGGCGATCGCCAAACGCCTTGGCCAGATGCCGGGCAACTATTGCACCCCCGACACATTCGTCGAAGTCGGGGCAGAGATCGCTAGGCGCCACGGCATGACGATGACCGTCATGGACCGCGCGGACATGGCGCGCGAAAAGATGGGGGCCTTTCTTGCCGTCGCGCAGGGGACCTCGCAGGAACCGCGACTGGTGGTGCTTGAACATCGCGGCGGCGCCGCTGATCAAGCTCCCGTCGTGCTGATCGGTAAAGGCCTGTGCTTCGACACCGGCGGCATCTCGATCAAGCCAGCGCCAGAAATGGAGTGGATGAAGTTCGACATGATGGGTGCGGCCGGCGTGATGGGTGCGATGGAAGCGATCGGTCGCATGAAGTTGCCGATCAACGTCGTTGGCATCATCGGCTCGACGACGAACATGTTGTCGGGCGAAGCCTTCAAGCCCGGCGACGTTGTGCGCGCTTCGAACGGCAAGACGATCGAAGTGGTGAATACCGACGCGGAAGGACGCATGGTCCTCGCGGACCTGCTCGTATTCGCGAAACGTTTCAATCCGGCGGTGGTCGTCGACGCCGCGACACTCACCGGCGCCATCGTCATCGGCCTCGGACATACGGCGGTTGGGGTCTTCGGCGCGGAACGCGTGGTCGTCGATGAGGTACTGGCTGCAGGCGATCGTGCCGGTGAGCCCGGTTGGCCGATGCCGATGTGGGACGAGTACAAAGAGCAGATCAAGTCCGACGTCGCGGACGTGAAGCAAACCGGTGGCCGGGCGGCGGGCTCGGTGACGGCAGCGCTGTTCCTCAAGGAATTCGTGGACGGGTATCCGTGGGTGCATTTGGATGTGGCCGGTACGGCCTATTCGCAAACCGATCTTGGCTGGCTTCCGAAGGGACCGACCGGCACACCGGTCGGCACGTTCGTCGAGTTCGTGCGCGCGCGCGCCCGCGCCGGTTGACGCATTGCGATCGTCTGTGATGCGCCGACCGTTCGCGTGGGCGATGGTCGGCGCATGGCTGTTCAGTGCAGCCGCACTCGGTGCATCCGTACTCGGCGCGCAGGCGCGGCCGGACAGTACGGCGAAAGCGCCCGTGCGTGACACGGCGGCGCTGCGCTTGGCGGCTGACAGCGCCGCCGCAGCGAAGACCAGGGACAGCCTGCGCAACGTGCGCGCGCAAGCGCGCATCGATAGTCTCGTGCGCGCCAAGGCCGCTGATACGATCAAGTCGCCGCTGGCCCATTTCGAATCGCCGGATCAGGTCGAGATCACCGATCGCCTGCATTTCACGCGGGCGCAACTGCTCTCGTCCGGTGCCCTCAACCTCGCTGACCTGCTTGATCGGGTGCCCGGCGTCACGACGGTTCGGACAGGATGGTTGGCCGGCATTCACACCGCCGCGTACAACGGAGATTTCAAACGGATTCGCATATTTTTCGACGGCGTCGAACGGGATGCTGTCGAGTCGCGCAACGGCGGCGTGCTGGACTACAACGACATTCCGTTATTCTCGCTCGATGAGATCACCATCGAGCGCGTCGCCGGCGAGGTGCGCGTCTGGCTGCGTGGATGGTCAGTTCGTCGCACGACACCATACACGCGGGTCGACGTGTTCACGGGTGATCGGAACACGAATGGATTTCGCGCCCATTTCGGCCGGCGATTCCATAACGGCTTCTCGTTGCAGTTTGTCGGTCAGCAACTCGCCACACAGACGGGTCAAACGTCAGCGTTCACGACCAGCGGCATCGCGACCGGCGCGGGCGATGGCAGTCAACAGCTATTCGATCTGCGACTCGGCTGGTCTCGCGGGAAATTGACCATCGATGCGCAAGGCACGTCGAGCACGCGTGATCGCGATCCCAAGTCTGCGCGACTCGACAGCTTCCCGAGTATCCCGGCGTTCAAGGGAGTACGACGGGAAGGTTACGCGCGCATCGCGTACGGTGATTCACTGCATGGGTGGTTCGCACAGGGCCTGCTCGGTGTGGTGCGGGCAAGGCTGGACGGCATCGGCGCGACGGGCGGCAAGGTGGACACGACGCCAGGTATTCGTGACACGGTGCGCGCGCAGACACAGCAGCTCATGACGGTCGGCTATCGCGCAGGTTGGTGGCACGCATCGCTCACCGATCGCATCAGGCCGAAGGCTGGGTCGCAGTATCATGCGCCGGCCATTCGCGTGGGCATGGGAAATGACCAGTATCGTCTCGTCGCGTATGGTGAAAAGCGTGCCCTCGACTCACTGGCCGAATTCGATATCAGTGCGCTCGCCAAACTGCGACCGTGGTTCGCACTCGTCGGTTCGCAGTCTCAGCGTTCGTACGATGCGGCGACTGGGATCAACACTCTCGCGTCAACGCGCGCCGAAGCGGCGTTCAAACTCGGTACGCTGTGGTTCGGTGGCGGCGTGATTCGCCAGAGCAACTCAAAGTTCGAGTCCCCAGTACTTTTTCAGGCGCCGTCATCGACCATCAGCGCGGTCGCGACCAACGGTCTGCTCGGATCCGTGCATGGTCCGCTCTACAAGGCGATCCGCCTCGACGTTGAAGCGGTGCACTGGAGTCAGGCGCAATATTCCCGGCCACTCACAAGTGTTCGCTCTGAAATCGCGCTCATGACCGATTGGAAGAGCCGTTTTCCCAAGGGACAGTTCTCGATCAATTTTCGCGTGATGCATGATATGCGGTCCTCGGTGCCATTCTTCTGGACGACCGCAGGTATGGTCGTCCCGCGACTGGTCGTGCCGGCGCAGGTCGTGTCCGCCCTGCTCGAGATCCGCATCCAGAGCGCGACGTTGTTTTATCAGTACCGGAACCTCACCGGAACGGATTACGAGCAGATCCCAGGCATCTTGATGCCGGCTGGTGTGCAGATGTACGGCATGCGTTGGGAATTCTGGAACTAGACGTGCTCACCCAGGTCATACCGACATTGACGACTGCCGCTTTCCACGTAACCAACGCCCTCCGATGATTCGCTCGATGACGGGATTCGGTCAGGCCGACGGCACCGTAGGTTCCGCGCGCATCAGCGTGGAGGTGCGTACGGTGAACCATCGTTTCTTTTCGCCGAGTATCAAATTGCCGAGCGCCTTTGCGCGGTGGGAGACGGAGGTGCGCGAGACGATGAGAGTCCGGGTGTCGCGCGGGCACGTAACACTGACGGCGCGCGCCGAACGCCCACAGGCTGCGATGGCGGCGATCGATGAAGCGCGCGTTGCCGAGGTGGTGGCGACGCTGCGTTCGCTGCAGGAACGCTTCGGCTTGGACGGTGGCGTCGATCTCGCGACGGTGCTGCGTATGCCCGACGTGATCGCGTCGCCGCGTGAAGAAGAGGAAACTGGTACGGTAGTGGAATTGGTGGCGATCGTCGAACGCGCCTTGGAAGTGCTGGGGCGGGCGCGCGCCGAGGAAGGCACGCGATTGGCGACCGTGCTGTCGCAGCGACTCGACGTGGTCGCGTCATCCTTGGATCGGATCGCGCTCCGAGCACCGGAGCGCATTGTGGCCCAACGCGATCGGCTACGCGCCTCGGTTCGTGATCTGACCGAGGGGCTCGTGGTCGACGAGAATCGCTTGGCGCAGGAGATTGCGATCCTGGCTGACCGTCTGGATGTCTCTGAGGAAATGGATCGGTTCCGGTCCCATATCACCGCGTTCCGCGTCGCGCTTACGGAATCCGGCGGCGAGCCGGTCGGTAAGCGATTAGGTTTCCTTCTTCAGGAAATGCTCCGCGAGGCGAACACGACCGGCAGCAAGGGCGCGGACGCGACGATCCTGCATGAGGTCGTGGCGGTGAAGGAGGAGCTGGAACGCATCCGTGAACAGGTGGAGAACCTCGAGTGAGCCCATTTCCGGTCATCCTGTCCGCCCCGTCCGGGGGCGGAAAAACGACGATCGCGCGCCGGTTGCTGGAGCGGCGGAGCGATGTGGGTTATTCTGTCAGTTGTACGACGCGTGCTCCGCGCGATGGTGAGGTGGACGGGCGCGATTATCGGTTTCTAAGCTCGGAAGCGTTCCTGACGGCGCGAGATGCTGGCGAGTTCGCGGAATGGGCGGAAGTGCATGGGCACTTCTACGGTACGCTGCGCTCCGAGGTGACACGGGTACTCACCACCGGGAAACACGTGCTGATGGACATCGACGTGCAGGGGGCGCGACAGTTCCACGTCGCATTTCCCGACACGGTGCTGATTTTCGTGTTGCCGCCGTCGGGCGAGGTTTTGAAGACTCGCCTTGCCGGTCGGAAGAGCGAAAGTCGAGCGCGCTTACTCGTCCGCCTGCGCAATGCACGCGCGGAGCTTGGCGAAGTCGGTCGATACCATTATGTGGTCATCAACGACGATCTTGAGCGCGCCGTCGATCAAGTGGGAGCGATTATCGATGCGGAAGGGTTACGACACGACCGGGTGCATGCCATCGAGGCGCAGGTCGAGGGATTGATCGCAGAGCTGGAAACCGAAATAAACGATTTCACCAAGGGTGAGTGACGCATGCAGGTGTTCACGCCGAACGAAGTAGCCAAGCACGCCGCGAACAAGTATCTGAGCGTGTTGATCGCCGCGAAGTTTGCGCGCGTGCTCAACGAGTTCCCCCGCGACCGTTCGTTGCATGAGAAGAAGCTCACGACGCGGGCGCTCGAAGAGCTGTCCGCTGGTGATATCGAGTATCGCGTGCTGCCGCGTCGCCGTCCGGGCTGACGCATCGCAGCTTTGAAGGTTGTACGCCGCGCCGCGACTCTGGTCACGGCGCGGCGCCGTGCCTCAGGGCTCGCGCGCGGTGACGTATTGCCGGCGGTCGACGCTCTGCGATTCCCGCCCTCTGCATTCGTCTGAACCCGTGCGTCACTTCGCTCGTCAGCGCAATTTGCTCGGTGTTGTGGTGCGGCGTGGACGCTAGGGAGCGCCTCCGGCGATACCTCGAGCAGCGTCGCGAGCTTGGTGAATCTGAGCTCGTGCTCGATGGCATGTCGGTGGACGACGTGATGGCGATGATCGGCGCACGGGGTACGGCGAGGGTGCCACGTGCTTCGCGCGGTCCCGTCTCGGCGATGACACCGCCCGAACAACCGTCAGCACCTCCGCGCACAGACGCGGCGACGCCGACGCCGACGCCGACGCCGGTGCCGATGCCGTCCGCCGAACCGCCGCCGGTGGCTGACGCGCCCGTGTCGCCGCCGCCGGTTCCGGAGCGCCGTTTCGACGCGGATGCGAGCGCGGATTGGCGCACCACGTTACGGCAAGCAGACGAGCCACGGGCCGGCGCGACGCCCGCCCGCGTCCCCGCGGTACCGTCGCGCGCCGCCGTACTCCCGCCGTGGTTGGCGGCACTCGGCCTCCCGCCGGGATTTGCCGCGGGCTCACCGCTCACCGCGATCAGCGGCGACGACCGTAACGCCCGCGCGAACTCGTTGGATGCGATCGGCGCGCTGATTCGCTCGTGCACCGCCTGTTCGCTGCACAAAGCAGCGCGCAACGCCGTGCCTGGCGAGGGCGATCCGCAGGCGGAGTTTGTATGCGTGGGCGAAGCACCCGGCGCGAGTGAAGATGAGCAGGGCGTCCCGTTTGTCGGGGAAGCCGGGCAGTTACTGATCAAGATCCTCAGCGCCATTCAACTCACCCGCGAATCCGTCTTCATCTGCAACGTGCTGAAGCACCGACCGCCGGCGAATCGCGATCCGCTGCCTGATGAAGTGGCGGCATGCCAGCCGTTCCTTCGTCAACAGCTCGCCGTCGTAAAACCGCGCGTGATTCTCGCGCTTGGCCGATTTGCGGCGCAGACACTGCTGAACACCACCACGCCGATCGGCAAACTGCGTGGCCAAGTGCATGAATATCACGGGATCCCGGTGATTGTCACTTATCATCCCGCCGCGTTGCTCCGCAACGCGGCGTGGAAGCGTCCCACGTGGGAAGATGTCAAGCTTGCCCGTCGCATTCTCGACGCGTCGCGCGCGGCTTCATCATGACCAGTCTCGTTCCCTCGAATGCTAACGCGCCGGCACCGCGCGATCCTTACAAGGAACGTCGGCCGCCTTGGGCTGAGGAAGCCGAGCAGGCGGTGCTCGGCGCCATGCTCATCGATGCGGATGCGCTGATGCGCGCGGCGGAGCACGTCGATGATACCATGTTCTATCGCGAAGGCCATCGGCGATTGTTTCGCGCGATGTATGCGATCACGGAACGTGGTGGCGTCGTCGATCCGCTCACCGCGGCGGACGAACTCGAGCGCCGTGGCGAACTCGCGCAGGCGGGCGGGCGCGAGTATCTCGCGTCGTTGCTCGACGCCGTGCCGACCGTTGCCAACGTCGAGTATCACGCGCGCATCGTCAAAGAGAAGGCGCTACTCCGTCGCCTCATCGAAGTCTCGACGGAAATCGTCGGCGAGGCGTTCGAAGGCCGCATGACCGCCGGCGAACTGCTCGACAGCGCGGAGTCGCGTATTTTCGCACTGGGACAGACGAAAGAACGCACGGGTTTCTCGCGCATCAAGGAGCTGTTATGGCCCGCGATGGAGAAACTCGAACTCCTCGCACAGCGGGATCAGGCGATCACCGGCGTGCCGTCGGGGTTCCACGAACTCGACTTCTTGACATCAGGGTTCCAGCCGGCCGATCTCGTCATTGTTGCGGCGCGTCCCTCGATGGGCAAAACCGCCTTTACGCTCAACATCGCGCAGCACGCCGCGATCACGGCGAAGACGGGCGTGGCGTTTTTCTCGCTCGAGATGAGCAAGGAATCACTGGTGCAGCGTATGCTCGCCAGCGAAGCGCTCATTGACGCGCAGGCGCTGCGTAAAGGTGGTAGGGCACTCGATGAATCGATGCCGCGATTGGCACAGGCGGCGGGTATCCTGAGTCATGCACCGATCTTCATCGACGACACGCCCGGCATCGGACTCCTCGAGATGCGCGCGAAAGCGCGCCGGCTCAAGGCCGACCATGATATCGGACTGATCATGGTCGACTACTTGCAGCTGATGAGCGGTCCCGCCAATTCGGAAAACCGCCAGCAGGAAGTCTCGCAGATCTCACGCGGCCTGAAGGCGCTCGCGAAAGAGCTCGGCGTGCCGGTCATCGCGCTGTCGCAGTTGTCTCGCGCGCCAGAACAGCGCACCGGCGACGACAAAGGTCGCCCGCAGCTCTCTGATCTTCGCGAGTCCGGCGCCATCGAACAGGACGCGGACGTCATCATGTTCATCTTCCGTCAGGAAGTATACGCCGAACGCGATGAGACCGGCCGATTGAAAGACCCCACGCTCGAAGGCAAAGCGGAGATCATCATCGGCAAGCAGCGCAATGGTCCGATCGGCAGTGCGCGCCTGTTCTTCCACAAGCAATACACGCGATTCGACAACTTCTCGAATCGCCAGCCGCCGTCGGATTTTGGCAGCGGCCCGAAGCTCGTGAAAGGACCCGACGACTACGCGCCGTTCTGATGGCCAAGGCGCGCACCGTCTATCGCTGCACCGAGTGCGGCGCCGAATTCCCGAAATGGGCCGGCCGTTGCGAGAGCTGCAGCGCCTGGAACACCCTCGCGGAAGAAGCCGTCGCGACGGTCACGACCAGCAAGCGGACGGCCGCGCGCGCGGCCGGCGGTATTGCGGCGGCGACGGTGCAACTTGGTGCCGTCACGGGCGCCGAGACGCACCGGTGGCGCACGGGCCTTAACGAGTTCGACTTCGTCCTTGGCGGCGGCATCGTGCCGGGCAGTATGGTGCTGGTCGGTGGTGAACCGGGCATCGGAAAGAGTACGCTATTGTTGCAGGTCACGGCGCGCCTCGAGGTGGCCGGTCACGCCACGTTGTACGTCTCGGGCGAAGAGTCCGCGCTGCAGGTGAAACTGCGCGCGGACCGCTTGACGGAATCGGCGGAAGCGGTGTCGCTGCTGACCGAAACATCACTCGAGACGATTCTCGCGACGGCATCGCAGCAGCGCGCCGATGGCCGACGCATCGACGTGCTCGTTGTCGATTCCATTCAGACGGTGCATACGGAGTTGCTCGAAGGCGCGCCGGGCAATGTCGGGCAGGTACGTGAATGCGCCGCGCGGCTGATGCGATTCGCCAAGGATACCGGCACGACGGTATTTGCCATCGGCCATGTCACAAAGGGCGGTGGTATCGCCGGACCGAAGACACTCGAGCACATCGTGGACACGGTGCTCTACTTTGAAGGCGACGGCACACTCGATCACCGCATCCTCCGTGCGACCAAGAATCGTTTCGGATCGGTCGATGAGATCGGTGTATTTCGCATGGCGCCGAGTGGGCTGGTGCCGGTGGAGAATCCCTCGGCGCTGTTTGTCGGCGATCGGACCGACGTGGCGAGCGGAAGCGCCGTCTGCGCGCTGATGGAAGGCACGCGCCCGGTCTTGGTCGAAGTGCAGGCGCTGGCCGCGCGCGCCGGCTTCGGCACCCCGCAGCGCGTGGCCAGCGGCATCGACTCGCGGCGACTCGCCTTGCTGCTTGCCGTGCTCGACAAGCGCGGTGGTTTCTCCTGCGCGCAATTGGACGTGTTCTGCAACATCGTCGGCGGCATGCGTGTGCAGGAGCCGGCCGTCGATCTCGCCATCGTCGCGGCATTGGCATCGAGTGTCGTCGACCGTCCACTGCCCGCGCGCGCCGTCTTCCTTGGCGAGTTGGGACTCGGCGGCGAAGTCCGACCAGTCTCGCAGGCAGAGCGCCGCCTGGCCGAAGCCGCGAAGCTGGGGATGACGCAGGCGTTCCTGTCAGATCGGGCCGTGCCGCGCCGCATTCCGAACGACATGCAGGTGATCGGCGTGCGTACATTGCAGGATGTCCTGCAGCGCACCGTCGGCGCTGACGCGTCCACGGAACCTTCGTTCAAGAAATGAACACCGGCCACGATTACCAGCGCCCATCGCGCGACATCCCCTTGCCGTCGCCGGCACGCTCGCGTGGCGACGTCAGCGACGCTGGTGAAGTGGTCCGTGATGTCGGCGTCGTGATTGTCGCCGGCGGGTCGGGCTCGCGTGTCGGATCCGGTGAACTCAAGCAGTTCCGCTGGGTCGCCGGGAAGCCCGCGCTGCTGCACAGCGTGCAGGCGTTCATGGCGCGTCCCGACGTCGCCATCGTCGTGGTCGTGCTGCCGAAAGCGTACGCGGCGGATCCACCGCCATGGCTCTTTCAGTGTGACGTCGATCGCCTGCTCGTGAGCACGGGCGGCACCGAGCGCCACGAAAGCGTCATAAACGGGCTCGAAGATCTTCCGGAGTCGGTATCAATCGCCGTCGTGCACGATGCGGCGCGTCCGCTCGTCACCGACGATACGATCGATCGGGTCATTGCCGAGGCGCGCAAAGGACACGGCGCCATCGCGGCATTACCCGTCGTCGATACGCTGAAGGAAGTGGATGCGGACGGCCGCATCGTGCGCACCATCGACCGTACGCACCTGTGGCGCGCCCAGACCCCGCAGGCGTTTCCGCGCGATCAATTGGAACGCGCGTACATCGAAGCACGGCGAGACCGCGTGAGCGCGACCGATGATGCGGCATTGCTCGAACGCATCGGATTGCCAGTCGTAGTCGTGCAGGGAAGTGAGCGCGGTCTCAAGATCACGACCGAAGCCGATTTCGCTCGTGCCGATGCGCTCCGCGCACTCGCCGAGTAGCGCTAGGGTGCACTGCGCATGAGCCTCGCCTCGTTGAGCATTCCCTTCTGGTCGCCGGCCGAAATCGATGCCGCGTTGCGTGGCGTCATCGATCATCTCGGCAATCGCGGCGTGCTCGCGTATCCCACCGAGACCGTGTACGGCTTTGGAACGGCCGTTGATCACGGGTCGGTCGAGGCGTTGGTGCGACTCAAGGGCCGGCCGCCAGCCAAACCGTTTCTCATGCTCATCGGTGATCCCGCGCAGATCGGGCGGCTCGATCTGCATCTCCCGACGTATGCGGCCCATCTCGCGGCACGGTTTTGGCCCGGACCGCTCACCTTGGTGCTCCGTGGCGGCGAGGGCCGGGTGCCGGCCAGACTTCGCGGTCCTGAGGGGGGAGTTGCGGTGCGATTCACGCCACACGAAGGACTGCGTCGCCTCCTAGCAGCGTATGGTGAACCGATCACGAGCACGAGCGCGAATCGGCCCGGGGTACCGCCGGCGATGACGGCGGGGGAAATTGTAGATCAGTGGTCCGAGGCAATCCACCGCGGCACGCTGCATGTCCTCGATGGTGGCAGACTCTCGCCATCGCCGCCATCTACCGTGGTCGATTGTACCGGGCGACGACCGCGTGTTATTCGCCCGGGTGTGTTGTCCGCTGCAGTGCTACGCGACTGCGTATCCGATCTCGTCGGTGACACTTGAGGAAACGCTGATCCCATGCAACTCCTCTTCGTCTGCACGGGAAACACCTGCCGCAGCCCGCTCGCGGAAGCCCTCGCGCGCCGTCTGATTGCGGAGCGCGCCCTCGTGGATATCGAGGTGTCGAGTGCCGGCACCAGTGCGTGGCCCGATGCGCCCGCCTCGGACGGCTCACTGCTGGTGGCGATGGAACACGGAATCGATCTCTCAGAGCACCGGGCGCGTCAGCTGTCTCCGGAGATCGTCAGCGCGAGTGACCTCATTCTGGCCATGGGACCGCACCATCTGGATCGTGCGGAAGCGCTCGGTGGCACGAGCCGCAGTTTCCTGCTGACCGCGTTCGTGCACGGTGCCGACAAGGCATGGCCAGTCAGTGATCCGTTCGGCGGCGACCTCACGGGCTATCGAGAGACGCTCGCAGAGCTGCGTCGCGAGATCGGCGCCACGCTCGACCGCATCGTCGCGAACCGCTCGCGACGGCCCTCATAGATCGACAGATACATACACGCTGATGCAGGCACGCGAGCATCCCGCGACACTGGTCATTCTCGGACACCCAATCGCGCACTCACTCTCGCCGTCGTTTCAGAACGCCGCGTTGATTGCGTGTGGGCTGCCTCAGCGGTATGAGCCGATCGACGTCGCGCCGGATGCATTGTCGTCGGTACTCGATCGCCTGGCGCTCGAGCGGGCCGGCGGCAACGTGACGATTCCTCACAAGGAGGTCGTCGCACGGCGTGCCCGTTGCTCGCCGCTGGCGCAGCGAGTGGGCGCCGTCAACACGTTCTGGCACGACGAGGGAACACTCATCGGTCACAACACCGACGTGGCTGGTATTGTGGCGAACATCGAGTCCTTGCGACCAGAGGGTATTCGCGGTGCGCGCTGCGCGCTCCTGGGCGCCGGCGGATCGGCGGCGGCCGTCCTCGTGGCCCTCCAACAGATGGGATGCAGCGAGATTCGGATCGCCGCGCGCACTCGGGCACGTGCCGCAGATCTGGCATCGCGGGTACAGGTCTCGGCGAATGTCTTCACGTTATCCGAGAAGGCGGTCGAGGGGGCAACACTGGTGATCAACGCGACGCCGATCGGCATGAACGATGCGTCCGTGCCGCTGGCGCCGCCCGATCTCGCACCAGGCGCCGCGGTCTTCGATCTTGTGTATCGTCGTGGGGAAACCGCATGGGTTCGCGCCAGTCGCGCGGCTGGGCATCCCGCGTGTGACGGTCTGCGCATGCTGCTCGAACAAGGCGCGGCCGCGTTCACCTGTTGGTTTGGGATACCCGCGCCGCGCGATGCCATGGAACGCGCGCTCGCGACCGCCGCTTCTGTGCCCGCGTAGCGTGCTCCGTGCGCGCGACGGACTGCGTGACGCCACTCGCGTCATGCACGCACTCGGCACCATGCTCATGCCACCCGCGTGTGCGGTCTGTCGTGAGCCGCATCGACCCGGCCCGGATGGAATCGTCTGTGGACTGTGCCTGTCGCGTGTCGCGCCGTTGGTGGATCCGCGGTGCCGTCGTTGTGGACATCCCCGTCTTTCGCCCTACGCTCCGCAGCCATCTGGTGGCGCGATCACCGGTGCGCCGGACGCGCTGCCGCCCTGCCGTTGGTGCGACCGCCTGCCGCCGTATGTCAGGGCGGTCCGATCGTTCTGCCGGATGGATGCGGGCTCGGGTGGTGCGATCGTGCATGCGCTCAAATACGGGGGGTGGCATGAGACCGCGATACCGATGGCCCGTTGTATGGCTCGCGTGGACTTCCCGGACGATGTCATCCGTGAGCGTGCGGCACTCGTGCCGTTGCCGCTCGCGCATACGCGTGAGCGTGAGCGCGGCTACAACCAAGCCGAGCGGTTGGCGAGGGCCCTCGCGACCCAGTGGCGTCTCCCGGTCTGGCACGATGTGGTGCGTCGCACGCGCGATACCCGTTCGCAAGTGCGGTTGACACCGTCCGAGAGGGCTGGCAACGTTTCACAAGCGTTCGCCGCCACCGAAGTGGCCCGGACACGGTTGCGTGGCGCGCACGTCGTGTTGGTCGATGATGTGATCACCACGGGCGCGTCGCTCAATGCTGCCGCGCGTGCGCTGGCAGAGGGCGGCGCTCGCATCATCAGCTATATCACGTTCGGACGGGCGCCGGATCCAGGCGACCGGTCCGTCTCAGACTTTGACTCCGACCAGGACTGACAGGCATGGCCATTCGTGTGGGCATCAACGGCTTCGGCCGCATCGGCCGCCAGGTGCTTCGCGCCGCGAAGCAGCAGGGCGTCGCCGATATCGATTTCGTCGCGATCAACGACCTCACCGACACCAAGACACTGGCGCACCTGTTCAAGTACGATTCGGTGCATGGCCAGTATGACGGACAGGTCAGCGCGGACGCGGAGAGCATCACGATCGATGGCGATCGCATCAAGATCCTGACCGAGCGCGAGCCATCCAAGTTGCCGTGGAAGGATTTGGGCGTGGATATCGTGCTCGAGTCGACGGGGCGTTTCACCGAGCGCAAGGACGCCGCCCAGCACCTCGAGGCGGGCGCGAAGAAGGTCATTATTTCGGCGCCGGCGACGAACGAAGACGTCACCATCGTCCTGGGCGTGAACAGCGAGAAGTACGATCCCGCTGCGCATCACGTTATTTCGAATGCGTCGTGCACCACGAACTGCCTTGCGCCGATGGTCAAGGTCATTCGTGACAACTTCGGCTTCGTGCATGGCACGATGGTGACCATTCATAGCTACACGAATGACCAGTCGATTCTGGATCTGCCGCATAAGGACTTGCGTCGCGCGCGCGCGGCGGCGCTCTCGATGATCCCGACGACGACCGGTGCCGCGAAGGCCACGTCGCTCGTTATCCCGGAAGTGAAAGGCAAGATTGACGGTATCGCGATCCGCGTGCCGACACCGGATGTCTCGCTCACCGACATGACGTGCGTCGTGGAACGCGCCGTGACGAAGGATGAGGTCAACGCCGCCTTCAAAGCGGCGTCGGAACATGGCCTCGATGGGATCCTTGGCTATAGCGAAGTCCCGCTCGTGTCGATCGACTATGTCGGCAATGCGATGTCGTGCACGCTCGATGCGCTCAGCACCATTGTCATCGATGGCACGCTCGTGAAGGTGTCCGGCTGGTACGACAACGAGTGGGGGTATTCTTCACGGTGCGTCGACCTACTGCGTTTCATTGGCGCGCGACTGTAGCCCGCACTGATCCTTCTTCATCGGCGAGCCCCGGTACCGATGTGCCGGGGCTCGCGCATACACGACCATGACGACTCGTACGATTCGCGATCTGACGCCGACCGAAGTGCAGGGACGCCGCGCCCTTGTTCGCGTCGACTTCAACGTGCCGCTTGACGACGCCGGACAGGTCTCCGACGACACGCGCATCACGGCCGCGCTCCCAACGATCAACGCGTTACTCGACGCCGGCGCCCGTGTGGTGTTGCTGGCACACTTCGGTCGCCCGAAGGGCGCGCCGGAGGCCAAGTACTCGCTCGCGCCAGTCGCCGCGCGCCTGCGCGATCTGCTCACGCGTCCGGTGCATTTTCTTACCGAGACCATCGGCGCCGCCGCCGTGGCCGCAACGCATTCGCTGGCCGCCGGCGAAACGCTGCTCCTCGAGAATACGCGCTTCCTGCCCGGCGAAGAACAAAACGATGACGCGCTGTCGCGGCAGTTGGCCGAACTGGGTGATCTGTACGTGAATGACGCATTCGGCGCGGCCCATCGCGCGCACAGCAGCACGGCCGGTGTCGCCAAGTATTGCCGGCCCGCGGTCGCCGGTCTCCTGATGGAGAAAGAACTCGCGTACCTCGGCGGCGCACTGGCCGCGCCCGCGCGTCCCTTCGTTGCGATCCTCGGCGGCTCGAAGATTTCCGGCAAGATCGACGTGGTCGAAGCGCTCTTGCCAAAGGTCGATCATCTGCTGATCGGCGGCGCCATGGCGTGCACATTTTTTCGGGCCATGGGACTCGAGACGGGGAACTCGCTCGTCGAACCCGATCGTCTCGACATGGCGAAAGACCTGCTCGCACGCGGCGGCGACAAGCTGGTATTGCCGACCGATGCGATGATTGCGCCCGCGATGGATCGCGCGGACGCCGCGCACGTGGTGGCGCGCGATGCCATTCCGGCGGGGGAATCGATGTTCGACATCGGCCCGGCGAGCCTCGCCCACTACGCCGCGCTGATCCTCGTCGCGAAGACCGTGCTGTGGAACGGTCCGATGGGCGTCTTCGAGAAGCCACCGTTCGATGCCGGCACGCGTGGTGTGGCGAACGCGATGGCCACCGCAACCGACCGGGGCGCCACAACGATCATCGGCGGCGGTGACTCCGCGGCCGCGGTCGTCGAGGCCGGACTCGAATCAAAGATGTCACACGTCTCAACCGGCGGCGGCGCTTCGCTGGAGTTTCTCGAAGGTAAAGAGCTGCCGGGCGTGTCTGCGCTCGACGCTCGCTGAGCTGTTTCATTCCTTCATCCCGACTCTGACATGCATCGCAAGCCCGTCTTCGCCGCCAACTGGAAGCTCAATCACACGCCGACGGATGCGCGCGCGTTCATACAGCGCTTTCTCGCACTGACGCCGCGTCAACAGGACCGGACGATTGTCATCTGCCCGTCGGCGATCACACTGACCACGGTGACCGAGGCACTGAAGGATCGCCCCGACATCTGGGCCGGCGTGCAGAACGTGCATAGTGAAGCGCAGGGCGCGTTCACCGGTGAGAATTCGGTGCTTATGGCCCGCGACGTCGGGGCGCGCGTCGTGCTGATCGGACATTCCGAACGTCGACATCTGTTCGGCGAAACGGATGCGATGATGACCATGAAGTGCGCCCTCGTGACGCAGGCCCGCCTCATCCCGATGTTGTGCGTCGGCGAGACGCTGAATGAGCGCGAGTCGGGAGCCACCGCGTCGGTCGTTGAGCGTCAGCTGGCGGCCGGGATCGCTGAGATGGACGACGCACAGATTGGCGCGATGATGCTCGCTTACGAGCCTGTCTGGGCGATAGGAACCGGCAAAACCGCAACCCCCGAGGACGCGAGCGACATTCACGGCGTGCTGCGTCGCGCTCTCGAGGGGCGCATCGGCGAGAAGGCGGCGGCTGGTGTGCCGATCCTATACGGTGGCTCGGCGAATCGTGGCAACGCCTCGACGCTGCTGGCCGCGCCAGACGTCGATGGCCTGCTCGTCGGCGGCGCGTCGCTGGATCCGGACGGCTGGAGCAGTATCGTCCGGAGCTAGTGGCGTTGTGACTCGGGCACCTGGCCGCAAGCCTTGTCGCCCGAAGGACTTGCATCCAGTCGCCCACAACGTGATTTTACTGCGCTACCGGTTTTGCCATTTGCCCCGCCACACACACGCGCCATGTACACGCTGCTCCTTATCCTGCTCATTCTTGATGCGCTTGTGCTTGGCGCTGCGGTGCTGCTCCAGTCCGGTAAGGGCGGTGGCCTCGCGGCGAACTTCGGCGGCGCCAGTTCGTCAGCCGATTCGGTGATCGGCACGCGCCAAGCCGGCAACCTGCTCACGAAGGCCAGCTGGTGGTGCGGCGGCATTTTCCTCGGACTCGCCTTCGTGCTACAGCTCATGTCGTCGCGCGCCTCGGCGCCCAAGTCAGTGCTCGACAAGCTGGCGACCCCAGCAGCGGCACCGGCCAAGCCGATCTCAGGCACTCCGGCCACGGCAGCTCCAACATCTCCGTTGACGACGCCGAATCCGAAGCCGGCCGGCGCACCGGTCGCTCCCGCGAAGAAGTAGCGCGAGTGGACGCGTTGCCGCCCAAGGGGTTCCTCCTCCTCGAGGACGGAACCCTTTTTCTCGGACGGCTCGTGGGGCCGGCGCTGCCGACGGTGGCCGAAATCGTGTTCACGACGAACATGACGGGCTACCAGGAAGTCTTCACCGACCCCTCGTATCGTGAACAGACGGTAGTGATGACGGCGCCGCAGATCGGCAACTATGGCGTGAACACGGAGGACCCTGAGTCGTCGCGGCCCCAGGTGGCGGCCATTGTGGTGCGCGAACTCTCGCCCACCTACTCGAATTGGCGAGCCACCGGCGGGCTGCGCGAGTGGCTCCTCGAGCACGGCGTACCGGCACTGACGGAAGTGGACACGCGACGCCTGACGAAGCATCTACGCTCGGCCGGCGTCATGCGAGGCGTGATCGCCGCTGGCGATTCTCCGACGCCAGAGGCGCTTGCCGCACTGGACGCCTGTCCGAGCATGGCGGGACTGGACCTCGCCAGCGTCGTGAGCACGCGAGCGGCGTACGAGTGGGGCAGCCCCGATGCCGCCTTTCATGTGGTCGCCTACGACTATGGCATCAAGCGCAACATCCTCCGGCTGTTTGAATCGCACAACTGCCGCGTGACGGTCGTACCGTCCGAGACGAGTGCCTCGGACGTGCTGGCCATGCAGCCGGACGGCGTCTTTCTGTCGAATGGCCCGGGTGACCCGGAAGCGGTGTCGTACGCTCCCGGCATTATCCGCTCAATTGCCGAGTCTGGCATGCCGATGTTCGGCATCTGCCTCGGACATCAACTCCTCGCGCTCACGTTTGGGGGGCGGACCGAAAAGATGCCGTTCGGTCATCGAGGCGGAAATCAGCCCGTGAAGGACTTGGCGACGGGGCAGGTGCTCATCACCGCCCAGAACCATGGATTCGCCGTAGCTGGGTCGGAACTCGGTGTCGATGGGTCGACGGAGCTGGCGGTTACCCACGTCAACCTCAACGATCACACGGTTGAGGGGCTCCGGCACCACACATTGCCGATCTTTGCGGTGCAATACCATCCCGAGGCGGCCCCAGGGCCGCATGACGCGGTCCCGCTATTCGACCAGTTCATGTCCGCCCTCGCGTCTCGTCGCGGCGCAAGTGAGCCAACCTCTTGACTGATAAGCACTAAGGTCATACGTTCGGACCTTCGGAACGCGGCGTCTTAACCCTCCGCGACGCGCGTCGAACCCTTGGTAGAGTCCATGACGAAAGCCGATCTGGTGGAGAACGTCACGGCGCGTATCGCGCAGACGGCCGGTCCGACGATCTCCAAGAAGGACTGTGCACGGGTCGTCGACGCGTTTCTCGACGCGATAAAAGAAGCCTTGCAGGAACAGAAGAATATCGAAGTGCGCGGGTTTGGCACATTCAAGATTCGTCAGCGCAAAACGCGTATGGCTCGCAATCCACGCACGGGCTCGCCCGTCGAGGTGTCCGCGCGCCCCGTTCCAGTCTTCAAGCCGTCGAAGGAATTGCGCGCGATGGTCGCTGGCGTAGACATCTCGCACTTTGATGATGAAGACGATGATGAGTAGCGGCTCACGGTTCGGCTGAGTCGTGCCATGTTCAGTACGTTGCGCCCCGCGATAGTTACCTGTCGCGGGGCGTTCGCGTCGCCGAGATGGAACCGGTCGCGCAAACTCGTGCTATCTTCCCAGCCATGAGCATTCCTGTTCTCCTCTTCGCGTCGTACGCCGATGCATTCGGCGCGCGGCAGGTCGATGCGCCGCTGGACGCGCCGTGCTCCGTCCGCGATCTGGTTGCGTCCATGCGCGCGCTTCCCGGGGGGCATGTGCTGCCAACGAATCCGCTGGTCGCCGTGAATCACGAATGGGTGCACGAGCATGTGGCGATCGCCGTTGGTTATGAAGTCGCGGTGATCCCGCCGGTGGCCGGTGGTTGAGCACGTCGCGATCGTCGACCGCCCAATCGACGTCGGCCGACTGATGAGTCGCGTCGAGCATTCGAGCGTCGGCGCCGTGTCGCTGTTCGTCGGCACGGTGCGCGAGTTCAATGACGGGCGCGACGTCTCGGGCATCGACTATGAGGCGTATCAGCCGATGGCGGAGCGCGAACTGGGCGTCATCGCGCGCGAAGCCTGCGACGAGATTCCTGGCCTGCGGCTGGCCATCGAGCACCGAGTGGGGACGCTGCTCGTTGGCGACATCAGTGTCGCCATCGCCGCGGCGCACGCACGACGCGCTCCAGCGATCGCTGCAGCGCAACGCGTTATCGAAGTGCTGAAGCAGCGCGTCCCGATCTGGAAGCGCGAACACTACCTCGACGGCGAACGTCGTTGGGTTGACCCCACCGCTTTATGACGGGGGCGCGCGCATGCTGATCGACCAATTCGGTCGCACGATTGAATATCTGCGGATCTCCGTCACGGACCGCTGTAACTTCCGTTGCCAGTATTGCATGCCGTTGGAAGGGCTGCCGTGGCTGCCGAAGGACGAGATTCTTCGCTACGAAGAGATCGCGGAGATTGTCCGTCAACTGGCGCCGCTTGGCCTCAAACGCATTCGCCTGACGGGAGGCGAACCGACGATACGGCCACAACTTGCGCGACTCGTGCGCATGTTGCGTGACATCTCGAGTGTCGAAGACATCGCCCTGTCGACCAACGGCGTCAAACTGCCAGAGCTGGCGCAACCGCTGCGGGATGCCGGCCTCGATCGGGTAAACATCAGCGCTGACTCGATGCGTCCCGAGCGCGTCGTCGCCATCGCGCGCCGCGATCTCAAGTTCGACATCGTGTCATCGGCGCAGGCCGCGGAAGACGCGGGCCTTGGCCCGATCAAGATCAACGTAGTTGTCATGCGTGGCGTGAACGACGATGAGATCGCCGACTTCGCGGCGCTCACGCGGGACCACCCATGGCATGTACGCTTCATTGAACTGATGCCGGTGGGCGAGCTCCGTGATCTGACGTGGGATCACGTCGTCCCGACCGACGAGGTCCTGACGCGTGTCCGCGCGCTCGGCGACATTGCGCCGGATGCGGGCCCGGCTCGCGGTAACGGCCCGGCCGTCTATTGGCGCTACCCGCACTCGCCTGGCACGGTTGGCGTCATTACGCCCATGACGCATACGTACTGCGAGACCTGCAATCGAGTCCGACTCACCGCTGACGGTCGACTGCGCACCTGTCTGTTTGGCGACCATGAGGTGCTGCTGCGCGACGCACTGCGCCGAGGCGAGCCCCTCGAGCCACTCTTTCGCCAAGCGCTGGCCGACAAACCGAAAGAGCATGAGCTGCTGCAGATGCGCGTCGGCGGCCTGCGCGCGCTGAGCCAGGTCGGCGGCTGAGCGCTGGTCGCGCCGGTCTGAGGCGAAGCGCCTCAGGTAAAGTGGTCTCTGAAAACGTGTTGCTCGCCTCAGTGCACCGCCCTAACTTGCGCGAGCGTCACACCGGTTGCCCCCGATGGCAGCTGGCTACGCGCATGGACGTTCGCGTGCGGCGCGTACTGCATCGCGAGTTCTCGCATCGTCTCAGACACGGACACGCGTCCGGAGAACCGACACAACATGGTCAACAAGATCACGGTCGTTGGCGCGGGCAATGTGGGCGCCACCACGGCTCAACGCATTGCCGAGAAATCACTCGGCCGAACGGTCGTCATGGTTGACGTCGTCGAAGGTATTCCGCAGGGCAAGGCACTCGATCAGTGGGAGTCCGCGCCGGTGGAAGGATTCGACACGCGCGTCATCGGCACCAATGGCTACGAAGAGACCGCTGGCTCCGACATTGTCGTCATCACCGCCGGTATCGCACGCAAGCCGGGTATGTCGCGTGACGACCTGCTGAACACGAACGCCGGCATCGTGAAGTCCGTCGCCGAGCACGTCAAGGCAACGTCACCGAACGCGATCGTCATCGTGGTGTCGAACCCGCTCGACGTGATGTGCTACGTCGCGAAGCACGTCACGGGCTTCCCGCGCGAACGCGTGATTGGCATGGCCGGCGTGCTGGATACGGCGCGCTACCGGTCGTTCATTGCCGAGGCGCTCGACGTGTCCGTGCGCGACATTCAGGCGATGGTGCTCGGCGGTCACGGCGACACCATGGTACCGCTGATTTCGTACACGACGGTGAGCGGTATTCCCGTCACTCAACTGATGCCACGTGAACAGCTCGACGCGATCGTGCAGCGTGCGCGTGACGGCGGCGCCGAAATCGTGAAGTATCTCAAGACCGGCTCTGCTTATTACGCGCCGTCCGCGGGTGCGGTGGAAATGGTCGAAGCCATCGTGCACGATCGCAAGCGCATCCTGCCCTGTGCGGCCTGGCTGGAAGGCGAATACGGCCTCTCCGGGCTGTATCTTGGCGTCCCGTGCAAGCTCGGGCGCAATGGTCTTGAGAAGATCCTCGAGATCGAGCTGACGGCCGACGAGCGCGCGGCACTCGAGAAGTCGGCGCACGCCGTGCGCGAGCCGATGTCCGTCATCACCTTCTGATTCCTTACGACGCCGGCGTAGACTCACGAGTCCGCGCCGGTGTTGTCTTCGACCCTACTCATGTACGGACTCGCACAATTCTGGCACAGCACGATCGGTAAGAAGATCGTGATGGCCGTGACCGGGATCATTGGTATCCTGTTCGTCATCGGCCACATGAGCGGCAACCTGCTCATGTTCAAGGGGCAGGACGCCATGCACCACTACGCCCTGTTACTCCGCACGAGCATGCCACTGCTGTACGTCGTGCGCACGGTGCTGCTGGCGAGCGTGGCGTTGCATGCCCTGTCGGCCTATCAACTCACGATGCGGTCACGGGCCGCACGCCCAGACGCTTACGCAATGAGCAAGCCGCAGGTCACGACCTTCGCCGCCAAGACGATTCGATGGGGTGGCGTGCTGCTCGTCGTGTTCATCGTGTACCACATCCTGCATTTGACGCTTGGCGTCGTGCATCCCGACTTCACACACCTCGATCCGTACCGCAATCTCGTCAAGGGATTGAGCAATCCGCTGGTCGCCGGATTCTACCTGCTCGCGATGTGCGCACTCGCGTTGCACTTGTACCACGGCACCTGGGCGGCGGTGCGCACGCTTGGATTGTCGCCGAGTTCGAGTCATCCGCTGAAGCGCCGCGTGGCGCTCGCGGTGGCCATCATCGTCGCGGCCGGATTCATGATCGTGCCAATCGCCACGCTGGCCGGTGCATTTCAGGATGTGTCGCCGGTGATCGATTCGACGTCCACTGCAACGGCGTCGGCCGGGGAGGGTCGCTGATATGCTGGAACTGAATGCGAAGGTGCCGAACGGTCCGATCGAGCAGAAATGGGATCAGCATCGCTTCTCGATGAAGCTCGTGAATCCTTCGAACAAGCGACGCCACTCGGTAATCGTGGTCGGTGCGGGTCTGGCTGGTGGTGCCGCGGCGGCAACGATGGCCGAACTGGGCTACAACGTGTCCTGTTTCGTCTATCACGACTCGCCGCGACGTGCGCACTCGATCGCGGCCCAGGGCGGCATCAACGCCGCGAAGAACTATCAGAATGACGGCGACAGCGTGCGTCGCCTGTTTTACGACACGATCAAGGGCGGTGACTTCCGCGCACGCGAAGCGAACGTGTATCGCCTCGCGCAAACGTCGGTGCACATCATCGATCAGTGCGTGGCGCAGGGCGTTCCGTTCGCGAGGGAATACGGCGGGCTGCTGACGAACCGTTCCTTTGGCGGCGCGCAGGTCTCTCGCACGTTCTACGCGCGTGGACAGACGGGTCAGCAGTTACTGCTCGGCGCGTATCAGGCGCTGGAGCGCCAGATCGGCCTCGGCACGGTCGCGATGCACACGTTCGAGGAGATGCTCGACCTCGTCGTCGTCGACGGGCATGCGCGCGGCATTGTGACGCGGAATCTGCTGACGGGCAAGATCTCGTCGCACGTTGCCGACGCCGTGGTGCTGGCGACGGGTGGGTATGGCAACGTGTACTATCTCAGCACGAACGCGATGTACTCCAACACGAGCGCGATCTGGCGTGCATACAAGAAGGGTGCGGCGTTCGCGAATCCGTGCTATACGCAGATTCACCCGACCTGCATTCCGGTCGCCGGTGAGCATCAATCGAAGCTGACGCTGATGTCCGAGTCGTTGCGCAACGACGGGCGCGTCTGGGTACCGAACGCACAGGGCGACAAACGTGGCCCCGGCGCGATTCCCGAAAACGAGCGCGATTATTTCCTAGAACGGAAGTATCCGAGCTTCGGCAATCTTGCGCCGCGGGACATCGCCTCGCGCGCCGCGAAGGAAGCGTGTGATGACGAACGTGGCGTCGGCCCCGGTGGGCTGGGCGTCTATCTCGATTTCGCCGATGCCATCGCGCGCCTCGGCAAGAACACGATTGCCGAACGCTATGGCAATCTGTTCGAGATGTATCAGCGGATCACCAACGAGAATCCGTATGAAGTACCGATGCGCATCTATCCCGCCGTCCACTACACCATGGGCGGCCTGTGGGTCGACTACAACCTGATGAGCACGATTCCTGGCCTACACGTCGCCGGCGAAGCGAACTTCTCGGATCACGGTGCGAACCGCCTCGGCGCGTCGGCACTCATGCAGGGCCTCGCCGACGGATATTTCGTGCTGCCGTACACGATCGGGGATTACATCGCGGGCACGAAGCTGTCGCCAATCGACACTACGCATCAGGCGTTCAAGGACGCGGAAGCCGGCGTGAAACAGCAGGCGGAGCAACTGCTCAACGTGAAGGGCACGCGCACGGTCGATTCCTTCCACAAGGAACTCGGCAAAATCGTGTGGGAGTACTGCGGCATGGCGCGCTCGCGCGAAGGGCTCACGAAGGCACTGCAATTGATTCCGACGCTGCGCGAAGAGTTCTGGCAGAATGTGAATGTGCCAGGCAGCGGTGATTCGCTGAACCAGTCGCTGGAGAAGGCCGGTCGTGTGGCGGACTTCCTCGAACTCGGTGAATTGATGTGCCGGGACGCGCTGGAGCGCGAAGAGTCGTGCGGTGGCCACTTTCGTGTCGAATACCAGGAAGACGGCGAAGCAAAACGCAACGATGAGAAGTTCGCCTATGTCGCGGCGTGGGAATACGCCGGCAAGAATCAGACGCCGATCCTGAACAAGGAACCGCTGTTGTACGAGAACGTGCATTTCTCCACGCGGAGCTACAAGTAATGAAGCTCACACTCAATGTCTGGCGTCAGCCTGCGTCGAAAGCGCCCGGCAAGCTCGAGACCTATACGCTTGACGGCGTCAGCGAGGACATGTCGTTCCTCGAGATGTTCGACATGCTCAACGAGCAGTTGACGGGGCAGGGAAAAGAACCGGTCGCTTTCGCGCATGATTGCCGCGAAGGAATTTGCGGCTCGTGCTCGATGATGATCAACGGGCAGGCGCACGGCCCGTGGAAGGGCACCGCGACGTGCCAGTTGCATATGCGTGCCTTCAAGGACGGCGACATCATCACGGTCGAACCGTGGCGCGCGTCATCGTTCCCGATCGTCAAGGATCTCGTCGTCAATCGCGGTTCGTTCGATCGTATCATCGCGGCCGGCGGTTACGTCTCGGTGAACACCGGCGGTGCGCGCGACGCCAACGACATTCTGATTGGCAAGAACATCGCGGAGGAGGCGATGGATGCGGCCGCGTGTATCGGCTGCGGCGCCTGCGTTGCGGCCTGCCCGAATGCGTCGGCCTCGTTGTTCACGGGTGCGAAGATCACGCATCTCGGCCTGCTCCCGCAGGGGAAGCCCGAGCGCGACAAGCGTGCGCTCGCGATGGTCGAGCAGATGGATATCGAAGGCTTCGGGCACTGCACGCTGACCGGAGAGTGTCAGGACGCGTGCCCGAAGGGCATCAGCATTGACGTGATTCAGCACATGAATCGCGATTACGTGATGGCGACGGCGCGTCGACGCGAGCCGCGGTCGGCGACGGGTTCGGGCTGATCCGCCCGCGCTGACGTCACGATGTCTCCTCGTACGCGCAGAAACATCGTGCTGATGCTCGGCGGCGCACTCTCGTGGTGTGCCGCCGTGGCACTTGTGCGACCGTCGATGCCATCACGCACGCCGAGGGCAGCATTGCCCACATCGGTCGTCGACTCGTCCGGTAACGCCACGCGCGGGAAGGCGCTGATGAGTGCCTTCCGCGACTCGCTGCCGACGCACAGCGGCAATCGGCTTCGCTGTGTGAGTTGTCATCTTGACGACGGGACACGACCGACGGCGATGTCGTGGCTCGGTACGGCCGCGCGCTATCCCCGCTATCGCGCGCGACGCGGCCGCGAAGAATCGCTGTCGCAGCGCGTCAACGAATGCGTGATGAGGAGTCTCGCCGGTCGTGCGCTGCCGGAGGACGGACGCGATCTGCGCGACATGGTGGCGTACATCGAATCGCTCCGCGCCGCGCCACGGCCGTCGCCGGTCGACACCGTCAAACGCACCGGAGTCGTCCGGAGCGGTCGCCTCGTGTATGCAGCGACCTGTGTGCGATGCCACGGACCGGACGGAGCAGGGACCACGCTCGCCCCCGCCGTCTGGGGCAGTCGCTCCTACAGCATCGGCGCCGGTCTCTCACGGCAAACGGTCCTTGCCACCTTCGTACGCTACAACATGCCGTACGATCACGCGGTGACACTGAACGACCAGCAATCTGCCGACGTTGCGTCGTACGTGCTCGCGCGTGCCCGTCAGGACCACCCGGGGAAGGAGCGCGACTGGCCCAAAGGTGATCCGCCCGACGATGTCGCCTATGCCACCGACGGGGCACGATCCGCCGGCAAGTCGCTCCCGCCTGCGCGCCCGTTGCTCCGCCGACGGGTCGCTCCGAACGCCCCCACCTCTTCGCCGATACCGCCATGACCTGCCAGCCAGATGCCGTCTCCGCGCGCCGCTCGTTTCTCACGCGGATCGGTGCGGCCGCTGCGGCGTTCAGCTTAAGCGGCATACCACGCCGCGCAAGCGCTCACTCGGGTCCGGTGGCGGCGCTCAGCGATGACGAGCCCTGGCTGCAGCGACTTGCCGGGACCGGCCCACAGCGCGTGGTCTTTCACTCGCACGAGGCGACCAATGGGACCGCGCTGACGTGGGCGCGCACCTTCCTCGAAACGCAGAAGAGCAGTTTCAACAAGACCGACAAGGACTCGGGTGTTTTGGTCGGGCTCAACGGCAAATCGATCGGTCTGATCTTCAACGACGCGCTGTGGGCGAAGTATCCCATCGGGCAGACGTTGGCCATGCCCGGTACCAAGAATCCTGCGGGCCCGACCGGATCGGACGCCATTGCCCAGCTGATCGCCCGTGGCGTCATAATCTTGGTCTGCAACAACTCGCTCCGCGCGTCGGGTCAGCGCTTTCTCCCCGAAGACAAGCGCGCCGACGCGGCAGCCCGGGCGGCCTTTGCTGAGGAGGCGCGGGCGAATCTGCTACCCGGCATGGAGATCGTGCCGGCGATGGTGGTGGCGCTTCAGCAGGCCCAGGATCGCGGGTGCCGCTACGTGTACGCCGGCGGCTGATACACAGGAAAACGGGCGGCGTTCACTAGGACCGCCGCCCGCCATGCGTCAGATCCGCGGCAGCGTGACACCGCGCTGCCCCTGATACTTGCCCTTCTTGTCGCCGTAGCTGACTTCTGGTGGCTCATCACCCGTGAAGAAGACCACCTGCGCGATCCCCTCATTCGAGTAAATCTTGGCGGGGAGCGGCGTCGTGTTCGAGATCTCGAGCGTGACGTAACCTTCCCACTCCGGCTCGAAGGGTGTGACGTTGGTGATGATGCCGCACCGGGCATACGTGCTCTTGCCGACCGTCAGCGTCAGCACGTTGCGCGGAATTCGGAAATACTCGACGCTGCGCGCGAGGGCGAACGAGTTCGGGGGCACGATACAGACGTCCCCCTCGAATTCGACGAAGCTCCTTGGGTCAAATGCCTTCGGATCGACAATTGAACTGAGGACGTTCGTGAAGATTTTATACTCGCGGGCGACACGCATGTCGTAACCGTACGAGCTGACGCCGTACGAGATCACGCCTTGTCGCACCTGGCGATCCTCGAACGGTTCGATCATGGCATGCTCACGCGCCATGCGCGTGATCCAGCGGTCGGAGCAGAGCCCCATGGGGATGGCGGGAAGAGGGTGAAATCGATTGCAGTCGGACCGACCGGTCTTGTGCGTCCGCACCCCATGGCGCGGCCCGCGCGAATCTTACCGGCCCCAGGCAGAAAAGGCCACGCAGGTCCGCGATGCAGGTCGGTAACGCAGGTCGGCGTTGAGTGACCGCGGTCCTGTCACTACCTTCTGGTACGCCTGTATGTGAATTCTTTCACATGCAACGGACACCCCCGTGACGCGGTGCCATGATCGCTCCGTTTCGTCGGCTTCCGCGGTCCTCTTCAGCGTCCCCCCGTCGTCTCGACGATGCTGCGTAATTATCTGCCGGTGCTGTTGCTGCTCGGGTTCGTCATTCTGAACGCGGTACTCATTCTGGGTATCGCGCGCATGACCGTGCGACCCCAACGCACGGCCGTCAAAACTCAGGCGTATGAATCCGGCATCGCACCATTGGGTGATGCGCGTGAACGTGTTTCGGTGAAGTTCTACCTCGTCGCGATGTTATTTATCGTCTTCGACATCGAAACCGTATTCATGATTCCGTGGGGCGTGTACTTCCGTCAACTCTCGTGTCATGTGCCGATGATCGCCGATGCGTGCCCGCGCGGGCAACTCTCGTTTTCCGGACTCGGCGAAATGCTCGTGTTTGCGTCGATTCTCATCGTCGGCTTTGTCTACGTGTGGAAGAAGGGAGCACTGACATGGGATTGACCCCAACGGCGGGACGTAGCGCAGCCACGGTGGATCCGTCCTCGCAGGACGGATGGGTCACGTCGCGCCTCGACTTTCTCGTCAACTGGGCGAGGGCCGGTTCGTTGTGGCCGATGCCGTTCGGGACCGCGTGCTGCGCGATCGAATTCATGTCGACCGCGGCCAGCCGATTCGATCTCGCGCGCTTTGGCATGGAACGACTCAGCTATTCACCGCGCCAGGCGGATGTGCTGATCTGCGCGGGTCGTGTCCCGCTGAAGCTGGCGCCGGTACTGCGTCGGATTTATCAGCAGATGCCGCAACCGAAGTGGGTCATCTCGATGGGCGCCTGCGCGTCCACCGGCGGCATGTTCGACAACTACGCGGTCGTGCAGGGCATTGACACGATCATTCCCGTGGACGTCTACGTCCCAGGGTGCCCGCCGCGGCCGGAAGCGCTGATGCACGGCATCATCATGCTGCAGCAGAAGGTCATGCGCGACCGGCTCAAAGACCGGTCGCAGCATCTCGAGATCGAGCCGGATCCGACCAGCCAGCTGTACATCCCGCCGTCACGCATCGATGAGCTCTCCGAGCCGTTTGGCAACTCGGTGAATCAGACCCGGTCGGCGCCGTGAGCGATGTGACGCCGCATGGTTCGGTCGCGAGCGATGCGAATGGCGCGCCGATCTCGCCACGCGGAATCGCCCATCGCGGCGGGCCGGTCAATCCATCGATCGACACACTGACCGCGCACTTCGGCGCCGCGATCCTGCGACACGACGTCGTGTGGGGAGAGACGACGGTATTCGTCGCGGTCGAAGCGCTGCACGCCATCGTTCGGTGGCTGCACGACGAAGCGACCGAACGGTACGACTATCTCGTCGACGTCACGGCCGTCGAGTATCGCGACGCGGCGCGCGCGCTCGAGGTGGTCTGGCATTTGCGCGCACTCGAAGCGCGTCGGTTCCTTCGACTGAAGGTGGAGTTGCCGCGGCGTGGTCCGCTCACGGTGCCATCCGTGATCGACATCTACAGCGGTGCCGACTGGCTCGAACGCGAGTGCTACGACATGTTCGGCATTCGCTTCGAGGGGCATCCGGACCTGCGTCGCATTCTGATGTGGGACAGCTACAAAGAAGGGTTCCCGCTGCGCAAGGATTTCCCGCTGCGCGGTCGTTTCTCGCGTGCCGAGCAACTAAAGCAAGCACTCGCCGCCAACCCCGAAGCGCGTTATTCGATGGACGAGTTGACGATCGCCGAGGCGTTTGATTCGCTGCCGGAAGACATGAAGGCCCGCCTCGCGACGGAACGCGCCGAACGGCACGGGCTCGAGGGCGGCGAATGAGTACGCGCCGCACGATCGAAGTCGCGCTCGGCACGAGTGGGCTCGACGCGAATGGCCTGCCGATGCGCGCGCCGCTGACCGTGCAAGGGCGGGGCGCCGTCGCACTCGAGGCGCCACTCACGCGCGAGCCGGAGCTTGAATCGGATCACATGCTGATCAACATCGGGCCGCAGCATCCAGCGACGCACGGCGTGCTGCGCCTAGTGCTCGAGCTTGATGGCGAAACCGTAGTGCGCTGCATTCCGCACATCGGCTATCTGCATTGCGGCTTCGAGAAGATCGGCGAGTATCGCCAGTACAATCAAATCATTCCGTGGACGGACCGCGAAGACTACCTGAACTCGCCCGGGAACAACGTCGCATTTTCACTGGGCGCGGAGCGACTGTTCGGTGTTGAGTGTACGCCGCGCGCGACGGTGCTGCGTGTGATCCTGATGGAGCTGTCGCGCATCATGTCGCACGTCGTGTGGCTCGGCACGACATCCGTCGACATCGGCGCGTTTACGCCGTTCCTGTGGCTGTATCAGGAACGCGAGAACATTTATAACCTGCTCGAGGGGTGGGTCGGCGCGCGACTCACGACGACCGCCACCCGCGTGGGGGGCATGGCCGCCGATCTGCCGAACGGATGGCTCGATGGACTGCGCGCCTTTCTCAAGGGATTCCCGAAGACGCTCGAGGAGTCCGTGGGCATGCTGGAGACCAACGGGATCTGGGCGGGTCGCACAGTTGGTCTTGGCGCCATCAGTCCGCAGGACGCCGTGAACGCGGGCTTGTCAGGCCCGATGCTGCGGGCCTCCGGTGTCTCGTACGATGTACGTAAGGATTTTCCGTATCTCGATTACGAGACGTACGACTTCGACGTGCCCGTGGGTTCGACCGGCGACGTGTACGATCGATTTCTCGTGCGTGTCGAAGAGATGCGTCAGAGCGTCCGTATTCTCGAACAGGCGGTGCATCGGTTGCCCGACGGGCCGATCAACATCGATGACCCTCGGCTGATCCTTCCGCCGAAGCACAAGGCGACCAGCGAAATGGAATCGATGATCCATCACTTCAAGTTGGTGATGGAGGGCCCGCGTCCGCCGGTCGGAGAATGCTACGTCGCGGTCGAAAGTCCCAAGGGTGAAAAGGGCTACTACTTCGTGAGCGACGGCACGGCGAAGCCCGTCCGCTGGCGCATTCGGCCGCCGTCGTTCGTGAACCTCTCCGCGATTCCCAAGATGGTCGAGGGGCATTTGCTCTCCGACGTCATCGCCATCAATGCCAGCATCGATATCGTGATGGGAGAAATCGACCGATGAGCCATGGTCCATCGGCCAGCGGCGGTGCCTTGGTGGCCGCGCCACCGAACGGTCACGCACTCGACGAGCCGCACGCGCCGGTCTTTTTCGGTGCGCGTCGCGTCGAACTCGATCGCATCCTCGCGCGCTATCCGAGCAAGCAAGCTGCGTTGCTCCCCGCGCTCTGGATGCTACAGGATGAGCGGGGCTGGGTGAGCGAAGGCGGCATGGAGGAAGTCGCCGCCGCGCTCGACATCACGCCCGCATATGTGAAGGGCGTCGTCACCTTCTACACGATGTATCACCAGCATCCCGTCGGGCGACACTTCATTCAGGTGTGCACCACGACGCCGTGCAACGTCTGCGGCGCCGAGGAAGTCGTGAAGTCGCTCCTCGAGCACACCGGCTGTGGTGATCTCGGACTGACGAGCGCGGACGGGCGGTTCACGGTCGTGGAAGTGGAGTGTCTGGGAGCGTGCGGGTTTGCGACGCCGCTCATGATCAACAACGATTTTGTGGAGTCGGTGACACCGGAATCGGTGCCACGTCTCCTGTCGGAGCTGTCGTAATGGGTTATCCGCATCCGCCGCATCCGCGCGAAACGCCAATTCTGTCGAAATACTTCGGCGACGCCGGTGCGCGCACGTTGGATGGATGGCGCCAGCGCGGCGGCTATGAGGCGCTGCAAAAAGCGGTGCTGACGGACCCGCAGGAACTGCAGACGATCGTCAAAGACTCGGGCCTGCGCGGTCGGGGTGGCGCCGGGTTTCCGACAGGCATGAAGTGGTCGTTCATGAAGCCTGACGGAAAGACGCATTACCTGTGCTGCAACGCCGACGAATCGGAGCCCGGCACGTTCAAGGATCGCGAGATCATGCGTTGGACGCCGCACGGATTGGTCGAGGGCGTCGCGCTTGGCGCGCACGCCATCTACGCGGAAACCGCGTACATCTACATTCGCGGCGAGTTCACGGAGCCGTATGCGCGGGTGTGTGCCGCCGTTGAAGAGGCGTATGCGGCCGGCGTGCTTGGTGCGAACGCGATGGGATCCGGCACGCGCATCGATGTGCATGTGCATCGCGGTGCCGGCGCGTACATCTGTGGCGAAGAAACCGCGCTGATGAATTCGCTGGAAGGCCGTCGTGGCACTCCACGCATCAAGCCACCATTCCCAGCGGTCGCCGGACTGTTCGGCAAACCGACGACGATCAACAACGTCGAAACGCTGGCGACGGTCCCATACATCATCAAGAACGGCGCCGAGTGGTATAAGCAGTTCGGGCGCCGCGACAATCCGAAGAGCATCGGCACCAAGCTGTTCTCGGTGTGTGGCAACATCACACGACCGGGCAACTACGAGGTCGCGCTTGGATTTCCGTTCAAGGAATTCCTGTACGATCTCTGCGGCGGGCCGCTCCCTGGACGTGAGATCAAGGCGGTGATCCCCGGCGGATCGTCGGTGCCCATTCTGACGCGCGACGAGGCGGAATCGGCCATCATGGACTATGAAGGATTCGTCGCCTCCGGTACGATGCTCGGCTCGGGCGGCGTCATCGTATTCGACGACAAGCAGGACATGGTCAAGCAGATTGCGCGACTGACTCGGTTCTACGCGCACGAGAGTTGCGCGCAGTGCACGCAGTGCCGTGAAGGGACCGCGTGGACGACGCGCATTATGGAACGCATTCGTGATGGTGAAGGCACGATGGAAGACCTCGACACGTTGCTGTCGATCGCCGAAAACATGAGCGGCAAGACGATCTGCGTGCTGAGTGATTCGTGTGCGACGCCGGTGACATCGGGGATCAAGAAGTTCCGCCACGAGTTCGAGGCGAAGATCGCCGCGAATCGCAGCATGGTCACTGTACCCGGGGCGTTTCGCGCCTCGGCCGCATAAGGCGCGATCATGGCTGACGTGAAAATGATCTCACTCACGATCGAAGGCCGGCCGGTCACGGTGCCTGATGGCACGTCGATTCTGGAAGCCGCGAAGACGGTCGGCGTGATGGTCCCGCACTACTGCTACCACCCCGGGCTCCCCGTGGCGGGCGTCTGCCGTATGTGTCTGGTCGAAGTGGAGAAGTTCCCCAAGTTGGCGCCCGCCTGCGCGACGACGGTAATGGAAGGGCAGGTGGTGCACGTGCAATCGCCGAAAGCCCTCGAGGCGCGAAAGGGCGTGCTGGAATTTCTGTTGATTAACCATCCGCTGGATTGCCCGATCTGCGATCAGGCCGGCGAGTGCGAATTGCAAGACTACACGTTCGCGGAAGGCCGCGCCGATTCGCGCTATCGCGAGCCGAAGCGGTTCACGCCGATGGAGGATTTCGGCGGCGACGTGTTGTATGTGCAGAATCGCTGCATTCTCTGCACGCGGTGTGTGCGCTTCATGACCGACGTCGCGCTGGATCCGGCGCTCAACGTGTCGGAGCGCGGTGATCGGGCGTTCATCGGCAAGGCCGAGGGCCATGATCTCACGAACACGTGGGCCGGCAATGTCGTGGATTTGTGTCCGGTCGGCGCGCTGCTGTCCAAGGACTTCTTGAACAAGGCCCGCGCGTGGGAGCTGGATCGGGCACCGACGATTTGCACCGGCTGCAGCCAAGGGTGCAACGCCGTTGCTGAAACGCGCGACAACGTAGTGGTGCGCCTGAAGCCACGATCGAACGAGGCCGTCAACCACTACTACATATGCGAGACGGGCCGCTCGGGATATCGCGCATTCAACCGCGGGGATCGTGCGGATCAGCCACTCGTGCGGAACGGGCACACCCTGCATCTTGCCGATTGGGACGACGCCATCGCCGGCGCGACGCGCGCGATGACGGGACGCCGTGTCCTGACCCTCGCGTCGCCGAATTTGTCCAACGAGTCGTTGTTCCTCTTGGAGCGCCTGCGCCTCTCGACAAACGGCTCAAGCGTGTTCCGTGTGTCACGCGGCGACGAAGTTCCGCTGCCGGGTGCGCACGATCTCGCCTTGCGGACGGAGCGTGCGGCCAACGCGACGGCCGCGCGTCTCCTCGGGTTCACCGAAGTGGCAAGCCTCGACGCGACGCTGCAGGACGGCGATGCCTTGCTGGTCGTTGACGATGAGCTCGAAGGTTTGGACCCGGCCGTACTCGATCGCGCAGCGATGATCGTCTATGTCGGCACCGCGTTGCCGGATGTGCTGACGGCGCGCGCCACGATCGTGCTTCCGGTGACGACCATCCTCGAAGAGGAGGGCACCCTGACGAACCTGCGCGGGCGCGTCCAGCGCTTCATGCAGGCCAAGGCAGCGCCCGGCGTGGCGCGACCAACCTGGTACGTGCTCGCCGATCTGCTTGCCGCGTGCGGCGGTGACGCGCCGTTCTTTGCGCCATCGGACGTGTTCGCGGCACTAGCGGCGACGCATGCGCCGTTCGCCGGAATGGATTTCGAAGCGCTCGGGCTGCAGGGCGCGATGCACAGTGACGCGACGGCCGACCTCGTGGTCGCCGCCGCGACGGCGGTACGATGATCGATCTCTCCCAGCTGTTTCCGCACAGCGATCCGCAGCAGGCGCCCACTGCGATCGGCACCTTCGTGCTGGCGAGCAGCATCAAGATCGTCGTCGTCTTCGGACTGTACCTGGTCGGCGTGGCGCTGCTGACGCTTGCCGAGCGAAAGCTGGCGGCGTGGTTCCAGGATCGTCGTGGACCGAATCGCACCGGATTTGGCGGCATTTTGCAGCCGGTCGCGGATGGGCTGAAGAATTTCATGAAGGAAGAGACCAGTCCGGCGGCCGCCGACACGTGGCTGTTCATGATCGCGCCAGCGCTGTCGTTCATACCCGCGATGCTGACGTGGGCCGTATTGCCGCTTGCCTCGCCGCTTCCGACGCCGTGGGGACTGATCGACATGGCCGTGGCGTCGTTGCCCATCGGTTATTTGTTTACGCTCGCCATCTCGTCGCTCGGTGTCTACGGCATCGTGCTCGCGGGCTGGTCGTCGAACAACAAGTACGCGCTGCTCGGCGGCCTGCGTTCGAGCGCGCAAATGATTTCGTATGAGATCGCGATGGGTATGTCGACAATTCCCATCCTGCTGCTCGCCGGCAACGTCTCGATCTCCGCGATCGTGCAACAGCAGTCGCACATGGGCTGGAATGTGCTGTCGCTCACGCTGGCGTGGCTGACCTTCCTCGTCGCCGCCTTCGCGGAGACGAATCGCCTGCCGTTCGACTTGCCCGAAGCAGAATCGGAGTTGGTCGCCGGGTATCACACGGAATACAGCGGCATGAGTTTTTCGATGTTCTTCATCGCCGAATACGCCAACATGGCGACCGCGAGCGGACTGACCGCGTCGCTTTTCTTCGGTGGGTGGGATGTCCCCTTTACGCAGTGGGACAACATCCCGCCGTTCACCGTGGTCAAGTCGCTGGTGACATTCCTGATGTTCGCGACCAAGACGGGCGCTTTTATCTTTCTCTTCATGTGGATTCGCTGGACGTTGCCGCGCTTCCGTTACGACCAGCTGATGTCCTTGGGCTGGAGCATCATGCTCCCCGTGTCGCTCGGATACATTCTGGTCATCGCGAGCGCGACGCTCGGACTCGACGCGCTCGGTGTGTCGCGCGGGCCGACGTTCTCGCTGGCGCTGCTCGCGCTCAACATTGTCATTCTCATCGTGCTCTTCGGCTGGCTTGATCGCGGTCGCTTGATCAGTCCGTCGAGCGCGCGCGTCAGCCCGACCGATCTGGCGCGTCTGCGCGCGCGCGGCTTGGACCTGTCGCGCCGACAGCTGGCAGCGCAACGCACGTCAAGCACCGCCGCCGTGGCCATCGGAGCTCCGCCGCTGGCTCCGCCGCTGGCTCCGCCGCTGGTGGCCGCCGCGATCACGGAGGGCGCAGACTGATGTCGATCGGCGTCAAGGTGATGCATCGCCCGTTGGAGCGCGTCAGCTATCTGCGCGCCACCCTGAAAGGCATGGCGACCACGCTCAAGCACCTTGTGGATCCACACAAGGTCACCATGCAGTACCCCGAAACGAAGTGGGATCTCTCGCCACGGTGGCGCGGCACGCATCGTATGCTCACGACCGAGACCGGCAAGGCAAAATGTGTCGCCTGTGGCCTGTGTCCGTCCGTGTGCCCGGCGAACTGCATCAAGCTGGTGCCGGGCGAGGACGAGCAGGGAAATCGGTATCCGCTCGTCTTCGAGATCGATGAATTTCGCTGCATCTTCTGCGGCTACTGCCAGGAAGTCTGTCCGGAGGAAGCGATCCATCTGGGCCGTCACTACGAGAACGCGGAGTTCGACCGTGCCGCGTTCGTCTACGATCTGGAACGGTTGATGGCACAGACGCATCCGGTCAGCGAACTGTGGGATCCGTCAGACCCGAAGGGCGAATGAGCCGCTTCTTCGAGTTCCAATTCTACCTGTTCGGCCTGATCGCGATCGCGTCGGCGCTGCTCTTCGTGACCCGGCGGAATCCGGTCCCCGCGGCGCTCTGGCTCATCAACGTGATGTTCGCGTTGAGCGGTCTGTACGTGATGCTCGATGCGCCGTTTGTCGGTGCAATTCAGGTGCTGGTGTATGCGGGCGCCATCATGGTCGTCTTCGTGTTCGTGGTCATGCTGCTTAATCTCGGACGCACAGAAATTTCCGACCTTCGCTCGCTCGGGACGCGCATAAGTGCCGGACTCGTCGGGCTGTCCCTGCTCGCGACGCTGCTCGTCATGCAGCGCGGCGCCCTGCCGCGCATCGCGTCCGCACCGGCCTCCGACAATGCCGTCACGCCCGTCGCCGCATCGCTTTTCACCGACTACCTCGTGGCCTTCGAACTCACTAGCGTCGTACTGCTCGTCGCCGTGGTTGGTGCCGTGCTCCTCGCCAAGAAGCGGGCCACCTGATGATCAGCGAAGCGCTGCTCGTCTCGGCGATCCTGTTTTGCATTGGGGTGATCGGGGTGCTCACGCGCCGCAACGCGATCATCCTGTTCATGTGCGTTGAACTCATGCTCAACGCCGTGAACCTCTCGTTCGTCGCACTGGCGAAGATGCACGGTGTGGCCGGCCATGTATTTGTCGTGATGGTGATGACCATCGCGGCGGCGGAAGCCGCCGTCGGACTTGCTATTGTGATCTCGGTATTCCGTCATTTCGGAACCGTTGAGATGTCCGCACTGCGCGGGCTGCGCGGCTGATGATGATCCCGTCATTCGCGCTCCTGCAGGGCGTGGCCGCGCAGACACTGGACGGTACCGCCGCGCAATTCGTCGGGTGGCTGCCGATGCTGCCGCTCCTGGGCGCGCTGATCAACGGCGCGATCGCCATGACGGCGCGCGCGCGCGGCGGTGAGTCGGCCAGCACCGCGCGGCATACGATCGTCACCTTCGTCGGCCCCGGTGTGATTCTCGGGTCGTTCGCGCTGGCCGTGGCGATGTTCATCGCCATGCTCGCCGCCGGTGAACTCCCGACGCCGTTTATCCAGACGTATGGGCACTGGATGCCCGTCGGCAATCTCGTCGTGGATTGGGCGTTTCAGTTGGACCAGTTGTCGATGGTGATGATTTTGGTGGTTACCGGCGTCGGCGCGCTGATCCACCTGTTTTCGATCGGATACATGCAGGATGATCCGGGCTATGCGCGCTACTTCGCGTACCTGAATCTTTTCGTGGCATTTATGCTCGTACTGGTGCTTGGCGCGAGCTATCCGGTCATGTTCGTGGGTTGGGAAGGCGTCGGGCTCTGCTCGTACCTGCTCATCGGGTTCTGGTTCAACGAACGGGCCAATGTCGACGCGGGCAAGAAGGCCTTCATCGTGAATCGCATCGGCGACTTTGGATTTCTCGTTGCAATGTTCCTGATGTGGTCCACCGTACAACATCTTGATTTTGTCGGCGCCCACGCAGCGCTGCTGCCGATGGCCGGCACGCCGGTCGTGTTGGCTATCGCGTTATTTCTGTTCCTTGGCTGCACCGGCAAGAGCGCCCAACTGCCGCTGTACGTGTGGTTGCCCGACGCCATGGCCGGTCCGACACCGGTCTCGGCACTGATCCACGCGGCGACGATGGTGACCGCGGGTGTGTATCTCGTCGCGCGGGCGGCGCCGATCTTCTCAGGGGCACCAAGCGCATCCCTTCTGGTGGCGGTCGTTGGGGCGGTGACGGCACTCTTCGCCGCGACGATCGCGATGCGTCAGTGGGACATCAAGAAGGTGCTTGCGTACTCGACGGTATCTCAACTCGGCTACATGTTCATGGCCGTGGGCAGCGGAGCGTACACGGCGGGTGTGTTTCACCTCGTCACGCACGCCTTTTTCAAGGCGCTTTTGTTCCTTGGTGCAGGGTCGGTGATTCACGCGCTGCATGCGGCGTATCACCACACGCAACGCCACGAGGATGCGCAGGATCTACGCAACATGGGGGGACTCGCGCGATTCATGCCAGCCACGGCGACCGCGATGGCCATCGCTACCTTGGCGATCGCCGGCGTGCCACCGCTTGCCGGGTTCTTCTCGAAGGACGAGATCCTCTCCTCAGTGTTTGCCCGCGCGCACGGCTCCCCACTGGCCAACGCGTCGTTGCTCGGCGTCCCCGGCACCTCCGTGCTCTACGCCGTGTATGGATTCGGCGTGCTCACCGCGCTGCTGACCGCGGTCTACATGACACGTATGATGCTGCTCGCGTTCACCGGCGCGAATCGCACGGGCGCCGAAGAACAGCGGCTCTTGCACGAAGCACCGTCCATCATGACGGCACCGGTGTTACTGCTGGCGCTGCTGACAGCTGTTGGCGGTTGGCTCAACTTGCCGGAGCTCGTGCCGCTCGGCCGCACTGGCGTCCTGGAGCGTTGGCTCGAGCCGGTGACCGGCGCCAGTGCGGCGCGGTTGGCGGGTCGGTCGACGTTGTCGCCGGCGAATGAACAGACGCTGGTCGCCGTTGCTATCGGCATCGCGCTGCTTGGCATTGCGTTCGCGTACCTGCGCTATCGCGGCCAGACCGCGGACAAGGCCCACGCGTCCCCAGACACGGGTATCGCCGGCATACTGGTGAACGCGTATCATGTCGATGCAGCCGTCGATGCGGCGCTGGTGCGACCGCTGAGCGCGTTCGCGTCTACGGTGCTCACCCGCGCCGTCGACGGCAGCGTCGATCGCGCGTTCAGCGCGGGCGGCAGATTGTTCTCGCGTACGGCGGCGACGATCGGCATGCGACTGCAGGATGGGGACGTCGGCAAGTACGCGTGGATGATCGCGGCAGGCGCGCTCGCCATTCTGGCCGCGCTGACGCTGAGCTGACCGATGCGCGATCTCCTTCTCTCCATGAATGCCATGCATTGGCTGTTGCCCGCACTCGTCACGTGGCCTCTTGTCGGCGCCGCGCTCGTGCGGTTCGCCGGACGCGACGCCTCGCGCGAGGACCGCAATGAGGCGCCCGCCGAGGGCCTCGATGCGCGCATCCTGACGTTGGGGGCGCTGATCGTCGAGGGCGTACTCGGTCTCACACTGTGGTTCGGGTATGATAACGCCATTTCTGGATGGCAGGCACGCGTCGATCTGCCGTGGCTCTCCGATCTCGGTGCGACGCTCGGCATGGGCGTGGATGGCCTCTCGGTGCCGATGGTGGCACTCACCGCCGTCCTGCTGCCGCTGGCGTTGATCGCGTCGTGGGACAACGTGAAAACCCGCACGCCCTCGTTCGGTATGCTCGTCCTGCTCCTGACGTCGGGGTTGATGGGTGTGCTCGTCTCACTCGACTTGCTGCTTTTCTACCTGGCGTGGGAGTTGATGCTCATTCCCACCTATTTTCTGATCGGCATCTGGGGCACGGGCGCGTCCATTCGCGCGAGTTTGCGCTACGTGTTGTTCACGTTGGTCGGATCGCTGCTCATGCTCGTCGCGATTCTGGCGCTCTGGAATCTCGGTGGCGGCTCGTCCTTCCATCTTGACCATCTGCTGCAAGTCCGGTTGGATGGGCGCACGCAGCTACTGATGTTCGGCGCGTTCTTCATAGCGTTCGCGGTCAAGTCCGCCCTCGTGCCGTTCCACACCTGGTTGCCGGATGCACAGGGGAGTGCGCCGACGTTCGTGGCCGTCACCCTCGGGCTCAAAGTCGGCGTCTACGCGATTCTCCGATTTGCGATCCCGCTCTTTCCGGACGCTGCCACGAATCCAACCGTACGCGCGACGATTCTCGTGCTCTCCGTCGTCGCGATCGTGTATGGCTCGCTGGTCGCGATGTCGCAGCGCGATGTGAAACGCCTCATCAGCTATAGCTCAATCAGTCACCTCGGATTCATCCTGCTTGGCGCGTTCGTGCTGACGCAGCAGAGCGTGCAGGGCGCGGTGATGATCATGATCAATCAAGGCATCACGACCAGCGCGCTGTTCCTGCTGGCCGGTATGCTGCAGGATCGTCGCGGCCGTACGGCGATGAGCGATTCCGGCGGACTGGCTCGCGTGGTGCCGATGTACAGCGTCATACTCACACTCGCTGTACTCTCAATGATTGGACTGCCCGGGACCAACGGCTTCGTCGGCGAGTTCCTTGTGCTGCTCGGGACCTACGGAGAAGAACCGGTCCTCGCGGTTATTGCGACCACGGGCGTTATTTTCGCCGCGATCTATGGCTTGCGCACACTGCAGCAGCTGCTGTTCGACGTACCCGTGCACCAAGACAATGCGTCGGTGCGCGACCTGTCGGTGCGCGAACGCACGGTGATGGGGGTCTTCGCGATCGGTATCATTTGGCTCGGCGTGGCGCCCAGCCCGGTATTGCGCCGGGTTGAACGCGCGTCGCGCGCGGTCGTGGAGGCCGCGCGCTTCGGGCCGAACGCGCAAGCGGCACGTCCGGCTTCCTCCACACCTCGCGGACGATAGGCAACCTCGTGACTTCTGGTTCGATTCTGCAGGCGTTCGCGCCCGAGTTGTTGCTGATGGCTGGTGCGATGGCGCTCCTGCTCGCGACAGTCTGGCATCCGCAGGGCAACGCGCGCGGCAGTGCGGAAGGCGCCGAGCGGACGGCCATCCTCGCGCGCTACGCGATGGTGCTCTGCATTCTTACCGCGCTGGTCGTGATCATTGCGTGGGGCGATGGCGCCGGCGGAACGGCGGACCTTCGCGTGGCTGGCGACGGATTTCGTTGGGCCATCGATCTGATCGTGCTCGGCGGCACCGGGTTGTCGCTGGTGCTCCTCGAATCCGATCATGCCCGAAGTCGCGCCTACAGCCCCGAGGTTCCCGTACTGATGTTGCTCGCGGCATCAGGAATGATGGTGCTTGCTGCCGCACGCGATCTGATGTTCGTGTTCCTCGGCATCGAATTGATGTCACTCGCCGTGTATGTACTCGCCGGAGTCAATCGCCGAAGCGCGCGCGGCGCCGAGTCTGCGATCAAGTATTTCCTGCTTGGCGCTTTTTCGACGGGCTTTCTGTTATACGGTATGGCGCTCGTCTTCGGCGCGACAGGCAGTACACGGCTTGTCGACATCGGCGCGTGGGTGACGAACCATCCCGCGCTCACGCCGATGTGCCTGATCGGAATGGGCCTGCTTTTGGTCGGGTTCGCCTTCAAAGTAGCCGCGGCCCCGTTCCACATGTGGATGCCTGATGTGTACGATGGCGCACCGCTGCCGGTGACGGCGTTTATGGCCGCCGTCGTCAAGACTGCCGCCTTTGCAACGTTTGCGCGGGTGATGGCCGAGGCGTTCGGCGGTGCCGCGTCACATTGGCATCCCGTGTTATGGTGGCTGGCGGCCGTGACCATGGTGGTTGGCAACGTGCTGGCGCTGTCGCAGAAGAATCTCGTGCGCATGCTCGCGTATTCGAGCGTCGCGCACGCGGGGTACCTGCTCGTCGCGATTGTCGTGAATTCAAGCGCGGGTGCGTCGGCGCTGATTTTCTACGCGATCTCGTACACCCTCGCCACGATGGGCGCGTTCGCCGTGCTCGTCACGGTGAACGACGGACGAGACCGCGCGCCCACGATCGACGATATCGCCGGACTCTGGCTCGTGCGGCCCGGCCTCGCCGTCGCGATGGCCGTCTTCTTTCTGGCGTTTCTCGGCATGCCTCTCGTCGGTGGCATGGGGTTTTTCGCCAAGTGGTATCTCCTCCAGTCTGCGTTGCAGGCGAGCGAACCACAGACGCAGTTGGCGATCATCCTCGTGCTCAGCAGTGTGATTTCGGCGGGTTACTACCTGACAGTCGTCTCGGCCATGTTCATGCGGCCGCGAACAGAAGGGCAGGCCGTTCCGTCTACGGCACCGTTGACCAGCGGAGTGATTGCCGCAACAGCATTGCTGCTGCTCGCGCTCGGCGTCTATCCGACACCGGTGGCGCAGTTCGCACGATCGGCGCTCACCCGTCCCGCCTCGGCCGGCGCGTTCCCGTCTAAGACACAGCGCTCCGCCGCGCCATTCAGCACTGCGGGCAATACCAATCCTCCCGCACGCTGATTTCACCTCCAGTACACTTCGTCCTCAATGCCGATCAATCAGACCATTTTTCGCCAGTACGACGTGCGTGGCATCGTCGGTACCGATCTCACCGAAGACGTGGCCTACGGCATCGGTCGGGGGTACGCGGCATTTCTCGCGGTCCGCGGCATCAAAGGCGCAGTGGCAGTCGGCCGGGACAACCGACCAAGCGGCGACATGCTGCGCGAGGCGATGGTGCGTGGGCTGACCGAATGTGGCGTCGATGTAGTGGACATCGGTGTCGTGCCGACGCCGCTGCTGTACTGGTCGCTGCACCACGAGCACGTCGTCGGTGGCATTCAGATTACCGGCTCGCATAACCCGTCGGAGTACAACGGGTTCAAAATGTGCATCGGCAAAGGCTCGCTGTACGGTGCGGCCATTCAGGAATTGTATCAGCTGATCATCGCCGGCACCTTCCCGCGTGGGCCGGCGCAGATTAGGCATGTCGACGTAATCGATCGGTACGTTGCCGACATCGCAGCGCGCGTTGGACAGATTCGCCGCGCTGATGGCAGCACGCTCAAAGTGGTGTACGACTGCGGAAACGGCGCGGGCGCGCTGGTCGCCCCGCAGTTGATGCAGGCGTTGGGGATCGATGGCGTGGGACTCTTCACCGAGAGTGACGGAACGTTCCCGAATCATCATCCGGATCCGACCGTCCCCGAGAATCTCGAAGACTGCATTGCGTCGGTGCGCACCAACCACGCGGAGATCGGCGTGGCCTTCGATGGCGACGCGGATCGCATTGGTGTCGTCGACCGGCACGGCCACATTATCTGGGGCGATCACATCCTGATCCTGTACGCGCGCGATGTGCTCGCCCGCACGGGCACGGGACAGCCGATCATCTTCGATGTGAAGTGCTCGCAGGCGCTCACCGACGAGATTGAAAAGGCGGGCGGCGTGCCAGTCATGTGGAAAACCGGCCACTCACTCATCAAAGAGAAGATGAAGGAGTTGCATGCGCCGATCGCCGGCGAAATGTCGGGCCACATGTTCTTCACTGAAGGCTTCTACGGCCATGACGACGCGCTCTACGCGGCTGCGCGATTGCTGCGCATCGTCGCTGATTCTGGGCGACGTGTGGACGAGCTGCTGTCGGATGTGACGCCGTATGTCTCTACACCCGAGTTGCGCATCGATACCGACGAGATCTCCAAGTTCACGATCGTCGAACGGGCTGCGGCGCACTTCAAGAAGACGCATCAGGTCATCGATGTCGACGGCGTGCGCGTGCTGTTCGGTGATGGCTGGGGCCTGCTGCGCACGTCGAATACGCAGCCTATCATCGTGGCGCGCTTCGAAGCGAGAACGGCGGATCGGCTGGCGGTGATCCGCGCAGAGATGGAAGGCTGGTTGCACACGCAAGGCGTGTCGATCTGAGCCGCTACCAGACGATGGCCTGACATGCGCCTGAGGAGTTGGCTGGTCGTCGCCGTCGCGGTCGTGGCGGCGCTCCTACTCGCGGGGCGCGCGGTCACGGCATTGGTCGTGGAGCATGCCTGGTTCTCCGCGCTGGATGCCAGTGGCGTGTTCTGGGAGCAACTCAGTGATTCGCTGTTGCTGCAGGGCGGCGCATGGCTCCTCGGCAGCGTCTTTGCGTTTGCGAATCTGCACGCAGTGCGCCGCACGATCAGCGCGGTCGCCGTGCCGTCGCGGGTGGCGAACATCGAGCTGACCGAGGTGATTCCGGCGCGGCGTCTGTTGTCGATCACGATCGTGCTGTCGGCACTGATCGGCTTTGCCCTCGCCCTGCCGCTCAATGACTGGACCCTCGTCGCGCTGGCGCGGCACGGTATCTCGTTTGGCGAGATCGAAGGAATTCTCGGCCGCGACCTCGGGTTCTACGTCTATCTGCTGCCGCTGGAAGAGACGGCGTATCTCTGGGCGCTGGGGACGCTCATCGTCGTCGTCGCAAGCATCCTGATCCTGTACGCCGTCACGCGCAGCCTGCGTTTGGATGGCCGACGTATCATTGCCTCCACCCACGTGCGCCGACACTTGAGCGTGCTCGGAGCGCTGGTGCTCGTACTGCTTGCCTGGAGCTATCGGCTCGACACATTCGATTTGCTGCAGCGGGGAACCGGGCCCGAAGGACAATTCCTGCGCATCGATCACGTGGTGTCGCTGCAGGCCGATCGCGTGCTCGTGATACTGTGCGTCATTGCCGCGCCAATTCTGCTGCGCTCCGGCTGGTTGGGCCAGTTGCGATCCGCGTTCATCACACTCACGCTGGTGTTAGGTGCAGCGCTCGGCGGGCGTCAGATCCTGCCGATCCTCCTCGCGCGCAGCGATGTGATCGGCGAGCCAGCCAAGCGCGATCGAGCGTATGTCGCAAGCCGGACGCTCTACAGTCGGCGCGCGTACGATGCGGACGGTTTGCTCACGCAGCCCCTCCCGGACAGTGGAACGGCCGGTGCGCACGCCGCCGCGAAAGCGCGCGTGCGGTTGACCCTGACTGACGCGCCCGCCCTGGTCAGCCTGTGGGAGCCGGACGCGGCCCGTGTCCACGCAAACGACGGCCGCAACGCGCAACTCGATGCAGGACCCGCTGGATGGTCGCGCACCGCCGACGGACACATCGCGGCGTTGCTTATTCGTCGTCCCGTCTCAGGATCCGATCGATGGAGCGTCGCGATAGCCGACGTCACGCAGCCGCTGCTCCGCGACAGCGTGCTCGATATTGCGATCGGTGCTCGGGGTGAAGACCGCGAGGACGCCAGTGAGCCGATTTCAGCCCCCGGCTTGCGCGGTCACAAGCTCGTCATTGATCCCGCTGGCGTTCGTGGCACGCCGCTTCGTTCGCTCGGCCTTCGGATCGCGCACGCGTGGGCGATGCGTGATCCGGGACTGATGGATGCCGATACCGTCGCGGGTGCCGCGCCGCGACTGGTGGCGTATCGGGATGTCCGCGAGCGGATCACACGCCTCGCACCGGTCTTCGCGCAGGGGGAGGAGGTGCAGCCCGTGTTGGTAGAGGGGACGATTATCTGGGCGCTCAGCCTATATAGCGCATCGAATCACTATCCACTCAGTCAGCATTGGACACTGGCCGGCGAGGAACGCAGCTATTTCCGGCTCGCAGCCACGGCACTGGTCGATGCAAACACCGGTCGCGTGCGACTGGTACCGGTCGAACGTCCGGACGCGCTTGCACGTACGTGGTTGGAACTGTTTCCATCGCTCGTGGTGCGACCGCGGGATCTCCCAGTCAGTCTGCTCGACCAGCTTCCGCCAGCGACCGACGGGGCGATCGCGCAACTGCGAACGTTCGCCCGATACGGGTCGCGACTCGAAGGCGTTGTACTTCGGCACTTGCCCGACAGCGCACTCGCCGGTAGCACCCCGCCGGTGCACCTCGTGCCCACGTCGGCCGGGACGGCGCCGGCTTGGAGCGTGCCGATGCTCGACGGGAATGACCAGATTGACGGCGTGATCAGCGCAGTCGGTGGTCGGTTTCGTGCGACCTACTGGGATTCGACGACGGTCCCGCGCGCGCGTTGGTCCACCCAGACCGATCGCATTCGGGCCGCACTGGATACAGCGCGAGCGTCTCTATCGGAGCTGAGCCGACGCGAACCACGCGTCCGGGTCGGCCGGGTGCAGGTGCTGCCGGGCGAAGGCGGCCCGATCCTGATTCAATCGCTGTTTTGGAATCGTGCTGACGGTGCGCCGATCGTCAGTCGCGTTGCGGTGTCGGACGGCGCCCATCTTGCCCTCGGCGGTTCGGTTGCCGAAGCGGTCGCGTCGCTTCGTGGGCTTCCGGCCTCCCCAGCCCGATCACTTGAGTGGTTGCCGACGGGTGGTGCCGCACGCGATGAGCAGGTCGCCCGGCTGTACGAGGTCATGCGGGAGGCGATGCGACGCGGTGAATGGACGCGCTTTGGTGCGGCATTTGACAGCCTCGGCCTCGTACTGGGCAAGCCGCCGCGATAACATTGTTGCTAGCTGTATTCCTCGATTCGGAGAACGCGTGAACCTACACGAGTATCAGGCGAAAGAACTGCTGCGGGCGGCCGGGGTGCCGATTCCGCCGGGTGAAATCGCCACGACCCCTGAAGCCGCTGAAGCCATCGCACAACGCCTCGGAACGGCCGTGATGGTCAAGGCGCAAGTCCATGCTGGTGGCCGCGGGAAGGCCGGCGGTGTGAAGTTCTGCAAGACACCTGCTGACGCGCGCGAGAAGGCCACCGCGATCCTCGGCATGACCATCAAGGATCTGGTCGTGGAGAAGGTGCTCGTCACCGTCGCCGCGGACATCGGATCCGAAGCGTATGTCGGCATTATCGTCGACCGCGCCACCAAGAAGCCCGTCTTCATGGTCAGCGCCGCTGGTGGCATCGACATTGAAGAAGTCGCCGCGTCAACGCCGGAGAAGATTCTCTATTATCCGGTCGACACGCGCTACGGATTGTTGCCGTTCGAAGCGATGCGGATGGGCTTCTTCCTGTACAAAGACGTCAAGCTCGCGCGTCAGGCCGCGAAAATCATGCAGCAGTTGTACACGGCGTTCATGAACGCCGGCTGCTCGCTCGCCGAAATCAATCCGCTGGTGATGACGCCGCAGGGCGAACTGGTTGCCGTTGACGGCAAGATGGTGATCGACGACAACGAGCTCGATCGCCGCCCGGCGATTGCGGCCTTGCGTGACGAATCCTCCGAAGCGCCGAGCGAAGTCGAAGCACGCAATGCGAACCTGACATTCATCAAGCTCGATGGCAATGTCGGCTGCGTTGTGAATGGCGCGGGACTCGCGATGGCGACGATGGATCTCGTGAAATATTACGGCGGAGATCCGGCGAACTTCCTTGATATCGGCGGTTCATCGAATCCCGAGAAGGTCGTCAACGCGCTGCGCATCATCACCTCCGATCCGAACGTGAAGTGCATTTTGTTCAACATTTTCGGTGGCATCACGCGCACCGATGATGTCGCGAATGGTATCGTCACCGCGACGAAAGCCAATCCGCTCACGGTGCCCATTGTCATCCGACTTACCGGCACGAACGAGGAGATTGCCGTGAAGATTCTGCAGGACAACGGTTTCTCGGCCTCGAACGACATGGATGCCGCCGTGCAGCGCGCCGTCGCACTGGCGACGAAGGGAGGTGCCGCGTGAGCATCTTCATCGACAATGGCACCAAGCTCATCGTGCAGGGAATCACGGGTCGTGACGGCTCGTTCCACTCCAAGCAGATGATGGAGTACGGCACGAAGGTCGTGGCGGGTGTGACGCCGGGTAAGGGCGGCCAACTGTTCGAGGGCACGGTACCGATCTTCGACACCGTGTACGACGCAGTGCAGGCGACGGGAGCGAACACGTCGGTGATTTATGTGCCGCCGATGTTTGCCGCCGATGCCATGATGGAAGCCGCCGCCGCCGGTGTGAAGCTGATCGTCTGCATCACCGAAGGCGTGCCGGTGCTGGACATGACTAAGGTCTATCCGTACGTCAAAGAACATGGCGCGCGACTGCTCGGCCCGAACTGCCCGGGGCTCATCACGCCCGGTCAGTCCAAGGTTGGCATCATTCCCGGTCGCATCTGTCTGCCGGGCAATGTCGGTGTCGTGTCTCGCTCGGGTACGCTCACCTACGAAATCGTCAACCAGCTCACGAAGGCGGGTATTGGCCAGAGCTCGTGCGTCGGCATCGGTGGTGATCCGATCAACGGCACGAACTTCATCGATTGCCTCGCCGCATTCGAGGCCGATCCGCAGACCCATGCGGTCGCCATGATGGGAGAGATCGGCGGCACGGATGAACAGGAAGCGGCGACGTTCATCAAGGAACACATGACGAAACCCGTCGTGGGGTTCATTGCGGGACAGACTGCACCGCCAGGTCGTCGCATGGGCCATGCCGGCGCCATCATCTCAGGCTCGGCCGGAACGGCCGCTGAGAAGATCGATGCCTTCAAGGCCGCCGGCATGGGTGTTGCGCAACGCCCGGTCGACTTCGTCGATCTGATCAGAGCGCGTCTCAAGTAACCACCAGCACTCCGTGCTCTAAATCATAAGGACAACGACTATGGCAGGTCGCCGTACCCTGACAATCATCAAGCCCGACGCCTTCGGCGGCGGCAAGGCCGGACTGATCATTGCGTTGCTCGAGAAGTCGGGCTTCCGCGTGAAAGCCGCCCGTGTCATGCACCTCACGACCGCCCAAGCCGGCGAGTTCTATGGCGTGCACCGCGAGCGTGGATTCTTTGGCGAGCTGGTCGAGTTCATGACCAGCGGACCCTGCATGCCGATGATCCTCGAACGGGACGACGCCGTCGCGACGCTTCGGACGGTGATCGGCGCCACGGACCCGGCCGAGGCCGAAGACGGCACGGTGCGCAAGCTGTATGCCGAGTCCAAGGGCAAGAACGCGATTCATGCGTCGGATTCGGATGAAAACGCGGCTCGCGAAGCGGGCTTCTTTTTCGCCGAGAGCGACGTCATCGTCAGCTGAGGCTCGCGCGTTGCTGGCTTGAGGTAACTCTGCATCAGGGCGATACTTGGCCCGCGCAGGCGAGAGGGATGTTTGAGAGCGGCAGCCCTTGTGTCACAGGGGCTGCCGCTCTACGTTTCACGGCTATGCTGTGCTTCGACATCCGGAGTTTGGAGGCGCGCGCCGAGAGCGTGGAGGGTACGCTATCGGCGGCAGATCCGGTCTGGGAAGCCGACGACGCTCGACCGCTCGGCGAAGGGGTCCTTGTGCGCGGACGGCTTTCCGGGGCGGGTCATGGCCGTTTCTATTTCAGCGGGACGATCGAGGGGCAGGTGTTCGGGGAATGCCGACGCTGCCTCTGCGAAGTTCAGTTGGACGTGTCGGAAGTCGTGCAATTGCTGTTCGCAGAAGCCGGCCTCGACGAGGCGGATGAGGATGATGTGATCCCGATCCCGCCCGGCGCTCGAGAACTGGACATGCATCCGGCCGTTCGTGAGGAGTGGCTTCTCGCCGTTCCCGCGTTCGCACTCTGCCGGGACGACTGCAAGGGGTTCTGTCCCTCCTGCGGTGCTGACCGCAACACCGTCGCATGCGGCTGTGCGCCGGCTCTCGATGACCGTTGGGCTGAGCTACGCGATCTGCGTACGCCGGGTTCCTGACGGCTTTTTCTGTCTCGAATTACCAAGTCAGGATCCCATGGCCGTACCGAAGCGTCGCACCTCCAAGCGCAGAAAGCGCGCCCGCAACACGCACAAGACCGCCCCCGCGATCGTCATCCAGACGTGCCCGCAGTGCGGCACGATGAAGCGTCCGCACCGCGTGTGTGGTGAGTGTGGCTACTACGCGGGCGTGCAGCGAGTCACCGCGCAGGAAGCGTAAGCGTTGGCACGCATCGCCGTGGATGCCATGGGGGGAGACTTCGCCCCCCGGGCCCCCATTGCGGGTTCGCTGCTGGCGCTCGCTGAGCTTCCCGCAGAGCACGATATCGAATTGGTCGGGCAGACGGCGGTGATCGAGGCTGAACTTCTGGCGCTCTTGACCGGCGAGCTGTCGGCGTACGCGCCGCTTCGCCATCGACTGCATATCGTCGAAGCGCCGGATGTCATCGAGATGACCGACAAGCCCAGCGTCGCCTTACGAGGCAAGACCAATAGTTCGATGGTCGTCGGTGTCAGGCGTGTCGCCGACGGGCTTGCGCACGGGTTCGTGTCGGCCGGTAATACGGGCGCCCAGATGGCGGCCTCGCTCGTCTATCTCAAGCTGTTCGACGGACTCACGCGCCCTGCCATCGGAACGATCTTCCCGACATCACATCGTGCCGTCGTGGTGCTCGATTCCGGGGCCAACGTCGACTGCAAGGCCGAAGAGCTCGTGCAGTTCGCACGCGTCGGCACCGTGTACGCGCGAGATCTCATGGGCCGAGAGAACCCGGCGGTTGGATTGCTATCGGTCGGCGAAGAACCGGAGAAAGGCAACGCCGCGGTGAAGGAAGCCCACCAGCTGCTGCTCAAGTCTGGACTCAACTTCCTTGGCAATATCGAGGGGCGCGATATTCCCCGCGGCAAGTGCGATCGCGGCGACATCGATGTCGTCGTGTGCGATGGCTTCACCGGCAACGTGCTCCTCAAGTTCTACGAGAGCCTGGCGCCGATGCTGATCGACATGATCTCCAAGACGGCCGGGCTCGATGCACACGTCGTGCGCAGCTCGCTCAAGGAAGTCGATGCCGATGAACACGGTGGCGCGCCACTGCTCGGCGTGCGCGGCGTGTCGATCATCTCGCATGGCAAGAGCTCACCTCGCGCGATGGTGAATGCCATTCACAACGCGGTGCGTGCCTACGAATCGGGGATGACTGAAGAGATCGGACAGCGACTCGCGGAATCGCTGTCGGTCGACGCCCCTGTCACTAATGGGAGCAACGCGTGAAACGGCCAGTCGCATATATCGCAGGAACGGGGCACGCCGTACCGAAGCGTGTGGTGACAAACGCCGACATCGCCGCGATGGGCATCGAGACCGACGATGCGTGGATCATCGAGCGCACGGGTATTCGTCAGCGTCACATTGCTCAAGACGGGGAATCGTTGACGTCATTGTCAGCGGAGGCGTCACGCCAGGCGATGGCGCGCGCGGGGGTGCAACCCGGCGAGATCGACACGATCATTCTTGGCACCGCGTCGCCCGACCACTTGCTGCCGGCCACCGCGGTCGAGATTCAGCACGTCCTCGGCTGCACGCGTGCCGCCGCCTTTGATATTGCCGCGGCGTGCTCCGGCTGGCTGTACGGCGCGATCATGGGCGAGTCGTTGATCGCGAGCGGTAATGCGGACACGGTGCTGGTGATCGGCGCGGAAAAGCTCAGCGCGATCGTCGACTGGACTGACCGCAACACCTGCATCCTGTTTGCTGATGGCGCAGGTGCAACGGTGTTGCGCCGTACGCGCGGTGGACAGAAGGGCATCATCTCCTCGTTCATGCGTTCCGATGGCGCGCTGGCGGAGCTGCTCTGGCGCCCGGCCGGCGGAGGTGCTGAACCGTTTTCGCCTGAGGTGTACGAGGGCAAGCGCCAGTTCGTGCGTATGGCCGGGCGCGAGGTGTTCAAACATGCCGTCCGATCGATGGCGGAAGCGACCGACCGCGCGCTTGACGCCGCGCGACTCACGGCCGCCGACATCGACTTGCTGATTCCACATCAGGCGAACATCCGCATCATCGAAGCGACCGCCAAGCACGCCGGCATCAGCATGGATCGCGTCTTCGTCAACGTGGATCGCTTCGGCAATACCTCAGCCGCTTCGATTCCGATCGCGCTCAATGACGCGATCGAACAGGGCCGGGTGAAGGAAGGCATGACCGTCCTGTTCGCGGCGTTTGGCGCGGGCTTCACGTGGGGATCACTGGTTGTGCGCTTCTAGCGCCGACAGTCACTGCACATCACGCGAATCGCCATGAACTTCGTAGTCCTGTTGCCGGGCCAAGGCTCGCAGCGTGTCGGCATGGGGAAGGACCTGTACGACGCCTTTCCAGCCGCGCGAGACGCCTTTCGTGCAGTCGACGACGCCATCGGCGCCTCCCTCTCGACCCTCGCCTTCGATGGTCCGGCCGACGAACTGACGCGCACCTCGAATGCGCAGCCGGCCTTGCTCGCACACAGCGCAGCAGTGTGGGCCGTGGTACGGGAAGCAATCGAACCGTCGGTGCGTGCTGCCGCAGGACACTCCCTTGGTGAGTTCTCGGCCTATCACGTCGCCGGCCTGTTTGATGTTGCCGAAGCGGCCAAGGTGGTGCGTCGTCGCGGCAACCTGATGTTTGAGCAAGGGCTGGCGAAGCCGGGGGCGATGGCCGCCATCCTCGGCGTGCTGTCGACCTCGATCGACGAGATTTGCGCCCAGGCAACGGCGGAACGCGGCATCGTGGTCCCCGCGAACTACAACAGTCAGGAACAGGTCGTCATCTCCGGAGAAGTCGCCGGTGTCGAGCGGGCGATGGAAATCGCCAAGGACGCGGGCGCGAAACGCTGTCTGCCACTGCCGGTGAGCGGGGCATTTCATTCGCCGCTGATGCAGCCCGCCGCGTGGGGTCTCGACGACGTACTCGGTGCGGCGACCATGCAAGTGCCGCGCTTCCCGGTGTTCGCCAACGTCAACGGCGAAGCGGTTACCGACCCAAGTCGCGCGCGTGAGCTCTTGGTGCAGCAGATTGCGGCACCGGTGCAGTGGCTGACGGTGATGCAGCAGCTCGCCGCGCGCTATCCCGACGCACTGTTCGTCGAGATGGGTGCGGGCGCGGTGCTCACTGGACTCGCTCGACGCATCGCTCCCCAGATCAAGACCGCGACGTGCGGAACCGTCGCTGAAGTTGAGAAACTACTTGAACTGGCAGGGTCCAATGCCTGAGAGCTCACGCGCTCCGAAGATTGACCTCACCGGCCGCGTCGCGCTCGTGACGGGTTCGACCCGCGGTATTGGTCGGGCGATTGCCGAGACACTCGCATATGCTGGCGCACGCGTCGCGGTTACCGGTCGCGATATCGGTAAAGCGCAGGCCGCCGCGTCCGAGATTGCGGCGTTAAGCGGTCAGGACGTGCGCGGGTACGCGGCCGATGTGAGCGACGTCGCACAGGCCACCGCGCTCGTCGAGGCGGTCGAGCGTGATTTTGGCCAACTGGATATTCTGGTCAATAACGCCGGCCTGACCCGTGACAATCTGCTCATCCGACTGAAGGACGATGACTGGGATGCAGTCATCAACGCGAATTTGCGCGGGGCGTTCGCGACCTGCCGGGCGGCGACGCGCGGCATGATGAAGCGCCGCTGGGGACGCGTGATCAACATCGCCAGTGTGGTAGGATTGATCGGTAACACGGGGCAGGCGAACTACGCCGCGAGCAAGGCCGGTCTGATCGGCCTGACGAAGTCGATCGCCAAGGAACTGGCGTCGCGCAACGTGCTTGCGAACGTCATCGCCCCGGGGTTCATCGAGACCGATATGACGGCCGCGATGCCCCCCGAAGCGCAGAAGGCGATGAGCGCTGGGATTCCCCTTGCACGACTGGGCACGCCCGACGATATCGCGGGCATGGTTGCCGTCCTCTCCTCAGACCTGACCCGATATGTTACTGGGCAAGTCTTTGTGGTGGACGGCGGTCTGGTGATGTAGCTAACTTTCGGGTCTACCTTCTCAACCTAGAGGAATTGTTTCATGGCGGATCATGCGTCGAAGATCAAGGACATCATCGAAAAGGAGCTCGGTGTCGAGCGCGAAAAGCTCACGCCTGAGGCCAGCTTCATTGAGGACCTTGGTGCGGATTCGCTCGACATCGTGGAACTCGTGATGGAGTTCGAGAAGGAGTTCAACATCGACATCCCCGACGAAGATGCGGAGAAGCTTCGCACGGTCGGCGATGCGGTCGCCTATCTTGAGGCGAAGGTCGCGAGCTGATGCGTCGGCGGGTCGTCGTCACAGGCCTTGGGGCAGTTACGCCCGTCGGAAACGACGTGGCGACGACTTGGCAGGCACTCCTCGCCGGAAAGTCCGGCGCGGCGGATATCACGAAGTTCGACGCATCGAAGTACTCCGTGCGGTTTGCCTGCGAGGTTAAGCAGTTTGACCCACTCGCGTACATGGACCGCAAGGAAGCGAAGCGCGCGGACGTGTATGCGCAGTACGCGGTTGCCGCATCGCTGCAGGCGGCAGCGGACGCTGGCATCGCGCCCGGATCGATCGCGCCGGACTCGATGGGCGTGATTATCGGGAGCGGGATCGGTGGCATTCGCAGCTTCGAAGATCAGCATGACGTGTACCGCACGCTCGGGCCGGGGAAGATCTCGCCGTTCTTCATTCCGATGTTCATCGGGGACATCGCCGCGGGCCTCGTCAGCATGCGCCTGCATGCGAAGGGCCCGAACTACGCGACCGTCTCCGCCTGCGCCTCGAGCGCACACGCGATCGGCGACGCCTTCCGGATTATCCAGTACGGGGACGCAGAAGTCATGTTTGCTGGTGGATCCGAGGCGGCGGTGACGCCGATGTCGATCGGCGGCTTCGCGAACATGGGTGCGCTCTCGACACGGAATGGTGACCCCGCTTCGGCGTCACGCCCGTTCGACAAGGACCGCGACGGCTTCGTGATGGGTGAGGGAGCTGGCGTCGTGGTGCTCGAAGAGCTCGAACATGCGCTGCGTCGCGGGGCGCGCATCTACGGCGAGATCGTCGGATATCGAGCGACCGGCGATGCGTACCACCTGACGGGCCAGCCCGAGGCGCACGAAGGGCTGCAGCGCGCCATGCGCGGGGCGCTCAAGGACGGCGCTCTCCAGCCGTCAGACGTCCAGTACCTGAACGCGCACGGCACCTCGACACCACTGAATGACCCGAACGAGTCGAAGGGCATCGAGGCGGTCTTCGGTGAGCATGCGCGGACATTGTCGATCAGTTCGACGAAGTCCGCGACTGGTCACATGCTTGGCGCCGCGGGGTCGGTCGAATTCATCGCCTGTACGCTGGCTATGCGCGACAGCATGATTCCGCCGACGATCAACTACCACACGCCCGACCCGGAATGTCTCCTCGACTACACCCCGAACGTGCCACGCGCACGCGAGATCGAGGTCGCAATGTCGAACAGCTCGGGGTTCGGCGGGCATAACGTCTCGATCGCCGTCCGCCGCTGGCACGGAACGTAACGTCAGAACGTTGACGGCAGGGTGTCCCCCGAGCGGGGGCGTCGCTATATCTTGCGACGTGAAGGTCGGCGCACAGGGTCCGCGCCCAACCCCGAGTTCGTTCCGATGCCGCTGCCGATTCCTTTTGATCTCGAGCGACTGCGCGATCCCGCGCTTCGTCAGGTGGGCCAGAAGCTCATCGATGGAACGCGACTGTCGCCCGCCGACGCGCTCCTGCTGTTCCGCTCTCCCGACCTGCTCGGGGTAGGGGCGATGGCGGACACCGCCAACCGCGCGAAGCATGGTGATCGCGTGACGTTCGCCTCCAATCAGCACATCAATCCGACGAACATCTGCGTGCTGCGGAAGACCTGCGTCTTCTGCGGCTATGCGCGCCTCCCGAAAGAGGCGGGCGCGTATCGCTACTCGCTCGAACAGGTGCTGGCGGAATCGGATCGCGCAGACGGCACGATCACGCGTGAGTTTCACATCGTCGGTGGTCTCGATATGCAGGCGGGTCTCGGGTACTACACGACGATGTTCCGTGCGTTGAAAGCGAGACACCCGCAGGTGCACATCAAGGCCCTGACGGCCGTCGAGATCGCGCACATCGCGCGCATCGAGAAGATGAGCCGCAAGGATGTCTTGATCGCGCTGCGCGACGCCGGCCTCGATACCATGCCGGGTGGCGGTGCCGAGACGTTCAGCGCGGCGGTGCGTGACGTCATCGCGGACAAAAAACTTGGCGGCACCGATTACATCGATGTGCATCGGACGGCGCACACACTCGGCATTCGCACGAACTGCACCATGCTCTACGGGCACGTCGAGACGATGGAAGACCGCGTGCAGCATCTCACGATGCTGCGGGATTTGCAGGATGAGACCGGCGGTTTCCTCGCCTTCATTCCGCTGTCGTATCATCCCGACGACAACGAGCTGGGCGTTACGCTCGGGCGGCAAGGCACCGCGTCCACCGGCTTCGACGATCTACGCAATCTCGCGGTGGGTCGTCTGTATCTCGACAACTTCGAGCACATCAAGTCGCATTGGATCATGGTGACCTCGGCCGTGTCGCAGATCGCGTTGCACTTCGGCGTCAACGACATCGAAGGCACCGTCGTCCGCGAGAAAATCTATCACGCGGTCGGCGCGCATACCCCCCAAGGCATGACGCTGGATCAGTTGCTGGCGCTCATTCGCGGCGCCGGCAAGCATCCAGCCGAACGTGATTCATTTTATCGCGTGCTGCGTGAATTCGATGACGACGCCGGGCAGCCACTCGCCGCCGATCTCGCACTCGCCGCACGCTGAACACCAACGTGCTCCGCGTCGGCCGCATCCCGTACATCAATTGCTTCCCGGTCTACGGGGGCATCGACCGCGGTATCGTGTCGATGGACGGCGACCTCGTCGATGGCATCCCGACGGCGCTCAATCGGCTGATGGCCGCCGGACAGCTCGACGTGAGTGTGGTCTCCGCGGTCGAATACGCGAGGGACGCCAGTCGCTATTTACTGTTGCCGGAGCTGGGAATCACAAGCGATGGGCCGGTACGCAGCGTGATGCTTTTTTCGCGACGGAACCCGTCCACACTCGGCGGTCGTCGCGTACTCGTCAGCAAGAGCTCCATGACGAGCGTGGCGCTACTGCAGTTGTTGTTCGAACACGTGTGGAAGTGCTCACCGGAGTTCGTGCCGGGCGATGCAGAGCTTGCGGACCTCGCGCGGTTCGAAGACGAGCCGCACGACGCGCGATTGGTCATCGGTGATGCCGCGCTACGCATTGCCGACGAAGCTAGGCGTGGAGGGTCCTGGGCACAGCGCTATCCGAACATCCTCGATCTTGGTGCAGAATGGAAAGCGTGGACCGGTCTGCCGTTCGTGTTCGCTGTCTGGGTCGCGCAGCGCACGGCACCGGTGCGGCAGGCGATGAGCATCCACGGCGCGTTGCTGGCTTCGCGTGACTGGGGACTCCAGCATCTCGACATACTGGCCGCGCAGGCGTCCCTGTCGAGCGGCGTGCCGCGCGACGCGTGTCTCGAGTATTTCGAAGGTCTCGATTATCGGCTGTCGTATCCGCATCTCGCCGGCCTGACGGAGTTCTTTCGCCGTCTCGTACTGGCAGGCCGAGTACCAGATGGCACCTTGGCATTTCTTCCCGCGGCGTAGCTCGCCTTTCACTTCGCAATCGCCATGCGCGACATTCTCGATTTCTACACGAACGCTCCGTTGCTCGAGCTCGGTCAGGAGGCCAATCGCGTTCGTGCGGCCAGGCATCCGTACGGTGTGGTCACGTACATCGTCGACCGTAATATCAATTACACGAACGTCTGCGTCGCGGACTGCGGCTTCTGTGCGTTCTATCGTCGCCCGAAGCACGGAGAAGGCTACACCCTGTCGTTCGAACAGATCGGCGAAAAGATCGAGGAAACGAAAGCCCTCGGTGGTGTCCAGATCCTCATTCAGGGTGGGCACAATCCCTACATCCCGTTCGAGTGGTATCTGGACCTGATGCGGTACATCAAGCGTCATCATCCCATTCACATTCACGGCTTCTCGCCTAGCGAAGTCGATTTCTTCTCGACGCGGTTTCGCATGGATGCGGCCGATGTCATTCGCGAACTGAAATCCGCTGGCCTCGACTCCATTCCCGGCGGAGGTGGCGAGATCCTCGTGCAGCGCGTGCGTGACATCGCGGCGCCGAAGAAGGCCGGCGCCGATCGCTGGCTCGAGATCATGGAGCTCGCGCACAATCAGGGCATGAAGACGTCGGTCACGATGATGTACGGCATTGGCGAGACCCTCGCCGAGCGCCTCGAACACCTGCAGCGCGTGCGCGACCTGCAGGCGCGCACCGGAGGCTTCACCGCGTTTATCACGTGGCCCTTGCAGCCGGAAAACACGCCGTCGATGTCGCACATGCCAAAGACCGATGCGACGACCTATCTGCGGACCGTGGCGATTTCGCGTATCGTGCTCGACAACGTCCCCAATCTGCAGTCGAGTTGGGTGACGATGGGCATGAAGGTCGGCCAGATGGCGCTCAGTTTCGGTTGCAATGATTTCGGCTCCCTGATGATCGAAGAGAATGTCGTATCCGCGGCGAATACGACCCACCGGACCACGACCGACGAACTCGAGCGCCTCATTCGCGATGCTGGCTTCACGCCGGCGCGTCGCCGTCAGGATTACTCGATCATTCTGGCCGACGCATCGACCGACGCCGCATCGGTCGAATCCGCGACCGTTGCGGCGTGAGCGTGACATCGCGCACTGGCATCGGGTACGACTCGCATCGATTCGGTGAAGGTGGACCCATGCGGCTTGGCGGCATCGACATTCCGTCTCAGGTGCATTGTGCCGGTCACTCGGACGGCGACGCAGTCTGTCATGCCATCACGGACGCACTGCTGGGCGCGGCGGCGCTCAGCGATATCGGCGAGATGTTTCCGGACACGGACGCGGCGAACACGGGCAAGGACTCGGTCGTCATGCTGAGCGCCGCGCTCGAGCGCGTGCACGCCGCCGGCTGGCGCGTCGGCAACATCGATGTCACCGTCATCACACAACTCCCCAAGATCGGTCCGCAGCGCACCGCGATGCGTGCCCGGCTCGCCGACGTGCTCGGTGTGTCGATCGATGAGGTGTTTGTGAAGGGCAAGACGAACGAAGGACTGGGATGGATCGGCCGCGGTGAAGGCCTCGCGGTGATGGCGGTCGCGAACATCGTTCGCGCATCGACCTAGTCCCGGCGCGCAATGCACGCCTGGCTTGATTGGCTCGCGGCACTGCCTGAGCCGTTGCTGTACGGCGCCATCATGGTCGCGGCCTTTGCCGAAAACCTCTTCCCGCCGCTGCCGGCGGATACAGTCGTGGCACTCGGCGCATTTGTCGCCGCGCGCGGGAGTGGTTCGGCGTTCGGTGCATGGGCCGCCACGATGATCGGCAACATGGCCGGTGCGATGTGCATGTTCGCCATCGGCCGTCGCGTAGGAATCGAGTGGTTGTCGGCCCGTTTTCCCACCGTGTTTCCAGCCGACGTCGCCGCTCGTGCGGCTGAACGCTTTCGCACCAAGGGACTCTGGGCGATCGCACTTAGCAGGTTTCTGCCGGGCGTGCGCGCGATCGTTCCGCCTGTCGCCGGGGCGATCCGCTTGGGCGCCGCCCGTTCGGCACTGGCCATGGCGATCGCCTCCGGGGTGTGGTACGGCATCGTCTGCGTGCTCGCATTCCAAGCCGGCGAGAATGCGGATGTGCTGCTCGAACGCATTGCGGCACAGCAGCGATGGGTCGGCGCCGGTTCAGTCGCCGTCATCGTGTTCGGTATCGGCCTGTTCGTGTGGCGTCGGCAACGCACGTCGGCGGGTGCGCCGTGAGGCCCGGCGTGACGCCGTTCGTATGAGTCAGGCCCCAATCCATACGCCGTCCGAGGATGCGGCGCTCATCGGCCCGTTTCATCTGCGCACCTTCGAAGACGCGCTCACCCTGGAAGAAGGCGCGTCTCCGCGCACAATCGATGCGTATCGCCGCGACGTGATTCGCTGCGCCTCGTTCGTGCGGACGCAGGGCGCACACGGCGTGAAGGACATCACGCCCGCGATGCTGCGCGAGTTCGTCTATCACCTGAAGGATCTCGGGCTCGCTGGCAGTTCGATTCGTCGCAACATCTCGGCGCTGCGGACATGGTATCGCATCATGCTGGCCGAGGGCGTCGCCATACACGACCCCACGGAACGGCTGGATTCACCACAGCGCTGGCGCACTCTGCCGGAGGTGCTGTCGGTTGATGACATCACCCGTCTGCTCGCGGCGCCGAGTCTCGACGAACGTCTCGCGTTTCGCGATCGCGCGATGCTGGAGCTCGCATACGGCGCCGGTCTGCGGGTCTCGGAATGGATCGGACTCGCCGTGAAGGACGTGCTGCTCGAAGACGGCCTCGTTCGCGTATTTGGCAAGGGAAGTAAGGAGCGTCTCGTGCCGATCGGCCGGTCGGCCATCGGCGCCGTCGCCGTCTACGTCCGCGAGCTCCGCCCGATCCTGGAACGGGGGAACGGGCAGGGGATCCTTTTTCTGAACGCGCAGGGCCGGCCCTTGAGTCGCATGGGCGCTTGGAAGATCTTACGGAAGTACGTGGCGCTCGCTGGCATCGAGAAGGATGTCTCGCCGCATACGTTACGCCATTCGTTCGCCACGCATCTTCTCGAAGGCGGTGCCGACTTGCGCGCCGTGCAGGAGATGCTTGGGCACGCGGACATCGCTACGACGCAGATCTACACGCACGTAGATCGCGAGTACCTGCGCAGTGTCCATCGGCAGTTCCATCCGCGCCCCTGAGTCTCATGCTTCTGGTCATCGATAACTACGACTCGTTCACGTACAATCTCGTGCAATACTTCGGCGAGCTGGGCGAGGACATTGTCGTGCGGCGCAATGACGTACTGTCGGTAGACGACGTGATGACGATGTCACCCGATGCGATCGTCGTCTCGCCGGGACCGTGCACACCGCATGAGGCGGGAATCTCGGTCGAACTTATTCGACGGGCAGGCGCGGCCATTCCATTGCTTGGCGTGTGTCTGGGACATCAGGCCATCGGTGAAGCCTACGGTGGCACGGTCATTCGCGCATCACGCGTGATGCACGGCAAGCAGTCGCGCATTCTGCACGACGGCACCGGGCTGTTCGCGAATGTCCCCTCGCCACTGTCGGTCATGCGATACCACTCGCTGATCGTCGAGCGAAGCTCGCTTCCGGCACACCTCGAAGTGACCGCCGTTGCCGATGATGATCCGCAGGAAATCCATGCGTTGCGTCATCGCACGAATCCGGTCTGGGGTGTGCAGTTCCATCCCGAGTCGATCCTGACGGAGCATGGAAAGACGCTGCTCGTGAATTTTCTCGCCATGGCGACCGAGCATCGCGCGGCGGTCTCGCGCTGACTCACGGCCCCGCGCCACCGTCGAGCCGAGGACGCGTCGTGTCACTCCCGTCACGCGGCGGTGGAATGATGAGCGACAGTACGATGCTGGTAGTCAAAACGCCGGCCACCAATCCCAGCGCAGGACCAATGCCGATGGGGTACAGCTCGGACAGCAGCATTTTGACGCCGACAAACGCCAGGACCACGGACAGCCCGTACTTCAGTAGGTGGAACTTCCCGATCACGTTTGAAAGCACAAAGAACATCGATCGCAGACCGATAATCGCGAACACGTTTGACGTATAGACGAGAAACGGACTCCGCGTCACCCCGAACACGGCAGGGATTGAATCGAGTGCAAACACCACATCCGTCGTTTCGACGAGCGCGAGCACAACGAAAAGTGGTGTAGCGACCATGCGCACAGCGCCGCTCGGCGTGAGCGCCTCGCGCACGAAAAACCGATCGCCGTGAAATCGCGCGGTAATCGGAAAGACGCGACGGACCAGTCGAATGACCGGATTCGCCTCTGGCTCGACCGAACTCACCGCACCAAACGCCATCTTCACGCCAGTGTAGACGAGGAAGGCGCCGAAGACGTAGATGATCCCATGGAATCGCGCGATGAGCGCCGCACCCGCCCCGATCATCATGCCGCGCATGATCAGCGCGCCCAGAATGCCCCAGAACAGCACGCGATGCTGGAGAGCGCGCTCGATCTTGAAGAATCCGAAGATCAGAATGAAGACAAACAGGTTGTCGACCGACAGCGCCTGTTCGACCAAATAGCCCGCGTAGAACTCCAGCATGGACTGTCGGCCCATCGTCTGGCCGATCCAGAGACCGAATCCGACCGCCAAGGACACCCAGACCGCGCTCCAGCCGAGCGCTTCCCGGATGCTGACGGCATGCGCCTTACGATTGAATACGCCAAGGTCCAGCGCGAGCAGGAACAGGATCAGGACATTGAAGCCCAGCCACCACCATGCGTTCGGCATGCCTACAGGATAAGGGGAGTCACGCAGGAAAGACGCACGGAAATGCGTTTGCCTTCGCGCTGACGAGTTCGTATCTTACAGGGCGTGAATTTTGCGGCAACTACGCTCCTATCGACTCGTCGATGTCTGTTCTGGCCGTGATTCCGGCGCGCCTTGGCGCCACGCGGTTGCCGCGCAAGCCTCTCCGTCTTTTGGGAGGCCTGCCGTTGGTGGTCCGAGTCTTTCAACGAGTGAATGCAATGGGGGTGGCTCAGCAGTGCGTGGTTGCCACCGACGCCATCGAGATTGTCGACGCGTGCGCCGCGCATGGCATCCCCGCGGTCATGACCGCTCAATCGCATCCGTCGGGCACCGATCGGGTGGCCGAGGTCGTGGCCCGCGCCGAATTCAAGCACTTCGACGTGATTCTGAACGTTCAGGGAGACGAGCCGTTCGTTTCGCGAGAAGCCCTAGCCGGGGCCGTCGGCGTGGTGACGTCAGGACTTGCCCCTATCGGCACCGCGGCGCTGTCGGCACCTGCAGAGATACTCCTGCGTCCCGATATCGTGAAAGTCGTGCGCGGCGATGACGGACGCGCACTGTACTTTTCACGAGCACCGATTCCGTTTCTTCGTGAAGCAACCGATTCGGCGCTCCGGGATCCGTTGGTGCGCCAGCATGTGGGTGTCTACGCCTACACCCGCGCCGCGCTGCAGCAGTGGGTCGCCTGGCCGCCGCACCCACTGGAGCTGGTCGAACGACTCGAACAACTCCGTCCACTCGCTCACGGCCTCGCCATTGGCGTCGCCGACGTGATGGCCGCGGAAGGCGGTATCGATACCGAAGAGGATCTGGTCCGCGCGAACGCGCGTTGGGCCGACCGCAGTGCGCTGGCGTCGGTGACGCCGACGATGACATCGCCATTGACCCCGAGCCCGGAACACGCCTGATGTCCACCACTCACACGGCCTCGAGCCAAACCAGCACGCCGAAGTACATCTTCGTCACCGGCGGCGTGGTGTCGTCGCTGGGTAAGGGAATCGCCGCTGCATCGCTTGGCCGCCTGCTCGTTGAGCGCGGTTTCCGCGTCACCATGATGAAGCTCGATCCCTATCTCAACGTCGATCCGGGCACGATGTCGCCGTTCCAGCACGGCGAGGTGTTCGTCACCGACGACGGCGCAGAGACCGATCTCGATCTGGGCCACTATGAGCGCTTTCTCGACCGGCCGCTGTCGCAGGCGAACAACATCACGACCGGTCGCGTCTACTCCAACGTCATCACGAAAGAACGGCGCGGTGAGTATCTCGGGTCGACGGTGCAGGTGATTCCGCATATCACCGACGAGATCAAGGGCGCGATCAAGCGCGTCGCCCCGGGCAACGATGTCGTGCTCGTGGAAATCGGCGGCACCGTCGGCGACATCGAGTCGCTGCCATTTCTCGAAGCGATCCGCCAGTTCCGTCGCGAGGTTGGCAAGGAGAGCGCAATTTTTGTCCACCTCACGCTGGTGCCGTACATCGCGGCCGCCGGCGAAGTGAAGACGAAGCCGACGCAACATTCGGTGCGCGAATTGATGGAAATCGGTATTCAACCGGACTTCCTCATCTGCCGTGCCGAACGCCCGCTGGCAGACGATGTCAAACGGAAGATCGCGTTGTTCTGCAACGTCGATTTCGGCGCGGTCATCGAAAGCCCTGACGTGCCGACGATCTATGAAATCCCGCTCACGTTCGAAGCGCAGGGGTTTGCCGATCGCGTCATGGAACGTCTGCGACTGTCTGCGCCGACGCCGGATCTCACGGCGTGGCGCACGATGGTGCAGCGCGTCACGCGCCCGCGCGAACGTGTGAAGATCTGCGTCGTCGGCAAATACACGGACTACATCGACAGCTACAAGAGTGTCCAAGAAGCGCTCATTCATGGCGGCATCGCGAACGACGTCGGCGTCGATCTCGCATGGACGTCGAGCGATGCCTTCACATCGCCGGAAAAATCGCGCGACCTCCTCTCGCAGTTCCACGGGTTGCTCGTACCGGGTGGATTCGGCGTGCGAGGCGTCGACGGCATGGTGGAAGCCATTCGCGCAGCTCGTGAGATGGAGTTGCCGTTCTTCGGGATCTGCCTCGGCATGCAAGTCGCGCTCATCGAGTTCTCACGCAGTGTGCTCGGACTGCACGACAGCCACTCCAGTGAGTTCGCTCCGGAGTGCGCCGATCCCGTCATCTCCCTGCTCGATTCGCAACGGGAGGTCACGGACAAGGGCGGCACGATGCGCCTCGGCGCCTATCCCTGCCGGTTGCGTCCCGGCTCGAAGGCGGCCGAGATCTACGGGCAACCGGAAGTGAACGAGCGGCACCGCCATCGTTACGAAGTCTCCAATCGGTATCGTGAAACGTTCGTCGAGCACGGCATGCGTCTGAGTGGTATGTCACCTGACGGGTCGCTGGTCGAGATGATCGAACTGCCGTCGCACCCATGGTTTGTCGGATGCCAGTTCCATCCAGAGCTGCAGTCGCGCCCCCTGCGACCGCATCCGCTCTTTGCGGGATTTGTGGCGGCCTCGGTCAAGCATCAGCGCGAGCAGCAGCGTACAACGACGAGCGATTCGGCGTCGCGCGTCGAAGTCAATCTGTTTGCCTGACCGCAGTGACCGACTCCACCGCTCCGGCGCGCCGCGCGCTCTTTCCCGTGAACCAATTGTTCCTGATCGCCGGTCCCTGTCAGCTCGAAGACGATACGCTGAACTTGCGCGTCGGTGAGTCGCTGGCGCGTCTCGCCGAGCATGTGCCGGGCGGGATCATTTATAAGGCAAGCTTCGATAAGGCGAATCGTTCAAACGTCGATGGTGTGCGTGGCCCAGGCTTGGACGCGGGCCTCCGCGCGCTCGAGCGTGTGCGCGCCGCAACCGGATTGCCCATCCTGACCGACGTGCACGAACCGTCGCAATGCGCGTCGGTCGCGGAAGTCGTCGACGTGCTACAAATACCGGCGTTCCTGTGCCGACAGACCGATCTCTTGGTTGCCGCAGGCGCGACGGGGAAGCCCGTCAACGTAAAGAAAGGCCAGTGGATGCAGCCAGAGGGGATGCGCGGCGCGGTGCGCAAGGTGGAAGCCGGTGCGCATCTCGCGGGGCGGTCGGTCGGCGAGCTCGCCGTGACGGAGCGAGGTACGTTCTTCGGCTACGGTGATCTCGTGGTCGATATGCGCGCCTTTGCGCGGCTGCGGGCAAGCTGTGACGTCCCTGCGATCTTCGACGGTACGCACAGTGTGCAGCGCCCGGGGATGGGGGCCGACGGCACCAGCGGCGGCGCGCGCGAGTTCATTCCATCGCTGGTGTTGGCGTCGATCGCTGCGGGTGCCCAGGGTCTGTTTCTTGAAACGCATCCGGACCCCGATCACGCGCCGAGCGACGGGCCGAACATGTTGCAACTCGACGCACTTGATGAGCTCATGGCGCGAGCCGTCGACATTTGGGATCGCGTGCGCGACCGCTCCGCCCCATGACTGATGACCAGTTGCCGCCGCTCGTGATTGACGCGCCGCGCGTCGACCCTGCGCTCGCGCGTCGCATTCGCGTGGTCGCTCTGGATGTCGATGGAGTGCTGACCGACGGCGGCGTGTACCTCGGGGCAACGCGAAACGATCGCGAATCTGACGTCACGCCGTTTGAATTGAAGCGCTACGACATTCAGGACGGCTTTGGGTTGCAGCTGCTGCGTGATGCCGGCATCAAAATCGTCATCATCACCGGCCGGGTGTCCGAGAGCGTTGCCATGCGGGCGAAGGAACTCGGGGCAGCCGCGCTTGTGCAAGACCCACTCGCCCGGAAGCTGCCGGCGCTGCGCGGCGTCCTCGACGAGCTCGGGTGTACGCTCGAAGCGTGCGCGTTTATCGGTGACGACATACCCGATCTCTCCGTACTTCGTGCCGTGGGACTTCCGGTGGCGGTCGGAAACGCCACCGCGGAAGTTCGACGCACCGCCACGCTGCAGTTGACGGCGCGCGGCGGGCACGGGGCGATCCGTGAATTCGTGGAAGCGTTACTGCAGGCGCGCGGCGAATGGATCGACCTCGTCGAAGCGTACGTGGCGAAGCGCAGCGTGGGAGGTGCGCTGTGAGCACTGCGGACGAAATTGTCGCGCGCGGGCAGCGCGTGCTTGAATTGGAAGCGGCGGCGCTGACGGCGGCACGAGGGTCTCTCGGTGCCGACTTCGCGCGCGCGGTCACGATCCTCGCGGCCTGTCGCGGTCGGATCATTGTCGCCGGCGTCGGCAAGTCGGGACTCGTTGGACGAAAAATGGCGGCGACGTTTACGTCGACGGGCACGCCCTCTACGTTCCTGCATCCGGTCGAGAGCGTGCATGGCGATCTCGGGATCGTCGGCACCGACGATGTCGCGATTCTTATTTCGAAAAGCGGCGAAAGTGACGAATTGCTCGGCCTCATCGACGCGCTCGCGCGGATGGGCGTGCACATGATCGCCATGACGTCAGCGCCCACGTCGCGTCTCGCACGAGCGGCGGAGGTCACGCTGGAACTTGGAGTCCGTGAAGAGGCCTGTCCGCATGATCTCGCGCCGACGACCAGCACCACGGTCACTCTGGCGCTCGGCGACGCGCTCGCGGTGGCGCTGCTGCTTGAGAAGGGATTCCGCAAAGAGGACTTCGCGCGCCTGCATCCGGGTGGTGCACTCGGGCGACGATTGCTTACGCGCGTGCGTGACGTGATGGAGCGTGACGGCCTCCCCATGCTGCCCAGAGACGCCACCATGCGCGAGGCTGTCGTGTTGCTGGCCGCGCGACGCGGAATTGCGATCGTCGTGGAACAGTCGCGAGTGAGCGGGGTCGTCACGGCAGGTGATTTGACGCGCCTGCTGGAACGGGAGCGGGATGTGCTGACCGTTCCCGTGACGCAGGTGATGACGAGCGCGCCGCGCGTGGCGCGAGACGATGAACTGGGGAGCGCGGTCGTACATCGCATGGAGACTCACGGGATCATGGCGATGCCGGTGGTTGACGAAGCCGGACTCCTCGTCGGCGTCGTGCATCTGCACGATCTCATGCGGGCAGGTGCCGTTTGAGCCGTCGCGCAAACGTGCGCTTCGGCGCACGCGTGCTTTCCGGCGCGATGTGCGTCGCGTCGGGTCTCGTGCTTGGTGCCGCATCGTGCGGTGGCAAGACGGCGGCGACCAAGGTCGCCGTCGCGAAACTGTCGGCGATTCCAGACTCAGCCGATCAGGTCGTCTTCGGCAGCCGTACCGTCCTGACCTATCAAGGCGTGGCCAACGGGTTGCTGCTCGCCGACAGCATGTATGTATACGACGACGGTACGCGCCTAAAACTGTATCAGGTCAATACGACGTTCTATTCGCCGCAGGGCGAGAAAGATGGTGTGATGACGTCGCGGACCGGCGTGTACAACACGAGACTGTCGCGACTCGAAGCAAACGGCGATGTGGTCGTCACCCGCGATGACGGCAAACGACTGACGTCGCAACAGTTGGTGTACGATCAGGCCCGCAACCAGATCTTCACCGACAGCGCGTTCGTGTTGATTGAGCCGGATCGTCTGGTTACGGGCATCGGATTCGAGTCCGATCCGAAATTGACGTCGTTCCGTTGCCTGCGCGCGTGCAAGGGCGTTGCGCCTGTACTAATCCCCAGGCAGTGACATGAGACACCACGCTCGACGCTGGCCGCTAATACTGTTGCTGCTCCCAACGCTGCTCGTCGGATGCCTTGGCGGTCGTCGCACATCACGCCCCACCGCGTCAACAGTGCGTGCGGACAGCACGGAGAAGAAGGCGGCGTCCGATACGACGCGTGCTCCGTTCGCGGATTCGGTGAATGCCGCGCGAAACCTCGCCGGCAAGAAGCCGGCAACCGATAGCGGCGCCAAGCGCGCCGCCGACACAACCGTGACGAAATCGGACGGCACCACGAAGAAAGTCGCCAAGAAGCCCGAGCCGGCGACCAAACAGTGCGTGCTCGATTTCAACGACTCGCCGCCCGAAACGCGGATGCGCTATCAACGACTGCCGGACAGCACCGGCCTGACATTCATCGGCGGTGGCTTTGTGGGGCACTGCCAAGGCGAGAAGAATCAGATCAAGGCGGATAGTGCCGAGCAGTATCAAGCAACCGGCATTCTGAACCTGATCGGCAACGTCCGATACGAAGAGCCGGGGAAGATGCGCTTCGAGTCGCAGCATGCGACGTATTTCACGAAGGAAGAGCGCATCTTCGCCGACGGGAATGTTGTGGCCACGCAGCTCGGCTCCGGCAGCACGTTCCGCGGAACGAGCATCGAATACCTGCGACCGCTCGCCGGTGCGCGCACCACGTCGCGCCTGATTGCACCGAATCGCCCAACGCTGCAACTGCTCGAGAAAGACAGCACGGGCAAGCCAGGCCCGCCCGTGACCGTCACGGCCACTACGATGGTCGACGAAGCAGACAGTGTGCTCTTTGCCTGGGGCGACGTGCAAATCAATCGCGTGGCCCTCGTTGGCGAATCGGACTCGGCCAGCTTTGACAAAACGACCGAGAAAGCACGGTTGATCCGCAGCGCGCGCATCACGAATCGTGACAAGGCGGAACCGTTTCGTATGTTCGGTGACACGATCGACCTGTACAGCAGTAATCGGAAGCTTGAGCGTGTCGTGGCGCGCCACAACGGCAACGCCTCGAACAACGACGTAGTGATGCAGGCCGAAATTCTCGATTTCCGCTTCGACGATCAGAAGATCGAAAAGGCCTACGCGTCCGGGAAGGGCCGCGCGAAGGCCACGACGAAATCGCAGCAGTTGGTGGCAGACTCGCTCGAGATCCGGATGCCCGATCAGCACGTCCGTGAGGTCAAGGCGATCGGAAAAGCGGTGGCGACGGGCAATCCGGACACGCTGAAGATCAAATCGGACGATCGCGACATCCTTCGGGGCGATACGGTCACCGCCTGGTTCGACTCGATCGCCGTGGTCGGCGACACGTCCCAGAGTGCCCGGATCCAGCAGATCCACGCCTTCGGCAACGCCAGCTCGCTCTTCCAGATTGCCTCGAAAGAAGGACCTAAGGCGCCGGCTTCCCTGAACTACGTGCGAGGCCAGAAGATCTTTGTCGCCTTCGACAGCGGTCAGGTGCGGAGCGTAGCGGTAGATTCCGCCGCGTCGGGACTGTATCTCGAACCGGCCTCCGACAGTCTTTCCGACAGCACGAAAACCGGGAAGGCCGCTCCCAAGGGTCGCTCCACCCGGCCGCCCGCCCAGCCGGCGCCCAAAAAGAAGGGAGGCGGCGCTCCAGCAGACCCGTTACTGCTCTCTGAATTCCGTCGCCGTTCATGACTATTCCGCCACTCCCCGAGCCCCGTCATTCAGACCGAACCACTGCTCTCATGGAACGGTTGTCGCAGGCTGACCGAAATCTCGCGTTGGTCCTCGGTGCGTTGGTGCAAATCGCCGACGATCACGGCGTCGCGCCGCTGCACGCGGTGGCCACACGTTATCGCGACGGATTGCTCGATGTCCTCGAACACGAGGGCCGCAACCGCGAGCAGGAGGCTGGCCGCCTGACGCTCGAGGCGGTGCGTAATCACCTCACGGGCTCCCTGCTGCCGCGCTTAGCGGACGAATCGGTTGTGCAGCTACCCAGCAGCGGCGTGGCCGATCCTGCCGCGCCGATTGCCGTGGTGCCCTCGCTGTGGGCCGAATTTGCCGCACAGCGGAGTGACCTCGCTCGCCGCCTCCGCGACACGGGCGAGCATGTCACCCAGCCACGGGCGGCCACGCCACCGATGCTTACCGCGATACCGGGGAATCCCTCGGTACTCTCCGCCGAGGGACTGGTCAAAGTGTACCGGGGCCGACGGGTCGTGAACGACGTCGCCCTCCGCGTCGCGCAGGGCGAAATCGTTGGCCTGCTCGGCCCGAACGGTGCCGGCAAGACGACCACGTTTTACATGCTCGTTGGATTGATTTCCCCTCAGGCCGGATCCATCCAGCTCGAGGGGAAGGACATCACGAGCATGCCGATGTACAAGCGGGCGCGCCAAGGCATTGGCTACCTCTCGCAGGAACCGTCGATCTTCCGGAAGCTCACCGTCGAGCAGAACATTCTGGCGATTCTCGAGACGCTGCCGCTCTCGGCGGATGAACGCCGCGAGCGCTTGGAATCGCTGTTGGACGAGCTCGATATCAAACATCTGCGCAACAGCAAGGCGTATCAGTTGTCGGGAGGTGAGCGCCGTCGTCTCGAAATCACCCGCGCGCTCGTGACGCAGCCGAAGTTCATGATGCTTGACGAACCGTTTGCCGGCGTCGATCCGATCGCCGTGCATGACATTCAGAGTATTGTGGCGAACTTGCGCTATCGCGGTATCGGTGTGTTGATCAGTGATCACAATGTCGAGCAAACCTTGGATATCGTCGACCGCGCATACATCATGTACGAGGGGCAGGTCAAGGTGTCGGGCACCGTGCGCGAGCTGGTGTTCGACGATACGGTTGCCGAGATCTATCTTGGTCCAACGTTGGCCGCGCGCCTGCGTGCGCGCTTCGCTGAAGCCGACGAGAGGGTGCTAAGCCGATGAGGACTGGTCTCCAGCAGAGTACCGGGCTCCGACAGGAGCTCAAGGTCAATCCACGCCTCTATCAGGCGATGGACCTGCTGTACATGCCGCTCCTCGATCTGCAGCAGCACCTCAAGCAAGAACTGCTCACGAACCCGTTCCTCGAACTGGTCGAGCAGGACGACGAGGACAACGAATCATCTGAAGAAGGCGACGAGCAGTCTGAAGCGACCGATCTGACGGAGCCCGAAGCCACCGCCGAGACGGAGCCGGAGAAGACCGGCGACGATGACGTCGATTGGGAAGCCGTATTGCTCGACGGTTTCGAGACCGGTGGTCAGCGCGAAGAGCACGAGCAGCGCGAGTACTACGAGCCGGTCACGGTTGACACAAAGCACCTGTCCGATCATCTGGCCGAGCAGCTGTCGCTGCTCGATCTGTCGCCGCGTCAGGCGTTTCTCGCCGACGAATTCGTCGGCAATATCTCCGACGACGGCTGGATCGCCTGTTCGCTGACGGAAATCCGCGACGGTGCGAACGAAGCCATCCTGAGCTGGGCAGAAGAACACGATCTAAGCCGCGATGTCCCGCCGTATTCGGACGCGGATGTCATCGCAATGCTGCAGGTGATTCAGGATCTTGATCCGCCGGGAGTTGGCGCCCGCGATCTGCGCGAGTGCCTGCTGTTGCAGCTGCGCGCCGCCGGACACGGCGACGGACTGGCGTATCGTCTCGTCGACGGCGCATTTGATGAGTTGATCGCGCACCGTTGGAGCGAGCTGGCGAAGCGATTTGGCATCAGCGCGCAAGACGTGCAGAGCGCGGCCGATGACATCGCCAAGTTGGATCCGAAGCCTGGGCTTCGCTTCAGTTCGGGCAGTGACAACTACATCATTCCGGATCTGGTCGTCGAGAAGATCGACGGCTCGTATCACATCTTCCTGAACGACGGCAATCTGCCGCGACTCAAATTGTCGCGGACGTATCAGGAGATTGCCCGTGACAAAAAACGTTTCGATACCGAGAGTAAGGACTTCATTGCCAGCAAGCTCAACTCGGCGAACTGGATGATTCAGGCCATTGAACAGCGTCGCCAGACGATGCTTAAGGTCATGCACTACATCGTCGATCGGCAGCGCGATTTCTTCGAGCGCGGCGTCCAAGGACTCAAGCCGCTGACGTTGCGCGAAGTCGCCGAAGCCGTCGGCATGCACGAGTCCACCGTGAGTCGTGTCACGAACGAGAAGTTCGTGCAGACGCCGCGCGGCGTATTGCCGCTGAAGTTCTTCTTTTCGTCTGGCCTGTCGACGAACGATGGCGACGACGTCTCCGCCCGCGGCATCAAGGACCAGATCGAGAAGCTCGTCTCCGGCGAAAATACCAAGAATCCGCTCACGGATCAGGCGATCGTCGAGGTGCTGCAGCAGACGGGAGTCCAGATCGCTCGCCGCACGGTCGCGAAGTATCGTGACCAGCTTGGCGTCCTGCCGGCGCGTATGCGCAAGCGCATCTGAGCGCCGGCCGCCCTGACGTGACTGCTGTGTCCTATCGCCCATCGTCCTATCGCGCGACCATGCCCTCCGTCGACGTCAGTGTGCTCGTGCCGGCGAAGGATGAGGAAGGGAACCTGCCGCTGTTTCTCGAGCTCTGCGAGGCGACGTTCAACGCGCAGCGCGAACAGTACGAAGTCATCGTGATCGACGACGGCTCGCGCGACAACAGTTGGATGGTGCTGCAGCAACTGGCCGAGCGCTACGCCTTTCTGCGCCCGGTCCGTCATCGCGCCCAACGCGGGATCGCGGAAGCCCTGCGCACGGGATATTTGAACGCGCGTGGCGACATCCTCGTCTTCTATCCCGCGGACCTGCAGTTTAAACCGGAAGACATTCCGAGACTCGTCGCGCCGATCGTGGCGAACGAGTCCGACATGGTTACGGGCTACAAGCAGGGCAAGTACGAAAAGGCCTTCGTCTCGCGGATCTATAATCGCCTCAGCCGCGCGCTGTTCGAGATTCCGGTGCGGGATCTCAACAACGTGAAAGCCTATCGGCGCGAAATCATGGCGGCGCTGCCGATGCGTCCCGATTTTCATCGCTACATGATTGTGCTCGCCGCAGCGCAGGGATTTACGGTCACCGAAGTGCCGGTGCCATTGTATGCGCGACACTCGGGCCGTTCAAAGTTCGGCCTGTCACGCATTCCCGTCGGTGTCCTCGACATGCTCGCCGTCTGGTTTGAGCTGCGCTTCGGACAGAAGCCGTTGCTGGCGTTTGGCATGTTGGGCGCGGCGCTCTTCGCGATTGGCGTCACGGCGGGTCTCTCGGCGCTCGTGTGGCTATTCGTAACCGGGCACGGACAGCGCTGGGTGTGGACGTTGATCCAGACGTGTCTCATTCTCGGCTCCGTATTTTTTGCCACGGGACTGATGGGCGAACAGATCGCGCAACAGCGTGCCGAGTTGCGCGAATTGCGGCGCGAGCTCGACGAAGATGCGCGTCGTCGCGAGCAGGCGGCCGCGACCACGCACGATTCAGCCTGACGCGTCGCCGCTCGCGTGCGCGTCCTGTTCGTAACACATAGCATGCCCCGATTCGACGGAGACGCTGCCGGGTCCTTCGTGCTGCGTCTCGCCGTCGCGTTACAGAGTGCTGGCGCGCGCGTGGACGTGATCGCGCCGTGGGCCGTTGGCCTGTCGGCGACCGGTACGATCGAAGGCGTGACCATCACTCGTGTGCGTTACGCGGACGACGACGCGATGACACTGGCGTACGAAGGCACCATGGTCGAGCAGGTGCGCCGATCATGGTCGGGGCGCTTTGCATTGATCGGACTGCTCCGCGCCTTGCGGCGCGCGACACGCGCCATGATTACGAATGCGGCGAATGCCGGCGATCCGTTCGACATCGTGCACGCGCACTGGTGGTTCCCGGCCGGCCTGGCGCTCTGGCACGCACTGCCACGATCGACTGCGCGCGTACTGACGATGCACGGCTCCGATGTGCGCCTAGCGCAATCGATCTTTCCCGCACGCGCCGTGATGAAGCGCGTGTTCGCTGAATACGCCGAACGCACCGCCGTATCATCGTGGCTGGCTGCCACGGCTTCCCGCCTCGCCGGCGGTCAGTCCGTCGATGTGGCGCCGATGCCGGTCGACACTCGGCACTTCACGCCGGACGAGCACGCAATGCGTGCGGGTATCCTGTTCGTGGGTCGATTGAACAGCCAGAAAGGCATCGCCGATCTGTTGAACGCATTGTCGCAGCCGGCGTTGCACAGCGCCACGCTCGACATTGTTGGCGACGGTCCGGACCGCGCCGCACTCGAGGTGCAGATCGCTGCGGCCGGCCTCGACTCGCGCGTTCGCTGGCATCGCGTCAAGTCGCAATCGCAACTCGTGCCACTTTATCAGCGGGCGTCCGTCGTCGCGATGCCATCGCGCGAAGAAGGACTCGGCCTCGTCGCCGTCGAAGCCCAACTGTGCGGGACGCCTGTGGTGGCGTACGCATCGGGCGGACTGCTCGATGTCGTTCGTCCGGAGGCGGGCGGCACGCTCGTTCCCACAGGCGACATCGACGCGCTGGCGACGGCACTGGCGTCGCTGCTGAATGATCCTGCGCGCGCGCGAATGTACGGCGACGCGGCACGCGCCGAGCTTCGCGGCCGCTTCAGTCCCGAGTGCGTTGCAACCGGCTATCTGGCCCTCTACCAAGACGCCGTCGCGGGCGCGCGGCGGTCGTGAGCGAAGTCGCGAGGTCCCCGCGACGCCGCCTCTGGACGGCGGCGCAATTCGTGCTCTTGACCGCGACGCTGGGGTGGGCAGGGCTCGCCGTGCGCAGCCAGTGGAGTGCCGTCCGACACTCGTGGCAGGCGACTGACGTCCACTGGGGCTGGGTCGGTGCGGCAAGCGTGATTGTACTCGGGACATACGCGACGTTGATCCAAAGCTGGCGCATGCTGGTGGGCGGATGGGGTGGTCGATTGCCATTCGCCGCCGCCACGCGAATCTGGACCATCGCAAACCTCGGGCGGTACATCCCTGGGAAGCTGTGGTCGGTGGGCGCCCTCGGTGTCCTCGCCAGCAGGGAAGGGGTGTCTGGCCTCGCCGCGGCCGGCGCCGCGATCCTCGGCACTCTACTGAACATCGGTGCTGGGTTCGGCATCATGGCCCTGAGCAGTTCCCGTGTACTCAGCATGTTCAAGCCGTGGCTGCAGACCGTGTCTGTCGCTGTCAGTATCGCCTTTGGCGTCGGGACGCTGCTGCTCCCGTGGATATTGCCGCTGGTCTTGCGGCGCGTCGCATTCTGGCGCAGCCAGCCCCCTCCGGAGCGACAGCTGCCGGCGGGAACATTGTGGATCGCCACCGGGATCAACGCGCTCTCGTGGGTGCTCTACGGGCTCGCCTTCGCCGCGTTCGCGCGAGGTGTGGCGCCGCAGGTCATTGCCAGTCCGGCGCTGTTCATCGTGATTTGGGCTGCTTCGTATCTGGGTGGTTATCTTGTGCTCTTCGCACCTGGCGGGATCGGTGTGCGAGACGTTGTCCTCACCGGCGGTCTGATTGCCCTTGGCTTGGCGAACAGTGCGGACGCGACGCTGCTGGCGCTCGCGTCGCGGGTATGGCTGACGGTGTTGGAGATTCTCCCGGGTGTGCTCGCGCTTCTCTGGTCGCCACTCGCACCACGCGCGGAATCACGCCGCGCCCGATCGGGTCACCGTGACGCCTGACCACTCGCTTTTCTCTCCCCTTGGCGCACACCATGGCCCAACGTCGCGACTCGGCCACGACTGACACGACAGCGCAGCGGCCGCTCCTGTCGGCTGCGCTCATCGCCGCCGTCGCGACGATGCTGCTCGCCTGGCCCGCGCTCGGCGGGGCGTTTCTGGTCAACACCAACTCTGACCAGTACATCGCTGGATATTCATTTCGCGAGTTTGCCGCACGTTCGCTGAGCGAGGGCCGCGGATTCCCGCTCTGGAATCCTTATCAGTTCGGGGGCATGCCGTTTGTCGCCGCCATGCATGGCGACATCTTCTACCCGACCTTTCTGCTGCGACTGATCCTTCCGACGGACATCGCAATGACCTGGGGGTTCGTCCTGCACATGGTGCTTGCCGGATTCTTCACCTTCGGGTTCCTGCGCGCGTCCGGCGTTCGATTCCAAAGCGCCATGATTGGCGGCGTCGCCTACCTCATGAGTGGAGCGGTTGCTTCCTACGCATCGCCTGGGCACGACGGCAAGTTGTTCGTCAGCACGCTCCTCCCAGCCGCTCTGTGGGCGCTCGTGCGCGCGATGCGCGACCGCCGTCGCGGCGCGTGGGGCGCTCTCGCGCTCGTCGTCGGGCTCGCCGTCCTGTCTCCGCACCCTCAGTTGCTGCAGTACATGCTGTTGACCACGGGCGCGTACGCGGTGTTTCTCGTGAGGCGCCCCGTCGCCGTGGCGTCGGACGCGGCATCCTCACCCACCAGTGCTGCCGCGAAGGCCAGCGTATCGTCATCACTCTCACGATTGGCGATCGCGTTTGGGGCCGTCCTCATCGGGATGGCCATAGGCGCTGTACAGTATCTGCCAGTCCGAGAGTACGTCGCGTGGTCGCCGCGCGCCGGGGGGAAGGGCTACGACTACGCCACGAGCTATTCGTTTCCGCTCGAAGAAACGATCAACAGCTACCTGCCGCAGTTCTCGGGAGTTCTTGAGCATTATTGGGGACGCAATGGCATTCACTTCCATAGCGAGTATCTCGGCGCGAGTGTGTTGGTGTTGGCCGTGCTCGCATTCGGTGGCGGTCTCCTGAATCGACATCGCACACACGCGTGGTTCTGGCTCAGCACGATGGTCGTCGCACTCTTTTGGGCGTGGGGCGGTAACACGCCGTTTTACCAACTGGTCTACGCTCTCGTGCCGGGTTCGAAGTTCTTTCGCGCGCCGAGCACCATTCTTTTTGTGGTGTCGTTCGCGACGGCGGTGCTGGCAGCCTTCGGCGCTGAGCGGGCGCTCGCGGGAAAGGCGACGAACCGATTCGTCATTGCCTGGACAGTGCTTGCGCTGATCATCGCGTTGACCGCCTCGACCGGCGGATTCACCAACTTGGCAATCGCGGTGCTCGGCGAGCGCGCGGACGCGATCGAAGCCAACGCGGCCAACGTCGTCATCGGCGCATGGCGTTCCGCCTTCTTCGTGCTTGCCGCTGCAGCGATCCTCGTGCTGACCGGGCGAGGGCGCCTGAGCACACATCGCGCGGGGTGGTTCCTGCTCGTCACCGTGACGCTCGATCTCTTCAGCATCGAACGTAATTATTGGCGCTTCTCCGATCGAGCTGCCAAACTTTACAGTGACGACGCCATTGTCACCTTCTTGAAGTCACGTCCGCAGCCGGCGCGCGTCATTGCGCTTCCGCTGAGTGACAACATGGCGCCCCACGACCCGTTTCTCGCTGGCGATGCGCTGATGCATCACGCCATACGCGGTGTGCTCGGCTACCACGGCAACGAGTTGGCGCGCTTTCAGGATCTCTACGGAAAAAACGAGGGTTATCAGTCCATTGCGAATCCAAACTTCTGGGCGCTTACGAACGCGCGGTACTTTTACACGAATGCCAACAGCGTCCCATTCCCGGGTGCCAAACTGGTTGCTGGACCCGTTCGCAATGCTGCCGGCACGATGACCTACCTCTTCGAACTGCCAGGGACAAATCAGGCCGCCTGGGTCACTCCGCTCATCGTCAAGCTCGACGACGCGACAACCAAGGCGACGGTGCTCAATCCCCTCTTTGATGTGCGTCGCGTCGCGATCTTCGACACCGGGTCCTCCGCGGCTGGTCGGCCAGTCAACTCGCCGCTGCCTGCGCCCGTCTCGTTCGGTGTCCGAGTGACGAGCTTCAGGCCCGGCGCCATCGATGTCACGCTTGACGGTTCACCGAGCGCCGGGAGTGCCCTCGTCGTGTCAGAAAATTACTATCCGGGATGGTCCGCGACCGTCGACGGGAAGCCCGCTACCATCGCCCGAGCCGACTATACCCTGATTGGTGTGGAACTCCCCGCTGGTGCGAAAACGGTGGCGTTGCGCTTTGATAGCGCTCCATACCACACAGGAAAGACGATCACGCTCGGCGCGCTCGCGCTAGCCATTCTGATACTTGTCGGCGGCACAATCGGCGATCGACGGCGCCGCGCCGCGGCTGCTGTTGCCCTTGCGGCATGAGGACCACTGAGTGACACGACTTCCCACCCCAGCACGCGGATCACTGTCGATCGATGAACGCGGACTGGTGATCGTTCCCACGTATAACGAAAGCGAAAATATCGCGCGAATCGTCCCGCGAATTCTCTCTCAGGATCCGCGGCTCGACGTTTTGATTGTTGACGATAACTCTCCTGATGGCACCGGCCGTATGGCCGACGGACTCGCTGCCGAAGATCCGCGCGTGCACGTGTTGCACCGTGCAGGGAAGGAGGGTCTCGGTCGCGCCTATCTGGCAGGGTTCAGATGGGCGCTGGAGAGGCAATATGATCTCATTTTCGAGATGGATGCAGACTTCTCGCACGATCCGATGCACCTGCCGGAATTCCTTGCGGCCATCAAGCACGCCGATCTCGTGCTGGGATCGAGATATCGCGATGGCAAGGTGACCGTGGTGAACTGGCCCATGACGCGGCTGATGCTCTCTTACGGTGCCAACATTTATGCACGCGCCGTCACTGGGATGCATCTGGGCGATGCGACCGGTGGATTCAAGTGCTTCCGTCGCGAGGTGCTGGCCGCCATCCCACTCGAACAGGTTCGATCCAACGGCTACGCGTTTCAGATTGAGATGAGTTTTCGCGCGTGGAAGCGCAACTTCAGAATCGCCGAAATTCCGATCGTTTTTCACGATCGCACCGAGGGCGAATCGAAGATGTCGAAAGGCATTGTTCGCGAGGCCGTCTTGATGGTCTGGCGTTTACGCTGGTGGGGTTTAACGGGCCGGCTCTAGAATGATGATCACAAACCATCCGCTCCACATCATGCCGAATGGAACGACGAAGTTGGAAGAACTCCGCGATGTTCCTTTTGCCAAGATGACCGGATCCGGCAACGACTTCGTCTTCTTTGATGGCCGCCTAGTCGATCTCCCAACGATCACGTCACCTGAAGTGATCCAGGCGATCTGTAATCGCCACAACGGTATAGGCGCCGATGGAATCGTGATACTTGACCCATGCCAGGCCGACGACGCTCGCAGTGCCTCATCGAGCAACGCTCCCGCCGCAGGCGAACCGGCCGCGAAGATTCTGTATTTCAACAGTGACGGGAGTCCAGCGGATTTGTGTGGCAATGCGACACTTTGTTCGACCGTCATGTCGGTCGAACTCGGCTTCGCCGACTCAGAATCGATGGAACTTGAGACGCCCGCGGGCCTGATCGTCAGCAGGATCACCGCCGGCGAACCCGAGATCGACCTCCAGCCGGTCAGAACGATTGCATCAGACATCAGTATCGGCCTCGCTGCAGGCGAGACGCGGAGCGGCTACGCGATCGCCGGGATTCCACATCTCGTGATCCTGTGCGCGAACGCCGAAACCGTCGAGATCGCCACTCGTGGACCGACATTGCGACGACATCCAGCGACTGGTCCGGCCGGCGCGAACGTCAACTGGGTGTCGCCGTTGCCGGATGGATCTTGGCGCTACCGGACGTTTGAACGCGGCGTCGAGGGCGAGACCCTGGCTTGTGGCACTGGCGCCGTCGCCACGGCAGTTCTGTTGAGTACGTGGGGAATGGCGACCTCGCCGGTGGTCATCCGGACGAGTTCACAACGGACTCTGACCGTGCGATTGACACGGATTGGCGCCGACCTGCACCCGTCGTTGCGCGGTGAAGGCCGCGTGGTATTCCGTGGACGAATCGGTGCGTTGCGTTCTTGAATTGCGCCAACATTCGCCGCCAGAATCAGTTAACACTCGAACGTGTTCAATAAACTGATTCGCGATGTGGAGAGGTGCACAGTTTCTCTATTTCGTGACACTGCGATGGAGAAACGACTCGATGCTAGCAGCGCAAACGAATATCAGGGAATGACTTAGGGTAGTTCACTATATTCTACACAGCGGCCGGGCGCATGGATTTTCCACAGTTATCCACTCTCATTGGTTTACATAACATGTATTATGCGCACTAGAGAAGGCCGCAGCGAGACGGTTACTGACACCATTTTGGCACGATGGAGACGCCCTACTGGCGCCTTGGCGGTTGGATCCGGCGCGGTATATCCGGCGCGAGCGCGCTTGGCTCCCAGATTGTCAAACGACCCGCTCGCGCGTGTGCGCGGCGGGTCGCTGCTCTACGGCGATCAACTCGCAGCGAAGGTGCGGCGCGCGAGTGCCTCGGTTCGGATCGAACTACTTGCCCGCGCCCGCCAGTTCGCCAAGCCGAACCTGAGACTCTTGCGCGAATGGCAATCCTTCGTGCTTCGCCAACTCCTCCCAGAGCTTCCGAGCTTCGGTCGTCTTGCCAGCAGCGGTCAGACTCCGCGCCTGGTTGGCCTGATTCGACCCCTTGTCCAACGGAAACCGGGCGGCCGATGCGGCGAGTCCGTAGTGTTCCGCGGCCTGATCGAACTTGCCGAGTGATTCGTAGCCGACGGCGATCAACGCTTCCGTCGACGCCGCGAAGTCCGAGCCGCTCGCGCTTTTCGCCTTTTCCAAGGCGGTGATGCCGTCCTGATACTTTTTCTGATCATACAGCACCTGCGCCAGCAGCAATGACGCCTGCGAGCCAGACGCCGTGCCGCTGAAATCCTTCGCGACCTTGGCGAGTGCGGCCTGCGCTTCTGGCAGCTTACCCTGCATCATCGGCCCCGTCGCCTTGTACAGCTCGTTGTTGGCCTTTGCGCGATTGGACGCGTCCATGTAGCGATAGCCGGTGATCGCGGCGGCCGCGAGCGCGACAGCGGCGACACCAACGGTGATGGCCTTCTGGTTGACCTGGAACCAGCTGGAGAGATTCTCGATCGGATCGTCGGACAAACCGGCCGATGAAGTTGAAGTGCGCGATGCCTGCGCCATCGTGACGTTGCGAGCTGAAGGATACGAACGGCGACAAGGCCCAAGGCCTGCGCCGACAAATTGTGACAGCCACGAAACATAACGTGTTCCGAGCCGCCAAGTACCCCCGGGCGGAGTCGAACCGCCGACCAACGGTTTAGGAAACCGCTGCTCTATCCAACTGAGCTACGGGGGCATGGGACCGGCCGATCGTCGATCGACGCGCCGTTCGTGCGAACTTACCGACACGGCCCGTCGTCTCGCCAGCGTCAGCATCTCAGTAGCGCACGATCGCCTGAACATTCACGTCAGCCAACAGCTCGCGGCCACGGAGGAACGCGATCTCGCCCAGCACACTCACTCCGCTGACGGTCCCGCCCAGACCCTGAACGAGCCTGACGGCCGCCGCCGCCGTTCCGCCGGTCGCGAGGACATCGTCGACGATGAGAACCCGGCTGCCCTCGCTCAGCGCGTCGATATGCATCTCCAGCGAATCGTTGCCATACTCGAGCGCGAAGGCCTCGCGAACGGACTTCCACGGCAGCTTGCCCGGCTTCCGGGCCAGCGTCAACGCGGCACCGAGTGACTGCGCAATCGGAGTCGCAAACAGGAACCCACGACTCTCGATCGCCACGACATGCGTGATGCCGAGGCCGGCAAATGGGGCCGCCATCGTCCGCAACACCTCACCCAGCAATTCGGCATCCGCCAAGACGGGCGTGATGTCCTTGAATACAATGCCCGGCGTTGGAAAGTCCCGAACCTCGCGGATGGCAAGGCGCACGCGGACTGTGAGTGCGTCAGTCATTCTCCCAAACTATGGCCCGCAATCGCACACAACCAGCACCCGCCGCCTCTCGAGCGGAGGTCCCTTCCGATCGGACCGCGGATAAAACGCGCCTCAGTGACGCGCACCCAGCAACGCGGCCAACGCCCCGGCGAGCGTGGCGGCGTCGCCCATACTCGCGGTGTGTCCTGGAATCATTAGCTCACCATCGCGCACACGCTTGGCGAGTGCCTCGAGGATCTGCGCCGCCGCTTCCGAATTCGCGGACGGAGCGGTCTCGTTTCGGGCCTGCTCTGCCCAACGAAGTGGGATGGCGTCCGCCGCTGATGACGTGGTCACGGGCATGATGTCCATCATGTCGTCGTCATTCCACATCGGCAACGCGTGAGCCGGGTGGTCGCCACTCGCATTGGAGGCGGACGCAAGTTCATTCGCGGTGAAGCCAAAGGCGAGTGATGGTTCGATCGCGATCGTCTCGACCGCGGGCGGCGGTCCATCAAGGTCATTCGCCAACTCGCGTAGCGCGGCGCCGGTCTCGTACAAGGGCCACTCGTCGACGCTGGCGTCGTCCCGTGCGGCCTCCACGGCCTCTCCTTCCGCAGGCAACGGGCTCTCCACGATCGCCACTGGGAGCGCTTCTTCAACCGCGATGACGGATGCGGGGGTCGATTCGAGGAACGTCTCGATCCACGGCAACTCCGTTGGCGGCGACTCGGCCATCATCGCGCCCGCCACCGCTGCGTGCTCGCGCCACGCGGCCGGGATGTACGGTCCAACGTTGGCACGAATTGCGTCGATCAGAACGGCATCCACCGCGTGCCTCCCGAACACCGCGTTGACCGGTCGGGCGTACGGCCCCGCATGCGGCACAGTATCGGCGACTTGTGACATGAACGGACTTCCGCCAACGATCGCTCGATCGCTTGATTCGGCCGGATTCAACGCGTGTGGCGACATGTCGGTCTCGGGGATAGCGGGCCAGTTGATGCGAAAATGTGCCGAGGTTCCCTATCTCGCAAACGGAGGGACGTCCGGCACGCCTAGGACGGCCAACCACCCGCCCCAATCAAGGGGACGAAGCGAACGGGTACGATGTCACGCCGTTCGAAGCTCTCGCCCTTTTTGATGAGCAGCGTGAGCATTTGCTCGTCCCGATCTCCAAGCGGAATCAGCAGTCGCCCCCCGTCGGCGAGTTGCGCTTCCAGCGCCGGTGGTACGGCGGGCGCGCCGGCGCTGACGACGATCGCGTCGTACGGCGCATACTCGCGCCACCCCAAGGTCCCATCGCCGAGCAGGACGGAGACGTTTCGCACCTGCGCTTGGCTGAGCATCAACCGCGCGCGGTCGAGCAACGCCGGGTATCGTTCGATCGAGAACACCTGCTCTGCTAATTGCGCGAGCAAGGCGGTCTGATACGCCGAGCCGGTGCCGATTTCAAGCACCCGCTCTCGCCCAGTCAACATCAACTGCTCGAGCGCACGAGCATGCACGTACGGCTGGGAGATGGTCTGTCCGTTGCCGATCGGTAAGGCAGAATCCTCGTACGCGCGATGCCGTACCGTCGGCGGCACAAACAAGTGTCGCGGCACCTGATCGATCGCCCGCAGGACGGAAAGATCCTTGATCCCCTTATCCTGCAGGGTCTCGACCAGACGGCGACGTGCGCCCCGGAACTCCGGCTCTACGGAGCTTGCCACCAGTCCGTCGCCGATTCGAGTACGACATTGTGCGTGAGATCCAGATGCAGCGGCGTCACCGACACGTATCCGTCGTGCACGGCTCGAAAGTCCGAGTCATCCGGACCGCTCCACGCGACCGATCCCCCGCCGATCCACAAGATTTCACGGCCCCATGGATCCTTCATGCGCGCGATAGAATCGCTGAACACGCGACGCCCGAGACGCGTCAGCCGAACGCCCTTCACCTGTGACGCTTCGACAGCAGGCAGGTTGACGTTCAACAGCGTGTCCGCCGGAAACTTCGGCAGCGACATGATTCGCTGCAGCAGACCACGCAGCAACTCGATCTGCGTGTCGAGTAGCGCATCCGCGCGCAGCACGTTGCCCGCGAACGACACGGCGACACTCGGGATGCCGAGGGCCAAACCTTCCATCGCCGCCGCGACCGTCCCAGAATACAGCACGTCTTCGCCCATGTTCGGTCCGTGATTAATGCCGCTGATCACGAAATCCGGTCGCGCCTCGAGCAGCGCCTCACAGGCAAGCATCACGCAGTCCGTCGGCGTTCCATCCACCTGCCAACGGCGTTCGCCAAGTCGCACAGGGCGCAGCGGATGGTGCAACGTCAGCGAGTGACTCGTGGCGCTTTGTTCGCGATCGGGCGCGACAACGTGTAACTCACCAAGCGGCTCACAGGCGCGTTCAAGCACCGCGAGTCCTCTCGCGTGAATACCGTCGTCATTGCTCAGCAGAATGCGCATAGGGGGATTAACTGTCGGACGGTGTCGATGTAGACGTCACCACCCGCGGAGCGGGCACGACGCGATCATCCAGCAATGCCTGCAACTCCGCGAGGTCGCGCTCGAGGGACTCGATTGCCTGCACTTCAAGCGCCGCCCGCGCTGCCGTGCGCAGGGAGCCGCCCTTACGATGTTCGTCAAGCTTCTGGCGCGCGCCATCGATCGTGTACTTCTCGGTGTACAGCAAATTCTTCACGAGCGTGATCAACTCGACTTCGCGCCGCGCGTACACGCGATTTCCACTGCGATTCTTGGCTGGGTTCAGCAGCTTGAACTGGCTTTCCCAGTAGCGAAGCACATGCGGTTTCAACTCGGTCAGCGCGCACACTTCCCCGATCGAGTAGAACTCCTGAATGGGCTCGCGTTTGGCCATGCCGATCAGTCCCGCTCAGGACGCAGTTCACGCATCATCAACTCGGCAATCGCTTCTCGTGGCGCCTGCCCGTCGAACAGTATGCGATACGTCGCTTCGACGATCGGCATCTCCACACCCGCTCGTGCCGCCAACGCGCGCGCACTTTGCGTGTTCAGCACACCTTCTGCCACGCTGTCCTTTCCGGCAAGCGCCTCATCGAGTGTCTGCCCCTGCCCGATCGCGACGCCGACGGCACGATTGCGCGACAATGCGCCCGTGCACGTAAGGACCAGATCGCCAAGCCCGGCCAGTCCGGCAAATGTTTCGCCGCGCGCGCCCAGCGCGATCCCGAGCCGCGTCATTTCCGCAAGACCACGCGTCATCAGCGCGGCCCGCAGATTGAAACCGAGGCCGAGTCCATCAAGAATTCCCGTGGCGACGGCCATGACATTCTTCAGGGCACCACCGAGTTCCACCCCGACCACATCGTCGGTCGTATATACACGAAATGCGGGCGCGCTCATGGCGTGCTGCACAAGCGTCGCCGCCGCCGACGACAAGCTCGCCGCAACGATGGCCGTCGGTTGGCCCGTCGCGACTTCGACCGCAAAGCTGGGTCCACTGATCGCCACGACATCATGATGAGGCGCGGCCTCCGACACGACGTCGGTCATCAACGCGAGCGACTCGCGTTCGATGCCCTTCGTAGCGACGGCCAGCACCGCACCGTCCGCGATCCCGCGATGACCGGACACCACCACACCACGCAGCACGTGCGATGGTGCGGCGTAGATCACGAGCGCGGCGCCACGCAGCGCATCGTTCATGTCAGCGCTCGCGCGAAGCGCCGGATCCAGCGACACCTCCGCGAGAAACCGCGGGTTTGCATGTCGCGAATTCACCGCCTCAACCACATCGGTTTCACGCGCCCACAGCACAACCGGGTGCCCGTTACGGACCAGCCGATCCGCGATCGCCGTGCCCCACGCGCCGCCACCGATCACGGCGCACGGGACGACCATGCGCGCCTCAGTCGTCGTCATGGTGTCGTCACGCTCGAAGGTCCAACGCGCCGTTCTTCCCCGCGCCGCAGTCGGCCGATGTTGTCGCGATGTGTCCAGAACACGAACGCGGCGATCGCCGCGCTCACCAGCACCAGCGGCGAGAGTCCGTGCGCCTGGACGAGCAGGACCAGCGGCAGGACGAGCGCACCAATCAGCGAGCCCAGCGAGACATAGCGCGTGGCGGAGACCGTGATGATGAACGCGATGATTGCAAAACCGGCCGCGACCGGCGCCAACGCGAGAAACACGCCGCTGGCCGTCGCGACGCCTTTACCGCCGCCCTTCCCCATCAGAAACACTGGCCGCACATGCCCCAAGATGGCCACGACCCCGAAGACCACGCCCCACGGCCATCCGGCACCGACCGACGCCACCGCGGGCAGCCAGAGCACGGGCACAACGCCCTTGAGCACATCCACGAGATACACGAATAGGCCCCACTTCCACCCGAGTGTGCGGAATACGTTCGTTGCCCCAAGGTTGCCTGAGCCAACCGTACGCAGATCGACGCCATTGGCCCGACCGACGAGATACGCGGTGGGAATCGAGCCGATCAGGTACGCGGCGAGAAGCGCGTACACGAGCACAAGCCTGAGTGTCACTCCGGATTACTCTTCCGTCTCGTGAGAATGCGCACCGGCGATCCAAGGAAGCCGAACTTCTCACGCAACTGATTGTGGATGTAGCGCAGATAGTGCTCAGGAATCAGTTCGGGATGGTTGCCGAAGAAGGCGAATGTCGGTGGCTCAATCTCGACTTGCGTCGCATAGTTCAACTTCACTTCGCGGCCCGCGGCCTGTGGCGGCTGCAGCTTCCCGATGATCTCCTGCAACGCGTCGTTGACATGCGACGTGGAGATGCGGCGCGTGCGCTGCTCCTGCACGGCCAGCGCGATATCGAGCACCTTCGTGACGCGCATGCCGGTCTTGGCCGACGTGAACAGGAAGGGGACATACGCGAGATACGGCGCCTTTTCGATCACGTCCTTCTTGAATTTGTCGGCGCTCTTGTCCGTCTTGTCTTCGTACAGGTCCCACTTGTTCAGGACGAGCACCAATCCGCGACCGGCCTCCCACGCCATCGTCGCAATCTTGAGATCCTGGTTTTGCAGCCCCTCGGTGGCATCGATCATCAGCAGACACACGTCGGCGCTGTCGATGGCACGACGCGTTCGCAGCGACGCGTAGAACTCCACGCCGTCGTCAATCTTCGATTGACGACGCAAACCTGCCGTATCCACGAACACAAGGTCGTGATCCTTGTAACGCATCGGCGCATCGATCGAGTCGCGCGTGGTGCCCGCGACATCGTGCACGACTAGCCGCTCTTCACCGAGCAACCGATTGACGAATGATGACTTGCCGACGTTTGGTCGTCCGATCACGGCGATGCGAATTGCCTGACTCGAATCCTCGGGCGACTCCGGGATCTTGCCGACGACGGCGTCGAGCAGATCGCCGGAGTTCTTTCCGTTCTGCGCCGAGACGGGGTACACATCCCCGGCGCCAAGTCGATAAAACTCGTAATAGTCGGTGCTCTCCGGGACATCGACTTTGTTCGCCACCACCACGAACGGCTTCTTCGCCTGTCGAAGCAAATCAACAATGCGCGAATCGCTCGGATGCACGCCGACCTTTGCATCGACGACCAGCATCATCAGATCCGCCTCGGCGATTGCCTGCATCACTTGCTTGCGAATCTCGTTGTCCATCGGGACAGACGAATCTTCGACGAGTCCGCCCGTGTCGACGAGCCAGAAGTTGGTGCCGGCCCACTCGACCTGACCGAAGTGACGATCACGCGTGGTACCCGCCTCCTCGCTGACGATCGCGGTGGCTTCGCCGACGAGGCGATTGAACAGATGGGACTTCCCGACATTCGGGCGTCCGACGATAGCTACGACTGGGAGACTCATGCCGCGGTACGTATTGTCGCGTCGCCTTCGGGCACGAGCGCGTCGATGAAATCGTACGAGGGGAACACCGGCATCGGGAGTGATTCCCGCAGCGCGATGAACGATTCCTCGTCGAGAAAAAGCCCGTCGTCGTTGATACACTCCGCGGGGATGAGCGCCAGATCGAGATCCGTTCGATCGGCGAGCGCTCGACGGATGTCCGCGCCCACCAGCAAGCCAGCCGTGGTCGTCGTCGGTCCGAACAGCGTGTTTTCCATCGGGATCAGCACGAATGTCGCACCGGTCGCCGCATGCAACTGATCCAGCAGTTCCGGCATGAGCGCCGCCATCGAGACGCCGGTGACAACGCCAATGTGTCGGCCGTCGAGCCGCGGCAACTGTGCCAGTCCATCTTTGATCCGTCGGCGAAGAGAGGTCACCGCGCCCACGCCGTTTTCGATCTGCGAGAAATCGCCGTAGTGGTCGAACTCCGGCAGCGACTGCTCGGACAGCAGATACAGTTCGTCCGAGCCGTACACCCAGCGGTCACCACGTGCCGCGAGCGCCCGGGTCTCCCACCGATGCACGGTGTCGAGTAACGCCCGGGCATTGTCGCGGTCCATGGACTTTCCCGTGTACAAATGCGAGAACTGCGTCACGCCCACCGGCACCAGCGCCACCGACATCATGGCGTCGCCGAGCGCATAGAGATCCGTCAGCGACTGCTCCAACACCTCGCCGTCGTTGATCCCCGGCACGACCACCATCTGGCCGTGAAACTGGATCCCGCCCTCCGCTAATCGCGTCAGCTGCTCGACGATGTTCGGCACCCGCGGGTTGTTCAGCAGTACTTTGCGGGCGTCCCACGGCGTCGCGTGCACCGAGACGTACAGCGGGGACAACCGATACTCCAGAATTCGCGCGATGTCCTTTTCCTTTACGTTCGAGAGCGTCGCGAAATTGCCATAGGCGAACGACAGACGATAATCGTCATCGCGAACATACAGCGACTTGCGCAACCCCTTCGGCAGTCCTTCGATGAAGCAGAACTCGCAGCGATTCGCGCAACGTCGCACAGTCGGCGGCGCGAGTTCGAGACCCATCGGCTCGCCGTCCACGCGCTCGATGTCGTACTCGACCTCGCTCCCGTCTGGCAGTCTGGCGGCCACGACGAACAAATCGTCAGCCGTCAGAAACTCCCAATCGAGGAAGTCCTCCAACGGCCGCTCATTGACGGAGATCAGTTCGGTGCCTGGCACGATGCCGATTTGGTCGGCGATGCTGCCGGCTTGGACTCGAGTGACGCGAACCATGGCTGAGACGAATACAGGGGAGGAGCCTTCGTGTTGGCCCTCCCCCGGGGACACAGAAGGGCGCCGGCCGAACGCCGTCGCCCACCTGAGAAAATATACGAACCGTGTGACCCGAAGTCAATAAACTACATGGACTTCGCTCGATCGGGCCGCAGCACAATCGAACGTCGGACCCTACTTGATCGGCGCATAGCGGTAGGCAACAATCTTCGGTCCATCGACCTTGATCGCGAACGTTGCCGACGCACCGCCGTCGACTGGGCCGACGGCTACCTCCTTTGTGGTGACGACCGCCCCTGTCTCATCCAGCAGTTCGAACTTCAGCGTGTAGGATGCCGCCTTGTCCGTTTCGTTGCTGACGCTACCCTGCACCTGGTACGTGTTACCCGCTTTCGCAGCCAGAAAGACCGAAATCTTTGGGTTGACGCCATCGCGCGATTTGATCGCCGCGAGCGTCGAATCAGCGTACGCCTTCTTCTTGGCCGCGTCAGTCTCGGCACGCTGCCGTATCTGCCAGTAGCCCGCACGCATACGCCAAGAGTCCGGGTTATTCGGATCAATCCGCGTCAGCCGTTCAGTCACCGGGCCCATCTTCTCGGCGTCCTTCAGCTGAAAAAGCGCATTCGAAAGGTTGAGCAGTGCGAGCCGGTGATTGGGGTTCTTCGCGAGCCCGAACTCGAACAACGTCACCGCATCCTTATCGTGAGCGCCAGCCGCCGCGTTCGACGCGGCTTCGAACAGCTGATCGGCGGTGAACTTTTCCGGAGTCTTCAGCATGTCACCGAACACGGACGCGACCGCGGCCGTGTCGCCAGCGAGACGCATCGCCCGTCCCAATGCCTGGGTCGCAGCCGCCTCACCTGGCGAATCCTTCAGATACTCCTCGAGCAGCGCACGCGCCCGCTTGAGCGCACGATCCTTCTCTTCGCCCTTGGCGGCATCGGCGTTGGCCAGTTTGATAACCGCGAGGTTGTACCGACTCTGCTGCTTGACCTTCTTGAAAATCGAATCGGTGCCCGCGAGCGCAATGACCTTCTCCATCGCGAGCATCGCGCTGTCAACCTTATTCTGCTTCTGGTACACAGCGGACAGCACGTTCCAAGGGCGCGGGTCCGTGCTCGAGACCTGCAACGCCAGCTTCGCGAAGTAGATCGACGAGTCGTTCTGCTCCGCGGTCATCGCCCCGACCGATCGGTTGTAGATCTCCAAGGCGAACTCGTCGCGAAACGGTCGGACAAGCGTCGCGCACTCTGGCATCAAGCGCTCGACGGCCGTGACGGCGGAGTCGAGTCCGAGCAGGAGATTGTGCGTGCCCGTGGGATTCGTCGTGAAGCCCACCACCCCTCGTTTCATCTCGTACGATGCGTTGCCCTGCCGCAGCCAGCCCTTGTGCGCGCGCACCAGCAGATACTGACGACCGGGTTCGTTATTGATCTTCTCCGGATTATCCGTGAGCACGCGAATCGCGTTCGCCAGATGCTTAGGAATCTCGTCCGGCTTCTTGGCGTTGGCGGCCATCACGATGTATGTCCTGGCCCCGTTGATCTGATACGGGCCGCTCTCGTTGATGTCGCACTTTTTCGCCTGCGCCGACAACGACGCCGGCAGTGCCGAGGCAAGCGCGATCACGCTCACCGACACGCCACGCATGATTGGGGTCCACATCAAGGCCTTCATCCTTCTCTCCTGTCGAGTCATGCAGTCGTCTTGTAAGTCGTTGACAACTGTCGAGGTATTCGGCAGCCAATATACCGGCTCCCATGCGAGCGTATAGCCACCCGTCCGCCCCAAATCAGGCGCGGTACGAGGCACCACTCCCCGTATTAAACACCACGACCTCCGCTTGGGTCGAAATGGTGCCCTGCGTCACCGAGTCACGAAGTACCGAAAGTGCGCAACCGCCTTCAGGGGCGGCGTCGATGCCGGTTTCCGTCGCGAGTCTACGAGTCCAATCCGCGATCGCCTCCTCGGACGCCGTTCCCGCCACCCCGTTCGTCTCGCGCAGTACACGCAACAGCAGCCGGTCTCCAAGTGGTGATGGGACGCGGAGACCGGCGGCGTATGTCACGGGGTCGATCCACGGCTCGGCCTTCTCGGCGCCGGCCGCGAACGCGCGCGCGATCGGCGCGCAGCCGGCGGCCTGCGCTACAACGTATGTGGGCTGGGCCGTATCGGCCGGCAGCCAGCCCGCTGCGATCATTTCGTCGATCGCCTTCCAGATGCCGATGGTGCCTTCGCCCCCGCCGGTCGGGTAGACGACGGCATCCGGCATGCGCCAGCCAAGTTGCTCCGCCATTTCGAAGCCCATCGACTTCATGCCTTCGACGCGATACGGCTCGCGCAACGTCGAGACGTTGAAGTAGCCGTGCTCTGCGGCGAACGCGATGGCGAGTTTTCCGGCATCACCGATGTGGCCATCGATGCGCACCAGCGTCGCTCCCATCGCCTCGATCGTATCAAGTATTGGGCGCGGTGTCGTCCGCGGCGCAAACACCTGCACGGACAGCCCAGCGGCCGCGCCATACGCCGCCAATGCGGCGCCCGCATTGCCAGCCGTCGGAACGACCACGCCACGAACGCCTGCGCCACGCGCCCGCGTCATCGCGGCGCTCATGCCACGCGCCTTGAATGACGCGGTCGGATTCTGTCCTTCGTCCTTGATCCAAAGCCGTCGAATGCCGACCGCCTTCGCCAGCGACGGTGCGTCAATCAGCGGTGTCAGACCCTCGCCAAGCGAAACCGGCGCCTCACCCGCCAGCAGCGGCATCAGCGCGCCGTAGCGCCATGAATCCCAGCGGGGAGCAAGCTCGCGTGGAATGCGCCGTCCAGCCTCGAGTGCGGCGTACCGCGCAAAGAGCGGCTGCCCGCAGTGGACACACACGGTTGCGCCGGCGAGTGCAGCCGGCGTGCCGCACGCGGAACAGGTCAAGGACCAGGATGGCGTCGAGACAGTCGAGGCGTTCATGTGGATTCTGGAGAGGATGTGTCGGGCGGCACTTCAACGCCGAGCGCCGTCAAGATACGCCGAGCGGAGTGCGCACCGAAGCCAGGGACCGACGCGATCTCGGCGACGGACGCCGATTTCACACCCTGTAGACTGCCGAACGCGTGGAGGAGCGCGCGACGCTTCGTCGGACCGACGCCCGGGATGTTCAACAACTCTGATGTGAGAGTACGCGCCGAGCGCTTTTGGCGCTGGAATGTGATGGCAAATCGGTGCGCCTCGTCGCGCGCCTGCTGCAACATGCGAAGCGCGGGCGAACGGCGGGGCAGGCGCACCGGATCGGAGCGGCCCGGCAGGAAGATCTCTTCGTCACGCTTGGCGAGACTGATCAAGCCAATCTGCGTGACCCCCAAGGCGTCGAGCGCCGCGCGTGCCGCACCGAGCTGGCCCTTGCCGCCGTCGATGACGGCGAGATCAGGAAGGGGCTTGGCTTCGGCCACACGACGCGTGAAGTAGCGTGTGACCACCTCGTGCATCGACTTGAAATCATCGTTCCCGTCCACCACGGCAATTTTGAACTTGCGATACTCCGCTCGCTTCGGGCGCGCATTCTCGAACCACACGGCGCTTGCCACGACATCGGTGCCCTGTGCGTGCGAGATGTCGAAGCAGACAAGTGAGCGCGGAACAATCAGCAGGCCTAACTCGCGCTGTAACTCGTAGACGGGGTCTGCCGCCCGTTCATCGGCCTCGAGCGCAGCCAGCTTGAACTCCTCGAGCAGATGCCGCGCGTTCTGATCGGCAAGATCCACCAGCGCACGACGCGAGCCACGCTGCGGCACTCGAATGGTGGTGTTCATGAGCGACGCTTCGAGCGATTCCCGATCCTCGAAATCAAACGGTACCAGCAGTTCGGCCGCGCGCGCATCCGCCGTGCGATACCACTGCGCGAGACTCGCCCCCAGCACCGTACCATCTTCTTCGCCTTCGGCATGCTCAACAAGCCGATGCTCCCGGGCGAGCAGCTTGCCTCCGCGAATGCGCATCACGACGACACACGCATCCTCGCCATCGCGCGCATACCCCGTCACATCGCGATCGCCGCCCTCAACCTCCAGCACGACGGTGGGCTCTTCCATCTTTTCGAGATGACGCAGCGCATCTCGCAGCTCCGCCGCACGTTCGTAGTCGAGTCGCTCGGAGGCGTCCATCATGCGTTCACGGACGTGCCGCACAACGTCGCTCGTCCGTCCATCGAGGAACCAGACAACCTCGTCGATCATAACGCCGTAGTCCGCCGACGACTGATAGCCGACGCAGGGCGCCTGACATCGCTTGATGAAGTAGTCGAGGCACGGACGCTCCGGCGCTTCTTTCGGCAGGGCATAGTGGCACGACCGGACCGTGAAGATGCGTTTCACCACGTTCAGCGCACGTCGCATTGCCCCGACGTCGGTGTAGGGGCCGAAGTATCTCGCACCGTCCTCGAGCAACCGTCGTGTCACCAGCACCCGGGGGAATTGCTCCTGCACCGTCACTTTGATGTACGGATACGACTTGTCGTCACGCAACGCGATGTTGAATCGCGGGTGGTGCTCCTTGATCAGCGTCGCTTCCAGAATCAAGGCATGCGCCTCGCTCGGCACGACGATGGTCTCGAGCTCCTCGACCTTGCGCATCAGGCCGCGAGTCTTCGGGCTCGACTCGTGATCCGAGTTCCAGTAACTCCGCACACGCGAGCGCAGGCGTTTGGCCTTGCCGACATACAGCACCGTGCCGTCAGCCGCCTTCCAGAGATACACGCCTGGAGATTCAGGCAGGTGCGGCAGCTTCATCGCGATCGTCGCAGGCATGCCGCGTGCGATGGCCGCGCGCGACCACTCGTCATCCGGCGTCGGCAAGGATGATAGCAATTGCTCGTGCGGTGCCGAGTGCGTGGTCGACGCTGGCGGTTTCTCGGGATCACTCATGCGAAACGCATCGGTGGCCTCGTACTCAGCTACGCGCGTGGTGTGAGCCGCAGCACGCGCGCGGCCTCGCGCGAACCCATCGCCCACGCAGACAGCAAATAAGATATGCCGAACGCCGCAAGCGTCGGCGGACCTCCGATCATCGGATGAACATCGCGCAACAACCAGCGCACGGGCATCGCGCAGGCCGCGGCAACGACTGCCGCGACGCCGATGCGACGCGAGCCGGCCCACATCGCGGTCGTGTACAACGGACCGAGTCGCGCCTGAAGACCATGTACGAGCACTGACAGGTTCACAAATGATCCAAGCGCGCTACCCAAGGCAATCGCGGCCGCACCCCACACCGAATGGCGCAACGGATACGCGAGCCCAATCGATGCAATGGCGGAGACGACCAAGCTCGAGACAGACGCCCGTAACGGCGTCTTGTAGTCCTGTAACGCATAGTGGGCTGATGCCAGCAGTTTCACTGACGCGAAGCTGACCAGCCCGACCGAAAATCCAGCGAGGACGAGATGGACCGCATGTTGTTCCGGCGCACCGAATCGTCCGTTCCGCAGCAGTAGGCCGACACACAGGTCGCCGTACGCCATGAACACCGCGGCACACGGAACGATGTAAAACAGAATACGCTGCCACCCGCCGCGGAGGCGCTCAAGCAGTGCATCCTCTCGCGCGCCACCGGAGTCCCGCGAGAACTCCGGCAACGACGCCGCCGCGACGGAGACGCCGAAGAGCGAAACGGGCAGCAGCGCGATCAGGTTCGCATATGACATGTTCGACGCTGATCCGGATGGCAGATAGGAGGCGATCTGCAAATCGATCAGAGACGAAATCTGCACGACGCCCAGCGCGATCACGACCGGGCCAATGTTGCGCAGCGTCTGCAGCACCCCGTCGGCGGTGCGATCGAGCGTCGGCCGAAGTGCGCCGACCAGTCGGAAGACTTCGGGGAGTTGCGCGCTAACCTGCAAGGCCGACCCGATCAGCGTCGCCCACGCCAACCACCATGCCAGCTGCGCCATCGACTCGGCTTGCTTGCCCGACCAGAGCAACAGCGCGATCTGCGCCACGGACCACAGCGCGGCGCTCGCATACGACCAGAAGAAGCGCCGGTGCGAATTCTGTACGCCGAGGCACCACCCGCTCAGCACCATCAGTCCGGTCATCGGAAACAGCACGCGAGTCAATCGTGTCGTCAGCTCGGCGCGTGCGCTGTCGAAGCCCGGCGCAAACAAGGACGTCAGCAACGGTGCACTCGCGATGCCAATGAGCGTCAACACCGACACGCCCGCGAGCAGGAAGCCAAGAACGGCCGCAGCCAGTGCGCGCGCACCACGCTCGTCGGCGCGACCGAGCATCCTCGAATACACTGGCACGAACGACGCGGACAGTGTGCCTTCGCCTAACAGATTGCGCACCGCATTGGGAATCTTGAACGCCGCGTTGAACGCGTCCGCCTCCGCACTCGCGCCGAAATAGCGCGCGAACAAGGTCGTGCGGACGAGGCCGAGCGCCCGGCTGATCAGAATTCCCGCGAAGACCACCGACGCACCGCGCGAGCCGGAGGTCTCCGGCGCGGTATCAGCGGCTTTCGACAAGGCGTTCAACATACGCGCGCGCGTCGAGGCGCATGGCGTCGAAGATCGAGGGTCCGAAACGCACGAGCATTGGGATCAGAGTGAGCCGGCGTTCAGGAGAGTGGCCATCCGGCCGCAGCGCGGCGCGCACGTAGGCCACGTCGCGCATCAACAGCAGTTCTCGCCGTTTGACGCCGGCCGTCACGCGCCGTTCAAACCGATCGAGGCGCATCGCCACATCCCGGCCAAGTCCCGCCACGACGTCCGGAGCAATCACCGCATCGTCGCCGGCCGTCGCCTCGCGCACGGCACGCACCTGCGTCTCGATGGCGACACGCAGGCGCTCGATCGCATCCTGCACTTCCGGCTCGACGGCACGACGCGCAACAAGCGTTTCGGCCGCGTGCGGATCGAGCAAGGTCGATTCGTCCAACTGCAATCGCTCTCTCGTCGTTTCAGCCTGTCTATCGATCACTTCACCGGACCAGCGCGGGATCGCCAAGGGCGACTCGAGTCCGATCGCACTGGCAATCGGCGCCACTTGTGCGAAGTACGCATACTCGCCGGGACCGGCATGGTACGCGACGGTCGGCAACAATGCGCGCTCAATGATCGGACGCAGAAGCACGTTGGCACCAAGCGAACCAACGTCCGCTTCACGAAGTACGCGCGACGCATCGGCAATCGGCACGCGTGCACGCTCCCGATCACGCTCCTTGCCGCTGGCGCCCGGCAATGTGCGGAATACCAGCGTCAAATCGTCGACCACGTCGACCTGAGGCGTGAATCCAACCGCTTCGATGGCGCGCGTGCGTGCGACCAACGCTTCATTCGCGGCGACGGCATGCTGCAACGCACGTCGGATATGCGGATCGGCGGCCGCACGCAGTGCCGGATGCGCGGCGTCCAAAACTGCAATGCCGAGCGGTTCGAGAAGTGCGCGCAGTAACTGCACATAGGCTTCGCCTATCGTGGCGTGCGGCACATAGGCTTGCTCGACCAGTCGATAAATCGACTCGTGCGCCATCGATCCACACGAGGCACGCAGCGCATGCAACGCAACGGTCAGGTTGCCAAGCGGCACGTCCGCCATCGCGATGCCGTCCGTTGCCGGTCCGTCGAGCGACAACTTCACGAGCCCGTTGACGGTCGAAATCTCCGTCGCGGCTGCTTCCGCCCAATCCGCATCGTCTGTCGCCGCCCAGAAGATCGGCGCCACTGGAACACCGGTCGATGCCTCCAACGCATCCGCCATCGCGAGCGCACTGAGGGCTTTGCTGAACGTGTACGCCGGGCCGCCGAACAGGCCCGGCTGCTGCCCTGTCGTCACGACGACGCCATTCGCGGCGGCGCGGCCCAAGCGTTCCGCCGCGCGTCCCGTCGCCGCGATCGCTGGCGCCAACGGGGTGAGCCAATCGTGCGCGGCGGCGTGCGTCCGGATCCGGCGAACGCGGTCGCTCCACTCTCCCGCATGCGTCGGTCGGGGAGCGAGCCAACTGTGCAGAGTCGGATCGTCCTGCAACGCACGCGAAATCGGCGTGCCCCCCAGGGGGACCCGCCGCAGCAACCACGATTCCCGCGTCGTGGCGTCGAGGTCGGTCGTCACGTCTTCAAGCTCGGACATCACTTGTGATACGGTTCTCCGCGTACAATCGTGCCCGCGCGATAGAGTTGTTCAGCTAAGACCAGACGAGCCAACTCGTGTGGCAGCGTCCACGGCGCGAGAGAAAGCCGACGCGTCGCGCGTTGCCGAATGCGCTCGCCTAACCCGTACGCGCCGCCGATGACAAACGCCACACTCTGTGCGGACTCGCGCTGTTTCGTGAGGAAACCCGCGAATGCTGCGGAATCAAACACATCGCCTCCCGGTTCGCACGCCACGACCCGCGCCTCGGGGGTGATTCGCTCGATAAGGCGGTCCGCTTCGCGATCCCGAACATGGTCTGCCGATGCGCCGCGGGTCGCCGACTCTTCCTTCACTTCGATGACGTCCAGCGGCCAGTACCGAGCGGCGCGTGTCTCAAAGTCGCGAATCGACTCGGCCAACCCGGCGTGACGGGGTCGGCCCACCGCGAGTAACGAAACACGCACCGGCGGCAGCGCTCAGGCGTAGATGCCGCGCAACCGATGCACGGTCGCGACGCGGCTGATCGAGACCATGTATGCCGCCGTTCGCATGTTCACCTTGTGCTGTTTCGATAGCTGCAGCACTTCCTGGAAGCTGCGGGTCATGATGCCACCCAGTCGCTCATTCACGTCAGCCTCGGACCAGAAATAGCCCATGCGATCCTGCACCCATTCGAAGTACGAGACCGTGACGCCACCGGCGTTCGCGAGAATGTCCGGAATCACGAAGATTCCCTTGTCATCAAGAATCGGATCCGCCGCCGCCGTGGTCGGTCCGTTGGCGCCCTCGCACACCACCTTCGCGCGAATCTTCGACGCGTTTTTCGTGGTGATGACGTTTTCGAGGGCAGCCGGCACCAGCACGTCGACTTCAAGCTGGAGCAGCTCTTCCATCTCGATGCGATCGCCGCCGGTGAACCCGTCGAGCGAGCGATGCTTCGCGACATACGCGATCGCCGCATCGACGTCGATGCCGTTCGCATTGTGGAACGCGCCCGCGCGATCGCCGATGGCCACGACCTTGCAACCCTCGTCCGCCATCAACTTCGCGGCGGTCGACCCCACGTTGCCGAAGCCCTGCACCGCGACCGTCGCGCCAACCATCTTGAGCCCAAGATGATTGAGCGCTTCGCGCGTCACGAGCATGCACCCGCGACCCGTCGCTTCCTTGCGTCCAAGCGAACCACCCATCTCGACGGGCTTGCCCGTCACGACGGCATTCTCGGTGCGACCGACATGCATCGAGTACGTGTCCATGACCCACGCCATCACGCGCTCGTTCGTGTTGACGTCGGGCGCCGGCACGTCGGTATCGGGACCAAGCAGTGAGATGATCCCTTTGGTGTAGCGGCGCGTCACTCGCTCCAGTTCACCGACGCTCATGCTCAGCGGATCGCAGATCACGCCGCCCTTCGCACCGCCAAACGGCAAGTTCACAACAGCACATTTCCACGTCATCCAGGCAGCAAGCGCCTTCACCTCTTCGAGCGTGACGGCCTTGTCAAAACGAATGCCGCCTTTCGCCGGTCCGCGAGAGGTGTTGTACAGGACGCGGTACCCCGTGAACACTTCCACATCACCATTGTCCATCGTGATCGGCACGGAGACGATCAATTGCTTTTCGGGATGGCGCAGAATTTTGTAGATGCCCGGCTCCAAATCGAGCAACTCGGCCGCGCGATCGAAGCGAGACATCATCGCCTCGAACGGATTCTCTTCTTGGAGGAACATGTCCTTGTCCGGCCGGATAATATTGTCCGTCGGGAGGCGTAGCAGGTCGATAGCCATTTCGACTGGTGTTTTTAGGCCGGCTTAGCCGGCGGTGGGAGCTGAGGCTGTTCGCGCCGACAGCAACCGCACAAACATGCGGTCAAGCGCCTCGGCGCCACGATCAACCACAACCGATTGCGAAAGATACCAAAGGGGCGGCGCTTCGCGAGGCCATAGCGGCCCAAGCTTCACCGCATCTTTAAGTGTACACACAAGTCCCGACGACCCTCCCGCCAGTGTGGCGAGCAAGGCGGCATCGGACGTCGTGTACCGATGATGGTCGGGGAATCGCCGAACAACGGAGAGTGCGGCGCCGAGGCCGCGCAGCTGCGACTCGAAGGCCTCAGGATCGCCGATGGCGCTGACGGCACCGATCGCGCGTCCGGTGAGCCACTCCGGCGGATGCGTGAGAAGCGGGTCCCGGGATCCTGCGGACCGCGGCTCGATGCCCTCGCGTGGAAGCGTCACGGCAAGGCGAAGCAGCCCTGGCGCCAGTCGCACCCTCGCGGTGGGAACGTCCGGTGCGGCCGCATGAATCGCCGCGCCCACCGATTGCACCTGCTCCGACGACGCCGCCTTGTTGGTGATCACCACGACATCGGCGCGTCGCAGCGACGTCAGCGGTTCCCGGAACGGACCCGCGGGCAACAACAGTGCACGACCGCGCCAACGATCCGCGCTCACCAGCACGATGTCCACGACGCGCGCGGCCTGTCGATGTTGAAAGGCGTCGTCGAGCACCGCGCAGTCCGCGCCCTGTGTCTTGGCGACCACGAGGCCGTTGTGTCGATCGGGCGAGACGATCACTCGTGATCCCGGATTCAGCAGACCATGCACACGCCATTCGTCGTCACCAACGCCGCGCATGACAATCGCGGGTCGCGCACCACGCACGCGGAGTTGCTCGATGCACCACGCGGCCACTGGTGTTTTACCCGTACCACCGACCGTAAGATTTCCGACGGACAACGCCGGCAATGCGGCCGCCCGTGGAAACGTCGCGTCGAAGCGTCCATTTCGTCGCGCCACGACGCGCCCGAATAGCGACGCGAGTGGAGACAGCGCGGCGCGCGTCGTGCCCGCGCCGAACGAGTCGCCTTCCCAGATCGCGTCCGCGATGGAGGACCATGACATCACGTCACCGCTGTTCGCTCAGTTGTTGCGCGCGCGTCGTCTCGACCCGCATGGCCTCGGCAAATTCGCCGACGCGTTCGGACACGTCGCGCACATCCGTGCCATCCACGCGACGCGGCTCGCCGTAGACGATCGTCACGCGTGCAAACGGCTTCGGAATCTCAAACGCATCCCAACTGCCCAACCGCCACGAACGGCTGACGTGGGCCACCAGCGGCACGATCATGACGCGCGCACGAAACGCCACGATCAACGCCCCCGGCGCGAAGCTGTGCCGGGGGCCGCGTGGTCCGTCCGGCGTGATGGCGATATCGGCGCCCCCTCGCAAGACGTGCACACACTCCAGTAACGCGCGCGCGCCACCGCGCGATGTCGAACCACGCACGCCGAAGAAACCGAACATGCCGACGACGCGGGCGATGATCTCTCCATCGCGGTGCTCGCTGATCATCACGCCGGTCGGTTGGCGATGTGCCCACAGGAGCGGCAGCATCTGTCCGTGCCACAGCGCGAGAACAACCCGCGGGTCCGCGGGATGCCGAGTCAAAAGCGTCTCACGTCCGTGGACCGTCACCCGCCACGTCCAGCCAAGCGCCCTCAAGACCACGCCCGCCAACAGAATAGCCAGGCGCGTGCGCAGATCGAGCGAGGACGGATTTGCCGTCGGCGTTGGTACCGATCCGCGTGACGGCGACGGCGTCTCCACACCAACCGTCATCGCAGCAGCGACAGTGCGATGTGTGCCACACGATCCGAAGCGCCCGGTGTTCCGAGCGATCCGCGAACAGCAGCCAGCCCCGCGCGCGCGCGCGCGCGCGCATCGCTCGACTCATCGAGCAGTGGCTCAAGAGCGTCGGCGACGCGCGTCGGCACAAAACGATCCTGCACAAACTCTCGGGAGACCTCTCGACCCGCCACGACGTTCACCAGCCCGATGTGCGGGATCTTGATGACACGCTGCGCGATCCGATACGTGATTGGACTCGTCCGATATCCGATCACGTGCGGAAGATCCGCGACGGCTGCTTCGAGGGTCGTCGTGCCGCTCTTGAGTAGCCCGGCGGTCGCCGCGCGCAACGTCGTGAAGGAATTGCCGTGCACGAGTGGGAATGGACAGTCTCGTCCATCGATCTTGACGGTCGGGGCAACGCTCACGATCACCTGAAGCCCGGGACGCCGACGCTGCAACTCCGTCGCCGTCGCGACGAACGGTTCCAAGTGCCTGGCCAACTCGGCACGGCGACTACCCGGGAACACCGCCAGCACCTCGCCATCCGGCGCTAAACCCAACGCCGAGCGCGCTTCGATCCGCGATGGCAATGACATCGCGCGATCGAGCAACGGATGTCCGACGAACGTCGCGTCAATCCCATGCTTTCGCAGGAGCGCTTCTTCAAATGGCAGGATCGACGCCGCCTTCGTCACGACCTTCGCCAGCGTCGGCAAGCGCCCGGCCCCCCACGCCCACACCTGCGGCGTGATGTAGTACAACACGGGCACGCCGGCGCGGTGCGCCGCATTCGCGACCTTCAGATTGAAACCGGGATAGTCGATCAGCACCACGAGTCCGACTTGGCCGCTGCCAATGCGACGTCGCAGCGTGCGAAGCAGTGCCCAATGCTTCGGAATGTGCGCGAGCACTTCCGTGAACCCCATGACGGCGAGACGCTCGACGGGTTCAATAATCTCCACGCCGGCCCCGGCCATGTGCCCGCCGCCAATTCCCGCCATCGGAATATCCGGCCGGAGCGCATGAATCACCTCGGCGACCTTTCCCGCATGCAGATCGCCGGAGGCCTCGCCCACGACGAACAGAATTTCACGCATGGGTACGCGACGCCATGGCCGAGTGGGCCGCCTCGATTGTTGACACAACGCGCAAGGCGGATTCGAGCGCATCACGACCTTCGGCGCCAGTGACCGCAATCGGTAGCGCGCCCATGATGGCCCCGATGAATTGCGTCAGTTCCAGTCCGAGTGGCTCGCCATCCGGGGCTTCGAGCGGCACGCGTTCGACGAAGTCCTCGATGGCGCGCGGTGCGCGTGCCAATTGTCGCGGATCGAAGTCTGACCGCAACCGGAAGTATTCGCCCGCACCTGCCGCAAGATCGAGTGAGAGGTAGCCGCTATTCTGAAATATGCGCAGCTTGCGCACTCGCTCCCGACTCACGCGACTCGCCGTGATATTCGCGACGGCGCCGTTCTCGAACGTGAGTCGCGCATTTGCGATGTCGAGTTGCGGGGTGAGCACGGGAATGCCCATCGCCTGCACGTCGACCACGCGTCCACCAACGAGCGTCCGCACAAGATCGAGATCGTGGATCATCAAGTCGAGCACGACGGCCACGTCGGAGCCTCGTGGATTGAACGGCGCGAGTCGGTCGCTTTCGATGAACCGCGGGCCATCGACGAACGGCATCGCGGCGCGCACCGCGCGGTTGAACCGCTCCACGTGCCCGACTTGCAGGACGACACCGGCCGCGGCCGCGAGGACGATCAGTTCGTCAGCCTCGGCCAACGTCACCGTGAAGGGCTTCTCGATGAAGACGTGCTTGCCATGCCTGAGTGCCATCGATGCCACGCGATGATGACTCGTAGTCGGCACGACAATGGACACCGCATCCACGTGCTCCAGCAGTGCGTCGAGAGACGGGAATGCGCGAACGCCAAGCTGACTCGCCACTTCCGCGGCCCGCGCCGGGTTCTCATCGACGAAACCGGCGAACCGGTCGCCCGCCAGGTCGCGCAGGATGCGAACGTGATGAATCCCGAGTCCGCCCGCTCCGACGACACCGACTCGCGGCGCTGATGAACTGCTGTACGCACGACGCTCCGTCGCGGCGTTCAGAACGCGACTCCCCGCTGACTCGCCTCGATGAACTCCAGAAACTGACGGACCTCGACGACATCAGCGACCTCCGCGCGCGCCCGTTCGATGCCCTGTGACAGATTCAATTCGGAGCGAAAGCAATAGCGATACGCCCGTTTGAGTTCGGCGATCACTGCGGCATCGAATCCGTTGCGCTGCAGTCCAACGGAATTGAGACCATACAGCTTGATCGGATTCCCGGTGGCGCGGACAAATGGCGGAACGTCCTGCGTCACGCGCGAGCATCCACCGACGAACCCATACCGGCCGACTTTGCCGAATTGATGCACCGCGCTCATGCCCCCGATCGATGCGTGATCGTCGATCGTTACGTGCCCGCCGAGCTGGCACGTGTTCGAGATGATGACATGATCACCGATGCGGCAATCATGCCCGACGTGCGAATAACTCATCAAAAAGCAGTTCTTCCCAACGGTCGTCGTCAGGGAGTGCGCAGTGCCACGATTGACCGTCACATACTCCCGCAACGCCGTGTCATCGCCAATCTCGACCCAAGTCTCCTCTCCGCGATACTTGAGATCCTGGCCGTCACCTCCGACGATGGACCCAATTCCGACCTTCACACGTTGCCCGAGGCGCGCGTTGCGTTCGATTGTCGCCCTCGCACTGATGACGCAACCATCACCGATGACGCACTGCGGTCCGACAATTGCCCATGCGCCAATCTCGACGCCCGCGCCCAGTTCAGCGGACGAATCGATCAACGCCGTCGGATGAATGCGCGCGTTCATCGGTCGCGGACGATGGCCGCCATTTCGGCCTCGGTGGCCACTTGGCCGTCGACTGTCGCCACGCCGCGCATCCGGCAGGTATTGCCCCGCACCTGCAGCACCTCGATTTCGATTCGCAACTGATCGCCCGGCCGCACGGGGCGGCGGAACTTGATGTTGTCGAGCGACATGAAATACACGACCTTGCTCGCCGGATCGGCGATCGTCCGCATGAGAAGCATGCCACCGACTTGCGCCATGGATTCAATGATCAGCACACCCGGCATGATCGGATGCCCCGGGAAATGCCCCTGAAAGAACGGTTCATTGATCGTCACGTTCTTCAAGCCGACGACGCGCTTCCCTTCCTCGAGTTCGAGAATGCGATCGACGAGGAGGAACGGATAGCGGTGCGGCAGCACCTGCATGATGTCTTCGATGGAATACACGGCAGACTCCCGAACGGCATGTTGCAAGAGAGCGCGCACCAGCGCGACCGTCCCGCGATGACTCGGTTTGATGGCGGTGATATGGGCCCGGATCCGCGCGCCCGCAAGCACCAGGTCACCGACACAGTCGAGCGCCTTGTGGCGCACAAACTCGTCGGGCCAGCGGAGTGTAGTATCCAGCACCTGCGTTTCGTCCAGTACGATGGCGTTCGCCGTCGAGGCGCCTTGAATGAGCCCCTTCGCGCGCAACCCCTCGACTTCGTGCACGAATCCAAATGTTCTCGCGGACGCGAGATCCCGAGCGAAGAGCGCTGGCGTAATCCGGTACTCCCCCGACTGCGCACCAATCAGCGGGTGTGGAAAGTCGATCGACACGTGCAACGTCAGATCGACGCTGGGACGCGCTTCATACACGGAGTCGCCGTCCACCACTCGAATGGACTTCCGCAGCACGAGCCATTCCGGCCGACCGCCATTCGACACGATCCCCGCACCGGTCAACGCGTTCAGAAATGACGCCGCGCTGCCATCCATGATCGGTGGCTCCGGGCCATCCATGATGATCGTCAGATCATCGAGGCCAAGTGCGCCGACTGCAGCGAGCACATGTTCGACCGTATGCAACGACTGGGTGCCGGTTCCCAGTTGCGTACGCCGCTCGGCTTCGACGGCAACGGCAACGCGAGCCGGAATTGGTGCGGCATCCGGCCGATCGCTGCGGCGGAACGTAATCCCGGCGTCAGTCGCCGCTGGTGCAAACACCAGTGTACACGGCTGTCCGAGATGAAGACCAATGCCATGTACGGTCGCCTCTTGGGCGATCGTACGCCGCTCACCGTTCGGAATGCTCGAAGCCGCCTTGGCCCGTGCGATCATGAGTCGCCGCCCCGCGACAGGAACTGTTCGATCGGCTTGATCAGTCGCGCCAACTTGAACAATGCCGCCGTGGCACGCAGCGATTCCCTGTGCGGACGCGCCGGATATCCGGACCACATTTCGCCGGCGGGGACATCGCCGAAAACGCCAGCCTGACCACCGATCGTCGCTTTCTCGCCGACGGTGATGTGCCCACCGAGCCCCGCCTGGCCGCCAATCTGCACGCCATCACCAATGCGCGCCGACCCGGCGATGCCGACTTGGGACGCCAGGAAACAGAAGCGTCCGATTCGCACATTGTGCGCCACATGACACAGCGTATCGATCTTCGTCCCGGCGCCGATAATCGTGTCGTCAATGCTGCCGCGGTCGACACAGCTGTTCGCACCGATTTCCACATCGTGTTCCAGCACGCAACGTCCGACGTGGGGAATGCGCGTCACGCCCAGCGCAGACGGCACGAAACCGAAGCCCTCGCGCCCAACGCTCGACCCGGCGTGCAGCATCACCCGATCACCGAGTTCGACGTACGGATACAGAATCGCACCGGCGTGCAGGCGCACATCGCGACCGAGCACGCACCCGGCACCGACCACAGAATTCGCACCGATCCAACTGCCCGCGCCGATGACCGCACCGTCCTGAACCACAGCGCCGGCGTCGATAGTCACGCCGTCTCCGATCGTCGAGGACGCCGAGACCACCGCGTTCGGATGTACGCCAGCGCCACGTGGTTCCGCACGATGAAACCGCGCCAACAAGGGCAGCATCGCATCCATCGGTTTTTCGACGACAATGCGCGCTCCCGGCGAACCGGGCGACTGCTCGAACGCGGGCGAGACGAGCACGATGCCGGCGCGCGTCTGCGCAAACCACGCCGCATAGCGCGCGTGCGCCAGAAAGCTCATCTCGTGCGATTGCGCACGATCCAGCGGCGCGACACCGCGCACCACTACCGTCGGGTCGCCAATCAGGCGCCCGCCGGTTTGTTCTGCAACGTCAGCGGCGGTGATGGGCCGATGCCCATCACCGCCGTCAACAGGCGCGGGAGACACCGCTGCGGTCACTCCGCGGGCGGCTTCTTGGTCGAGAGACCGGCAGGTGCCGTTGCCGGTCCCGTCGGCGGCTTCGCAGCCGGCTTCGCTGCGCCGCTCTTGGGAGCGGCAAGGCGCAGCTTCGCAATCACACGGTCGGTGATGTCGAGGTTCTTGTCGGCCGACACAATGAACGAGCCAGCGGCCACGTCGAAGATGAACGTGTAGCCACCTTCCGTACGGATGTCATCCAGAATCTTCCGAACGCTCTCCAGCACCGGCTGCATCAACTCACCTTCGCGCTGCTGCGCCTGGTCGTTCAGTTTCTGGACCCGATCCTGGAATTCCGCCTGCTTTTCTTTCAGCGTCTTGAGGCGAGCTTCCTTCGCCGTCGGAGACAACGCCACTTCTTCCTTCTTGAACGCTTCGTCCATGGCCGTCAACGAGTCGGTCAGCTTCGCGACCTGACCACGCATGGTTTCCAGTTCCTTCTGCAGCGTCGTCTGGGCTTCGATCGCGCCAGGAGCGGACTGCATGATGGCTTGCGAATTGATAAACGCGAACTTCTGCGCAACGCCTTGCGCGGACGCAAATGACGGGGCGCCAACGAGCAGCGCACACGCGCCGATGACAACGGAAAGACGCATCAGAGATCCTCTAGAAGAGCTGGCCGAGCCGGAAGTGAAATTGCCACCGCGGGTCCGGCTTCGCGCGGAGGGTAATGGGATCGACCGAAACGCGGTCGAAGCCGTACGCCATGTCGAGCCCGAGTGGCCCCAGCGGCGTTACGGTGGAAACACCAACACCTGCCGACCGGAACAGTCTGGTCGGGTTCACCTGTCGCGCCGATGCCCAGTTGTTGCCGGCGTCAGTGAATGCGTTGAGATAGAACATCTGATTAAAGCGCAATCCCACTTCGCCGGTGATCGTCATGAACGCATTACCGAACGAACTGGGATCGGAACGATACTGATCAGTGGTGGGATTGAAGCCACGAGGCGTGATTGAGAATTCCGGATAACCGCGCAGTTGCTGGCCGTACATCACACCACCGACCGAAAACTGTTGCTGGAAAAAGAACGGACCTGAATTACCAAACAGCGCACCACCTCTCGCCGTCATCCCCATGGTCAACTTGATCGGCTGACCGCCGTTGCTGCCACCGAACTGTGCGAGCTTCGTAAACGCCCGCATCTCCCCCGTGACGCGCTGGAAATTCACCGAGCCGCCCAGCGGGCCGCCACTGAAGTCCATCGTCACCGATCGCAATGAGCCTTCCGTCGCGAATGGCATATCGACGCGTGTGTCATACGTATACTCGACGCCGATGTTGGAGCGGAAGCAATTCTTGGTACACGTATTGGCGATCGTTCCCGACGTGAACGTCGCCGCCTCGGCGTTGTACGACAACGCCACCGACGAGAAGAGAGACCCCGGTACGGGCAAACCGAAGCGCACTTGGCTACCCGTCCGGATGTTCTGCCCGAGGTTGCCGATGACGAAGCGTGACTGCGTGCGATATGCACTCAGGGCACCCGAAACGCGTGAGCCCCGAAGCGCAGGATCCGTATACGTCGCCGTAAAGTCGTTGTAGAACCGGCCGTACTGCCAGTTCAACTTGCCCTGCTTGCACAGGCCAAACAGATTCGGCTGTTCGACCCCGATAAAGCCACCGAAACCAACGCCGCCCTGACCCATCGACGCGCCGAAATTAATGCTCCCGGTGCGCTTCTCCTTGACGCGGAAGACGATGTCGACATCGCCCTGATCGTTGATCGGGCGATAGTCGGGGAACGCCATCGGCGACTCGAAGAAATTCAGGTTGCCGATGCTCTGATAGCTGCGCACGAGCGTCTGCTGACTGAACACGCCGCCCGGTACGAGAAAGATCTGTCGGCGAATGCAGTCGTCGGATGTGTAGTCGTTCCCGACGATTTCAATGCGATTCACGATCGCCGGATTTTTCTCGTCGATCTCCCAGCGCAGGTTGACCGTCGGCGACGAATCCGGTCCGATCGACCGTTGCACTACGGGATTGATGCGCGCGTACAGATAGCCCCAGTCGCGGTACTGCGTGTTCACCTTCTCGACCGCATCGTCCCACTTCTTCTGATCAAAAATACCTTCGGGCGCGGACGCTTCGCGTTTGATGAGCCCCTTCACGCGCTGCGACAGCGTTGCCTCGTTGCCCTCGAACGGATACAGGCGCTTTAACTCTTCCGTCGAGAAGCGACGATTCCCCGCAATCTCGAATGATCCAACCTTGTACCGCGGTCCCTCGTTGACGGTGATCTGCACGAGACCTTTCCCCTTCTCGCGATCGACCAACATCGTGTCCCGCATGATGCGCATATCGACAAACCCGAGACGCGAAAACAGTTGCGGAATCCGCTCGCCAAGATCGCCGACATAGTTGTCGTCGTTGTACTCCCCCTTCCGAAACCACCAGAACCCCTCCGGTCGCGTCTTCATCGCGCCCACGACGGTTCCGTCAGGGATCACGGTGTTTCCAGAAATATCGATGCCCGCAATCGCGAGTCGGCGGCCTTCGTCGACGCGATACGTGAGACCGATGCGACCCTCGCTCATCGCCGTCGAATCGATGGTCACCCGCGCGAGGTAATAGCCAGCGCTCTCGTACACGGAATCGATTTTTGCGCGCGCTTTGGCGACCTGAAACGGATCGATCGGGCGACCAATCAACAAGTCGATCTTCTCGCGAACGGTGCGCTCGGACACGTTCTTCGGTCCCGTCACTTTCAGGTCGCCAAGCACGGCACGTTCACTGACGACCACGACGGCGAGCACCTTGCCAGGAACCGTCTCGAGATCACAACGGATTTCGACGGTATCGAACTCATTCAGTGCATACAACGCCTTGATCGAGCGCTGGATCGCCGGGAAATTCAGCGCCGTCCCGGGGGCCAATCCGGCTTCGGTGCGGATCTTCTGATCGGCGATACGCACGTTGCCGCGAACCGCGAGCGAATCCGGCGTCGTGCAACGCCCGGTGACTTCCTGGGCGGCTAGCGGACGCGAAAAACCCACCGTGCCCAGACACAGGGCTACGGCGGCACCAACGGCTGATCTCGTCAATAGATGGGAAACGCTCTTCTGCATAGCCTCGGAATATACACCGAAATGCCGAGCGGCCGGACCCCGAGAGGGTCCGGCCGCGATCGGTCGGTTACGTCACGCCTGCGGGGTGGGCGACAGGACGCGGAATTCGAGCTTTTCCTTCTCGGAGGTCGAAACGTCGACGAGGATATCATCCCCCTTCGAGAACTCGGCCGTCAGGATCTTCTCGGACAGGGGATCTTCGATGTAGCGCTGAATCGCACGCTTGAGCGGGCGGGCACCGAAGTGCTCGTCGTGCCCGTGGTCGACAAGAAATTCCGTCGCCGCGTCGGTCAGCTTGATCGTGATCTCTTCCTCGGCCAGACGCTTCTGCACGTCCGCAAAGACAATCGAGACGATCTTGGAGATGTGTTCCTTACCGAGCGGATGGAACACGATCACCTCGTCGAGCCGATTCAGGAATTCCGGGTTGAAGACTCGCCCCATCTCTTCCTTGACCTTCTCCGAGATCCGCTCGAAATCCCCGCGCGTATCCGACGCGCCAAAGCCCAACGACTTGCCCTTCATGATGTCTTTCGCGCCCACGTTCGACGTCATGATGACGACCGTGTTCTTGAAGTCGATCATGCGACCGTAGTTGTCGGTGAGATGCCCCTCATCGAGAACCTGAAGCAGAATGTTGAACACATCCGGATGCGCCTTTTCGATCTCATCGAGCAACACCACGCTGTACGGCTTGCGACGCACCGCCTTCGTCAGCGTGCCGGAGTCTTCGTAGCCCACATAGCCCGGTGGCGCGCCGATCAGGCGCGAGACCGAAAACTTCTCCATGTACTCGCTCATGTCGACGCGAATCAACGCCGACGCATCGGCGAACAGGAACTTCGCGAGCGAGCGCGCCAACTCCGTCTTACCGACGCCCGTGGGCCCCGAGAAGATGAATGAACCGATCGGCCGGCGCGGATCCTTCAATCCGGCGCGACTGCGGCGAATCGAACGCGCCAACGCCTTGATCGCCTCATCTTGACCGACGACGGACAAGTGCATCTCGTCTTCCATGCGCAATAGACGCGACGTCTCCGCTTCCTGCAGGCGCGTGACCGGGATCCCCGTCCACCGACTGACGATGAACGCGATCTCCTCTTCGCCCAACGTCGGCCGATGTGACTGACGACGCTGCTCCCATTCTTCCTGCTTGCGCCGAATATCAGCCTGCAGCTCACGCTCGTTGTCACGAAGCGATGCCGCGCGCTCGAAATTCTGGTCGCGCACCGCGGCTTCCTTGTCCGCGTTGATGCCTTCCAGTTGCTCCTTAAGCGCGGCCACTTCTGACGGTGGCGCCTGCGCCGCGAGCCGTGCGCGCGCACCGGCCTCGTCGATGACGTCGATGGCCTTGTCAGGCAGGAAACGGTCCGTGATGTAACGCTCCGACAGCTTCGCGGCGGCGATGAGCGTCTCGTCAGGAATGTTCACCCGATGATGATCCTCGTACTTCTTTCGAAGGCCCCGCAAAATCTGCACCGTCTCGTCGATCGACGGTGGATCCACGACGACGGTCTGGAAGCGACGCTCGAGGGCCCCATCCTTCTCGATGTACTTCCGGTACTCGTTGAGCGTCGACGCGCCGACACACTGCAATTCGCCGCGGGCGAGCGCCGGCTTGAGCATGTTGCTCGCGTCAATCGCGCCTTCGGCTGCGCCTGCACCAACGAGCGTGTGCAGCTCATCGATGAACAGGATGACCTGCTTGTTCTGCGCGATCTCGTTCATGACCGCCTTCAAACGCTCTTCGAACTGACCGCGATACTTCGTGCCCGCGATCACCGCCGCCATGTCGAGCGACAGCACGCGGTTATCACGCAGGTTCTCCGGGCACTCGCCGTTGGCGATCAACTGTGCGAGCCCTTCGACAATGGCCGTCTTGCCGACGCCGGGCTCACCGATAAGCACGGGGTTGTTCTTCTTGCGACGCGACAGCACTTCCATCACGCGCTCGATTTCCTTCGCACGACCGATTGTCGGATCGAGCTGGCCCTCGGCCGCCAACTGCGTCAGGTCTCGGCAGAAATGGTCGAGCGCAGGCGTCTTGGACTTCTTCTCACCCTTCGCCGGCGCCGCCGACGGCGGCACCACGCCACTCGCCTTCTCCGTCGGCGCTGATTGGCCGCCAGACGGCATCTCCGTCCCGAGGAGGCGCAGCGTTTCCGCGCGCGCAGCCTCAAGATTGACGCCAGCATCGGTCAGCACCTGCGCGGCAATGCCCTTTTCCTCGCGTAGCAAGCCAAGGAGCAGGTGCTCCGTGCCCACGTAGCTGTGGCTGAGATCCCGGGCTTCCGCCATCGCAAGCTCGAGGACTTTCTTGGCGCGTGACGTGTACGGAAGATCCGGCCCAGTCGCTTGCGCGGCTTTGCCTTTCTTGACGGTCTCCTCGATCTTCTGCGTCACGTCGTCCAAGTCGACGTTCAGGTTCTGCAGGACCGCGGCCGCGACCCCTTCTCCCTCACGAATCAGCCCGAGCAGGATATGCTCGGTACCGACGTACTCGTGGTGAAGACGAGCCGCTTCCTCGCGCGCCATCGCCAGGACCTTCCGCACCCGCTCGGTGAAGTTGTAGCCGTTCATCGTCCCCTCAGGGTCGGGTCTGAGCGGGTCATTCGACGCCGCCCCCTTCGCTCACGAGCGCGTGACGCACGTACCGCGCACGCGCCAAGTTGGCCTCTGCCTCAGTCAACGCCCGGCCCTCCACATGGGCCAAGTGCGCCGTTTGGGCGAAAATCAGGAGCTTGTTGAGTGTGTATACACTAAGCCCAGCGATCAGTTTCAAACCAACCGCCAGTCGTACGCCGCTCAGGTAGTTCATGGCTTCGTCGAACGTCAGGCTGCGAGCGTATCGCAGTGTGCCGTACGCGCGCCACAACTTGTCCTCGATAATATATCCTGCATCACGAACCAAAACACGCCGGGCATCCTCTTCGCGGGCGATCACATGACGCACGACCCTGACGAGTAAGTCCTGCAGCTCTTCTTCGCTGCGCCCCAGTGTCGTCTGGTTCGACAGCTGGAAAAAGTTGCCGACGACCTCGCTCCCTTCGCCGTACAGTCCGCGGTAGGTGAGTCCCATTTGCTGAAGCCCCGCCAGCACCTTCCCGATCTCTTTGGTCAACACCAGTCCGGGCAGGTGGATCAGGACCGAAGCGCGCAGACCGGTCCCCACATTGGTCGGGCACGCCGTCAGAAAGCCGAACTCGCGATGGTACGCGTACGGCACCTGAGCGCCGAGCTCGCGGTCCAGCCGCTGTACGGCTTCGAACGCCTGAGGCACCGCAAATCCCGAGCGCAGCGACTGGAGTCGGAGATGATCTTCTTCGTTCACCAGCAGGCCAACGTTCTCACCGAGAAATACCGCCGCACCGCTGCGGAGCGGATGCTGTTGATCGAGACCAGCGAGTTCTTTGCTGATCAGGTGGCGCTCATGCAGCAACTGTCGATCCTGCGCCGCCAGATTATCGAGACGCACCAGCAGACTGCCGCTCAGCGATGGCACACTCCCCAAGGCATCGCGCACCTGCGCCAGCATCCGCAAGCGCTCGCCTTCGCGCGCACGACCCGTGAACGCATACCCGGAGACGTTGCGCGCAAGTCGCATCCGAGTCGAGATGACGATGTCGGCATTGGCGCCAGAGGCGTCGAGCCAGCGGACGCCGCCGTCCGGAAGCAGGGATAGATCGAGCGGATGGGGGGCACCGCTCATTCGAGTACCCTCAGCCGATCGCGCAATTCTGCGGCCAACTCGAATTGCTCGGTCTCGACCGCACGACGCAGACGGTCGCGCAGATCGTGCAGTGAATCGGGCTTCTCCAGAATGTGCGCAACCGGTACGTCATAGGTCGTGCCGACATGCTTGGAGCTGCCATGCAGACGCCGCAGCAGTTCGCGCAGACTACGCTCCATCGCATCGTAGCAGTGCGGGCAGCCAAGGCGGCCGGTGGCGCGGAAGTCGCGAGCGGTCGCACCACAGAATGCGCAGGACGTCGCATCTTCAGCAGTCTCGGACGCCTGCTGCTGCACCGCTTGCAGAATGTCGCCTAGCGGATGCTGCGGCATGGCGAGCGTGGTCTCGACGCCTTTGGCCGCAGCACACTTCTCGCAGAGATGCAGTTGCGTGACGGCGTTCTCCACGATTCGCGTTAGGTGCACGACCGCATCGCGCTCTTTGCAGTTGTCGCAGAGCATCAGGCCTCCATCCGACGTACCGCGGTATCCACCAACCTTCCTCCTTCCAACAATAGCGTACGATGAGCCCGCGCGGCCAGCGATGGGTTGTGAGTGACGACGACCAATCCCAACGAGAGATCGCGCGCCAGCTCGGCAAACAGGTCGTGCAGCCGCTCGGCGTTGTGAAAGTCCAGGTTTCCGCTGGGCTCGTCGGCAAGCAAGAGTGCCGGACTGGCCGCCAACGCACGTGCCACTGCCGTTCGCTGCTGCTCCCCTCCCGACATCTCGGACGGCCGGTGATGGCGCCGTCCAGACAGGCCGACTCGCTCGAGTAACTCTTCGGCGCGCGCGCGGGCAGGCCCGTCCTCGGCCCCGCCGATCCGCAGCGGCATCATCACATTCTCGAGCGCGGAGAATTCGCGTAACAGGTGATGAAATTGAAACACAAATCCGACCGCGCGGTTCCTGAGCGCCGCCAGCGCATCGTCTCCGAGGGTCGCGATCGACTGCCCCGCCAGCTCGATGGTACCCGCGGACGGGCGCTCGAGCGCTCCCAATACGTGCAGCAGCGTGCTCTTCCCCGCCCCACTGTAGCCCATGACCGCCACCATCTCGCCGCGCTTGACCGTCAGTGACACCTCGTCAAGCACACGAATGATGCCGCCATCGCCGCCACGGAACTCCTTGACGAGGCCTTCGGCGCGTACGACGTCACTCATGACGAATAGCCTCGACGGGATACAGCTTCGCGGCCTGCGACGCCGGATACAGCGTCGCCACCGCGGAGATCACGAGACTCGAGCACACGATCAGGGCGACATCGCTGGTCTGCATCGCGACCGGCAAGTGGTCGATGAAGTACACACTCGGATCGAGCGCGATCAGGTGATAGTGCTCGATCACCGCCGCCACGACCATGCCGAGTATCAGTCCCCCACCGGTGCCAACGGCACCAACCACCACGCCTTGTAACAGAAAAATGCGGCGAATCGATCGCGCGGGCATACCCATTGCGCGAAGAATACCGATCTCGCGGGTCTTGTCCGACACCACCATCGTCAATGTGCTAACAATGTTGAATGCTGCGACGATCACGATCAGGAGCAGGATGACACTCATGCCAAGCTTCTCGAGCTTGAGTGCCTGAAAGAGCTGTCGGTTCTGTTCCTGCCAGTCCATCGCCCGCACGGGCGACTTCAGCGTCGCACGGATGGTATCCGCCACCTGCGCGGCGCGCCAACGGTCCGTCGTACGCACCTCGATATCCGTCACATCCTCGCCGAGCGCGGCGAAGCGCTGCGCGACAGGGAGGTTGACGTACAGATACAGATCATCGTATTCGTACATGCCCGTCTCGAAGATGCCCGAGACCACCACGCTGTCGGCGTGAGGAATAAGCGCTCCCGTCGCGGCGTTCATGTCGGCACTGCCAGCGCCCAGCATCACGATCGTATCGCCAGGGAACGCGCTGAGCTTCGTTGCCAGCGATTTTCCGAGCACGGCGCCTGGCAGTGAGATGCCGTCGCGTTTGAACCGGAAGTCGCCAAGAATCGCGTGCGAGCGAATTGTCGTAACATCTGCCCCCGGCGTACCCGTTGGTTCGATGCCAACGACCTGCGCCCCCGTGACGAACCCGGCGGAGTTTCGCACCAAGCCTTGGGTCGTAACCACCGGTGCGGCGGCCACGACGCCTTTGACCTTGAGAATCTCGTCGCGAACACTCTTCCAATCCGACATGCGCATCGCCGAGCCGTACGGGATCACGCGAAGATCCGGACTGCCGACAAGGATCTTGTCGCGCAGATCCCGCTGCAGTCCGTTCATCACACCCATGATGACGATCAAGGCGCTGACACCAACGAGCACGCCACCGATGGCGATCACGCTGATCAGCGACAGCAGTCGCGAACCGCGACGGCTGCGCAGATAGCGCCAGGCGATAGAAAACTCGAGCGCACGCACGGTCGTCGCTACTCGGGTCGCATCGTGGGGAATAAGATCACATCGCGAATATTCGCGGTGTCGGTCAAATACATGAACAAGCGATCGATGCCGACGCCGACGCCGCCGGTGGGCGGCATGCCGTACTCCATGGCACGCAGATAATCCTCGTCGACACCGGACGCTTCGTCGTCGCCGGCATCGCGCAAACGCGCCTGCGCTTCGAAGCGTTCACGCTGATCGATCGGATCATTCAACTCGGAGAACGCATTCGCGAGTTCCTTGCCGCGGGCGAACAGCTCGAAGCGTTCGGTCAGCCCCGGGGAACCACGCTTGGGTTTCGCCAGCGGCGACAGTTCGATCGGATAGTCGACGACAAACGTCGGCGTATCGATTGTTGATTCGACCAGCGCCTGAAACATCTCGTCGAGTACCTTGGGCCTGCTGAGCGTGGCCGCCTTCGGGACGCCGATCCGTTCGGCGATGTGACGTAACGTCGCATCATCAACTGCCATGACATCGGCGCCGGCGGCCTGCGAGAGCGATCCGACCCATTCGATGCGCGGAAACGGCGGCGTCAGCACCGGCACCTTGTCGCCGATCATCGGTAACGTCCGCAATGCTGCGGCCGCCCCGACGAGCATCGTCTCGACGCGCTCCATCATCGTCGTGTAGTCGGCGAACGCTTCGTAAAACTCGAGCATCGTGAACTCGGGATTGTGCGTCCGGTCGATGCCTTCGTTGCGGAAGTCGTGGCCGATTTCGTATACGCGCTCGAACCCGCCAACGATCAGTCGCTTGAGATACAACTCATCGGCAATGCGCAGATAGAGCGGCATGTCGAGCGCGTTGTGGTGCGTGACGAACGGCCGCGCCGCCGCACCGCCGTACAACGGTTGCAGCACGGGCGTTTCGACTTCGAGATAGCCAAGGCTGTCGAGGTGCGTGCGAATCGTGCGCGTCAGCACCGATCGGGCGCGAAAGAGGGCGCGCACCTCGGGATGCACCGCAAGGTCCGCATAGCGCTGTCGCGCCCGCTGCTCGGTGTCCGAGAACGCCGAATACCGCACGATCTGACCGTCGACGAGCTGCTCCTTTCCAAACGGCAAGGGACGAAGCGACTTCGACAACAATTGCACGGTCTTGACGCGGACGGTAGCCTCGCCGGTGCGAGTCTTCATCATGCGGCCCTGTACACCAACCCAGTCACCAAGGTCATATTCGGCGAGTTCAGCAAAGGCGGCCTCGCTCAATTCGTCCTTGCGGAAGTAGAGCTGAACCCGGCCGTCCATGTCGGCGAGATGGGCAAACGCCGTCTTTCCCTGCGCACGCCAAGAGACCAGACGCCCGGCGACCGATACGTCCGGCCCCTCCTCCTCGTCGCCGAGCGCCGCCACCGCGTCGCGCGAGGAGTGGGTTCGATCGTACGAGTACGCGAATGGTTCCGTCCCCGCGGCGCGGAGACGGTCCAGCTTCTCGCGTCGTGCTTTCTCGATGAAGTTCAGTTCGTCGCTCACAACGCGCGCTCCTCTGCTTGGCTCTCGCTTTCCTGCTTGAGAAATGCATGGATGAACGGATCGATGTCGCCGTCCATCACCCGCTGCACATCCGCAATCTTGAGCTCTGTGCGATGGTCGTTGACCATGGTGTACGGTTGAAACACATAGCTGCGAATCTGGCTGCCGAACGAGACGTCCTGCTTGTTGGCATCGAAGGCCGCTTTGACGGCCGCCAGCTTGTCGGCTTCCCGCTGATAGAGCTTGTTCTTCAGCTGCTTCATCGCCGTCGCCTTATTCTTGAACTGCGACCGTTCGGCTTGCGACGCGCAGACCAGGCCGGTCGGAAGGTGCGTGATGCGGACTGCGGACGACGTCTTGTTGACATGCTGTCCGCCAGCGCCCGATGCACGATAGACATCGATGCGCAGATCTTCCTCGCGAATTTCGATGTTGATCTCTTCGTTTACGACGGGATATACGAAGACCGACGCGAAGCTCGTGTGACGCCGCGCCTGTGAATCGTAGGGAGAGATGCGCACGAGACGATGCACGCCTGACTCCGGGCGCAGGAACCCGTACGCGTACTGCCCTTTGATTTCGATGACCGAGCCCTTGATGCCCGCCTCTTCGCCCTCGCTGCGATCGAGCAACTCCAGCTCGAACCCCTTGCGCTCCGCCCAGCGGACATACATGCGCTCCAACATCTCGGCCCAGTCCTGCGCCTCGGTGCCGCCGGCGCCGGCCGCGATCTCGACTTGCGCATCGCGGAAATCGTCGCGGCCTCGCAGCAATGACTTCAGTTCGAACGCGTCGAGCTCCTGATCGATGCGCTCGACTTCCGAATCGAGATCCTTGCCCATGGCCCGATCCGGCTCCATCGAGAGTAATTCATCGATTTCGCGCGCCGATGCGCATCGCGCCGACAGTTCATCGTGGGGGAGCACCCACCCCTTCAGCATCTTGACCTGCTGCACGATGTCCTTCGCGTGCTCCTGGTCGTTCCAGAACGCAGCTTCCGACATCTCATGCTCGAACGAGCTTAGTGTTGCGCGCTTGGATTCGATGTCAAAGATACCTCCGCATGTCCGCGAGCCGTTCTTCGGCTCGGGTCAGCATCTTCAGGCGTTCGCCGTCCTGCATGGTTGGCCTCCACATACGACGCAGGCCGCCCCCGCAAAGAGGCGGCCCGAGAAAGTTCGAAACTCGATGTGACGGAAGCTATCCCGCTACCGCATCGGCTTCCAGCGGTGTGCGTAAACAGCGCCACACGCGTGAGCGTCCCGCGGCTAGAACAGCTTACGGCCGCTCCCGAGAATCTCGTTCAGCGCTTCTTGGAAATGCGGCGAGCACTCGGCCACTTCCCGCCCAACCTGCTCGACGTACTCTTCGTAGCTCTTCTTGATGTCTTCGCGGAAGAGCTGCCGTAGCGTGCCGTCGCGCAGCCCCTCTTCGCGCTTCTGGGGATGGTACGCCACAAGATCAGACACCAGCGCTCGTGCGAGTCGTCGGGCGCGCTGTCCCGGATCCGCGTTGAGAAATGGATTGATCGCCCGACGCGGCGTGGCCATCGTCGTCGCCGGCGTGAGCGGTGCCGTGCCAACGCGCGGGGAGCGCGCTGACTCCTCCTGAGCCCCAGTGGTCGGAGAAGTGATCGTCGCCGTACCTGCATCGGTGGTGTTCGCCGTCGGATGCGCCGCGGAGACCGCCGGCGACTGCACAGGCGTGGGGCGTCGAAACGGCAGAGGGGCGACCCGCGACGGGGCCGGCGGCGTCATCATGGCGGCCGCAGCCGGCGGGGAGGACACAGCCCGCGCGGCCGATGGCGTGTAGGGGCGCTGGGGCGCGAGCTGCGCCGGACGACCCACCGCTGCCGATCCGGGCTGTACAGCCCCTAGGGAGGCAGGGGTGACCGATACCGGGAGTGTTCCGCCCGCGATGGCGATTACGCCACCGCAGACCGAACAACGGGCGCGCACGCCAGTAGCCGGAACTTTCGCTGGATCGACCCGAAAGACAGAGCGGCAGTCAGGACACGAGACGGTCATCAACCGATCCCCCCACGCCGAAGTCCAGATCGTTCACGCACGAGATCGACGGTATTGGTGGCGACGACCGACGGCGAGGACTCCTCGCGCCGACGGTCGACGGCCCAGACAGAACCCGCTAGGGTCTTTGCGTAGCTCTTCATTTCCGTGGCCAACTCGCTGACCTCGACCGCACGCGTGAAGCGGCGGCGCTGATTGGTGACAACTCCGACGGACAGGGTCATCAGCGGCACTCGGTGCAGCTGTCCCCGGCGATCCTTGCCGAAGAAATATCCCACGCGTCGGTCCTGCTCGGAATACTGCAACGAAATCAACTCGTCGAAAACTTTGATGACCTCATCGCAAACCCGCGGCATCGCCGCGATTGGCACAGTATACAAGAAGTCGTCGCCTCCGATATGCCCGACGAATCCTTCCTCGCCGCACAGCCCCTTGACCACGTCGTGGAGGATCCGCGCGAGCAGGCGGATCACCAGATCTCCGTTGTGGTAGCCGTAGCGATCGTTGAATTCCTTGAAGAAATCCAAATCGGCATAGCAGGCCGCGAATCGCTCGCCCGACTCCACGCGACGCGCCAGTTCCGCTTCGATCTCACGGGTACCGGGGAGACGCGTGCTCGGGTGGACATCCGTGTCGCGGTCACTGCGACGGAGCAGCGATGACAGGCGGACCTCCGCCTCCGCGTCGTCGACATCATCGCGTAACACCTCATCGGCACCGACATCGAAGGCGTCGCGGAATCGCGCGCGCGGCACGACCACCACTACCGGGACAATCGCGGTGTAGGAGTCGCGCTTCAGGCGGCGACAGGTGGCGAGAACTAGGTCCTGCCACGCGACTGTCCCGCGTGCATCGAGGACGATGGCCCTCGGGCGGGTTCGAAGCGCCACGGCCAGCACGGCACCGTGATCGACAATCTCGTGAACGGAAAGCCGAGCCGCCTCCCACCACGCCACAAGCCACGCGGGCGCTGACTGACCATTCGTCAGTAGGACCGCGGTCTGCTCGTTCAACGTGCCGTCGGTCATGTATGCGTGGCTCGTGCCAATTCAAATGATCGGTGCTGTCTCGTCGCGGGCGCGCGGTCCCCCAGTGCCTGACGATTACCAGCCGCCCAGCGGCACGATGTAACGGCGATCACGCTTCGGGCCCGCGGCGCCTATGGGGATGCCGGAACGAACCGCAGCGCGCTGGTCAGTACCCGTCGGCCCGCCGCCGGATCCCCCACTGTACTGATCGTCGACTGGATGCCGTCGAGCTCGAGCCCCGACACCCGCACGCCTCCGAATCGGCGAACACGCACCGAGATATACGCGTCGATCAAACTGGCCAGATGGTTCGCTGCCACTAAGCCGCCGAGATTGAGCGCGCGTTGGTAGCTGCGGTTCGCGCTGGCGATGGTCTGACCGTAGAGGTCCTGTTGCAATAGGGCATCACGCCACGTCCATCGATATTCATCGCGGATCGCCCGCGCGACGTAGAAGGCAAGGGCACGCTGGTACTCGGGACTGCTGACCGTCGGCGCGACGGTTGGATCCTTCCAATTGTTCTGACGCGCCAGCAGCCAACTCGCGCCGTTGTACGTCGATTCATCCGTTTCCGGCACAACGGTAGCCCCTGCGCTTCGGGAAAACACGCCACTGGCCAGATACTCTTCCATCGTTTCGTAGTACTTCCACGGCCCGATTGGCTTGACGCCGACAAATCCACGACGAGCGACGTCCAGCGCAAGCGCACGATATTCGTCTCGTGACCGCCCCCCATCGCGCTGCGCGGTCAGTGCTTGGACGACCAAGTACGCTTCCGCTACGATATACGCGACGCTGCGCTGCTGCCCCATCAGGAACTGTCCGGATCCCGGCACCACGGCAGACGCAACCGGCGCCCACCACGGCGCCGCCGCGCTGCGATCACCCGTCTCACCCGCAGCATGTGCAGCCGGGTTCACCGCCGGACCCAGATTCGGTACGCCGGTCCTGCGCGCCGTGATCGCGGCAACTCGCACCATGGGCTGTGATGCGGCCGATTCAGATCGACCGAACAGCAGCACAACACACGTCCACCGTGCAGCGCATCGAGCCGCGACCCAGCGGCGCGTCAAAACGCGGCCCTCAGCGTGATGTATGTCGGTGGCGTCCCGAGCGTCGACGACAGGCGATCGAACCGTCGCGAGAGGTCCAGGCCAAATGCACCGCGTTGCAGTCCGATGCCGATTGATGGTCCACTCTGCTCGCCTTCCTGCTGCTTGTAGCCAGCGCGCAGGAAATACGCATCACGATATCCGAGTGCCGCTCCAACGCCGAAGTTCGTTCCGCCGAATGTCGACGTTTGATGAATGACATCCGCGCTGACATCAAGCGACGCGCCGGCGTCGCGCAGTGCCGGAATCGGCAGTCGACTCATCGCGCCGACCTGCACGATTTTTGGGAGCCCGTCAGCCTGCGGTTTGTCCTTCACCTGTAACGCCGGCCCGATGTTCCTGATCGAGCCGCCGATGCTGAGCGGGAACGGCGTCGGCAGGGTGTACTGCGCACCGACGTCGAGGGCGCTCGTCTGTCCGGACAACACGGGCGTGTTGCCGCAGACGCCGCTACAGGCAAAACGCAATATCAAAAACTTGTAGGACACACCAATACTCAGGCGCTTCCCGACGGGCGTCCCGTACGACGCCATGAGCAAATAATTGAGGTTGGTAATTGTCCCCGTGGGCTGCCCGCTGAACGGGTCGGTGGCTTGCTGATCACCGTAGTTGACGAGGTACGCACTGAAGGCCAACGTGCCGATCACGCGAGACGGTACGACGAACGTGAACATGTCACTATTGGCGATCAGCGTACTTGAGTGATGGAGCGCTAGCTCTCGCTGCGGGATCCGCGCGAGCGCGGCGGCATTCCACCACACCGCTTCCGAACCCAGCGCCGTATCCGCGCTGACTGCTTCTCCCATCGCGACCGCACGTGCACCAAAGGGAAAGAGCAGAAACAATCCACCATCTTGCGCGCGCGACGTGGTCGCCGTCCCAAGGAACGCGACCACACCGATCAGACATGCGAACGCGCGACGCACAGGCAGAAGAACGATTATGCGCGTCCGGACGGATCGCCGTACCCCAACCGACGAACAGCCTGCGGGTTCTTGCGCCAGTTGGCGAGCACCTTCACCCACAGGTCGAGATATACGGGTTGTCCGACGAGTCGCTCGATCTTCTCTCGTGCCGCCTTGCCGAGTTTTTTGATTTGCTGTCCGTTAGCCCCAATGACGATCCGCTTCTGACTGTCGCGTTCAACGTGCAAGACCGCTCTAATGTATAGCGGTGATGCGTTCTCGCGGTACTCCTCAATCTCGCACGCCAGCGCATGCGGCAACTCGTCACCCAACTGCTCCAACGCCGTCTCACGCACCAGTTCCGCGCAAAAGAATCGGACAGGCTGCGTCGACAGTTCGTCCTCTGGATAGAGATATGGGCTGACTGGGAGCTTATGCGTGATCGCCATCACCAGATTGTCGATCCCTGCACCGCTGACGGCGGAGACCAGCAGCGCATTCGGGTGCGTGGCCATCAATCGTGCGCGCTTTTCGTCATCGAGCAGATCCGACTTGTTGAGCGCCAGAATCACCGGCGCGCGCAAGGATTTTTCCAGACCGGCTGCGCGTTCGAACGATTCGGGGACGGTTGCGGTCGCGTCGACGACATGTACAAGCACGTCGGCGTCGCGTACGGCGGCCAGCGCGGCGTTTCTCATGGCGGCGTGCAATGTGTCTCGCGGCTCGAGCAGGCCTGGCGTATCGAGCACAATCATCTGGGCATCGTCCGCGGTACGAATTCCGACAATACGATGCCGCGTCGACTGCGCCTTCGGCGACGTGATCGCGAGTTTCTCGCCGACCAACCGATTCAGGAGCGTGGACTTGCCGGCGTTGGGGAACCCAGCGACGGTAACGATGCCTGCTTTCGTCATGAGAGAGCCATAGAGGACGCGGAAGGTACGGAAACGACGAAGCCCCCGCCACTGTAGTGGCGGGGGCTTCGAAAGGGTGCCGGCGATGGCCTACTCTCCCGCGATCTCTCGACCGGAGTACCATCGGCGCTGTCAGGCTTAACGACCGTGTTCGGTATGGGAACGGGTGTGGCCCTGACGCTCTAATCGCCAGCGAATTTTCAAAGTCAGGTGAAGCGACCAACGTCGAAACGTTGAACGCAATCTGACAAACGGTTTGGGAGTGATCGTAGGGCTTTGCCGCCTTTCGGGCGATCAAAGCATGACTGCGTGTTTTAGCGGATTCTTGTGCCCATGGAAAAACCATGGGGGAGTCAAGCCGCACGGGCGATTAGGACGGCTGCGCTCGGAACACCTCGCGGTGCTTCCACGTGCCGCCTATCGACGGAGTAGTCTCCTCCGGCCCTTTAGGGGACTCAAGGTCCCAGGGAGAATTCATCTTGGGGGGCGCTTCCCACTTAGATGCTTTCAGCGGTTATCGCCACCGATCATCGCTACCCGGCGTTGCAGCTGGCGCCACAGCCGGGACACGAGCGGATCGTCCGACTCGGTCCTCTCGTACTA